>JAAYJE010000031.1 GCA_012523095.1 Actinomycetota bacterium | reverse complement strand
GTGACAGCGGTCCTGAAGTCCGCTACCAGCGGCCTGCTTTGTCTACGCGGGTTTTGGCCACTTCGGCTTCCTCGTGCGCGTGCAGTGACCAAAGTCTCCGAACGGGTCCGGGATGTGTCGTGAGGCGCCCGTGTGATCCGTGTGCCGATCGCTCACACACGTGGTCGGTGCGCTACTTGATCGAGGAGTGGTAGCTCTGCAGTGACCGCACAAGACCTTGGGCCGCGCGCCGGGCGGCGATGCCCTCGGCCGCGGCTACGGCCGCCGTGGTGGTGGTGATGTAAGGCACCCGGTATCTGATGGCTGCCTTGCGGATATACGAATCGTCGAACTCACTCGACTTGCCGGCCGGGGTGTTGACTACCAATCTGATCTCGCCGTTCTTGATGGCGTCCTCGATGTTGGGTCGGCCTTCGTGCAGCTTGAGGATGGGCTCCGACGCGACCCCTTGCCCGGCTAAGAAGGCATGAGTGCCTGTGGTGGCCCGGATACTGAAGCCCATCTCGCTGAATGCCCGGGCCGCCGGCAACACCAGTTCGCGGTCACGTTCGGCGACGGTGATCAACACGGTGCCCTCCAGTGGGAGCGTTTGCCCGGCAGCCTCCTCGGCTTTGGAGAAGGCCAGACCGAACGAACCGGCCATGCCCAGCACCTCGCCGGTCGAACGCATCTCGGGTCCCAGCACTGGGTCTACCTCGGGGAACATACTGAAGGGGAAGACCGCCTCCTTGACGCCGAAGTAGGGGATGGTCTTGTGCTCAAGCCCGAACTCGCCCAGCCGCTCTCCCAACATCAGCCGGGTGGCGAGCCCGGCCATGTTCACATTACAGACCTTGGATACGAGCGGCACGGTCCGCGAGGCCCGAGGGTTCGCCTCCAGCACGTAGACCACGTCGCCGACAACGGCGTACTGTATGTTCATGAGCCCGACGACGCCCAACTCCACCGCGATGCGTCTCGTGTAGTCGTCGATGGTAGCCAGATGCCTTTCGGGGATCGATACCGGCGGGATCACACAGGCCGAGTCGCCGGAGTGCACGCCGGCATATTCGATGTGTTGCATCACAGCGGGCACGAAGGCGTCGACGCCGTCCGAGAGGGCGTCGGCTTCGCACTCCATGGCGTTCTCGAGGAACTTGTCGATGAGGATGGGGCGCTCCGGAGTGATATCCACCGCCGCATTGACGTAGCGGACCAACATCTCCTCATCGTGGATGATCTCCATCCCTCGGCCACCCAGCACGTAACTTGGGCGGACGATGAGCGGATAGCCGATACGATCGGCCAACGCGCGCGCCTCCTCCACCGATGTGGCCATACCCGCTTCGGGCATAGGGATGCCGAGGCCTTCCATCATTCCCCGGAAGAGGTCGCGGTCCTCCGCCAGGTCGATGGTGTCGGGAGACGTGCCGATGATGGGGACTCCCGCCTGCTCCAGTTCCTTGGCGATGTTGAGCGGGGTCTGTCCGCCGAACTGGATGATCACACCCTCGGGGCGCTCCTTCTCATAGATGGCGAGAACGTCCTCGACGGTGAGGGGTTCGAAATAGAGCCTATCGGACGTGTCGTAGTCGGTCGAGACGGTCTCGGGGTTGCAGTTGACCATGATCGACTCCAGACCGGCATCGCGAAGGGCGAAGGCGGCATGCACGCAGCAGTAGTCGAATTCGATGCCCTGCCCGATGCGGTTGGGCCCGCCGCCCAGCACCATGATCTTCCGACGGTCGTCGACCGGCACGACGTCCGGGGCGTTGTAGGTGGAGTAATAGTAGGTGGCTCCCTCCACGCCGCTGACCGGCACAGGGTGGTAGCCGTGTCTGAGGCCTAGGGCAAGGCGCTGAGCTCTGATCCGGGTCTCGGGAAGGCCGGTGAGCCCGGCCAGGTAGGCGTCGGCGAAACCATCCTTCTTAGCGCGGATCAGCAGGTCGTCGGGCAGTGTGGCGGCTGCGGCGTCCGCGCCCGCTTCGATATCAGGCTCGGCCGGGCGGGCCGTTCGCCAGGCCAGGACCTCCTCCTCCAACTGTACCAACTCCCGCATCTGCTCGATGAACCAAGGCTTGATGTGGGTGCGTGCACAGAGGGTGTCCGTAGGCGCGCCCTTGCGGAGGGCCTCGTACATGATGAAGTGGCGCTCGCTGGAGGGCTCTTTGAGCAGTATCATCAGCTCATCGAGCGACTTCGAGTTGAAGTCTTTGGCGAAGCCGAGCCCATAACGTCCCGTTTCCAAGGAACGGACGGCTTTCTGGAGCGACTCCTTGTAGCTCTTGCCGATGGACATGACCTCTCCTACCGCCCGCATCTGGGTGCCTAGGAGGTCCTGCGCATCGCGGAACTTCTCGAAAGCCCATCTGGCGAACTTGACCACTACGTAGTCTCCCGACGGCGTGTACTTCTCCAGTGTGCCGTCGCGCCAATAGGGGATCTCGTCCAGAGTCAGACCGCCGGCGAGCACGGAGCTGATCATCGCGATCGGGAAGCCGGTGGCCTTGGACGCGAGGGCGGAAGACCGGGAGGTGCGGGGGTTGATCTCGATGACCGTCACGCGACCGGTGCGGGGGTTGTGGGCGAACTGTATGTTGGTGCCCCCGATCACCTCGATGGCTTCGACTATTGCATATGCGTAGTTTTGCAATCTTTGTTGCAGTTCGGGGGGGATGGTCAGCATGGGGGCGGTGCAGAAGCTGTCGCCGGTATGTACTCCCATGGCGTCTACGTTCTCGATGAAACAGACGGTGATCATCTGGTTCTTCGCGTCGCGCACGACCTCGAGCTCCAACTCCTCCCAGCCCACCACCGACTCCTCGATCAGCACCTGGCCCACGAGGCTGGCTCGGATACCGCGTTCGGCCACCACCCGCAGTTCTTCGCGGTTGTAGACAAGACCACCGCCGGCGCCTCCCATGGTGTACGCAGGTCTGACGACCACGGGGTAGCCGAGCTCGGCGGCTACGTCCGCCGCCTCGTCGACGGAGTAGCAGATCTCACTGCGGGGCGTATCGATGCCGAGGCGGTCCATGGTCTCCTTGAAGGCCAGTCGGTCCTCTCCTCGCTCGATGGCTTCAGGGCGCACCCCGATAGTGGTCACGCCGTACTCGTCGAGCACGCCCGAGCGGTGTAGCTCGGACGAAAGGTTGAGGCCGGACTGGCCGCCCAGGTTGGGAAGGAGGGCATCGGGCCGGGACGCCGCGATGATCTCGGCCAGCGTCTCCTTGTTGAGCGGTTCGATGTACGTCTCGTCGGCCATGACCGGGTCGGTCATGATAGTCGCAGGGTTGGAGTTGACGAGGACGATCTCGTAGCCGAGATTACGGAGCGCCTTACACGCCTGTGTCCCGGAATAGTCGAACTCACAGGCTTGGCCTATCACAATGGGGCCGGAGCCGATGATGAGGACCTTTCGGATATCCGGGCGACGGGGCATGCGGGCTCCTCTCGGGGGTGGTCTGCCGTGTTGCGCTTGATTTTAGCGTGGGCGGGGCCCGCGCGACACTGCCGGGAACGACCTGCAGCGGTTACAAGGGTCCTCCCTGTGATCCCGGACCCTTCAGCTCTTGTTCGAGCGCACCTGGACGAGTTGCGCGGCGATGCTGACGGCGATCTCCTCCGGTGTCTCCGCCCCGATGGATAAGCCGACAGGGGCATAGACGCGCGTCAAGTCGTCGCCGGAGAAGCCCCGGCCGGACAGGTGCTCGAAAGTGTCGGCGACTTTCTTCCTGCTCCCGATCATGCCTATGTAGCGCGCCTTGGTCTTGAGGGACTGGGCCAAGACGCTTGTGTCATGACTGTGGCCCCTGGTCACTATCACGAGGTAGCTGTCCGCGTCGATGGGAAGCGTGTCCACCACGGCGTCGAAGGACTCAGGTACGACCAGACGGTCGGCGGTTGGGAAGCGCTCAGGACTCGCGAAGTCGGGGCGGTCGTCGATGACGGTGGTGAAGAAGCCGAGGGTGTTGAGTAGGGGCGCCAGTTTCTCAGCGCAGTGACCCGCGCCGAAAATGTACGCGGCGCCCTGAGCGCCGACCGGTTGCACATGTGCCTTGACGGTGGTGCTGGCCAAGATCCTATCGTAAGTGCCGCCTCTTCTGGCGAGTTCTTGCAGCTCCTCCGGAGCGCAGACCGGATCTCCCGCGACTGAGCCGTCGGCGCCGACAAGACATCTGCGTACGGGGTCTACCGAGGTGTTCTCCGGCACGAGGGTGACGATCCAGCCTTTGCGTCCCGTCTCCAGGAGTTCAACGAAAGCGCGGAAGAACTCGCGTGTCATCACACAGCTGCATTCGATCCGCTCGATCAGCAGCGACCCGCCCCCACCGCACAACATGCCGAGTTGGGCGGCGTCGAACCACTCAGTATAGAATCCACCGCTGCCCAGGACTGCGAGAGCCCGCTGGATGGCAGTCGCCTCCAGTGGACCACC
>JAAYJE010000030.1 GCA_012523095.1 Actinomycetota bacterium | reverse complement strand
CTCCAAGGTCGTAGTGGTGGTCCGCAGCGCGCTGCTCGTCGTAGTTGTGATACCAACCGTCACGCTCCCCCTCGTGGTCGTGGCGGGGACCTCGTCGTCCCGCCCGAAGTGCCACGAAGGCAGGTCTACCGGCGTCAGGAACACGATGATGCAGACCACAGCCACGAGGCAACCGCCCGCGACGGCCAGCAGCCTGCGGCTGTGCTCGAGCGCCGCCAAGAGGACGGCCAAGAAGAATCCGCTAATCAGAAAGAACAGGGCTATGCTCACCGAGCTTCTCACCCGACCAGCGTATCAAAACGCGGCCCCAGTCGGAACCCGTTCGGGGCGTGCCGATCTCCCGCCCCCCCGACCGTCTCCCGCCCTGAGTGTTGGCTTCACCATGCAAGAGTGCTAGAGTTCCGCCTGCAAGCATGGTGCCTCCGCAGTCAGGCTCCGGAGAACCGGAGCCCCGAGGGAAGTCGGTGAGAATCCGGCGCGGTCCCGCCACTGTAACCGGGCCTTGCGAGAGCGAGCGCATGGACCCGGGAGTCAGATACCTGCTGAGGAGGAGGAGCAGACGCTTTCCGCGGAGAGAGCGACTCCGTCCCGTTATCGCGGGGCGCCGACTCGGTTCGACCTAGATGCGGTCAGGCCGGGGAGTAGCTGACCTGCTCTCCACCATCTTGCGGCCATGACCATAGGTTGGATCGAAAGGAGTCCGCATGAACGGACACCGGACGCCTCGCCGCATCTCGGCGGGGCCTTGCCAGCCGTCGTCAAGACGGCACAGACTATCGCACCGCCCCTTCATCTTCGTACTGCTCTTGACGGCGCTCCTCATCGCCGGGTCGCTTTCGTTCGCAGGCTGCGGGTCCAACCGCACCGGAGCTGCGGATACCAGCGTCACCACGGCGGCTCAAACCACAACGACCTCAGCGTCGACCACTTCAACGGCCGTCGCGCCGACCTCCACCACGGCGACTCAGGCCGCCTTCCCTGTTACCGTGACCGACGACAACGGCACGAGCGTCACCGTCGAAGCCGAGCCCATGCGCATCGTCTCGACGGCTCCGGCCGGCACCGAGACGCTGTTCGCCCTCGGGCTGGGAGAACGGGTGGTAGGCGTGACCTCGCTCTGCGACTACCCTACTGAAGTGGAGAACATCGCCAAGATCGGCGACTTCATGGCCAACACCGAGGCCATCATGGCTCTCAGCCCCGACTTGGTGGTCGGCTATTCAGGCAACGAAGAGGCGCTGGCGCCCATCCGGGACGCCGGAGCCGCCGTGATCATCTTCAATCCGGCTACAGTGGATGGGATCTACGCGAACATCACCACTCTCGGAGCCGTGACCGGCAAGACGGCGGAAGCGGCTCAGCTGATCACGTCGATCAAGGCTGAGATAGCGGAGGTCGCCGAGGCAGCCACGGCCACCGGAGACAAGCCCAGAGTCTTCTATGGCTTGGACAACACGCTCTGGACGTGCGGGCCGGGGTCATTCGTGGACGAGATGTTGTCACTCGCCAACTGTGTGAACATCGGCTCGGCCGGCGTCGAGGGAGTCGCGGTCCAGGCCTATTACCAGCTGACGCCCGAACAACTGATCTCTGCCGACCCGGATGTGGTCCTCCTGCCAAGCGCTTCCGGATATTCGAGCGCTGAAGAATTCAAGGGTGACCCTCGCTTCGCAGGCATGGCGGCCGTCAAGAGCGGCAGCGTCTTCCTGTTCGATGACACCACGGCGACCCGTCCAGGGCCTCGTGTCGGACAGGGTCTGCGGCTTCTGGCTGAAGCTATCCATCCCGGAGCCTTCTAGGCTCGGGTAGTACGACCGCTCTTGGCGCCGGCTCCTTCGCTCGGGAGCCGGCGCCGGACAAGCGGCGCGCTGCGCGGCGGAACGCCCGCGCCGCGGCGGTCGAAACGGAGGCGAGAACATGGCGACCGGCCAAGAACGTCGCAGGACCTATCGCCTGGTGATGGCGGCACTGGCGGCTGCTTTGGTGGCGGCGGTCGTCACGGCGGCCGTGGTCGGCGCAGCAGGGATGTCCGTCGGAGAAGCTTTCCGGGCGTTCGCCGGTCTCTTCCGCGAGGGGGCCGCGGCGACCGGCGACTTCCCCGACTGGGCGCCCCGACTGCTTCTCAACCTCCGTCTGCCCCGCATCGTCCTTGCCCTAGTGGTGGGCGCCGCCCTGTCCACGGCCGGCGCTTCGTTCCAGGGCATCTTCCGCAATCCCCTGGCCGAACCTTACCTGCTGGGCGTGTCCGCCGGAGCAGCACTGGGCGCGACCATCGCCATCGTGTGGAGGCCCCTCACCTCCCTCGGCATCTACACGCTCCCGCTCCTTGCCTTCA
Organism: Actinomycetota bacterium; assembly: GCA_012523095.1. Taxonomy (GTDB): domain Bacteria; phylum Actinomycetota; class Thermoleophilia; order RBG-16-64-13; family RBG-16-64-13; genus RBG-16-64-13. The sequence continues at coordinate 15,755 of JAAYJE010000030.1, read as the reverse complement.
TAGGAGCGGTACTGGCCGCTTTCCTCGTGTACCGGGTGGCCACCATCGGGGGCTTCACCGGCGCGGCCTCTCTCCTGCTGGCCGGAGTAGCGGTGGGCTCCACCCTCACGGCCATCACGTCCTTTCTGATGGTGGCCACGGAGCGAGACCTGCACACGGTGGTCGTCTGGCTCATGGGCGGCCTCACCACCGCCACCTGGAACAAGATCTGGATCACGCTGCCGGTAGTGATGGCGGGCTTCGTCTACATGATGTTGATGTCCCGGCGCATGAACCTGCTCCTCATGGGCGAAGAACGGGCCCGAGAACTGGGCATAGACAGTCGCCGCACCCGCCGGAATCTCATGATCGTGGCCTCGCTGACGACGGCGGCGGCCGTGTCGTTTTCGGGCCTCATCGGCTTCATCGGGCTGATGGTGCCCCACATCATGCGTCTCATAGTAGGACCCGACCATCGCCGCCTACTGCCGGCAACGGCCCTCTTCGGCGCCCTGCTTCTCCTGGCGGCCGATACCGTGGCCCGTACCGCCATGGCTCCCTCCGAGATCCCTGTGGGCATCATCACGGCGGCCACCGGCGGCCCCTTCTTCCTCTACCTGCTCCGCGTGCGAAAGGGGGTGTGAGATGGCGACACCTCCAGACCCGGCGAAATCTGGAAGCAGCGCGGTCGCACCCGGCGATGTGGCCACTGACGGCGGCGCCGTGACGACGCCCGATGGAGCCGGAACGGCGCCCACCGGCGAAGCGATACCTGCCATCGGAGGGGCGGCGCGCGGAGGGACAACGCGCGGAGGGGCGGCGAAGCCCCCCGCCTATGAGACCCGGGCCTTGGAAGTGAGACTGGGGGGACAGCTCGTACTCGGCCCGATCGATCTCCAGATCGCCCAGGGCGCTTTCGTGGGCATCCTCGGACCCAACGGTTCGGGCAAGACCACGCTCTTGCGCGCCCTCACGGGAGGAGTGAGACCCTCAGCCGGAGAGATCCTGCTTCACGAACGGCCACTTGGGGAATACCGTGCGGCCGAGTTGGCACGCATCGCGGGGGTGGTGCCCCAACAGTTCCACCTCGACTTCAACTTCACTGTTGAGGAGATGGTCGCCATGGGCCGCTATGCCCAAGACGCGCCGGCCGGCGACGGCGAAGCCGTGGCGGCGGCGCTCCGAGCCACCGGCATGACCGACCTCACGGCGCGACTGATCACCGGGCTATCCGGCGGGGAACGCCAACGCGCCCTCATCGCCCAGACCTTGGCCCAGCAGACGCCCGTGCTGTTGCTCGACGAGCCGCTCAATAACCTTGACCTCAACCACCAACTCGAGATCATGCAGCTCCTCAGCCGCCTCAACACTGAAGGCCGAACCATCGCCGTCGTGCTGCACGACCTCAACATAGCCGCGCAATACTGTCACGAGTTGGTGCTGCTGGACCGTGGAAGGTTGGCGGCGCGGGGGACTCCGAGCGACATCCTTGACCCGAAGACCATCCTGGAGGTGTTCAAGGCCAGGGTGACCGTCCATCGACAGGGCCCGCGACCCTATCTCACCCCCGTGTGGTCAAGAGCCCCCGAGGACAACCAGGCTGTCGAGCGCAGGGTGCATGTGATCGCCGGAGGTGACGCGGCCTCGGGACTGCTGGAGGAACTGGTGGCGCACGGGTTCACGCCCACCGTCGGGATCGTGAGCGTGTTTGATTCGGACTACGCGGTCGCCGAACGTTACGAGCTTGACGTGGTGTCCGCTCCACCGTTCGAGCCCTTCCCTCAGGAGGTGGTGCAGGAGTTCGACTCGTTGACCGATGAGGCGGAAGTCATCATCGTCGCCCCGGTGTTCTTTGGACGCGGGAATATCGCCCCCCTGCGGACGGCGCTCCAGGCCTGCCGGGCGGGAAAGAAGGTAGTCGTGATCACCGACCCGCCCATCACGGAGCGCGACCTGAGCGGCGGAGAGGCCTGCGCCCTCGTGTCGGAGTTATTGGCCGCCGGCGCCATCGAGGTCGCCGACGCCGCGCAGGCGCTGGAGGCCGCGTCCGCCACGCCGTCCCAGACCTAGGCCGGCCATCATCGCGGTCCAAACAGCGGTGGTCACACCCATCAGACGTACCGCCTGCCTGATGTGATCCCGGTCCAGAGGGTACACGGGATCCCCCAGGGTCGGGTACTCAGCGAGACGCCCGTCGCGCATGAGGGGGCCGCCGAGCTGCACCCCCAGGGCGCCGGCCGCTGTGGCTTCAGCCAGCCCCGAGTTAGGACTCGAGTGTTTCCTCCCGTCACGCAGGCAGACCCGTAACGCATCGACCGGCCGGAGCCCGAGAAGGGCCGCAGCCAAGACGCTCGCAAGGACCGTCAGCCGGGACGGGACCAGGTTCGCCAAGTCGTCGGCCCGCGCCGAAGCCCAACCGAACCGTTCGTATCTCTGATTGCGGTAGCCGAAGGTGGAGTCGAGCGTGCTCACGGCTTTGTACACGGCGACGGCCGCCGGACCTCCCGCGAATGCGTAGAACAGCGGCGCAGTGACCCCGTCCACGGTGTTCTCGGCCACACTCTCAACCGCCGCCCTCACCACACCGGCCTCGTCCAGGGAAGCGACCTCCCTGCCCACCATACGGCCCACCAGGTTGCGGGCTGCGTCCAGGTCATCGCGCTCCAACGCCGCAAGTACGTCGAGGGCATGCACGGCAAGACCGCGGGGGGCCAAGGCGGTCCAGATGATGGCCACGGACGCCAGCTCTCCGACCCAAGGATGTAGCCTACGGGCGGCTCTCTCGATCAGCACGGTGGCAAGCGCAGCCGATCCGACCACCGCCATCGCTGTGACGCACCCTGCCCGCTTGTCGCCCCTTATCCGCGACCTCGTCAACCGCTCGAGCCGCAGCGCCAGCCGGCCCGTGCCTACGGCAGGATGAGGAAGCCACCGCGGATCTCCCACCACCGCATCGAGAAGGAGGGCGCAAGCCACCTGTGTCGGCCGGTTCATCGGAGTGACACTCCCCCAGAAGCAAGGACCGGTCTTATCTCCTCGATCAGACGAGCATTCTCCTCAACCCTTCGCACGGCCACCCGGAAGTACCTGCCGTCGAGGCCATCGAAGTTGTCACAAACACGGATGGCTATGCCCCTCCGCAGCAGTCTTCGGGCGAGTTCGCGCGCGTCTACCGGCCCCTCCGCCACCTTGACCAACAGGTAGTTGGCCCTGCCTGGGAAGACCCGCAGGGCGGGCAGGGCAGCCAGCTCCTCGGCCAGACACCTCCGCTCCTCCCGCACGAAGGCTCTGGAGGCCTGCACATAGTCGATATCGGCGAGAGCGGCGACGCCCACCGCCTGCGCCAGAGCGTTCACCGACCAAGGCACGAGGGTCCGGCGCAGCAAAGGCGCCATGTCCGACGGAACGACGGCGAAGCCCAGGCGTAGGCCTGGGATGGCGAACAGCTTGGTGAGGGACCTGAGTACGATGAGATTAGGCTCGTCCACGTGGAGCAGAGTCCCGTCGTCTGCGCGGTCCTCCTCTTCCACGAACTCGATGAAGGCCTCGTCCACGACCAGCCACGAATCAGGATGCTGTGTCGCCAGGCCAGCCAGGCCCGGCGCCGAGCACAACATCCCGGTGGGGTTGTTCGGCCGCCCCACAAAGACGGCCTCGCCGCCCCGCAACAGCCCGCCGACGCTCTGAAGATCGAGAGCGAAGTCCGCCTCCTCCTCTAAGAGCGTGTAGTCCACATCCAAACCGGCTTGGATTACAGCAACGGCGTAATCCACGTAGGTAGGAACGGGGATCAGCGCTCTCCTCACCGGCAGGACCCGCGGAAGCGCCGCGATGATCTCGGCCGAACCGTTGCCCACCACCACGCGCTCGGGCGAGACACCGTAGCGGGCGCTTATCGCCTCCACCAGCTCCCCGCACTCAGGGTCGGGGTAGTGTTCGATATCGCCGAGGTGCTGCATCACCACGTCACGCAACCACGGAGGCGGACCAAGAGGGTTGATGCTGGCCGAGAAATCCAGGAGCTCTTCGGGAGGGATGCCCGCGGCCTGCGCAAGGCGCCGGATGTGGCCTCCATGTTGGATAGACTGAGAGCCCGACACACCTTGGGAGGGGTGGCCCGCCCGGCCCCTCGACCCAGGGCCTTGTCGACCGCCTGGCCCGGTGCTCAATTCCATGCCCACAACGCTCCGACCAGGGCCGGGACACATTCCACGATCTCGTTGGTCGCACCCAGAGTGTCCCCTGAGTATCCACCGATCCTGCGGTGACAGTACAAGCCCACGAGAAGCCCGGCGCCGATAGACGCGGCGCCGGCGACCAGGCCCATGAGGCCCATCGGCAACCAGCCGGCTCCCACCACAACAACCACCGCCCACGCGAGAAGCAACCATCGCCGGATGCCGCTCACCGCGAAGATCGTGGCCAGCCCGCCTTCCGGCCGGGCGTAGCGGAACACGGCCATCGTGACGACCATGGCGCATCGCCCGGCCACCGGCATGAGCAGGGCGACCTTCCAGCGCACGCCGTCGGGCGCCACCGAGCCGAAGAGAGCCGTCTTCAACACCACCACGCAGACCACAGCGACGACGCCCATGGCGCCGGTACGGCTGTCGCGCATGATCTGGAGGACCTGCTCGCGCGGCCGGGAGCTGAGCAGCCCGTCGGCGGTGTCGGCCAAGCCGTCCATGTGCAGCGCCCGCGAAACCCCGACCAGCAAGCACACCACGATGGCGCTGGAGGCGAGCGGGGGCAGGATCCTGTCGAGCCCGAAGCAGACGGCCGCCGCCACACCTCCTGCCAGCAGTCCCACGACGGGGAAGTAGTAGGAGCTCTGCGACAGCTCCTTCTCCCTGCCGGCCCATGACTCCGGGACGGGCGTCGGGGTGAGAAAGCTAAGAGCGGAAAAGAACGGCTTGATCACCGTCATCGCCTACCTGTCACGCTGCGAGACCGCGGCTTCGTCGAAGGTCGCGACCTCGGTCAGCACCCGCTTGGCTGCATCGACCAGGTTCATCGCCAGCGCGGCCCCGGTGCCCTCGCCCAGACGCAGGTCCATGTCGAGGAGAGGTTTCTTACCCAACGTCTCGAGAGCGACGTGGTGGCCCTGCTCAACGCTCCGATGAGCGGCGATCATGTATCCGGTGGAAGCGGGACACACCATCTGAGCCACCAAGGCTCCGGCCGTCGAGATGAACCCGTCGATCACCACCGGCCTGCGCAGGGCCGCAGCCCCCAGCATCAGCCCGGCTATACCGCCGATCTCGAAGCCGCCCAGTTTGGCCAGCAGGTCGACGCCGTCGTCGGCGCCCGTGCCGGCGACCCCAGGCGTGAAGCCGTTGACCTGCAGACACCGCTCTACCACGCGCGCCTTGTACTGAAGCTGCTTGTCGTCGAGACCGGTGCCGCGACCGGTCACCTCTGCCGGTGCAGCCCCCGAGACCGCAGCCACGATGGCGCTGCTCGGTGTGGTATTGCCGATGCCCATCTCACCCGTGCCGAACACGTCGGTGGTCGGCCCCAACCTCTGCGCCACTTCTATGCCCGCCTCCAACGCCCGGACCGCCTGCCCACGGCTCATGGCCGGGCCACGGGCGATGCTCGCCGTGCCGGGCGCCACCCTGCGACTCAGCACCGCGCCGCCCAGCGCACTCAAGTCCCCGGCCACGCCCACGTCGACCACGGTCACCGTCGCACCTACCTGCCGGGCAAGGGCGTTGATCGACGCGCCCCCTGTCGCGATGTTGGCGACCATCTGCACGGTCACCTCCTGCGGATACGCGCTGACGCCGTCCGCCACCACGCCGTGGTCTCCCGCCATGACAACCATGGACTTCCGCTCCACCGGCGGGTTCGTGGACCCGGTCATGCCGGCCAGATCCTCAGCCAGGTCCATCAGCCTCCCCAGCGCCCAGTAGGGCATGGCGAGCGCCTCCAGCCTGGCATGCGCGGCGGCTCGCGCCGCCGCGTCCTGCGGGCCGATGGACGACAGGGTCTCATCGAGCAAGCTCATGCACGTACCTTTCGATCGCTTCGTACCCATCACACACAGCCGTCTGCGGGTCCCGGCCTTCGGCGCAGGGACTCTTCAGAAGTAGAGGCAGACCGCTCACCATAAGAACCACCAGTCGGGCCGCGTGTGCCAAGGTCTGGTTGCAGCGGCCGAGGAGATCGCGGTAGCGACGACCCGCCGCAGACTCCGGCACCACGCCGAGACCGACTTCGTTGGTGACAAAGATGGTGAGCCCGAAACGCCGCCCGCACGCCTCTGCGATGCCCCCGCAGCACTGAACGATGTCGCCCTCGGAAAGCGTGGAGCCGCATCCCGCGGGATCGGAGATCGACGCCGCTCTATCTTTCATCCCCGCTTCCCACATCAGGTTGCCCACCCACACGGCCAGGCAGTCCACCACGACCACCGCGTCCGTCGGTGCGGCCCGAAGCGCCGCGGCCAGGTCGTAGGGCTCCTCCAACGTGCTCCAGCCTCCGGTGGCGCGCGCCTTCTGATGCCGCTCGATACGCGTCGCCATCTCCTGATCAATCGCGATGCCGGTGGCCAGGAGCACCCGCGGAGCGGGCAGTGATTCGGCCAGGTTCTGCGCGAGCGCGCTCTTGCCACTGCGGCAGCCGCCGGTCACGAGTACTATGTGACCCATGCTAGCCCGCCTCCCAATCATGGACCGACCAGAGTCCCGAGAGGAACGCACCCGCTTCAATCCCACCGTCATAGAGATCGATGCGCGTCACCGACGCCGGCTGCACCGCGAACAGCCAGTAGCCGTCCCGGCCGAGCCCTAGGATCCCGCAGACGAGTTGTCTCACCACCCCGCCGTGGGCGAAGACCACGACCTGCTCTTCCGGCCTATCGAAAATCCGCTTCTGAGCCTTCATCACGCGTTCTTCGAATCCGGCGAGGCTTTCGCCGTCAGGGAAGGCGGAGTCACCGGTGGGGGACAACCACTGCTCCTGCTCACCGGGGAACAACACCTCGACCTCATCAGTGGTGAGCCCCTCCCAAGCGCCGAAGTCCATCTCGCGCAGATCGGGGTCGGTGCTGATCGCCAGGCCTAACGGTCCCGCGACGCCTTGAGCGGTTTGTTGGGCCCGCCGCAAAGGGCTGGCGACACACCAGGTGGCGCGGGGCCCACGGAGACTGGGCCCCAGTAGTTCGGCCAGCCGCCTCACCTGACTCGAGCCACGGTCGCTGAGCGGTTGGTCGGTAGAACCCAGCATACGTCCTTCGGCCGTCCCCTCGGTCTCTCCGTGCCGTATGAGATAGATCCGCTTCGGCATCATCCGCTCCTCCTGACCTCTCAAAAAAAGCACAAAAAACGTCCCTGAGCCCGAAGGACTCAGGGACGCCGTATTCCGCCCCATACGTAGACATGCCCACTCCTTTCCACGGGAGCGGCCTCTGTCTCCGCAGCACGGATAGGTCTTCTGGCTTCCGGATCCACCGGATCACCGCGCCTTCCCATCCAAGAAGGCTCCCAAGATGCTAAGCCTCCATGTCGACAGTGGCACCGGCGGTGTCCGTCCCCGGTCACAGCGGCGGGCCCGCGTCGGATTCGACCTGCAGCCTCAAAACGCCGTTTCGAGGCCCGTCCTACACCGACTTCCCTTCTGCTCTCTCTAGAGCATCCGTGCGTAGGTGTTTGTAACACAGGAGCAGGCCGTCATCAACCCTTCGAGGCTCTTTCGAATCGACAGGCGTGGGACCGGCGACCCAAGTGGGAGCCCGGGTGAACAGGCGGCAGGTAGGCGGTAAGGCAGATGGGTTGACAGTCGTCCACGCCCGCACCTAGAATGGCAGTGCTGTCGGCGTCTCCAACGGCACAGGTCCGTGAGAGACAAGGGAATCCGGTGCGAAACCGGGACTGCCCCGCAGCGGTGAGTGGGAACGAAAGCCGTCACACAGGCACTGGGTCGAAAGAACTGGGAAGCGACGGCCGGTAGAGAACTCCGTGGCACACGGAACCGCCCACAAGTCCGAAGACCTGCCGAAAGCGCACATTGGCTGCCGCGACTTCGAGGGAGAGGAGCGGCCGGCGTCATGTCGTCCCCTTCCCTGGCGTGCCGTTTCGGCACCCTGGGATCCGGCCTGTCTCCGGCCTCTTCGCCTCGTGATCACGAACAGAGGAGGAGTGCATGGAGACAGTCCGCAGAACCGGGTCCGGCCCCGAAGGGACGGTTCGCATCGGGAATCGGAAGATATCGCCCCCGGTCTACCTTCACATAGCGGACACGATAGCCGGACGCCTCGCCTCCGGCGCCTATCAGGCAGGCGCGCAGTTGCCTTCGGAGGCACAGTTCCGCAGGGAGTTCGGCGTCAGCCATATGACGGTACGGCGCGCGCTCAGCGTCCTCACCGAGAGAGGCCTCATCTCGGCCACCAAGGGACGCGGCACGTACGCACGGACCTTCGACCTCGGCGATTCCGCGTTCTTGCTCCGACAACTCATGGAGCAGTGCGCCGGAAGTCGCCTCACCGTGCGCCTGCTCTCCGCGTCGACCATAGCGGCTAACGACCGGATCGCCGCTATGGTCGACCTACCGCCGGGCGAGTCCGTCGTCCACCTTCGCCAGTTGGTCCTGAGCGACGATACCCCTGCCGTGTATCACCGGGAGTATGTCCCATACGACGCCGCCAGGCCGCTCGTGGAGCTGCTGATCCAGTCCACCTCACTGCATGGGCTGTTCGGCGACGTCGAGGCAGAGGGCTTCCCGCGCGGAACGGTCACTCTGCACGCGACGGCCCTAGGTCGAGCGCCGGCCAGGATCCTGGACGAGCCGCCGGGAGCGCCGGCCCTCCGTGTGGAGCATCTCTTCCGGGACGCGGCCGACCGGCCGCTAAGTTGGGGGTACTTCCTGCTCCGTGCCGACCTCTTCAAACTCCGGTCATATCTGGGAGCCGGGCGACCGGACGATGACACCCACCCAACGACCTCAAGGAGGTATTAGAGGTGAGCCAAGAATCGTGCGCCCCAATCGGGGAAGCGCCTTCCTTACTACGCCAAGGCTACGTGCAGCTCTACACCGGCGACGGCAAAGGAAAGACCACGGCCGCCATCGGACTGGCCGTCCGCGCGGCCGGTGCCGGCCTGCGCGTCTTCATCGCCCAGTTCATCAAGGAAGGCCGCTACAGCGAGATCCAAGCTCTCGAGTGTCTCGGAGAGAAGATCACCTGCCGGCAGTACGGAAGAGGCCGGTGGATCAGGGGCCAAGCATCCGAGGACGACGCCTCACTCGCGCGGAACGGACTGGACGATGTGCGCGCCGTCCTCACCTCAGGCCGATACCAGGTAGTGATCCTCGACGAGGCGCTGTTGGCCGCCTGGATGAGGATGCTGGACGTGGACGATTTGCTGGACCTCATCGATCTGAAGCCGAACGACGTGGAGCTGGTGCTCACCGGGCGCCGCGCCGATCCCAGACTGGTCGAGCGCGCGGACCTGGTGACGGAGATGTGCGAGGTCAAACACTACTACCGGCAGGGTGTCCGAGCCCGCGAGGGCATCGAGAGCTAGAGAGACCGCTCAGGCCTTAGTCACGTCTCCGGCGTGTTCAAGACGGAACTTCGAGCTGCGTAGCTTCTCGGGCACCTCGCACGGGTACTTCCCGGTGAAGCAGGCGGCGCAGAAGCCCGACTCCTCGTCCCCTACGCCTGTGGCCTTCATCAGCCCCTCGAGCGAGAGGTAATGGACGGAGGTGGCCTCCAGTTCCCTGCTCACCTCCTCGACGCTCTTACCGAAGGCTATGAACTCGTCCTGGTCGGCCATATCGATGCCGTAGAAGCACGGATACAGGATGGGGGGCGACGTGATGCGCAGGTGGACCTCCTTGGCCCCTGCCTCGAAGAGCACCCTCACGAGCGCGCGAGTGGTGGTGCCCCGTACAATGGAATCATCCACCATCACCAAGCGCTTGCCTTTGATAGCTGAAGTGAGCGGATTGAACTTCATGCGGATGCCGAGCCTGCGAACCTGGGGCTCCGGGTCGATGAACGTCCGCCCTATGTAGCGGTTCTTGATGAGGGTCTCCCCATAGGGGATGCCGCTCGCCGCTGCGTAGCCCGTGGCGGCACAGATGCCGGTGTCGGGCACGGGGCTCACCAGATCGGCCTCCACAGGCGACTCCAGGGCCAACTGCCGCCCCATGCGGCTGCGGGCGCCGTACAGGGTCTGGCCTTTCATGACCGAGTCGGGCCGAGCGAAGTAGATGAACTCGAACACGCACAAAGCCGACCGCTTGCGGTCGACCACCTGGTCGATGTGGTATCCGTCCTCGTTGATTACGCATATCTGGCCCGGTTCCAGCTCCTGCACCAGCCGAGCTCCGATGATGTCGAGCCCCGACGTCTCGCTGGCCAAGCAGTAGCGGTCGCCGACCCTACCCAGGACAAGAGGTCGTATCCCGTACGGGTCGCGAAAGCCGACGACCTCATCCTTGGTCAGCAACACGGCGCTGAAGGCACCCCGCAGCCGCGGCACGACGTCGCGCAGCGCCAAGCGGATGTCGTGCGAAGGGTGCTCCGCCAGCAGGGCCGCGATGACCTCGGTGTCGGAGGTGCTCTCGAATACGTGCCCGTTCTTCAGCAGACTGCTCCGCAGCTCGTCGGTGTTCACCAGGTTGCCGTTGTGGGCCAAAGCGATGAACGAGCCGTCTCGGGTACGCGCGAAAGGTTGGGCGTTCCGCGTCTCGCTGGAGCCCGTGGTGGAATAGCGTACGTGGCCGATGGCGAGCCTGCCCGGAAGAGACTGCAGGGTCTCCTCCTGGAAGACCTGAGAGACGAGCCCCATCTCCTTATGGACTATCAGCTTGGCCCCATCAGTCACCGCGATACCGGCCGATTCCTGTCCTCGATGCTGTAGCGCGAAGAGGGCGAAGAAGGTGAGCCTGGCAACATCCATCTCGGGGGCATAAAGGGCGAACACCCCACATTCGTCGCGGGGCGAATCGTCGTGCAGGAGATTACGCATCATTCTCCCGCGGCGTTCCCAGGAGCGTCCGGTTCCGTAGGAGCGTCCTGCCCGGGAGAAGCATACGGCTCGGGAGAAGCATACGGCTCCGGAGGACCGCCCGACCGCGTCACGCCCCCGGACCCCGGGGTCGCAGGGCCGTCCGGCGCCCCGGCATCCGTCACGTCCTCAGGCGCCGTCTCAGCCGCTGCTTCCTCCTGCCGGATCTCGCAGTCGGGGCCGCAGTCCGGTATCTCGCGGTAGTCGAGCTGGCTCTGGCAGACGCGGCATACACAGGTCTCCGGCAGAAACCCCTTCATGAACGAGTCGCGAGACCCGCAGCGCGGGCAGATCAAGTGTCCTTCCATCGTCTTTTCCTCCCCCGGCATAATGGCGCTCCTTCTCTAGGTCGGGTCATCATTCGCCGGCACCCGGCGGAGCACCTCAGCATAGGCCTTCTCCACACCGCCCAGGTCACGGCGGAAGCGGTCCTTGTCGAGCTTCTCACGGGTCGCGGCGTCCCACAGACGGCAGGTGCCGGGGGTGAGCTCGTCCAATTCCTCCGGAGTGAGCAACTCCAACTGATCGATGTGCACCCGACACAGCAGTGGATCGTGCAGGGCGTCATTCGAGACCCAAGAAGTGCGTGCGGATGCCGGCCTTCTCGAGCAGTGTGAAAAGGTGGGCCGGCAGGGCGTATTGATACGGCCTTTCTCGCCTATAGTGCCCTTCTTGGCTCCGTCGAAAGCGGTGGCGCGGTCTTTGAAGTCTTGGATGTAGACATCCGGATCGTCCGTCACGTAGACGATCTTGGCCTTGCCTTCGTAGAGCTTCTCCAGGCGGGTCATACTTCGCGCGCTCCTCGTCGTTCCGGCCCTGCGGCGGCGCCCTGCGATGGAGCCGGACGGCCGGGAACAAACCAAGCATCGATTCTATCAGCTTGGAGAGGGAGCGCGAGGACGATGTAGAGACGGCTCTCCCGTTGCAGGCCGTCATCACAGCCGAGACGGTCCTCTTCGCCCGACGCATGCTGCGCGCGGTTGGCCGGCCTTGATATCCTGTCGGTCCTGATATCCTGTCGATGTGGTGACGGATACCGGGCCGGGCCTCCCGGCCGATGTCTCGATCAAAGCGAATAGCAATAGTGATGACCCGCGAACGGAGACTCCATATCACCGCCCTGTCCCTGCTGTCGGCCGGTGTGGTCGGCGGCGCTGTGTGTTGGGCGCTCGACGACACCGCGTTCTGGATGGTCAGCGGTGTCGCCATGGTGCTGGTGGTCGTCGGCTTGGTCGTCGCCGGCCGGGCGAGCGAGGAGTATCGCAAGCGCAAGAAGCGGGAGCAAGGCTTTCCCGACTGAGGGACGATCCCGGCGGGCTGAGGGACGATCCCGGCGGCTCCCGGGACCCACCCTACCACTCCAGAGCGGCCACCCGGTTGAAGATCACGCCTATGTTGCGAAGCTGGTAAGCAGGGTCGAAACAGCTCTCCAGCGCAGCCTCCGACAGGCGGCCGGCGACCTCAGGGTCGGCCTTCAGAAGCTCTTGGAACGACGTCTTCTCCTCCCAGGCCCTCATGGCGCTGCGCTGGACGACCGCGTAAGCGTCGTCCCGGAGCATCCCGCTCTGTACGAGGGCCAGCAGCACCCGCTGGCTGTAGGGAAGACCGAAGCTCTTGTCGAGGTTGAGCGTCATGTTGTCCGGGTAGACGTTCAGCTTGTCCACCAGCCAACAGGCCTGCTTGAGCATGTAATGGACAAGGATGGTGCTATCGGGCAGGATGACGCGCTCGGCGCTCGAGTGGCTTATGTCGCGCTCGTGCCACAGAGCCACGTTCTCGAAAGCGGTGAGCATGTTGCCGCGGATGATCCTAGCTTGGCCGCAGAGGCGTTCGGAGATGATGGGGTTGCGCTTGTGCGGCATAGCCGACGAGCCCTTCTGCCCCGGGGCGAAGTACTCCTCGGCCTCCAGGACCTCCGTGCGCTGGTAATGGCGCACCTGAAGGGCGATCTTCTCGATCGTCGTCGCCAGCAGGGCCAGAGCGCTCATGAACTCGGCATGTCGGTCGCGCTGCACGATCTGGGTGGAGATGGGAGCCGCTTCCAGACCGAGGATCCCCATGGTGAGCGCCTCCACCTGGGGATCGACATTCGCATAGTTGCCCACGGCGCCGGAGACCTTGCCCACGGACACCTGTCTCACGGCCCGCCTCAGGCGCTCCAGCCCACGCTGCACCTCGAAGGCCCAGAGTCCCAGCACCATGCCGAATGTGATGGGTTCGGCGTGCACTCCGTGGGTGCGGCCCATCATGACCGTATCGCGATGCTCCAGCGCCCGGCGCTGCAGGATACGTCCCAGCTCCTTGGCCTCTTCCTCCAACAGCGCCCCGGCCGCACGCAACTGCAGAGCAAGCCCGGTGTCGAGCACATCCGACGACGTGAGTCCATAATGGACGTACTTGGAGCATTCGCCCACGTTCTCAGCTACGCAGCTCACGAAGGCGATGACGTCGTGTTGGGTGGTGGATTCGATCTCGCAGACCCGACGGACGTCGAAGGCGGCCTTCTCTTTGATCTCCCTCAAAGCGTCTTCCGGTATCTCGCCGAGTCTGCTCCAAGCTTCACACACCGCCAACTCCACCTGAAGCCAAGCCGTCATACGGGCCTCATCGGTCCATACGGCCGCCATCTCGGTCGTGGAGTAGCGTTCGATCACCGGGAGCCCTTCTCAGACGCCGCGCCTGTCAGTCCGGCCACCCCCAAGATCCTCGCCGCCAGGATGGCGGCGTTGCGGGCTCCATTGATCGCCACCGTGGCCACAGGCACTCCGGACGGCATCTGGACCATGGACAGCAGCGAGTCGAGCCCGCCCAGATCGGACGTCCGGATGGGCACCCCGATCACGGGCAGGTCGGTCAGTGCGGCGACCACCCCGGGGAGCGCCGCCGCCTTGCCGGCGCCGGCGATGATCACTCTCAGCCCACGCGACTCCGCGCCAAGCGCATATTCCCGCACCGCCTCCGGATCGCGGTGGGCGGACAACACTTCGACCCGGTGCCTGATGCCGCGTTCTTCGAGTTCCTTGCTCGCGGCTTCCATGACGTGGGCATCGGACTCGGAGCCCATCAGGATGCCTACCAATGGTTGATCCGGCTGATCCGGTTGATCCGGATGACCTGGTCGATCAGGTCGCTCCAGCTGATCCGGCATGTCCTCCCCTTTCTGGTCGCGGGCCGGGGCAGAGGAGATATCATCGTTCAGCGCCGGGATTCCCACTCCTCCGCCCGCAGGGCGATGTCGGTGCGGTGCTGCTCTCCGGCGAAGCTGATCGCCGCAACGCCTTCGTACGCGCGGGCGCGCGCCTGGGCGAACGTGTCGCCCAGTCCGGTCACGGTGAGAACGCGGCCGCCCGCCGTCACAAGTATGCGGTCCGACCCCCGGTGTGTGCCGGCGTGAAAGACCTCCACTCCGTTCACCGCCCAGGCGTTCTCCAACCCGGCGATGGGGTCGCCCTTCGAGCTCGACCCCGGATACCCGCCCGACGCCATGACCACCCCTACGGCCGGTCCGTTGGACCATTCAGTCGCGGCCGGTAAGGTCTCGCCCCGCGCCGCCGCCCAGAGCAACTCCAGCAGGTCCGACTGCAACCGCGGCAGCAGCGCTTGTGTCTCCGGGTCGCCGAACCGGCAGTTGAACTCCAGTACCTCGGGCCCATGGTCGGTCAGCATGAGGCCCGCGTAGAGGACGCCGCGGTAGTCGATGCCCCTCCGTACTATCTCGGCGACGGTGGGACGGACGATCTCGTCCACCAGACGCTCGTAGAGCACATCGTCCACAGACGGCACGGGAGAATACGAACCCATGCCGCCTGTGTTGGGCCCCTCGTCGCCGTCGAAGATGCGCTTGTAGTCCTGGGCGGGAGCAAGCGGCAGAACCTGGTCGCCGCTCACGATCGAGAGAAGAGACAGTTCCTCACCCTCGAGATACTCCTCTATGAGAACCACGTTGGCCGCGTCTCCGAAACGCCGCACCACGAAGCATTCCGTCAGGGCCGCCTCCGCCTCCGCAAGCGTCTTAGCAACCATCACCCCTTTGCCGGCGGCCAGGCCGTCGGCCTTGATCACAACGGGCGCCCCATGCTTGTGCAAGTAGGCCAGGGCCGGGCCATGTTCGGTGAAGACATCGGCGTGCGCAGTCGGCACCCCGGCCGCCTCCATGACCTCCTTCGCGAAAGCCTTGGAACCCTCGATCCGCGCCCCGGCGGCCCCGGGGCCGAAGACGACGAAGCCCCGGTACCGCAACTGGTCGGCAAGACCGGCCACGAGCGGTGCTTCGGGGCCCACTACGGTAAGGTCGATCTTCTCCCGATCCACAAAGGCGACCAGGGTCGGGATATTGCCCGAGTCGACCGCCACTGAAACCGCGTCGTCCTCGATGCCGGGACTACCCGGCGCCCCCAGAAGCCTGCCGACCCGCGGGCTCTTGGCTAGGCTGCGGACGAGAGCGTGCTCCCGGGCGCCCCCGCCCACCACCAGGACGTCCAGACGGTCAGAAGCCATACTCTCCTCCCCTGTCAGCACTATCAGTGGCCGCCCGAATGCCCGCCATCGTCGTATTCGCGTTCTTCTCCCGGACCCGGCCGACGGCCCACTCCGGGATACGGCACCTTGATGTGCTGTTCGCGTCTCGGTCCGACTGAGATGAGCGAGATGGGTACGCGCACGTTGTTGATGATGAGGTTGAGGTAGTCGATGGTCTCCTGTGGTAGATCCTGGACGCTGGTCACGCCCGAGATGTCGGTATTCCAGCCGGGGACTTCCTCG
>JAAYJE010000029.1 GCA_012523095.1 Actinomycetota bacterium | reverse complement strand
AGCGTCACATCTTCAACACGCCCACCATCGCCATCTGCCCTGAGGGGTTCCCACACCTGCCGCTCATCACCCGCTGGGTGGACAAGCCATACGCCTTCATCGTCATGTGCTTGAGCGGAGACCACGACTCACCGTGGGTGGAGTACGAGGAAGAATAGGCTGTCGGTCGGTCCGGAAGAAGAGGACCGACCGAAGGATGGACATGATCGTTAAGACCTAACGCGGCACAGGCAACAGATGACTGATTAGAAGGTCGATGCCACGTGGGGGCGGCAGAAGACCTAGTGATAAGCGGACAAGGTCAGCCAATTATTCGGGGGAGTGGCTCGGCCGAGCACGAGCCAGTTTGAAGTGGGAGGTTGCGTGAGTGGAAGGCAACACAGATACGAGCATGAGCAGCAGAAGAGACAAGGTCGACATCGGAGCAGATAAGCAGGTCATTAAGGGACTAAGTCTGATTGGAACGGCTGAGGCGGGTTCCCCGGCAGTGGTTGATGTGAAGAATGGGAGAATCACCCGAATCAGGCCCTTGGACTACGAGTGGAAATACGACAAGCAGGACTTCAACGTCTGGAAGATGGAGGCGCGTGGGAACAGCTTTGGGCCTCCTATGCACGCGGTCCTCGGGCCGATCATGACCTCCTATAAGAAGCGTGTCTATTCCAAGAACCGAGTGCGGTATCCGCTCAAGCGAGTGGACTGGGACCCGAACGGGGCGCAGGGCTCAACAGGTCCGGGCGGCCGAAACACCCAGAACCGAGGCACGAGCAAGTACGTGCGTATCACGTGGGACGAAGCGGCAGAGATCGTCGCCTCCGAACTCAAACGGGTCGGGACCACTTACGGCCCGGAGGCAGTGCTCTCACAGTCGGACGGGCATTGTGAAGGCAAGCACCTCCAGAGTGCTCGCGGCTGCATGGGCAGGCTCCTTTCGTTGCTGGGTGGCTACACGATCCAGATGCGCAATCTGGACAGCTGGGAGGGCTGGGTCTGGGGGGGCAAGCACGTGTGGGGGTGTGAACCAGTGGGTGAGATGACGCCCATGGCGGACCTCTACCCCGACATCGCCCAGCATACGGACCTGCTTCTGTTCTGGGGCTGCGACCCGGAGACGACGGCGCACGCTATCAACGGGCAGATGGCCAGCCGGCTGTGCTATTGGCTGTCCGAGATCGGCATCAAATCGGTCTACGTCTGCCCTGACCTGAACTACGGAGCAGCCGTTCACGCCGACAAGTGGATCCCAGTACTCCCGAACACGGACGCAGCCCTCCATCTCGCCATCGCCTATGTCTGGCTCACGGAAGGGACTTACGATAAGGAGTACATCGCCACTCACGCCTACGGTTTCGACAAGTTCCAGGCCTACGTGCTAGGAGAAGAGGACGGAGAGCCGAAGACGCCGGCCTGGGCTTCGGAGAAGTGTGGGGTTCCGGAGTGGACCATCAAAGCGTTGGCTCGGGACTGGGCCAAGAAAGTGACGAGCATCGTCCATGGTAACGGTGGACCAGGCATCAGAGGGCCCTACTCTACCGAGCCTGGACGGCTGGAGCCCATGCTTCTGGGCATGAGAGGATTGGGTAAGCCCGGTGTCCATCAGGCGAAGATGATCGAATGGCCGATGTTCACCGAGCACGCTCCCCTGCCCTATCAGGGAAAGATCCAGCCGGTACTGCCGCATTTCGCGGACATAATCCCTCCTGCACGAGGTCTCTCGGGGCAAGGCCTGGGAGCCTACACCCCGAAGCCTCATACACCCGAGCTGAACGAATGGTTTGAAGCGGCGGGGCTACCTCCGACGCAGTTCATTCCCAAGTGTCTGGTCCCCGATGCCATCCTGCATCCCCCGATCAGTTGGTGGGGTATGCAATCCTTCTTCGGGCCGGCTTCCGACCAGTTCGTCAAACACACCTTCCCTCGAGAAGGCTGTTCTGAGATCCACATGGTCTGGACCGACAGCCCCTGCTGGACCACTTGCTGGAACGACACCAATAGCTTCATAGAAGCGATGCGGCAACCATCCATCGAGTGCATAGTGGCCCAACACCCGTGGCTGGAAAACGACTGCCTGCTGGCCGACGTCATCCTACCGGTCGCCACGAAGTTCGAACTGGACGACATCGGCAACGACATAGGCAGCGGTGTCTTCACTTCCATGTACTTGGAGAATCAAGCAGTCGATCCGGTGGGCGAGTCCCTCGGTGACTTCGACGTAGTCATCAAGATCGCGGAGAAGCTGGGGTTGCGGGACGAGGTGGCCGGCAAGTTGACCAGTGAGCAAATGCGGAAACTGGCTTTCGAGTGGTCCGGCGTCCACAACCTGGTCTCTTGGGAGGAGTTCAAGGCGAAGGAGTACTTCGTCATACCGTGCGATAACGAGGAGAAGACACCAGGACTGCGCGGTTTCTATGAGGATCCCGCGGCTAATCCTCTCACCACTCCCACCGGCCTTCTCGAGTACTCGTGCACCGCGCTTGAGGAGCATTTTCCTGACGATCCCGAGCGCCCCCCCGTTGCACAATGGATCGAGACGGGCGAGAGCCATGACGAGCGTCTCTCGAGTGAGCGAACCAAGGATTACCCGCTACTCTGCATGTCCAATCATCCGCACTGGCGTATGCACGCGCAGGCTGATGACATCACTTGGACGAGAGAGATACAGACCATGAAGCTGAAGGGGCCCGACGGTTATATGTACGAACCGGTGTGGATTCATCCCTCGGAGGCGAAGAAGAGAGGCATCCAGTTCGGAGACCTGGTCAAGATATTCAACGAGCGAGGTGTTGTTCTGGGCGGGGCCTATGTGACGGAGCGAGTAATGCCTCAGGTTGCCTATATGGATCACGGTGCCAGATGGGATCCGATTATCCCGGGTGAGGTGGACAGAGGTGGTGTGATCAACACGTTGACACCCCACAACATCATCTCGAAGAAGGCCACCGGCATGGTGGTGAGCGGATTCCTGGTGGAAGTGGCAAGGGTGACCGATGAGGAGCTGGCCGCCTGGCGCCGCGACTACCCCGAGGCTTTTGACAGGGATTATGACCTGGCGACGGGGGTATCGCTTTCCGGCTGGCTCATAGAACCGTAGGGCAGAGAGGGAGACGGAAGAATGTCAGAAAAGAAAGCGTTCGTGATCGATGTTGCTCGCTGCTCTGGTTGCTACAACTGCCAACTTGCATGCAAGGACGAGTACTGCGACAACAACTGGATGCCTTATGCCAAGCCGCAGCCGGATGTGGGTCAGTTCTGGTTGAGAGTGGATCCGCATGAATGTGGGACGATCCCGAAAGTGAGAATGCACTACATCCCAAGGCTGTGCAACCACTGTGACGACGCTTCGTGTATGGTCGCTGCCCCCGACGCCGTATATCGGCGTGAAGACGGTTTGGTGATCATCGATCCAGAGAAGGCAACCGGCAATAGGGCGCTCGTGGATAGCTGTCCTTATGGTGTGATCTACTGGAACGAAGAACTGAATCTCCCCCAGAAGTGTACAGGCTGTGCACACCTCCTCGACAATGGGAATGGAGTCCCGCGGTGTGTAGAGGCCTGTCCTACTGATGCCTTCAAGTTTGGCACGGAGACAGAGCTGAAGGAACTGATTGCCGAAGCTGAGGTGCTGCAGCCGCTGCAGCCGAAGAGTGACCACAGCCCAAGGGTTTACTATCTGAACATTCCCAAGGGTTTCATCGCCGGCACGGTCTACGACCCCGTAGACCGTGAGGTCGTCATCGGGGCGGTTTGTTTGCTCACATGCGGAGGCGATGAATGGACGGTGATCACCGACGACTACGGCGATTTCTGGTTTGAGAATCTGCAGCAGGAACGCCAATACGATCTAAAGATAGAGTCCACGGGGTTCATCACAAAGTCCTTCACCGCGCTTAGCCCTGTGAAGGACATCAACCTGGGTGACGTACCTCTCGACCGTAAGGCCTGAGCTTTTGCAGCGGTCTGAGCTTGGGACTGAGGAACGAAGACGCCCCGGGAAAAGGCAATGGGGCGGTCAGGTTTTGTTGAGCATAGACAGCATCATGGTTAAGAAAGGGGAGTGGCGATGAAAAAGAGGTACTGGATAGTTATGGCGTTGGCCTTAGCGCTCGTCCTCGGTGTTCTGGGTGTGGCGTGTGGTAAGGACGAACCCACCACCAGCACGGACGCCGGCGGGGCCGTCACCACGGCCGGAGCCGGCCCGACCGAGACGCTGAAGATAGGGGCCATGGTCTCCCTCAGCACACCGCAAGGGCTTGAGATGCAGAAATGGCTGACCATGTTCGCCAAGATCAAGAACGAGGCGGGCGGTTGGGATATCGGCGGCACGAAGTACAAGCTCGACTACATAATCTATGACTCCGGTATCTCGGACACGACACAGACCCGGTCGGCATACGAGAAGGCTGTGCTCCAGGACGGTGTGAAACACATCGTGTGCACGTGGACCGATGTGCCCGCGGTCGCAGTGACGGTTACCGAGCCCAACGAGGTCCTCTGGATGGGCCTCGACTTCAGCCCCGACACCCTCAAGCCCGAGTTCAACTACACCATCCGCGCCCAGTGCCTGTCGTTCGCGCTGGGAGCCGCCTACAACATGCAGAAATACTACGTCGACAAAGGGGCTAAGACCTCAGTTATCTGTGACACCGACACGCTGCAGTCCCAGGTGGGCAATGCGAACTGGGCCAAGTCTGGTGAGTTGGCGGGTCTGAAGGAGTTAGAGCCGATCACCTTCCCTAACGACACCGCCGACTTCGCCCCGGTAGCGACCAAGATCAAGAGTCTAGATGTAGACCTGGTGGAGTTCGCCTACGTCAACAACCCGGATCAACTGGTCAACCTGATCAGAGCTTTGTACGATGTCGGTTACGACAAGTTCATCTATCCAGGGCTTATCGATCCGGAGATGCTCGCCAACATCATCAGCCAGGTCGGCGAGGAGTACGTCGAGGGCTGGAGCGGCATGTACTACGATCCTCGAGGTATCCAGACAGACCCGGAGATGCTCGCTTTGGTCGATCGCTACGAGCAGGAATACGGTGAGTTGAGCCAGGAAGGCATCTACTGGATAGGTCCGTGGTTCTTGTTCGAGGAAGCCGTCAATGCCACCCAAAGCATCGACGTCGATGTGCTCACCGAGTATCTCAAGAGCATGGATCACGGCGTGAACACGATCTGCGGCTACACCCAACTGTTCGCCAGGCCCGATGTGGGCATCATGGGCACCGTGGATTCGGCCCCCGGCCACTACATGTACGAGATCCTGGACGGCCAGATGGTCGCCAAGCGGACCGTGAGCGTCAAAGACCAGTATCTGGTCTCCATCAAGGCGCTGGGCGTCGTGGAACCCTTCCAGAAGTACTGGGAAGAGAACGGCAGGCCCACCTTCCCCGAAGAAGAGAGCCTGTTCGATTTCTCAGACCTGTAGGGACCGTATAACTGCGGCAGACAGGCGCGTTCACTGAGTGTGAAGACGAAGCGTCCCGGGTGCGGCGAAAGCCCGGCGGTAGTGTGGCTTTCGCCCGCACCCGGGACGACTGATACCAGATGTGTGTAAGAAAGGAGGTAGGCCTTGGATCTTAGTTTGTTCCCACAGATACTCCTGAACGGACTCATGATCGGGGGCATCTACGCCCTCATAGCCTCCGGCTTCACGCTGATACTAGGTGTCATCCAGGTCTTCAACTTCGCGCAGGGCCAGTTCTACATGCTGGGTGCGTTCATCGCCATCGCGGTGGTGACCAACCTCGGCCTTCCCTACCCTGTTGCCATCATCGTGGCCCTGCTCGCGACGGCCATACTGGGCGCGCTTTTGTACTTCGCTGTGATCCAATGGACCACGCGCTCAGGGTTCTTCAACACCATGCTCGTCACAGTCGCCTTCGGGACGATCGTGGCGCAGACCGCCATGCTCAGCTTCGGCTCAAGAGAAGCCGTGCTCCCGCCGGTGGTGCCCGGGACATTGAGTCTAGGCGGGGTGACCATCCCCAACGGTAAGCTCGTGGTGATCGCCGGAGCGGTGGTCGTGATGGCCGCGCTACACTTCTTCATGAAGACCAGGATAGGGGTCTCCATGCTGGCCGCTTCCGAGAACAGGGACGTTGCCAGTCTTCAGGGGATCAATCCCAAACGTGTGTTCTGGATAACCATGGCCGTCGGTTGCGGCCTCTGCGGCGTCGCCGGAGCCCTGGTGGCCCCGGTATTGGCTGCTTCCGGCACCATGGGTTCCACCATATTCATCAAGGCTCTTCTCGTGGTCCTGGTGGGCGGCACCGGCAGCATGTCGGGCGCTCTTCTTGCGGCTTTCGTCGTGGGGATCGCGGAGAGCTTCGCCTTCCACTTCGTCGGGCACCTCGGTCTGTTGGTCATCTTCGTCTTGGTCGCCATCCTCATCTTCTTCAGACCGGGCGGCCTGCTCGGTAAACCTCTACCCGTCCCCGGTGAGTAGTCCTTTGAAGACCGGGACGGACATAACCAAGAAACTGGTCTTCGCTGTGGCGGTCGCCGTCGTCTTGGCCCTGCCCTGGATGACCGGCCCCTACACCACACAGCTCTTCATCCTCACCATGACCTACGGCATGCTGGGGCTGTCCTTCGCCTTCACCATACGGGTGGGTCTGCCGAGATTCGACTCCGCCGCCTGGTGGGGCGTAGGCGCCTACACCACCGCCATATTGATGACCAAAGCCGACATGTCCTTCTGGCTGACGCTCCCCATCGCCGGCATCGTATCTATGGCCGTGGGCTTCTTGATATACAGGATCGCCATCCCGCGGGGCATGATGGTGTTCTTGATGTTCGGGATGGTCATCGCGCTCGCCATCCAGCAGCTCTTCGGTTCGGTGGAGTTCTTCGGAGGCTGGGGAGGGACCGAGGTCATCGAGGCGCCCGCCATAGGAGGCTTGGTGTTTGACGGCAAGCGGGAGCTCTACTATCTGGGTCTGGGTTTCCTCGGGTTCAACCTCATCTGTTACTACGCTCTGATGCGCTCCCGCATCGGGCGTTCCTGGAACGCCATAGGTCAGAGCGTCAAGCTGGCGAGCTCGGTCGGCATCAACGTCGTCAGGTACAGGATGGCGAACGTCCTTATCAGCAACTTCTTCCTGGCTCTGACCGGGAGCTTCTACATGGCCTTCTCGCTGGTGGCCGTCCCCGCCACCTTCGGACTCGACAAATCGCTTAACGTGATCATGTACGTGATCATCGGCGGGATCGCCTACAGCCTTCTGGGGCCGTTGGTGGGGGCTTTGATACTGGCCTTCGTGCCCGAATACATGCGGGTCGCCGCCGAGTACGAGTCCATCATCACCGCGGTCGTCATCATCCTGGTCGTCATCTTCCTCCCCGAAGGAGTGCTCGGGTGGGTGAGCGGCCGAGCCAGGCCCTGGTTGCTCCGCAGACGACCGTGGGTGAGGTCGGTTGGATCTAAGAACAAGGAGCCTGAATCCGGATGAGCCTGCTGACACTAGAGAACGTCGGGAAGAGCTACGGCAGGCTGGAGGCGGTCTCGGGCCTCGAGTTCAGCGTGGATAAGGGGACGGTGCACAGCCTCATCGGGCCGAACGGAGCCGGCAAGACGACGGTGTTCAACCTGATCACGGGCACGATCCGAGCCAGCTGCGGCCGGATCGTCTTCGACGGCGAGGACATCACCCGGCTTGAGCCTCATAAGATCGCGCAGAGAGGTATCGCGCGGTCCTTCCAGCAGACGTTCCTCTTCATGGACTACTCGGTGCTGGACAACGTCTTGACGGGCTTCCACATGCGGGACCGCGCCGGCGTCATCAGGGAGTTCCTGCACACCCGAGCCGCGCGCGAGGCGGATGAGAGAGCCAGGGAGCAGGCTCTCGAGATCGTAGATTTCATGGGGCTTAGCGAGCAGAAGGACGAACTGGCGGGCAACCTCCCTCACGGTCACCAGAGGGCGCTCGGTGTGAGCATCGCCCTGGCCTGTGACCCGACCTTGCTCCTCATGGACGAGCCCGTTACCGGCATGAACCCCACCGAATCCAACGAGATGGTGGAGCGGATCCGCCGGATCCGCGACAGAGGCGTCACCGTCCTTCTGGTCGAGCACTCCATGAGGGTGGTGATGGACATCTCGGATATGATCACCGTGATCAGTTACGGCAAGAAGATTGCTCAGGGGTTACCTGACGAGATCAAACACGACCCTCAGGTCATCGAGGCCTACATAGGTGAGGACACGGATGCTGCTTGAGATAAAGGACCTGTGGGTGCACTACGGCTCGGCCGAGGCGGTGAGAGGGGTGTGCCTGGGCGTGGGCGAAGGCGAGATAGTCACGCTGCTTGGGGCCAACGGGGCCGGCAAGACCACCACGCTAAGGACCATCTCGGGTCTCAAGAAGGCGACCTCAGGGGAGATCTGGTACAAGGGCGAACGTATCGACGGTCTGCCCGCGCATGAGAGGGTGAAGCAGGGTATCGCCCATGTACCTGAGGGCAGACAACTCTTCTACACCTTGACGGTGCTGCAGAATCTGCAGATGGGCGGGTACCTGTGGAAGAACCGGTCGGAGAGCAAGAAGAGGCTCGAGGAGCTGTGCGAGCACTTCCCCAACCTGAAGGAGAGACTGCATCACCAGGCGAGCGACATGAGCGGCGGCGAGCAGCAGATGGTGGCGGTGGCGCGCGCCCTGATGGCGCGGCCCAAGGTGCTCCTGATGGACGAGCCGAGCCTGGGTCTTTCGCCCATCATGGTCCAGGAGGTTGCCCGCATCGTCGAACAGATCCATCAGTCGGGGGTCGCGGTCGTTCTCGTGGAGCAGAATGCGAGGATGGCTCTTAAGCTCGCTCAACGGGCCTACGTCCTGGAGGTGGGAGCCGTGACGGTGAGCGGGGAGGCCGCGGCCATCTCCAAAGACGACACGGTGACTAGAGCGTATCTGGGCTACTGAGGAAGAGCATCGACCAGTGCTTAAGACTTCGGAACGGTTGAAGGTGTGAGATGGCGCCCAGGTTAGACGAGACGAGATATGTCCGGTTCGGCTTATGCCCCACCAGTTGGCCAACCCGGGGCGTTCTCCGGCCCCGGCTTCGCCGACAACAACCATCAGATATAACCCAAGGAGGTAACCAGTCATGAACCGCGAGCAATTCCTGGAATATACCGACCACTTCAACAACCATCGATTCGACAGGGTGGTCAGCTACTTCGCCCCCGATTGCACGCTCAAGTACCCCGACAACTTCATGGGTCCGGACATTCCGGGAACCGGCAGAACTTTGCACGGTCCGCAGGAATTCATCGCCAATTATGAGTCCCTGGCTGCCAACATACGGGAGGTGCTGAATCTGGGTGCCTTCTTCTCCGACGGCGACCAGTTCTGTGTGGAGTTCGTCACCGAGTTCCACGTCGAACGTACTCCCCCGGAGGGCAGCCCCGGCTCACAGTGGAAGGCAGGCGACGTCATCGTCATGAACCAGATGGTCCTCTACGATCTGGACGAAGAGGGCAAGTTCAAGAACATCCGCATCTTCCACCATCGCTATCTCGACGCTGCCGAAGCCAAGCACTGAGCCGGTCCGTTCGGACAGCCCGGCCGCCTGCACGTGGCGCTCACAAGGAATGAGTTCGTAGTGAGCGGGGAATGATTCGTAGCAGATAACGAGGTCCTGGAGAGAGGCATGGAAGTGAGCCCACTTGCAGGAAGGCCGGCCGATCCCTCGATGCT
>JAAYJE010000028.1 GCA_012523095.1 Actinomycetota bacterium | reverse complement strand
TGTACATGGGGCCGGTCAGCTCTGTATATGATCTCGTTACTTTCGCGGTCATGTTTTTCGCTTTTGCAGCATCGACGGCAGCACAGCAGAGCCTTTTCCAAACAGGGTGGTTCGTTGTGAGCATGTGTACTCAGGTGCTGGTCATCCAGATGTTGCGCACCGGGAAGATCCCGTTTGTCCAGAGCACCGGGGCGCTTCCGACGCTCTTGGCCGGCGGGGTCGCGATCGCCATCGCTTGTGCCGTACCCTTCACGGCAGTGGGGAGAGCGCTGGGACTTACCGCCCTCCCGGCCGTCTTCTGGCCGGTGCTGATAGCGATAGTCGGAGCTTATCTGGTCCACGCGCAGCTTGTGAAATGGGCGTATCGCCGTCGGTTTGAGGGTGACTGGTTATGAGAGGACGCGTTGGCGGTAGAGGCCGGGCCCACAGGGGACGTCGAGAGGTCGGCCTGGGAGTTAGGATCCTGCTTGGGTCGCCGTACATGATCATCGTGATATTTGTACTCGCGGCTGTGGCGCTCAGCGTAGCTAGATGAGACAGATTCGAGGATCGGCGTTGACCTCGATCTGACTCTATCGCGGCGTCTCGAGCGAGGGAAGACGATGACTATGTAGAGGCGTCTCAGATGAGAGACCCCGGACGGTGATGAGTGCCCGAGAGGTCATCGGGGAACTTGGAAGCTGTGTCCGAGAAGCGTCGTCGGTCAAGACGAGGGGTGGACGATGAAGAAGCGGTACCGAGACCTGAACGAAGAAGAGAAGGCGGCCTGTCGTATCGCCGAGGACGTGAGCGACCAGGCGTGGGTGTACTGCACGGCCTGTCAGCGGGCCATGAGGCAGGGCGATCTGGTCCTCGCTGAGATCGAAGGCGCGCTCCAGCGCGCCTACAGCGACTGTGTGCTCGAGGCCAACATCGCCGTCCAAGGGCTGGAGGGGTGGGAGGCATACCGGAAGGAACTCGGCTACGAGACCGCCCATTGGCCGGAGGAACCCGTGCCGGGCGAGTGCTACGAGCGTCAGTAGGCTGGTCCGTAGTGTATGGAGCGGGGTACCGCTGCGGCCCCCGGAACGGCTGTCGAACGGCTGGTATGCCTACCGGCAGAGCTTAGCCGAATAGGGCGCGCGTGACCGCGAGTCGCGGAGAAGGAG
Organism: Actinomycetota bacterium; assembly: GCA_012523095.1. GTDB lineage: Bacteria > Actinomycetota > Thermoleophilia > RBG-16-64-13 > RBG-16-64-13 > RBG-16-64-13. Next base: position 600 of record JAAYJE010000028.1, on the reverse strand, counting down.
AGAGGCCGCACCCATGTACAAAGACTACCTGGACCTCATGCTGCTCAACCTGGTGGCGGCCTTCTTCCTAAGCTCCTTCTGTCGGGCCTGGACGGCAGGTGGACGTACTTATAGCTGGGTGGAGAGAAATATCTGGAGTCCCATCTGTTCGATCTGGTCTTGGAGCTCCTCGATCTCGTCTACGTGTTCGTCTTCCTGTCGAAGGATGGTCTCCAGGATCTCACGAGTGGCGAAGTCGTTCACGTCGCCGGCCTGCTTGATAGCGGCGTTGTAGGTCTTGATGCCGTGCATCTCTAAGCCGAGATCGCCCTTGAGCTGGCCCGGCACGTCGGCGCCTATCGAAAACTTGCGCAGTTCGCTCACAGTCGGGTTGCCTTCGAGGAAGACGATCCTCTCTATAAGTGTCTCGGCGTGCTTCATCTCGTCGATGGATCGCTTCTTGAAGGAGTCGTAGAGCTTGTCATAGCCCCAGCCTTCACACATCTCCGCATGGACCATGTACTGATTGATAGCGGTTAACTCATCGGCCAGCAGCGAATTCAAAGTGTCGATGAGTCCGGGGTCCCCTTTCATAGAAGCCTCCTAGAAAGACGATTAGAG
>JAAYJE010000027.1 GCA_012523095.1 Actinomycetota bacterium | reverse complement strand
TGAGCGGGAAGTGGCGGCCTGGACAGGACGTTCCGGCCCAGGATCCAGGCGTGGCGGGGCGCGATAGAGCATCGGGCCGGGTCTCAGTCGCCGTGTATGCCGACGCCGAGGCTCTTGCGTCGGCGGTCGCGACGGCCGTAGCCGAGGAGGCCCGCCGGTCCGTCGAAGTGCGGGGCCGGTTCGCGGTTGCGCTGGCAGGGGGAGCGACGCCGAGGCGGGCGTACGAGCTTCTTGCAGAGCCGCCTCTGCTGGGGGTGGTCCCTTGGCAGGGGGTCCAGGTGTTCTGGACCGACGAACGCTGCGTAGAAGAGAGTGATCCACGGAGCAACGAACGGATGGCCCGCGAGGCATTGGTCGACCGGGTGCCCATCCCTCCTGATCGGATACATCCCATCAGGTGTGGAGCGGACCAGGAGGGAAAGAGAGGCGCCGACGCCCCCGGGGCGGAGCAGGTCGCCAGGCGGAGCGCCGCTGAGTATGATGCTTTGCTGCGACGCCTCTTCCAGGGCGGAGACCACACCGTTTCCAGCGGACTGCTCCACCACACGGGGTCTGCCGGTCGCTTTCACCACGCCGGGTCCGCGGGGACTGCGCTCGACCTGGCCCTCCTGGGGGTGGGCACGGATGGACATACCGCTTCTCTTTTCCCGGACAGCGAGGTCATTCACGAACGTCGGCGCTGGGCTGCACCGGTATTCGGGCATGCGGTTCCTGGGCCCGGCGCCACCGCAGGCGGTGAAGGCCTATGGCGTGTCACGCTCACGGTGCCCTTCATCAACATGGCGGCTTCCGTGCTGTTCGTGGCCTCTGGTGCGGAGAAAGCGTCCATAGTGGCGGAGGTGCTGGAGGGGCCGCCGGACGCGGATCGCCTGCCCGTTCGACTCATACGGCCACCGACGGGCACCGTCCGTTGGTTCCTTGATGGATCAGCCGCGACTTTGCTCAGCAAGTGACCCGGAAGGAGCATGACAGATGACGGCCGCCCGCACAGATGCACTGGTCTTCTTCGGTGCGACAGGCGACTTGGTACACAAGGAGCTGTTCCCCGCGCTTCAAGGGTTGGTCCACGATGGTGGCGTCCGGATGCCCTTCATCGGGGTGGCCCGCTCTCCCTGGACCACCGAGCAGTTACGAGCCCGCGCAAAGGACAGCCTAGAGCAGAGCGGACGCTTCGACCCCCAGGCCTTCGAAGAGTTGGCCCCTCTTCTTCATTACATCTCCGGAGACTATGGAGCTCCTGAGACCTATGTGGCGATGCGGCGCGCTCTGGGCGGGGCCCGGCATCCGCTTCTCTATATGGCGGTGCCTCCGAGTGTGTTCCCCGTGGTCACCGACGCCCTAGCCGGCGCCGGCAGCACCGAGGGAGCTCGGGTGATGATCGAGAAGCCTTTCGGTCGGGATCTGGCTTCGGCCAAAGAGCTCAACCGTACGCTCCGTCGCCACTTCCCGGAGGAGGATATTTTCCGCATCGACCATTTCCTTGGCAAAGAGCCGGTGCAGAATATCACCTATACCCGGTTCGCGAACCCTTGGCTGGAGCCCGTCTGGAACCGTAGTCACATCCACCGGGTCCAGATAACCATGGCGGAGGACTTCGGGGTGAAGAACCGCGGTCGCTTCTACGAAGAGGCGGGGGCCATCCGGGACGTGGTTCAGAACCACCTGCTTCAGCTGCTTGCCATCGCGGCGATGGATCCGCCCGGTGGGGCAGGACCGGATGCGATCGGCGATGAGAAGGTCCGTCTACTGGAGCATGTGCAGCCTTTGGAGGCTCGCAACGTGGTGAGAGGGCAATACCGGGGATATCGCTCCGCCGACGGTGTAGCGCCCGATTCGACCGTTGAGACGTACGTGGCGCTGAAGCTCTTCATCGATAACTGGCGTTGGTCGGGTGTGCCCTTCTACATCCGGGCCGGGAAGGAGTTGGCGATGCGGTCTACGGAGCTCTTCGTGGAGTTCAAGCGGCCGCCGCGTGACCTGTTCGGTGAGACTGTTCCACCCGGCTCGAGCCACTTGCGGATGCGCATCGGGCCGGATATCGCGGTAGGCTTCGGCATGCGCGTGAAGGTGCACGGTGAGCAGATGGTAGGGAGAGACGTGGAACTCGCGCTCACCTCATGCCCCGGAGACGCTCACCCGCCCTATCAGCGGCTGCTGTCGGACGCCATGGCAGGCAACAAGGAACTGTTCGCGCGCCAGGAGGGGATCGAAGCTTCGTGGAGGATCGTGGAACCGGTTCTGGGAGATGCCACGCCGGTGTTTTCTTACGAGCCGGGCAGCCGAGGCCCGGTGCAGGCCGACGGACTCACTGGGACCGACGGGCCGTGGATCGACCCCGCGCCTCCCGAGCCGACCGAGTGCCGGTAGTCTAACCCGAGGTTCACGTCCGGCTCTCTTGGCTCTGACGAGTGGCTTCTTCGGCTTCCTCACCCCGGGCGGCCGCTTCTCGCCAGAAGGGTAGCTTCCTGCCGATCGGCCGGCCCAGGCCGACGAAGAACCAGGCGAACACACACACTCCCGCGGTCACCCCGATAGCGGTCCAATCCGGG
>JAAYJE010000026.1 GCA_012523095.1 Actinomycetota bacterium | reverse complement strand
CGCTCCGTCGGCCCGAGGACATCGCAATGCAACGTGGCAAGACCGTGCGTGAGGTCGTAGGTAAGAGCCCGGTCGAGGAGCAGGTCACCGCCGGAGAGGTCTCCGAGGCGGACGTGTCCGCGGCGGCTGATGCCGCCCCGGCAGGAGAATGAAGCCATGTTGAAGATCACTCAGGTCAAGAGCCGCATCAATCGCAAGAAGGACCATAAGGCCACGCTCGATGCCCTCGGTATATCCCGCATGGGCCAGACGGTCTTTCACGAGGACACCCCGGCCATACGGGGCATGGTGCACAAGATCCGCTATATGCTCCAGGTGGACGTGGTCGACATCAAGGATAAAGGATAGAGATGTCAGAGATCTTTCTGCACAATCTGAAGCCTGCCCCCGGGGCCCGGCGCGGGAAAAAGCGCGTGGGACGGGGCGAGGGCTCGGGCCTGGGCAAGACGGCGGGCCGGGGTCACAAGGGCTCTAAGCAGCGGTCGGGCGGGCAGATATCGGCTCGCTACGAGGGTGGCCAGATGCCTCTGCACATGAGGCTGCCCAAGCTACGGGGTCCGCTGGCCAAAACGGCTATGCCCATCGGTCCGTTCCGTACCTACATGACACCTGTCAACCTCTCCCGGCTGGCGGTCTTCGCCGCGGGCGAGGTGGTCTCGCCCGAGACCCTGGTCGAAAAAGGAATCATCAAGAAAGCCGACGAGCGGGTGAAGATCCTGGCGACCGGCGAGCTGGGTCGGCCGCTGACTGTCAAGGCCCACGGCTTCAGCGCCGCGGCTGCGGCAAAGATCGAAGCCGCCGGCGGGACCGTGGAAGTGATCGCGTAGTAGTGCGGAAGGGCGACCTGAGGACCATACTAGAGGTGAGAACCTGATGTTCCAGTCTCTGCTGAACGCGTGGAAGCTCCCGGATCTTCGAAAGAAGCTCCTGTTCACTGCGCTCGTCATCGCTATCTACCGCCTGGGGTGCTTCATCCCGGTACCGGGCGTCAACATGGCGTCTGCACAGGAGTTCTTCGGCAGCGGCGGAGTGTTCGACTTCTACGACCTCTTCACGGGCGGGGCCCTGCAGACCATGGCCATTTTCGCCATGGGTATCATGCCCTACATCACGGCGTCGATCATCATGCAGTTGCTGACGATGGTGAGCCCTAAGCTTGAGGCCCTCATGAAAGAAGGACCGACGGGGCAGAAGAAGGTCAATCAATACACCCGCTACTTCACCGCCGGTCTCGCTCTGGTCGAGGCCATAGGCTTCGTGTTCCTGTTCAGGAACTATGGGGCGTTCCCGCTGGACGCGGCAGGCAACAGCACCTTCACCCCCATGAACGTCTGGCTCGTGGTCATGACTCTCACCGTCGGAGCCATCACGGTCATGTGGCTCGGAGAACTCATCACCCAGCGGGGTATCGGTAACGGTATATCGCTCATGATCTTCGCAAGCATCGTGTCGCGACTCCCCAGCGGCCTGCAGAAGCTGTTCACTTATAGCCCGGGCATCTGGGTGGCAATGGCCATCATCGCCGTCCTCGTGGTGGCGGGCGTCATTTATATGACACAGGGACAGCGTCGGATACCGGTGCAGTATGCTAAGCGGGTGGTGGGGCGCAAGGTCTATGGGGGCCAGAGCACCTATCTGCCCCTGCGTATCAACATGGCAGGCGTCATCCCTGTGATCTTCGCGTCGTCGATCCTGCTCTTCCCGGTGACCATCGCCGAGATGACGCCATGGTCGTGGGCCAAGACGTTCGCAGGCTGGGTCGGACCAAATACTTGGTGGTATCTGGTGGCTGAGGTGATCCTGATCATCCTTTTCACGTACTTCTACACGGCCGTCCAGTTCAATCCCATCGACCAAGCCGACAATCTGAAGAAGTACGGGGGCTTCGTGCCGGGCATCAGGCCGGGACGGCCCACGGCGGCGTATCTGGACCGGGTGCTGACCCGTATCACCCTGGTCGGCGCTCTCTTCCTGGCGGCTGTCGTCCTGCTGCCTACCGGCATCATCAAAGGGCTTGGCGTCGACTTCTACTTCGGCGGGACATCGCTCCTGATCGTGGTCGGCGTGGCTCTGGATACCATGCAACAGATGGAATCCCAGCTTCTCATGCGACACTACGAAGGCTTCCTTAAGTGATATCGGTCGTGACGGAGGGAATCTCATTATGACCCAGTTCAATCTCATACTCCTCGGACCACCTGGGGCGGGTAAAGGGACCCAGGCCGGCCGGATCGTGGCGGGCTACGGCATCCCGCACATATCGACGGGCGACATCCTGCGGGCGGCAGTCAAGAACCAGACCCCGATGGGCTTGGAGGCCAAGAAGTTCATGGATGCGGGCGACCTGGTCCCCGACAGCGTAGTGATCGGTATCGTCGAAGACAGACTACGGGAGCCCGACACGGCCAAGGGTTTTCTGATGGACGGTTTTCCACGTACCATCCCGCAGGCCGAGGCGCTCGACAAGGCTCTGGAGGGGCTGGGGAGGGCGGTCACCAAGGTCATCGTTCTTCTGGTGGACGAGGAGCTCCTGATCGCCCGGCTTACCGGGCGGCGTATATGTCGGTCGTGCCAGACTCCTTTCCATGTGCTGTTCACGCCTCCCAAGACAGAGGGGGTGTGCGACGCGTGTGGTGGCGAGCTCTACCAGCGGGACGACGATACCGAGACTACCGTGCGTAACCGGCTGGAGGTCTACGGCAGGCAGACCGAACCGCTCATCGACTACTACGACAAGGCCGGTGTGGTCGCGAGAATAGATGGCGCTCAGTTGCCTGACGTGACATACAAAGACATCCGTGCGGCTCTTGGGCCGGCGGACGCATGAACCGGCGACGGACTGACGGGCGGACGACGGTCGCGTTGTGATTATAAGAAAGTCGCAGTCAGAGATAGAGAAGATGGCTCGGGCGGGCAGGACCCTCCGGGGATGTCTGGATATGCTGGGACGGGCGATAGAGCCGGGGATAACGACGAGAGAGTTGGATCGGTTGGCGGAGAGATACATCAGGGAGGAAGGCGGCACGCCGACCTTCAAGAACTACCGGGGTTTTCCCGCGTCGATTTGTGCCTCTCCGAACGATATGGTAGTGCACGGTATCCCCGGCAAGACTCGTTTGCGTGAAGGGGACATCGTGGGGATCGACGTGGGCGGCACCATGGACGGCTATATCGCGGATGCGGCCAATACATTCCCCGTGGGTGAGATCTCCGAGGCGGCCCGCAGGCTGCTCCAAATCACTGAGGAAGCACTCATGCTGGGGATTGCGAAGTGCACCATCGGCAATCGGGTCGGCGACATCTCCCACGCCGTACAGACACACGCCGAAGCCCACGGCTACTCCGTAGTGGAGAGCATGGTGGGTCATGGGGTCGGCCGGGAGATGCATGAAGATCCGCAGGTGCCCAACTTCGGCCCTCCCGGTCAGGGACCCGAGCTGCGGGAGGGCATGGTGCTGGCCATCGAGCCCATGGTGAATATGGGCGGCCACGAAGTAGAGATCGGTGAGGACAACTGGGCCATCTACACAGAAGACGGCAGCCTATCGGCTCATTTCGAGCACACGGTGGCCATCACGAAGAACGGCCCCCGTATCCTTACCATTGTTGAAGTAGAGGGAGCCTAGCGTGATGAGGCCTTGTGCTAAGATAAGCGGCCGACATTCGGGCGGGACGGCAGATTCCAAGTGGGTGGCGATCGGTGTCTCCTAAAGAAGAAGCAATAGAGCTTGAAGGCGAGGTCATGGAGGCTTTGCCAAACACCATGTTCAAGGTGCGGCTCGACAATGAACTGGAGATACTCGCGCACATATCCGGCAAGATGCGTATGAATTACATACGGATACTGCCCGGAGACAGGGTGAAGGTCGAGCTATCACCTTACGATCTGACTCGTGGGCGGATCACGTATCGTTTCAAGTAGAGGAAGGGCGTCACGATGAAAGTGAGAGCGTCGGTCAAACCGATGTGTGAGAAGTGCAAGGTCATACGGCGGCGGGGCGTGGTGGTGGTCATCTGCCAGAATCCGCGCCACAAGCAGCGGCAAGGTTAGGAGGCAGGAGCAGCGTATGGCTCGTATTGCTGGTGTCACTCTTCCCCGGGAGAAGAGGATAGAGATAGGCCTGACGTATGTGTACGGCATCGGCCGTTCCACGTCCAACAGGATCCTCTCGGCAGTCGACGTCGATCCTAACACGCAGGTCAAGGATCTGACCGAGGACGAGGAGATCCGTCTGCGCGGCTACATCGAAGACAACGTCCTCGTTGAGGGCGACCTTCGGCGTGAGCGCAGCCAGAACATCAAGCGGCTGATGGAGATCGGTTGCTACCGGGGCATACGGCACCGGCGCGGCATGCCTGTTCGCGGCCAGCGCACCAAGACCAACGCCAGGGTGCGCAAGGGGCACAAGCCGACCGTGGGTGTGAAGAAGAAGGTGCGGGTCTAGCCGGTCGGCTGTCTCGCAGGGATACCTAGGACGGAGAGCAAGAGATATGCCGAAACCCAAGCGCACTACCGCCGGCCCGCGCGGGCGGCGCCGCAAGGCGCGCAAGAGCATCGCTGTAGGCAACGCCTACATCAAGACGTCGTTCAACAACACTCTCGTGACCCTCACCGACAAAGAGGGCAACGTGATCTCGTGGGCGAGCGCCGGGTCCGCAGGCTTCAAGGGCTCGCGTAAGTCGACGCCGTTTGCCGCGCAGGTCACGGCTGAGAGGGCCGCGCGCGCGGCGATGGAGCACGGGCTGCAGAAGGTCGATTGCTTCGTCAAGGGACCGGGCAGCGGGCGGGAGACTGCTATACGTTCTCTGCAGGCCACCGGTCTTGACGTCACCAGTGTTAAGGACGTCACTCCTATCCCCCACAACGGATGCCGTCCTAAGAAGCGGCGCAGGGTATAAGGGGGAGATATGGCCAAAGATACATCGCCGCAGTGCAAGCAGTGTCGCCGCGAGGGAGAGAAGCTCCTCCTCAAGGGTGAACGTTGCCTTACCGACAAGTGCGCGGTCGATCGCCGCGCCTACCCCCCGGGCGAACACGGCAGGGGTCGCCGACGCAAACAGTCCGAGTACCTCACCCAGCTGCGTGAGAAGCAGAAGGCCCGTCGCTACTACGGGGTCCTCGAGAAACAGTTCCACAACTATTACAAGGCGGCTGCGCGCCAACCTGGTGTTACCGGCGAGAACCTGCTCCGACTGCTCGAACTGCGCTTGGACAACGTCGTATATCGTCTAGGTTTCGGTGCCAGCCGCCGGCAGGCGCGCCAGCTGGTGCGACACGGCCATTTCACAGTCAACGGGCGCAGAGTCAGTATCCCTTCGTACCGGGTCAGGACCGACGATGTGATCACCGCCGTCCTGAGCAGCGAGGGACTGAAGGCGGTCGTCGAGGATTCCACGGATCTGACGGCGGCGGTGCCTGCGTGGCTGCAGGCCGACCATGACAACATGGTGGGCAAGGTCCTCCGTCTGCCCGAGCGTAGCGACATCGACATCTCGATCCAGGAGTCTCTCATCGTCGAGTTGTACTCCAAGTAGTCCGAAGGAGGGCCGATTGCTAGATTTCGCCACCCCGCATAGTGTCTACGACCCGATCGGGGAGAACCTAGGACGCTTCACGGTGGAGCCGCTCTCCCGTGGCTTCGGCTACACTTTCGGCAACTCGCTCAGGCGGGTGCTGCTCTCGTCGCTCGAAGGCGCGGCCATCTCGGCCGTGAAGATCTCAGGGGTCGAGCACGAGTTCTCCACGGTGCCGCACGTCAGGGAGGACGTCACCGATATAATCCTGAATCTCAAAAAGATCGTCTTCGTCCTCCACGGGGAGGCCGACGATCATGAGATCATGCTGGTGAAGGATGGCCCGGGTGAGATCAACGCCGGCGACATCGAGTTGCCCGCGGCGGTCGAAGTGATGAACCCAGACGCCTACATCGGGACTCTGGAGGACGGTGGCCGGCTGGAGGTGCGGTTGACCGTGCGCCGCGGTCGTGGCTATGTCTCCGCCGACGACAACAAGCGCTCGGGGTCTGCTCTGGGCGTGATACCCATTGACTCCATCTTCTCACCAGTGACGCGAGTGGCCTACAGTGTGGAGCCCGCCCGAGTGGGCCAACGCACCGACTATGACAAGTTGACTCTAGAAGTGGAGACGAATGGCGCCATCGATCCTCAGATGGCGGTGTCTAAGGCCGCTGCGATCCTGCGGGACGACCTGGTGGCCATATTCCTTGCCGAGGTCGACGATGAAGAGGTCGAGCAAGATAGGGCGCCGACTCCTGAACCCGAGCCGGAAGAGGACATGCTCATAGATGACCTCGATTTGGGGGTCCGTTCCCTCAACTGCCTGAAGCGCGAGGGTATCGAGACCGTCGGCGATCTCATCGCGAAGTCGGAGCAGGAACTCATGTGCATCCCGAATTTCGGGCGCAAGAGCTTGGAAGAGGTGCGCGAGCGCCTTGAGAAGAACAACCTGAAGCTTAGAGGAGAGTAGTGTGAGGCACCAGAGAAAAGGAAGACGGTTCGGTGTCCAGCCGGACCATCGCCGACAGATGCTGGCGAACCTTGCCTGCTCCGTGCTCGAGCATGGACGGATCAAGACCACCGAGGCCAGGGCCAAAGAGGTCCGGCCCATGGTGGAGAAGATGATCACCATGGGCAAGACCGGAGACCTGAACTCGCGCCGTACGGCTATCAGCCAGTTGCGCAACAAGAGGATCTCGTACAAGCTGTTCAATGAGATCGCTCCCATGTATGCCGACCGTCAGGGCGGATATACACGGATAACCCACCTTGGCCCGCGCCAGGGGGACGCGGCCGAGATGGTGTATCTGGAGCTGGTCTGACACAGGCCCACGTCGGTTCTGACCTGCAGGCGGGTCTGACACGAGACTGAGCAGAAACAGGTATCTGGCCGGTGCCGGTTCCCCAAAGGGTTCCGGCATTTGCTTCTGCGTATCCGGATAGGGTCAGGAACGCAGCCGGCGGGTTCGGTCGAAACGGCCCGCCGGCGGGAGACGGGTGTGGAGCGCAATCACCGCATGGAACTGCAATACGACGGCGCCGGACTGCACGGCTGGGCCAAACAGGACGGGCTGTTCACGGTGGAGGGTAGCCTGGAGAGCGCCTTCACCACCATCCTTGGGACCGTCCCGGTGATGCGGGTCGCCGGAAGGACAGATGCAGGCGTGCATGCGCGCAGGCAGGTCGTCAGTCTCATGTTGCCCGTCGGCGCCGATGTGGACCGGCTGCAGACCTCTCTGAACGCGCTGACGCCTCCTGGAGTCGCGGTGGTGCGGATCGTTCCGGCTCCCGTGGGGTTCGACGCGCGCAAGGACGCGAACTTTCGCACCTACCGATACTACCTGTCGAACTCAATGGTGGTGTCCCCCTTCTGGAGGGGCTACTGCTGGCATGTGCCTGAGGATATTGACCTGGCGGCTATGAGGACGGCTGCCAAGATGACGGTCGGGCGGCACGACTTCACCGCCTTCACCCCGACGGAGACCGAGCACGTGTTCTTCAACCGCCTGGTAGTAGGCTGCGCCTGGAAGCCCGCACGTGACGGTCTAGCCGCCGTTGTCTCAGGACGGGGGAGCAGGACGAAGTGCGCGTCGGCGGCCGGTCCAGGGGTCGGCCGCCGGCACAGCCCCAACTCCGGAGTCGGGATGCTCTATCTGGAGGTCGAAGCGGAGGCCTTTCTGCGTCACATGGTCCGCACACTGGTGGGGACCATGGTGGAGGTAGGACTGGGCAGGCGGGACTTGGAGGACTTCCGTGGGCTGCTCGCCGGCGCCCCCCGCCAAGCGGCGGGGCCGACGGCGCCTGCGCAGGGGCTTTTCTTCTGGGACGTG
>JAAYJE010000025.1 GCA_012523095.1 Actinomycetota bacterium | reverse complement strand
TGATCCTCGGCTGCACGGCGAACGCCGTCTCGCTTCGGCTGTTCAAGGTCCGGCAGAAACTGGCCCGCGAGCTCGGGAGGCAGCAAGAATCGGGGCCGGCGCAGAAAGAGACCGAGGGATCCGGACATGTAGAGACCAGATCCCTGTGGACGGAAGGAGGAGCCTCGTGACAGCCGCAGATGACGAACTCCTACGGGCCTTGACGGATGCTGATCCGACCCGGCTCGATCAGCCCCCGGCCAAGGGATCGGAACGCTATCTATCGATCCTGGAGGTCGCCATGAGGAAAGAGACTGCACATGAGACCGTAGAATCCTCTCCAAGAAAGGGCGGCGCGAGATCGCACCTTCGACTGATCCCACGCCCAGCCTTGGTCGCGGCGGCTGTCTTATTGATAGCGCTGCTGGCAGCGACTATTGTCGTGCTCAGGCCGGGCAACGAAGCGAACGCTTTCGCTACGGTACAGGCGGCTGCAGCAAAGACCGGGAAGGTGGAACGACTGCGGGCGACGCTCTCCATCGAGTATGCCGATGGAAGCAGCAGCATCACCCAGGGCGAGATGAATGGTCAGGATGCGCGTATCGACACCAGAAGTCTATCGACCGACGGGTCGGCCTTTCTGGAAAGCATCGTTGTGATAGGTGATCAGATGTGGGAGGCGGAGGACAACGGCGATCCGATCACGATCACCCCCGGCGAGCGGCTGGCTCCTTTCGCCAACTCGTGTGAAGCGATCATGGGTGCTGCGCTCGAAACCAAAGCGGTGAGCACGGAGGGGTCGGAGAGCATTCGAGACGTCAGTGCGAAACATTACGGCATCGTGCTCGACTCGGCTTCGCGCGCGGCCCTGGCGAAGCTGTCTCCCGGCGAACTGGCTTGGTTCGAACTTGAATACCCGGAGGATGTCAATCGTCTGGATGTCTGGGTGGCCGACGGTTTGGTTCACCGCCTTGTAGTGGAGAGCACGCTCGGCAAAGCCACTGTCGACTTCTACGATTTCGACGCCGATATCTCGATCACTCCCCCGACGGCAGGCTGACGGAACCAGCGCAGCGCCCGTCGAGGGTGCGTGGCTCAGTCGCGCGTATCCTCGTTAGAAGTATCCGCCGGTGTCAGCGCCGTTTTGAGCGAAGGGTCGTCCGGATGGTGATGTGCCAACCATTCTCGGGAAACCAGCCCGCGGAAGAGTACCGGCCACGTGCCGGGGACGGCGAATAGCGAGAGATATATATGGGCGACGATCATGAGGACCGTTATAGCCGCCAAAATACCGTGCACCGCAAGCCAAATGCGAAAAGTCGCTGTTTGTGAATCAGTTGCCGCCATCCACAGCCCCGTGATCGTCAGGGCGGCGGCGAACGCCAGGGTAAGCCACATGAATCCCTTCTGCCCGGCGTTGAACTTGCCTGATCTCAGGTGGATGGGCTTCTTGCTGAGGTAACCGCCGAGCCGGGCGAGCCATTCCCCGTCTTCTCGGCTGGGGAGGCTGTGCCTGTTCCAGAGGA
>JAAYJE010000024.1 GCA_012523095.1 Actinomycetota bacterium | reverse complement strand
CGGCGGTGCTGATGGCGATCGCCTTCGTCCTCGGCGCGGAGCTTATCAACAGCGCGGTCGAGCAGGTGGTGGACTTACTGACCGACGAGTTCGATCCGAGGGCCAAGGCTGCCAAAGACCTGGCGGCGGGCATGGTGCTGGTAGCGGCTGTGAACGCGTTGGCCGTTGCGTATCTGGTGTTGGTGGATCACATGGTCGGTATCTCTTTGGACGTTCTGATCGCTATCAGGAGGTCGCCCACTCATCTCACGCTCGTCGCGTTCGGCATCGTGATGGCTGCGGTGATCGCTGTCAAGGCCACCCGTGGTAGGGGGACCCCCTTTTCCGGAGGGCTGCCCTCCGGCCACTCGGCTCTGGCCTTTGCCGGATGGACTGCCATCACCTTCGTGATCGGGGAGACGAAGGAGGGACTGTTGGTGAGTGGTATCGCTCTCGTGATCGCGGCCTTGGTTGCTCAAAGCCGGGTGGAGACCGGGGTGCACTCTGTGCTCGAGGTGCTTCTGGGTGCTCTTCTTGGGATCGTGATCACCATCCTGATCTTCCAAGTGTGGTTCTGAGTCGGCGGCGAGGAGGATGTTATGGACGAAGATCGGCTCACCCCTCAAATGGGCCGCTTGATCGACGAGGCTAAGGCTGCGGCGCTTCGGGCCGACCCGGCCGCTCCGCGCGCGGAGGGGGTCGCCCTCCTAGGCGAGGACGGCGATATCTACATCGGGTATCTGGAAACCGAACCTGCGGGTCCGGCGGTTTCAGCGGCCGAATCGGCTCTGGCCTCCGCCCGGCGCGGCGGATGTCAGGAGATCCTGGCGGCGGCGGTGGCGGTCGCCGGCGAGTCGGTGGAGACCCTGCTGCCCGGCTCGGAGTCCTACCGAGTGCTGGCCGGCATCGACCCCGATCTACCTCTCGTGGTCAAGTACCAGGGGAGGTGGGTGATGCTCCCTCTCTCCCGGTTCACGCCACCCGAATGAGGATGTCCATGTTCGAGTCTCCAGTGGAAGCGAAAGATCTGATCCTCACGCGGGTCCACCGCCCCGACCACGATCTGTTGGTGACCCTCGAAGCCTACGATTTCGAGGCCTTTGGGTTCACGGGACTGCGCACCTACGATCTGGCGGTCACCGCACAGGCGGGAGCCGTCTACCTCGCGTATCTGAACGACGAGATGGTGGGGAGTTGCCAATTGCTCCGCATGCTGGACGAGCCGGACTTCTTCTATGTTGTGGGCTTCTACGTGCGGCCGGAGTGGCAACACCGCCACGTAGGGCGGGCTCTGCTCGCGGCCGTGGCGACGGAGGTCAGGAAGTTGGGAGGGCAGGGAATGCTTCTCACCGTGGCACCGAACAACACCAGGGCTCTCGATCTCTACAGGCGCGCGGGGTTCGTGGAGGAAAGCTTCATCCCGCACTTCTATGGGGAACAAGAAGACCGCCATGTCTTAAGATGGCGCTTCGAGCAGGAGGGCTTGCATGGCAGTGTATGATAGATGGTCTACGGAGGAGGTGGGCAGATCGTGAGAGTCGAAGAACTAGCCAAGACCATCGATAGCACCCTGCTGGACGCTGCCAGCACCACGACCGCGGTTGAGGCTCTGTGCCGCGACGCGATCTCTTACCACTTCGCTTCGGTCTGCGTCCTCCCGTACTGCGTGTCGGTGGCCCGTCAACTACTCCAGGGCTACGATGTCAAAGTGGGAACCGTTGTCTCATTCCCCCTGGGGGCCGACTCGCAGCGTACAAAGATCGTGGGCGCGGAGCAGGCGGTGGCGTTGGGCGCCGACGAGATCGACGTGGTGATGAACATCCCGGCCATGCTCTCCGGCGATTTCCGTTACGTACGCGACGAACTGAGGAGCGTCGTACGCGCGGTCAGGATGACAAGCGTCAACACCGGTCGAGGCCTCGTGTTGGTGAAGGCCAACGTAGAAGCTTACTACCTCGACGAGAAACTGAAGCGCCTGGTCTGCAAGATCGTGGAAGACTCAGGGGCCGACTTCATCAAGACCTCGACCGGTGAAGCGCCCGGCGGGGCGACGGCCAAAGACGTGGAGCTGTTCCGCGACCTGTTGCCGGAGAGTGTCGGAGTCGATGCGTCTGGGGGCATCAAGACCGCCGAAGACGCCGAGCTGATGATCAACGCGGGGGCCGCCCGCATCGGCACCGCCCACGCGGTGGACATCATCAAGGAGTTCTCCTCCGACAAGGAATAGCGGCTCGGCCGGGACGTCGGATCGGGCGGGCAGGAGGGTCTTCGGTGGGTTCTCGTTTCTTCACTACTGAGGCGCTCGTCATCGGTTCGATGCGCTACCGGGAAGCCGATCGCATCGTTACGCTCTACACGCGCGACCGCGGTCGTCTGGGAGCCATCGCCAAGGGCATCAGACGTACCAGTTCCAAAGTGGGAGGCCGGCTGGAGCCGTTCAGCCTGGTCCGAGCCAGCCTGCGCGCGGGCCACGGTCTTTACACCGTGGTGGGGGTGGAGACCCTTCGCACCTTCCAAGGGGTGCGTGCCGAGCTCTTCCGCATGGAAGAGGGGGCTCGTCTTCTGGCGGCCGTTCGTCATCTATTCCCCGGTGAGGAGGGAAGCGTGCCGGCCTTCAACCTGCTGGTGCGGGGTATCGCCTGCCTCGCCGAGTCGTCGGACGCCGCGGCCGCGGCGGACATGGTGCTTGCCACTCGGCTCAAGTTGCTCGTTCTGTTGGGCTACGCTCCCGAGATGGAGCAGTGCGCGCACTGTGGCGGCGAAGGCCCGTTCTACGGGTTCTCGCCGGGTCTAGGCGGTGTTGTGTGCGAATCGTGCGCTTCGGCGGGCGGCGCCTCGTGTTTCTCTCTGTCCGCGGGAGCTGTCGCCACCCTCCAGATGCTGTTATCTATCCCTATAGTAGAGGTTAAGAGATATGACCTGGACGAACGATCCGTGGCCGAGGTGGAGCAGGTGTTTGCTCAGACACTGGCCTTCCACGGACACTGAGCCGGTCGGGGTGGACCCGCCTTCTGCTCCGGCCGCAGGCACAGTGCTCGGTTCCGCCTGCACTTGATATGCGGCGTCGTAGGCGGATAGTCCGGTTTCCCGTACGAGTCCGACGACTTTGGGCCATCTCGTATCACAGCAGCGTGGGGGCCGGCATGCGTCGCGAACGCACCAAGGCGAGGTCCCCATCCAAGTCCGGCTCGCGAAAACCAGCGACCACCCCGGGACCGTAACATGTGCAGCCCGTCCGAGATGCGGGTTGTCATGAATACATGAGCATGCCCGCGATAGACATCAACGCCATGGAGCCTGAGGAGCGTCTTGTCGGCCGAGCCCGTTGCGCTCTATCTGGATCCATGATGATGCACAAGACGATATCGCCCGCGCCTTTGAATGGGATGAATCGAAGCGTAGAGGGCGACGCCTAAGTGGTCCTTGATATGCCCGACGCGGGGGAGCTCGATGGAGTCGTCGTGGTGATCATCAAGGCCGACCAGCTCACCGACTCCCTCGCCATCATTGACGTTGTCCGAGAAGGGACGGCTATGCCCGTCATCCCCTCCGCGCCGGTGAAGGAAGTCGACGGCTTCGACGGCACCTATGTGCTGGTGAATTCAGTCACCGTCACCGAGACGCCCTGGGCCCCGGAGGTGCAGACGTGCCGAGAGGCTCGACGGCAGGGCGAGCCTGACTGGGTCAGACTCGCACTCAATGAAGGTGCTTCTTGAGGAAATCCACCATCAAGCGCAGGGCTTCTTCGCTCGCGGGCCGCGGCCTGTAAGTGAAACCGTGAGCCTCCTCGGGGAACTCATGCAGTTCCGTTTCCACGCCCGCGTCGCGCAGCATCGCCGCGTATTTGACCGCTTCATCGTGCAGAGAGTCTTTTCCGGGCGCGATGACGAGCGCTGGAGGCAGGCAACGCAGGTCGTCGGCGGAGGCATATACGGGCGAGACGTAGGGGTTGCGAGCGTCGGCCGGATCTGCGATGTAGCAGCGATCGAACACCGTCGCCATCCTTGGAGAAACGCCGCCCTTAGGATTGGGCTTGTCGTACGGTGAGGTGGCGAGGTCCAGCGGGGGATAGTCAAGAACCTGGCAGCGGAACGCGAATTCCCTGGCCTTAGCCGACTTCAGAGCCGTTACCGCCGCGAGATTCCCACCGGCACTGTGTCCGCCTATTGCCATCTTGTTTGGGTCGACACCGTATTCGTCGGCGTGCTCGACCACATGTTTGACTACGGCATACACTTCATTCACCGCCGCTGGAAACGGATACTCTGGGGCCTTGGCGTAATCGACGCTGATCACCTTACAGCCGACCCCATTGACGAAGGCAGTACAGAAGCGTTCATCCACATCGGCCGACATGAGAATGAAGCCGCCCCCGTGCATGTCGAAAACAACGGGTTTCACCGACGCGTCTTCAAAGCCATAGCAGAGGGTGCGCACCCTCCCGACGTCGGTCACTAGGAATCTCTCCTCGCCCGTCGCCCGGCCTGATAGACGGAACTTCAATTTGTAGAATGCCTGGGCGGCGGCCCTGATGATCTTGCCTCTCCGGATGATCTGCCCGCGTGTCAGTTCCTTTGCCGCCATCGACTCCTCCTCGGAGGTCGTTCTACGCCGGTCCCGTGTGTCGAGCCACCCCGTCTTGCTCGTACGGTAGCACAGACCGGGGGACTCGCGACGTTGGGACTCGCGACGTGTCCGAGGCCTGCGCTAAGCACCGACAAGCGCGGTTCGCCTCCGTCCGACCTTCGTACTATCATGACGAGAGCACGGTGGCCTGTGACCGGGGCGCCACAGCACGGGCCACGAGATTGCGACGCGGTGGGGGTGGGTCTTGGGCGTACTCGAGGACTTCCTCAGCGCAGTGCGCGACATCAGGCTCTCGGGTGCGGCGCTGCCTGAGCGCTCCTACTATCCTGCGCTGGCAGGGCTTCTTGATGAGGTGGGCGCCGGGCTGAAGCCCAAGGTGCGCTGTTTCATGGAGTTGAAGGATATCGGCGCTGGCATGCCGGACGGCGGCCTGTTCACGGCCGACCAGGTGCGCAAGGGTGGAATCGGGGGGCAGAAGCCGGCCCGGGGGGCTATCGAGGTCAAACCACCGAGCTCTTTTTGGAGTTCCTCAGGCGGGTGCTGCTCTCCGGAGCCCTGCTGGGGAGTCCGCAGGGCTTGGTTTGGCTCTTGGCTTCATACGCGCGGGAGGCCCGCATCCTCACCGAGTCGGCTGAGCTACCGGCCCTGGAACGGGTCTTCGGGTTTGAGATCCTGCCTGCTCCTTTCGTGATAGCGCACATGTGGTTGGGCCTGTTGCTCCAGATTATGCACCCGCCTCTGGGTGAGAACGAACGGGTGGGAGTGTTACTGACCAACGCCCTCACGGGCTGGGAGAAACCGCACGGCGCCCAGCAGGTGTTGGCGCTCCCGGAGTTGGAGGCCGAGCGCGACGCCGCGGAGAAGGTGAAGCAGGAGCTGCCCATCCTGGTGATCCTCGGGAACCCGCCCTACAATGGGTACGCGGGCATGGCGACCGACGAAGAGCCTGGTCTTACCGACGCCCACCGTACGACTAAGAAGCTGCCGCCACCGCAGGGCCAAGGCCTGAACGACCTCTACGTGCGCTTCTTCCGCATGGCCGAACGCCGCATCGTAGAGAAGACGGGCAAGAGCATCGTCTGCTTCATCTCCAACTACTCCCGGCTGGATGGCCTGTCGTTCACCGGGATGCGCGAGCGGTATCTGGAGGTGTTCGACAAGATCTGGATCGATTGCCTCAACGGCGACAAATACAAGACCGGGAAGCTGACCCCCGACGGCAAGCCCGACCCGAGCGTGTTCTCGACCGAGCACAACCGAGAGGGGATCCAGGTGGGGACGGCGATCG
>JAAYJE010000023.1 GCA_012523095.1 Actinomycetota bacterium | reverse complement strand
GCTCGTCCAACGTGTCGATGTTCGCCTGTGCCTGCAATATCTCGCTCCCCGGGTCTCCGCCTGTTCCGGCGCGCCTGCGCACCGCCGCCGGCCGCCGCGTGCCTGCCGTTGCCGCGCCTCTATACAGTAGTACAGGAGAGGGCCGAGGATTATTCGTGCGAAGGGGGGAGGATGCGAGACCCATGGTGAGAACACCGACAAAGGGAGCAACAATGTCACTTCATGATTGCCCACATTCCTTTTCTGAGTTGGCAACGACGGTTTTCGGCCACTCGCCATCTGCGCTTGAGCACTGCGGCGTGATCGCGATGGGGCCGAGACCAATCTTGGCCTGACTGAATCCAGGATCAATGCCTTGCGCCACCGAGCGCGATGGATGTAATGAACTACCCACTCGGGAAGCCCAGGCTCCTTCACGGATGATTTGTCTAATGGGAGAGGCCAAACAGATCTACCAAGAACGGCATTAGGAACGACCAAGTGTTGCGCGGACAAAGCATAACCTGGGGTCTCGCCCCCATTGGCGGTATCACATCGTTCACAGAGTGGCCGCCCGAGCCTTCCAGCCAATCCAAGTACCCGACACCATCGGCGTGCGCACCAAGGCTCTAGCGTGCCCACTTCGGATAACCCTTGGCCAACACCCCGGGGCGAGGCATCGGCAGCGCCGGATATCTCGTTACCCCCCTCCCCGCACCAACCCCTCTGCGAGCGCCGTGATCTGGTCCACCAGCGACAGCTTCTCCCGCCATTCGGCCGGGATGCCTTCTTCACCGTAATAGGCTCCGGCCAGTTGGCCGTAGACGGCGGCGGTGGTGTCGGCGTCGTCGCCCAGGTTGACGGCAAGCAGGCAGCCCTCGCGGAAGTCCGAGGAGTGGAAGAAGGCCCAGAGGGCCGCCTCCAGGGAGCGCACCACGTATCCGCTGCCCATGATCTCGGGAGGCTCCCTGTGTTTGAAGGAGCCGGCGGCTATCTCGTCGATCTCGGGGCAGAGGGGCGCCTCCGCCCAGAGTCCTTCCACCGGGGAGTAACGATCGCTGAGCAGGAGGTCTTTGTCCACGCCCTGGCAGGCTCCCACGAGGAGTCCGCCGAAGTAGCGGCAGGCATCCAGACAGGTGAGGGCTCCGTGGGTGGTGCGGGAGCTCTCGGCGCTCAGGCGCACGGCTTCGCGGGGATCGTCCATGAAGTAGAGCGGGACGGGAGCGAGGCGCATGAGACTCCCGTTTCCGGCCGTGTGCGGGTCGCTGCTGCCGGAAAAGGGATCCCCCGACCGGCGGAAGGCCTCGAGGGCCGCTCCGACCGTAAGGCCGAGACCGAAGCAACTGCCGGTGCTGCTCAGATAGCCTTCGTCCCGCCAACGGAGGTAGCGTTCCATCTGGTCACGGGGGTCGAAGCCCCTGCGCTCGATGAGGCTCTCGGCAAGACAGAGGGCCATGGAGGTATCGTCGGTCCACTGTCCCGGGCGCAGGTGGAAGGCTCCGCCGCCCACCATGTCGGTGACCGGGGTGAACGTCCCCGGCAGCATGAACTCCACGGTCGCGCCCACGGCGTCGCCCGCAGCCAGCCCGAGGAGGGCGCCTCTGAACCGACTGTTGCGGGTGGGGGTCATCGCCAGGCGGCCGGTCATCGTCCCACCTCCCATTCGAGTATGTAGCCACGCTGTTCGGGCGTCTCGGGAGAACGCCACGTCTTTGACTTGAGACACTCGGCCCAGAGCCGCTCCAACTCCTCTAGCGCGGCCGGACCCCCACGCCGACGGGCGAGCCAACAACCGACCACGGTTCCCGTGCGACCCACTCCTCCCCAGCAGTGCACGTAGACCAGGCTCCCGGCACCGGTGTGTGCGTCGAGCCCGTCCAGGATCTTGGCCATGGCCTCGGGGCTTGACGGCACCGACATGTCCTGGATGGGGAAGCGCAGATGCTCGGCCGGCGGAGGCACGAGGTGCGCGTAGGGTTCGAGCTCGCCTTCTTCGGTGAGGTCGACGAACACCGTCACTCCGGCCCGCGCCAGCGCGCGGAGCCTCTCTCCGGCTGTGGCCGGATCCCGGGTGACGGGATACTCCCCCGCCAGGAGTCTCCCTCTCTCGACCCAGTAGCAGTCATCGAACGGCCGGTCCGGCATCGCGGACGCACCTCCTAAGAACGTTCCCGGGAGAGCATAGCCCACGGCTCGGACGGGAAACGGGGCTCAGTAAACCGACAACGCGCGCAACTGGTCTTGGGTCTCGACGTCGGTCCAGCGGGCGTCAAGTGCCGCGTTGAACCTCATGGCAGCCTCTGACACCTTCAACCAGTACGGAGCGATGGCGTAGTCCTTCTCAGTCACAAGCCAGCGCAGGACCGGCGCCAGATGCCAGACCTCCCATCTACCCTGGTGCAGCGGATCTGGGCCCGACGACGAACGCGAGAGCAGGAGCTTCCGCAGGTTCTGGCGCGAGCAACCGACGATCTCTGCAATATCGGTGACGCCGACGAGGTCGGGACTCACCTCCGCCAGCTCCGCGCCGGGAAGGGCTCGTTTGACGTCCGCGATGGCACTGAGTATGGCGTCGTACGCGGAATCCGCCTCGCGGGAGAAGTCAAAGGCGATGCGTCCGGCGCGACCGATGCCGATCAAGGCGTCATCACACCCTGCATCGCCCAGCCGCTCGACCAGTTCATCAGAGTGGATCTCGTCAGGCGGGAGAGAGAACCGCAGACCGAAGCCGTACTCCCTCATCGCATCACTCCTTGTCTTCGGCGCTTGCTCTGCCACCCGTGCACCCGTCGACGGGACTCCTCCGCCTCCTCCATCAACCCCGCCTCCCAGGTGACGGGGCGGATGAACCCGATCACGTGCCACAGGTTCATCACCCAGTCGAAGGCCAGACCACAGACGAACCCGAAGGCGGCGAGACACCAACGCGTGCTCATGCAGCGGCGTCCGCAGAGGAGACCCGCGGCACATCAGGTGCTCATATAATGTATGATGTAATACATCAGCCTTTCATGATCGATACGTGCAACGGCGCCGATGCCAACCTAGGATCGAAGTCTCAGCCACGACCACAGCAGGATGCCTACCATGGGACGCATGACCCGCACACAGATAACACTCGAGCCCGACGAACACCTCTTCCTCAAGACCCGCGCGGCTGAAGAGGGCACCAGCCTGTCTGCGATCATCCGGACGCTGGTACGAGAGAAGATGGAGCAGATCCAATCCGAGCGTCCTTCTGTCCGCGAGCTGGCCGGTCTTATCACGGGGAGCGATTTCAGCGGGAAGGACCACGATAGGATCCTCTATGGTGAGCCGGCGCCCGAACCGACAGGCAAGTCGGTCACCACACCACCCCGGCGCACCAAACCCAGACGAGGAGGCCACGGGACGGCCTCCCGCCGCTGATCGAAGGTAGCGCGGCGATGGATGCCTGTTTCGTCGATACCTCGGGCTGGTACGACCTCTTGTTTGCAGGTTCCCCTGAACACGACCGCATCAAGAAACTCTTGGACGAACCTTCACTGAGGCTGGTGACCAGCACCTACGTCCTGGATGAGTTGGCAAGCCTCATCATGTCTCGCAAAGACCACCACACGGCCGCGCAGGTCGGCGCGCACATCCGTGCGGCCGCGGAGGTGCAGGTGGAACACCCCGATGCCGCCGAAGAACGTCGTGCTTGGGCCCTCTTCCTCGACCGTCCGGACAAACACTACACGCTGACCGACTGCTTGAGTTTTGTCATGATGCGCCGGCTGCAACTGACCACAGCTCTGGCCACCGATCACCACTTCCGCCAGGAGGGGTTCCAAACCGTGCCGTAAGGGAGAGCGAGGCGAACCGGGCTGCGCCCCTCCCTCCCCCCGCGCTGCCGTCGCTCCATTAGCGACAGCTCCTCCACCTCCGACTGGACCACTGAGCGCCCAGGCGGCTGTGCGCGCAGCGCAGGCTGCGGTGCCGGGTGGCGTCGTCATCTCGGTCGAGCGCGAGACGCGCCAAGGAAAGACAGTCTGGGAAGTCGTCGTGCACGGCTCCGACAAACGCGGGGTCGAGTTGGACATCGACGCCCAGACGGGAGATATCCTCAAGCGGAAACCTGAGACCCTCTCTGCCTACGAACGCGACGCGGTCCTCTCCGTGGGCATCAGTACTGCCATCACCAAGGCTCTATCGATGACCCCGGGCACGGTGCACGAAGCCGAGTTGGAGCGGCTGAAAGACGGACGTCTCGTATGGGAGATCGAGATCATCACCAGCGGCGGACGCCAGGCTGAGGTCTACATAGACGTGGCCACGGGCGACGTCGTCGGGTGACCTCTTCTTGGCGAAGCAGCCCAGCATCATCCCGGCCGCCATCAACACGACCCGTCCCCCTCCTTGGAGAGAGCAGTGTCCTCAGTCTCCCGCTACCCGGGTCGGTTGGTGTTGATGGTCTGTAGTCCCGCCCCCCAGTTGGCCGGCTGAGTTCGCCCCCCAGGCCCACAGGGAACCGTCCGTCTTCAGGGCCAGGGAGTGGCGGTATCCGGCGGCCAGGTAGGTCCAGGTCGGTCCTGCCCCCCGGGCCAGCAGGTTGTATAGCAGAACCGCGCACTCCCCGCGGGATGCGGAGGCCGTGAAGTCGTAGCCGGTCGCGGCCTTAGCCGAACCTGCTCCCAGTCCCTGCAGGCCCTCAAGAAGACCGGCATGAGAGGCCTT
>JAAYJE010000022.1 GCA_012523095.1 Actinomycetota bacterium | reverse complement strand
CGGCGCCATCCGGCGCCATCCGGCGCCATCCGGCGCCATCCGGCGCCATCCGGCGCCATCCGGCGCCATCCGGCGCCTCCGGGCCTATGCAGCTCTACCGGCCGCTGATGAAGACCGGCCTGCGCTCGTCACTCATAACGCCTGCGAACCTTGAGGAGCAGGTAGCCTCCGAGTAGGAGCACGATCAGCCCCACGAGCAGCACGATCAAGGGCACCCAGAGCTCGACCCAGCACAGCGTCGAGATCTTCTTCTCAGCACTCGCGGCGAGGCTCGACCGGCTGGAACCGATGATGCTCATGTTCTGGTTGTACACTTTCGTGGGTTCGGCGTTCGTCAACCCGCCTGCGGCCTGAAGGACGGGCGCTATGGCCGCGCCGATTGTCGGATCGGCTGCGTACTTGCCCACGACCGCAAAGGCCTGCAGCAGGCCGCTGGTGTCCACCTGCATCAGGGTCGTGCGGTCGAAGGTGGCGTCGATCGTGGCGCCGGTCTTCTGCTCGATGTATACGACGTCCTTGCTCTCCTGTTTGTAGATCAGCTTGACGGGCTCTTGGGTCATGGCCAAGAGGACCTGCATATCCTCCGGTGTAGCCACGGTGGCAAGTGCGGCCATCAGAGCCTCGAGGTCGAGGCCCTTAGCTTTCAACTGGGCGCTCAGCTGATCGAAAGTCAACTCCAAGGGAAGGCCCTGGCCACCCAGCAGTGCTTGGGCGACGGCGGGGTGGTACTCGGTGGCCGGGCGCGCTGAGTCGACCTTCAGCACGGTGATGCCCAGGCCGTTGTAGTTCTTGATCTTCTCCACGACTTTCAGGTCGAAGGCCTTGTTGACGTCGCTGAAGAAGGTGGACTGGGTATCCCCGACTTTGAGGCTTCGGGAGAAGAGCGGGCCGTAGTGACCGAGCCGGTCGGGCAACAGGATGTTCGGGCTATAGGCCCAGTTCTGGTCGCTTTGGACACACTTGCGTGTCTTTCGATCGAAAGCGTATTGCGTGATCTGAGCCGGCCTCTCCTGCCCGGCTACCGTACTTGCGACGCGGTCCTCACAGACGGCTACGTCAGAGGTGTAGAGGTTGGGGATGGAGGAGAACACGCGAGACACCTTGAGGGGAAGGACGATCTCTTGACCCGATGGAAGAGCCTGCTTGGTGGCAGGGTCGACGTAGTAGGTCAGGTTCCCTTCAAAGTCCATCGGGCTGTTGATGTCGTCAGGGAGCTTCGTCAACACCGGTCCCAGCACTACCCACCACACGATCGCGACCACGACCAGGACGAAACCGATGACCCCCAACGCGATGCCGGTCTTCTTGCCCACGCGAATCCCCTCCTCGTGTCGCAGAACATCCCAGGAACTCTGCATGCAGGGAGCGACCGCATGCGACGGACTGATCAGTCGCATTAAGAACGCGCATTCGCTTCTTGTCAAGTCGGCTGATGGAGATCGATCCCGGACCATGCCGTCCGGGTGGCCACCGAGGGCCGCGAAACTGCTAGAAGGCGCTGGGGTAGAGGCCGCCGTCCATCAAGATGTTCTGCCCGGTGATGTATCCCGCATATACGCTGCACAGAAAGGCGCACATGTGGCCCAGGTCGGCGGGAGTGCCGAGGCGTTTGGCCGGGACGGAGGCCTCCCACTCGGCTGCGATCTCTTCTTCGGGGCGCCCGGTCCGTTCCGCGGAGGCTGCGAAGCCCTTGCGAAGGCGGTCGGTATCGAAGTAGCCGGGGAGCAGGTTGTTGATGGTGACGTTCTTGTCGGCCACGGTGTGGGCCACGCCCGCGAGGAAGGCCGTCAGTCCGGCCCGGGCTCCGCTCGACAGGTCCAGTCCGGCCATCGGCATCTTGACGCTGAGCGAGGTTATGTTCACTATCCGACCGAACCCCTTGTCCGCCATGGGATCGACGACCCTCTGGATGAGCTCGATGGGGGTGACCATGTTCATCGTCACGCCGTCCAGCATGGCCTGTCTATCCAGAGCGCGGTAATCGCGGAAGGGCGGTCCTGCATTGTTGTTGACGAGGATGTCCGGTTCTGGGCAGGCGGCTAGTACCTTCGCCTGGCCCTCCGGGGTGCTGATGTCGGCGGCTACCGGCGTTACGTCTGCGCCGGTGATCTTCCGGATCTCCTCCGCGGTCCTCTCGAGTGCGGCGGGGTCGCGGCCGTTGATGACGAGCGTGACCCCCGCCTCGGCGAGCGCCAGGGCGCAGGCCCGGCCGAGCCCACGGCTCGATGCGCAGACTATGGCTCTTCTGCCACGGATACCGAGGTCCATATCTCCCTCCCTGTTCTTCGGGGTGCCATTCGAGTCCGTATCCGCCTGTCTCTCAGTCGCCGAGGCGTTCGACCATCCGGGTGACGCCGAGAAGAAGACGCCTCTTGCAAATATTGGCGGGCAGCGAAGGGCAGAGTGAAGGACGCCACGCCCTGGGGCCCGGACGTTTCGCTACATAGTGTGCTTCGGGGGCTGCAGGAGATGGCCGGTGTCTTCACGATGGTTGCCAGAATTCGATCCGAGTCCCCTCGGGATCGAAGACATGTGTGACCCTTGCTCCCCAAGAGTGATCCTTCACCGCTGTGGGGTGGACTCCGGCTTCTTCTAGAAGAGAGTGTGTTTCGTCGATGTCATCGACCTGCAGTGTGACGACAAGGCCTTTGCCGGCGCTGCTCTTCGTCGATGTCTTTCCTTGGTCCGCAACGCTGAGGCGCGAGCACTCATTCAATTCGAACTCCACGAACCAGCCGAACTCGGCAGTGACCGGCAGCCCCAGCCTATTCTGGTAGAAGTCCACCGTCTCGGCGAATCTCGAGCAGTATATGATGGTATTTGCGGTTCTCACTTCCATGTCTTACCGGTTCGAGAGTACCAGTTCTCTGAGCGCCGGGGAAACATGGGAAGGCGCGGCAGGGCCGACTCCATATTCTCTAAGGAGCTGGGGCGAATATGGACGGATTGCAGAAACGTTAAGACGAAGACGGCAAGAGCAAAGCGCATCTGGCAGCCGCCTACGGAACGCTTCGCGGAGCCTGTCCGGCTCTGGCGAGGATACCCGAATACCGACGCTTCGCCCTGGGCGAGTGCGCCCCCTCTATGGGGAAGTCGGTATCATCGACCACCCAGGCCGTAACCCCGATCTCACCGTCTATGTGCCCGTTATTTGCAGGCATGGTTGGCCATGATGATGTATTTTCCTGTACTTTCAACTGAGGATACTAGGAGTCTTCATCAAGATCGGGATGAAGTCTCCTCATACATTCTGGACAGATACCGTGACTGAAATCCGCTATGGGATGTCGTATTAGGTAGTGTTCAATGGGATTCCAGTCGCCCTGTGGAGTCTTAATAGCTTTGCAATATGAGCAGATAGGAACGATATCGCGAAAGGCTTGAAGCTCCATTAGGTAGTCTATCAATTGTTTGTTGTTATCTCCTAAGGAACGGTTCACGTATAAAATAGAAAGATGGGACTCTATTATATCTTTGAATTTGCTTATAAGTTGTTGTAATAACTGAGAATATTCATTGCGTTTATTATCGAGAATGCAAATGGTGCCAAACGGTTTTCCTCCCGGCCATAAGATAGGCATCCCTAAGTAGGAGATCATGTCTAATGCGAGGTCGGGACTGTCTTGCCAGCGTTCGTCCGCCGAAGCATCTGGAACGAGTAGTGGAAGCTTGGACTTGACCACAGTCTCGCAATACAGACCGGACCCTTCAAAATGTTCACTATCGCCGGGATGATAAGGATTGCCGGCGGTGATGCTGGCAAGAAACACCTCAATATCAGAGTCGCGTAACCTCATGATCAACGCAGCGGGCACCTCACAAAGCTGTGCCAGGATGTCGAGGATTTCCTGCCAGTCATCCTGGACATTGTCGGGGATAGCCATCTCTGTTTGCTCGTTGGCCATTTTTGGCTCCCTGGAACCGTTATGTAACCTACGGGTCTCCTCGACGTCAGGAATCAGACGTCGGTATCGCCGGCGTCGGTATCGCCGGCGCCTGACGACGCCGCGGGGCCGGGAAGGGCGCTTCTGCTTCGGAAGACGTAGCTCTCCACGGTGATCTCAGCGGTGTGTCACAGGCTATATATCCCGACCTACGGCGAGTGAAACTTAGTGCGCATGCCTTGCCGGCTTCGGATGAGGGCACGAGTGTGGATCGAGGTGGTGCGCACGCCCCGCATAGGAGTGTGATGGCGTCCGCTTGGCCGAGAGCGGCTCGTCGTGTGTCTAGATGCCACTTGATCGCTCCGCACACAAGGCGGCTCTGCCCGACTCCTTTCCGCTAAACTACTCAACCTGATGGAGATGCCGAAAGACAGAGTCTCGGCCACCAGGCCGCACCGGGCGGCGCAATGCGTCGTCCTCAGTCGCGCCAATAGCGCTGCTGTTGGCGCTCCCTGCGTCCTCGTCTTGCGCACGCCCATCGCACCCCGGCGGCGAAACGCTGTCTTTCAGCGGTCCTGATGACTACTTTCGACCATATCCGCAACTTCAGCATCATCGCCCACATCGACCATGGGAAATCCACTCTGGCCGACCGTATCCTGCAGCTCACGGGCACCTTGGCCGAGCGGGAGATGCGCGAGCAGGTACTCGACCGTATGGACCTAGAGCGTGAGCGGGGCATCACGATCAAGGCTCAGGCCGTGCGGATCAACTACCGTTCCGAAGACGGCGAGGACTATCAGTTCAACCTCATCGACACGCCGGGTCATGTGGACTTCACCTACGAGGTGTCGCGAAGTCTGGCCGCATGTGAGGGAGCCGTCTTGGTGGTCGACGCTACGCAGGGGGTGGAGGCGCAGACTCTGGCCAACACCCTCCTTGCGCTCGAGAACGACTTGGAGCTGGTGCCGGTGCTCAACAAGATCGACCTGCCGGGTGCGGAGCCCGAGAAGCGGGCAGAAGAGATCGTCTCGGTGATCGGGTGCCCGCGCTCCGACATCCTCTCGATCTCTGCCAAGACCGGCGAGGGAGTATCCGCCGTGCTCGAAGCGGTGGTGCACGCCGTCCCGCCGCCGCAGGGCGACCCTGACGGTCCGCCTCGCGCCCTCATCTTCGACTCGGTCTACAATCAGTATCGGGGCGTGGTGGCCTTCGTACGCGTACGCGACGGCAGCTTCCGCAAGAACGACCCCGTGCTTGCTATGGCCACCGGACGTCGTAGCGAAATAGAAGAAGTGGGCATCTTCAGCCCCGATATGCAGAAGACGGACGTGCTCCGTGCGGGGGAGGTGGGCTACATCATCCCCGCGATCAAAGAAGTCGCGGACCTGCGCGTGGGGGACACTCTCACCAGCGCGGTCCATCCCGCCGAGGAACCTCTTCCCGGTTACCGCGACATCACGCCCATGGTGTTCTGCGGGCTGTTCCCCGTCGATGGAGAGGACTATCCGGAACTCCGCGACGCCCTTGAGAAGCTCAAACTGAACGATGCCTCTCTCCACTACGAACCGGAAACGAGCCAGGCTTTGGGATTCGGATTCCGCTGTGGGTTCTTGGGGTTGCTTCACATGGAGATCATCCGGGAGCGCCTAGAGAGGGAGTTCGATCTCGATCTGCTGGCCACCACGCCCAACGTCCACTACGATATAGAGCTGGTCACCGGCGAGGTCCTCGGGATCAGCAACCCGGTGGACTTCCCCGCCGACTCCGGCTCCATCAAAGAAGTGCGTGAGCCTTACATAGCAGCGACCATCCTGGTGCCGTCGGACTTCGTGGGGCCGGTGATGGAGCTGTGTAACGACAAGCGGGGTCGTTTCGAGCACATGGAGTACCTGACCACGGACCGGGTGCGGCTCGACTATGCCCTCCCGCTGGCCGAGATCGTCCTGGACTTCTACGACCTCCTCAAGACCAAGAGCCGCGGATACGCCAGCCTCGACTACGAGCTCAAGGACTACGAGCCGGGTGACCTGGTGCGCCTGGATATACGCGTGGCCGGTGAGATCGTGGATGCGCTCAGCCTGATCGTGCACGAAGACCGCGCCTACTCCATAGGGCGGGGGCTGGCGGAGAAGCTGCGCAAGAAGATCCCCAGGCAGATGTTCGAGATCGCGATCCAGGCTGCGGTGGGGAGCCGCATCATCGCCCGCGAGAACGTGGCGGCGCTCCGCAAAGACGTCTTGGCCAAGTGCTATGGTGGCGATATCTCTCGCAAGCGCAAGCTGCTCGAGAAGCAGAAGGCGGGCAAGAAACGCATGAAGATGGTGGGTAACGTGGAGATCCCGCAGGAGGCGTTCTTGGCCGTACTCGATCTCGGGGAGGGGAAAGAGGGGAAGAAGTGACCACCGAGTACATCGTGCTGGGGGCGTTGTTGATCGTCATGGGAGGCGTTCAGACCTGGCTGCGCCACGGAGCGGCGGGGAAGGTCATGCAGGCTGAACAGGAGCAGCTGGCGGCGCGGCGTGCGGAGGCCATGAGTGAAGACGGGGCTACGCGGGCCGACCGGCGGAGCAAGAAGGCTTGGACCTCGTGGACGGCGATGTTGGGCGGCGTCAGTGTAGTCCTGGGTGTAGTGCTGGTGGTGCTGGGGGTCCTGGGCCGCTGACCTCCGGTGGACGCTTGGGGCCTGTCCGGCCGTGCTGGGA
Organism: Actinomycetota bacterium; assembly: GCA_012523095.1. Classification (GTDB taxonomy): domain Bacteria; phylum Actinomycetota; class Thermoleophilia; order RBG-16-64-13; family RBG-16-64-13; genus RBG-16-64-13. The sequence goes on along the minus strand of JAAYJE010000022.1, from coordinate 130,604 downwards.
GCGCCCGCTCGGCCGACGTCCCGGAGGTACATGATCGTGAAGCATCTGTACGTCCATGTTCCTTTCTGCCGTTCACGTTGTGCATACTGCGATTTCGCCTCGGAGCCGCTGGGACCCCGTGGGGAGGCAGGTCGAGTGGAGCAGTATGTGGAGGCTCTGCTGGCTGAACTGGAGGAGCGGGGCCGGGTAGAAGACGGTGGCGGCGGCCACGTGAAGTCGGGCGGCGCGAAGCCGACGCCGACGCGAACCGCGCCCTCTGCAGGACCGGCGGTTGCGCGAACCGCGCCCTCTGCAGGACCGGCGGCCGTGCGAGCCGCGCCCGTGATGTTCGAGACCATATACCTCGGCGGCGGTACACCCACTATTCTGCCCGCGGAGCTACTGGCCGGGCTGGTGCGGCAGCTCGCGTCCCGCTTGGATCGGTCGGGCGGGACGCCCGAGTTCACCATCGAGGCCAACCCGGGGACCATCGATCGGCCCCTCTTGGAGTGGCTGACGGCGGAGGGAGTGAGCCGGTTCTCATTGGGGATCCAGTCTTTCGCGCCGGCGCTCCGCGCGGCGCTCGGCCGCCGAGTGGCACAAGAAGAGATCGACGAGGCGCTCACGGTTATCGGCGCGAGCGGCCGGCAGGAGTGGAACATCGACCTGGTGTTCGGTATACCGGGGCAGACCTGGGACGAGGCGTGTGCCGACCTGGATGCGGCGGTCGCCGCCGGCCCGTCCCACATCTCGCTGTACGACCTCACCTACACCACTGAGTTCGCCACCCGGGTCGAGACGACCCTCGGCGCCGGGGCCCGGGGGGCCGCCGGCGCCTTCGCGGAGGAGCACTACGCTATGGCGGTCGCCCGGTTGGAGTCGGCGGGCTATCATCGCTATGAGGTCTCCAACTTCGCTCTGCCGGGGCATGAATGCCGGCACAACCAGGCCTACTGGCGAGGTGACGATTATTTGGGCATCGGAGCGTCGGCGGTATCGACACTTGGCGCCGAACGTCGCACCAATCCCTGCACGGTGGCCGGCTATCTGTCGGGAGAATCTCCGCAGATCGAGTGGCTCTCACCCGTGACGCGTCTCTGGGAGAAGGCCATGCTCGGTCTTCGGACCGTCGAGGGAGTAGTCGAATCGGTGATCCTCCCTGTGCTCGATCTAGAGGCTCGAGATCGGCTCCTCGCCCAGGGCTGTCTGGAGAGACGCTGTGGTAAACTCCGCTTGAATCCAGGGTTTTTGAATGTAAGTAATGCGGTTCTTGGAGCGCTCCTTGCCGACTCAGGGGAGTGACGCTCGGGGGCGCAGACGGACGATGGCACTCACAGAACGACAACGCACTATCCTTAACACCGTCACCGAGCGATACATCGGTACGGGTCTGCCCGTGTCTTCCAGAGAGCTGGTAGAACTGGCGGGACTCCGTGTCTCGTCGTCTACGGTGCGGAGCGAGTTCGCCCAGCTCGAGGAGAGGGGCTACCTGACGCATCCGCACACTTCGGCCGGTCGTATGCCGACTGATCTCGGCTATCGCGAGTTCGTCGACCAGCTGATCGATCGTTCCGCCTCCCGAGCAGACGCCCGCGCGCGGGGCAGCTCCAACGCTCTGGGGACGGTACTGTCGGAGGACCTGGCGGGAGAGATCGACACCGCTCTCAGACAGGCCACCGATGCGATGTCGCGCGCCACCAATCTGCTGGCCCTTATCCTCGCCCCGCGTGTGAGCGGAGCCCGGCTCGTTCACGTAGAACTGCTGGCGCTGCATCCAGACCAGTTGATGTACGTGTTCATCGTCTCCACCGGCGCGGTCATGAAAGGTGCGATCGACTGGCCACAGGCCCTCGATTCTGGATTGGTGGAATGGGCCCGTACCTATCTCAATGAGACCTTTGCCGACCAGGCCCTTACGGCCAGGCTCATCCGTCGGGTGCTTGAGAGCCCCGAGTTGAGCGCACGCGAGTCCGGGTTCCTCAAAGCCCTGGCGCCGGCGTTCGAGAAACTGGTCGACGAGCAGTACCAGGAGGAGCTCTTCGTGGGTGGGGCGTCTCGGTTGTTGGGCGAGTCCCGGCTGCAGGACGTGTCGTCGCTGCGCGATCTACTCTCTCTTCTGGAAGAGAGGTTCGTCCTGCTCCATGTCCTCAGGGCTGCGCTCGACACGGGCGCCGTGGTGGTGAGGATAGGCAGCGAGCACGAAGCGTCGGCTCTGCAGCCGTTCTCGGTGGTGGCCGCCGGCTATGGTCTGCCCCAGCGCAGCTTGGGGACCGTCAGTCTGGTGGGCCCGACGCGCATGGATTACGAGACGGCCATCGCCACAGTACGGGAGACCGCGATGTTACTATCCGACATGGTCGGGGAGCGCTACGAGTAGCGCTCGCACATCAACCAATCACTGACGGGGATCGATCTACGCTGATGAAACGCGATTACTATGAGGTGCTCGGGGTCTCTCGCGACGCCGATGTCCAACAGATCAAGAAGGCCTATCGCAAACTCGCCCGGGAGCTGCATCCCGACGTCAACTGCAACGATCCCGGGTGCGAAGAGAAGTTCAAGGAGGCCACCGAAGCATACGAGGTGCTCTCCGACCAAGAGAAGCGCAGCGTCTACGATGCCTACGGGCACGACGGACTCCGCCGCGGCGCCGCCGGCGCCGGCGGCTTCGGCTTCGACGGTTTCTCGGGATTCGGCGACCTCTTTGAGAATCTGTTCGGCGGAGGAGCGTTCGGCGGCGGCGCGTTCGACGGAGGGCCTTTCGGGAGGGCTCGTCCGGCCGGCCCGGCCCCGGGGCAGGACCTGGCTGTCGAGGTGGAGCTGACCCTGGAAGAAGCCGCCTTCGGGGTAGAGAGGGAGATCACCTTTGGGGCCTACGGGGTCTGCACCGGCTGTGGAGGTCTGGGGGCGGCCGACCCCTCGTCGCTCAAGACCTGCCCCGAATGCGGGGGCGTGGGCCGGGTACGTACTGTGCGCCGCACCATCCTGGGACAGTTCGTGCAGACCGGTCCGTGTCCGCGCTGTGGGGCGACCGGACAGATCGTCGAATCGCCCTGCGAAGAATGCCGGGGTGAAGGCCGGGTGCACGCGGAACGCAAGGTCACGGTGCAGATACCGGCCGGCATCGACGCCGGGCAACGCATCCGGGTGCCGGGACGCGGCGGCGCTGGCGAGCGGGGAGCACACGCCGGCGACCTGTACGTGCACGTCAGGGTGACTCCGCACGAGCTGTTCGAGCGCCGCGGTGATGACATCCTCTACGGAGCGGATCTCACTATGATACAGGCGGCGGTGGGCGTCACCCTCACCATCCCTACCTTGGACGGCGACGAGGAGGTGACCTTCGAGCCCGGCACCCAGCCGGGGGAGATCAAAGTGCTCCGTGGCAAGGGGGTGCCCAACCTGCACGGCCGCGGCCGCGGCGATCAGGAGATCCTCATCCGGGTGCTCGTGCCGCGTGACCTGGACGACAACCAGCGGAGAATACTCCAAGAGTTCGAGGAGGCCTGCGGGACCGAGCACTATGGCGACCGCGACGAAGGAGTCCTGCACAAGTTGCGCAATTGGTTCAGCAGCTGACGGGCCCGGTAGAGTGACGCGGACATCAACTCTACTGTTCAAGCCTGACCCGCCGGCCTTTCAGACTATCTTGGCTTCACTCCAGGTTCGGCCGGAACACGTCGTCTCCGTGGACTACTTCAGGGCCAACGCGGAGACGGTCGGCGGCCGGGCCGGCACCCCCTCATCGGTGGCTCAGGGGCTTGACGGATCCCGCGCGCGCCTGCACGGGGAACATCCGAGCGGGGAAGGTGTGCCCTGAGCGGCGTGGATCGCGCCCTTTGCGTAACCCTTCCGGAGAGCGTCTCCGAGGTGGCCGGGGCCGTGCTGATGGATCTATTCGGGCCGTTCGAAGTGGAGGGCGGGTCGGCCGCGGGCGGCGTCGCGGCCGTCGGCCGTGCGCCCGGCGGGGCGCCCCGGCCGGATACGGAGTGCGGGAGCGCGGACGCGCCGTCCGGGACGGATGCGGCGGCGATCGCGCGGGGCGACGGTGCGAGACTTGTGACTCTGGTCTTCTATCCGGCGCAGGGCGCCTCGCCTGAGTCGGATGACGTGTTGGCGGCTCTCCCCGTCGGATTGGTCGTTCCGGCGGATGTGGCGGTGGAGATCCGGGAAGTGCCGCGGGACTGGGTAGAAGGATGGAGAGATCACTTCCGACCTGTCGAGGTCGGAAGTGTGCGCATCCGTCCGCCGTGGGAGCCGCCGGTCGCGGGCGGTGCGCCGCACGCCGAGGAGGGTGGGCCGGCGGCGGACGTGGCCATCAACCCGGGCCTCGGTTTCGGCACCGGACTGCATCCCACCACCAGGGGTGTTCTTCAGCTGCTGCAACTCGAGAAGCCGCGGGGCCCGGTGATCGACGCGGGTACCGGTTCGGGCATCCTGGCCATCGCGGCTGCGAAGCTCGGCTGGGGTCCCGTCGAGGCCTTCGACAACGACCCGCTGGCGCTCCTATCGGCCCGTGAGAACGTGGAGGGCAACGGGGTGCAGGGGGTCGTGAGGATCCACGAGACGGATCTGGCCGCGGCGCCCGCCGGCTGGTTCGCCGGAGCTACCGTGCTTGCCAATATGACGTTGGAGCCGGTGGTCGCGTTGATGTGCAGGTTGAGCGGCGACAGAAGCGCTTCGAGCGCCGCAAAGGCGGCGAACGTGGGCTCACCGGGCGGCGTAGAAGACGTTGCCGACCGAGCCGTCGTCACCGGAGCCGACGCCGGAGCCGACGCCGGAGCCGACGCCCTCGACGAGGCCGTCGCACCCGAGCCGCCGCGTAGGCTGGTGGTGTCCGGCATTCTGGCCGGGAATCAAGAATGCAGGCTGCTGGAGGTCGCCGGAGATCGTGGTTTTGCTCCCGGCCGCCGCCTCTACGAGGCTGAATGGGTCAGCCTGGAGCTCCTGCCTGCCACGTCTAAACGCAGGCGGGCCGGGCGCCCCTCGGCGCGGGTCTCCCGGGGGTAGTGACGATGGCGCGGCACACTCCGGGGCGCAGTCGTTCGGACAAGCGCCGAGCCCAGCTCGCGCGCGCCGGCCTCATCCCCGCCGGCGATCCCACCGGGCGGTCGGCCAGCATCGCGGGAGTCATAGTCCGTCGGGGTAAGAGCTTGGAGGTCGAACCGCTGTTCCAGCCCGGTCCGGCGTTGCCCGTGGAACGGAGTCCGATCCGGCCACAACCGGGCGACCTGGTGCTGTTCACCTTCTCGTATGGTTTCAAGGCCAAGATCATCCGTTCTCTCGGCAAGAGCAACTCGCTCGAGGACGTTCTAGACGCGCTGCTCGTCGATCATCTAGTCAAGCGGGGTTTCACCCCCAAGGTCTTGGCAGAAGCGGCGACGGCGGCCGAGGCAGAGTCGGAGACGGACTCTTACCGCGTCGATCTTCGGGATCTCTATACCTTCACCATCGATCCGGTGACGGCCCGGGATTTCGACGACGCACTCTCGTTCGAGCGGACCCCTCGAGGCACGACCACCGTCTACGTCCACATCGCCGACGTCTCCTACTTCGTGGCGGAGAGGACCGCCCTCGACAAGGAGGCCCTCAGGCGCGGCAACTCGGTGTACGTGGCCACCGGTGTGGAGCCGATGCTGCCACCCCAGTTGTCATCGGGTGTGTGCTCACTTCGTCCGGGTGAGGACCGGAAAGCGGTCACGGTGGAGATGGAGGTGGACGACACGGGGGAGGTGCTGGGGAGTCGCTTCTATCGCTCTCTCATCCGCAGCGATAAGCGCATGGATTATGAGCAGGTGGAACGTATGTTCCGGGTGAAGGAGCCGGTCGACCCGGATCTGGAACAGCCGCTCGATATGGGAAGGAGGCTGGCACAGACTCTGCGCGGACTCCGATACCAGCGCGGCAGCCTGCGTATCGAATCCACCGAACCGGAGTTCGAGTGGGACGGGGAGGGCCGCGTCGTCGGAGCCGATCCCAGCGAGGAGCTCGAGAGCCATTGGTTCATCGAGAACTTCATGGTGCTGGCCAATGAGCAAGTGGCCTCTTTCCTGGAGAAGGAGCGCGTTCCCACCGTGTACCGAGTGCACGACCTGCCCGACCCTTTCAATCTGGACCGCCTGTTCGACGTCCTCTCCAGCCTCGGACTTCCTACGCCGGACTACGATGCTCCGGCCGCAACGCCGCAGGAGATCCGCCGGGTCACGCGGGAGACGGCCGCTTGGGTCGACCGGTATACACCGCCCGGCCGGGGCAAGGCGGCGTTGGTGCAACAGGTGCTTCGGGCTCAATCGCGGGCCGTCTATCAGACCGTCAACATCGGACATTTCGGGCTTGCATCGCAGACCTATTGCCACTTCACGTCGCCCATCCGCCGCTACCCCGACCTGCTGGTTCATCGGGGACTGCTGGCCGCACTGGGACTGGGTCCGGCGCCCACTACGACCACGCTGGCGGATTGGGCCGAGCACTGCTCTGCCACGGAGCGGGAGGCCGCCAAGGTCGAACTGAAGGCTGACGACATCGTGCTCGCGCATCTGCTTCGCCGCCGTCTTGACGAAGACGGCCGGCAGGAAGACGTCTTCGAAGGACAGATCCTCAGCTTGACCCGCCGCGGCATGTTCGTCCTCTTCGAGCGCTTGTTCGAGGGCTATCTGTCCGTGAGCCGATTACCGGACGACTACTACGAGTTGAACGACCTGGAGACGGCGCTCGTCGGTAGACGTTCGGCGCGCGCCTACAAGGTCGCCGACCTGTTGCCGGTACGGGTCCTGGCGATCGATGAGGCGCGAGGGAGGGTGGATCTGGCGCCGGCCGGCGATCTCGACGGCGACGACGGCCATGACTATGCTGCCGGAGCGGTCGCGCCGGGGTCGGTCGACGACCCGGGCACTTCGCCGGGGCGGCGCCGTGTCGCCGGCGATCGCGGCGGCTCTCGAGGACGTCATGTCGCGTCGGGGAAGACAAAGACCACTCGGACTCGGGCTCCCCGCGCCGCTCGGCCGCCGCAGAGCCGAGGACGTGGGCGGCGCTAGAAGGATCGTGTGGTGAGACGCCGTTCTGACAGAGACTTGCTGCAAAGGGGCAGTCCACGTCGACCGGTCGAAGAACCTTGTCGGGTGCAGCGCCTGGTTCCACCATGCAGGTGCCCGTAGCGCCCTCGCCTCCATGACCAGGGCGTCCTTCGGATATACTCCTCGCACCATGAAGCCCACCGGCATCAAGCCCATCGCACAGAATAAGAAGGCCTTCCACGACTACTTCATCGAGGAGACACTGGAGGCGGGTATCGTCCTCACCGGCACCGAGGTCAAGTCGCTGCGGGCGGGGCGGGTCAACCTGCGCGACTCCTACGCGGCCGTCGAGAAAGGCGAACTCTGGCTCATCGGGATGCACATCAGCCCCTATGAGCAGGGCAATATCTTCAACCACGACCCCCTGCGTAAACGCAAGCTGCTGGTGCATGGCCGCGAACTGCGCCGTCTTTTCGGCAAGGTGCAGGTGGCCGGCTACACTCTGGTGCCCACTAAGATGTACTTCAAGGACGGCAGGGCTAAGGTTGAGATCGGGCTCGCCAAGGGTAAAGCCCTCTACGACAAACGTCAGACGCTTGCAAAGAGGGAGGCTGCGCGTGACATGGAGCGGGCCTTCCGGCGTGGCGACCGGGACGAATAGAAAGGTCGGGGTCCCGCATGGAGTTCAACACGACTGAGTGGTTGCAGAGGGTCCTTGGTTCCGACTCCAGACAGGCTATGCCCATCACGACCTCCGTGGGGATGGAGCTCATCGGGAAGCCGCCCGGCATGGTGTACGTTGACGGTCAGGCGCAGGCGGACTGCATCGTCGCCTTGGCGAGCAAGTATCCCGCGATAGCGGCGCTCACCCAGATGGACCTTTCCGTCGAGGCCGAAGCGTTCGGCTGCCGGGTGGAGTTCCCGGAGAAGGAACCGCCCAATATCCGCTCCGCAGTCGTCACCGATCTGGCGAGCATCGAGGCTCTGACGGCGCCCCGTGTGGGGGCAGGCCGGACCTGGGAGTATCTAAGAGCCGCCCGCCTGGCGGCCGGCCGGATCCATGACCGTCCTGTGTTGGGCGGCATCATCGGCCCGTTCTCGCTTTCCTGCAGGCTTATGGAGATGAGTGAGCTCATGTCGGCCACCAGGCGCGATCCCGACCTCGTACACGTCCTCCTGGAGAAGGCCACAGAGTTCCTCGTCTCCTACGCCCGCGCCTTCAAAGAGGCCGGCGCCAACGGTCTGCTCATCGCGGAGCCTGCCGCCGGACTGATCTCGCCGGCCTTCTGCCAGACGTTCTCCTCCGATTACATCAAGAGGATGGTGGATGCCACGCAGGACGAGTCGTTTGTGGTGATCCTGCACAACTGCGGCAACGCCTCCGGGCAGGTCACCTCCATGCTTTTCACGGGGGCGAGGGGACTCCATTTCGGCAACGTGGTCAATATGAGTCAGGTCATGCCGCAGCTTCCCGCGGAAGTGCTCGGCTTCGGCAATGTCGATCCTCTCAAGGTCATGAAGATGGGCGAAGCGTTCGACGTCAAGAGCCGGACCCTGGAACTGCTGGAGCAGATGAGCAAGTACAGGAATTTCGTGCTGTCGACGGGCTGTGATGTCCCTCTGGGAGCGACCATCAAGAACATGGACGCCTTCTACAAGACCCTCGACATCTACAACATGACACAGGCCATCCGGACCAAGTGGCTTTTCGGCGAATAGGGGAGCAGAAGAATGAGGCTCAAGAACAAGGTTGTGGTGGTAACAGGCGCCGGCTCGAAGCTGGGGAGGGCCATCTGCGACATGTTCTCTCGCGAAGGCGCCAGCGTGCTCGCGGTCGCCATGGGTCGCAAGCGGCTGGATGAGCTCGCGGAGTATGCCGCCCGTCACGGTGGGGAGATCGTGCCCTTCGTGGGAGATATGACCAACAAGGAGCACATCGTGCTCATGATCGATGAGGCCGTGGAGCGGTTCGGGAGGGTCGACGTGCTCGTCAACAACGCCGGCATCATGGACGACTACAGTCCCGTGGGCGAGTTCGACGACGAGAAGTTCGAGAAGGTCATGATCCTGAATCTCGGCGCACCCGCGTACGCCATGCGACGGGTCATAAAGGAGTTCGAGGGTCTGGGCGGAGGCGTGATCATCAACATCGCCTCGGTGGCCGGCCTTTTCGGCTGCAGAGCGGGCGCAGCCTACACGGCCTCCAAGCACGGCCTCATCGGACTCACCAAGAACACCGCCTATATGTATGCGAACAAGAACATACGCTGCAACGCGATCTGCCCGGGATCGATCAAGAAGGAGTTCGAGAGCCAGGAATTCTTGGACCGGCTCAATGAGAGCGGCAAGGCCATCGCGGAGAAGGGCATGAGCCTGGTGGAGCGCCCGGGCGAGTCGGAGGAGATCGCCGACGTGGCCGTCTTCCTCGCCTCGGACGGCTCGTCTTACATCAACGGGCAGGCGGTGGTGGTCGACGGCGGGTGGACCTGCTACTAGGACCTGCGCCGTCCGACAAGGGGAAGTCTCCCAAGTGGGGAGACGCTTCCGCGAGCGGTGTACTGTCCGCGGCTCGCCCACCTCCGCGCGCGGGCATCTCCGGCGCGACGTCTCCGACCTGATACCTGTCTCCGACCTGGTACGTAGGTCTGATCACATCGGCCTTCATGGTATGAGCACAATGCGCCCACAACCATAAGCTCGGACTCAAAGGGAGCGAGGTGTGGCATGAAGGAGGAGCACTTCGTGTCTGCCGGCGTTCTCGTCTTCGCTATCGGGTATAATCCATATACTCAGTCAGCGCGGCCATCGGAAGCCGGGCGCCTGGGTCTCGTGGGGGCGACATGGTTTCGACGGGGCTCATGTCTGAGTTTGGGTAGCGAGCCGAGATTCCAGCAGTTCTCGTTAAACAGGCTGGAAAACAACAATTGCCGATTCCGAATTGGCTCTGGCCGCTTAGTCTGAACAAGACTTAAGCGCCTGTCGCGCCTCCTCGGCCCGTCGTGGAGGGTCGCGGCATAAACCAGGCGGGCTTACTCCCGGCGAGGGCCGCCGGCGTCGGGGGGACATCTTAGGTGGTTGGTCGGACGCACCCAGCTCCTACGGGGGCGCGAGGCGAGATTTGTAGTAGGGGCTACGCTCGTAGAGACCTGGGCCAGACGGGTTTCGGACGGGGGTTCGATTCCCCCCGCCTCCACCATTCGTCCGCGTGCGCCCGAACACACCTCGTGTTTGATTCGTCCGCCGCCCGCAAGTACCATAGTGCGCTGAAGCCGATGACAACGGAGGAAGGGACTATGCAGGAAGTTCACGACTTTTTGAAGAAGTGCGGCGCATACTACCTGGCGACTGTGGAGGGCGGTCAGCCGCGGGTGCGCGCCTTCGGTACCATCCATCTCTTCGAGGGCAAGCTGTACATCCAGACGGGCAAGGTCAAGGACGTCTCCAAGCAGATGACGGCCAACCCGAGAGTCGAGATCTGCGCTTTCGACGGCGACGAATGGATCCGGGTGGCAGCGACGGTGGTCGATGACCCTCGAGTCGAGGCCTTGGAGAGTATGCTCGACGCTTATCCCCAACTCAAGGACAGATATTCAGCGACCGATGGTAATTGCCAGGTGCTTTACCTGAAGGACGCTACAGCCACCTTCTCGTCCTTCACCGCTCCTTCACGGACGGTCGAGTTCTAGAGGTCGCCATCTTCTGACGCTTACTGCTGTTCGATCAGACAGCACCGCCGCGGCCTCCTGGGCGCACGACAAGGTGTAGCCGGGCCTTGCGAGCGGTAGGGCGGCAGGTATGTGAGCCCTGCGGGACGAATCAGTTCCCGCAGGGCTTCTTGTGCATGTGGAGGTTTCCTGATGCCGGTCGTAGTCGACAAGAAGACCGCCGCCGCCATCCTCTCGGTGGCTTCCAACTCCCTGCTTATCATCCTCAAAGTGGTGGCGGGCCTCTTGATCGGGTCGGTCGCCGTCCTTTCCGAGGCCATCCATTCCGGCGTGGACCTGGTGGCCGCGTTGATTGCTCTGTTTGCCGTCCGCGCCTCCGGCCGAGAGGCGGATGAACGGCATCCATTCGGCCACGGCAAGGTTGAGAACATCTCAGGGACCATCGAGGCTCTGCTCATCTTCGCAGCCGCGGCCTGGATCATTTACGAGGCGATACGCAAACTCATCGACCCGCAGGAGATAAGCATGCCCTTCTGGGGCGTGGGAGTCATGCTCGTCTCGGCCTTGGTCAACCTCTTCGTGTCGGGACACTTATTCAAGGTGAGCAAAGAGACCGATTCGGTGGCCTTGAAGGCCGACGCCTGGCATCTCCGCACCGACGTATACACGTCCACCGGAGTCATGGTGGGGCTGCTGGTCATCTGGGTAGTAGGGATGATCTCGCCTGGTGTCGATCTGCGCTGGCTCGATCCGGTGGTGGCCATCCTGGTGGCGCTCTTGATCCTGAAGGCGGCCTGGGACCTCGCCCGCGAGTCGGGGCGCGACCTCATGGATGTGAGCCTGCCCGACGAGGACGTGGCTTGGATCAAGCAGTTCATCCACGACGGCTGGCCTCAGGTGCGCAGCTTCCACCACCTGCGTACCCGCAAGGCGGGGCCGAACCGTTTCATCGAGTTCCATCTGGTCGTGGACGAACACATGTCGGTCGGAGCCGCACACACCCTGAACGACGATATCGTCGCGGCCATCAAGGAGCGTCTGGCCGAGAGCCGGGTCAACATACACGTCGAACCGTGCGAGTTCGAGTGCGAAGAGGCATGTTTGGGCGGCTGCACGGTTGATTCCGCGGAACGAGATGCGCGGCGGTCCGGCAAGAACATCTAGTCCGTTCCCTAATCGGTCCCCATCGGGGATACTGGAGTCTCATCAATCAGAACGGGAGGCAGAACGGCTATGGCTGGCCCCGGAGAGAGAACCACCGCGCGCCCGGGACGCGCTTTCATAGAGCAGGCACTTGCGAGTGGCGCCGAGGTTATGGACGAGGATGTCGGCAAGCAGTTCTTCGCCGCTTACGGTATCGAGGTCCCCAAGGGCGGCACCGTGACTTCGGTCGATGCCGCTGTGAAGCTGGCCGTCAAGATCGGCTTCCCGGTGGTGATGAAGGGTGTCACTCCCACCATCCAACACAAGACGGACGCAGGGCTGGTGCTGCTCCGCATCAGCGACGAGACCGAGGTCCGCGAGGCATACCGGACGCTGGAGTCTCGGGCCGCGACCGCCGGGGCGGCGCTCGACGGGGTGCTGGTGGAGCACATGGTCCAAGGCAAGCGAGAGTTCGTGGTGGGCCTGGTCCGCGATCTACTCTTCGGTCCGGTGGTCATGTTCGGCTTGGGCGGCATCTTCACCGAGGCGCTCAAAGACGTGGCCTTCGCCGTCGCGCCCGTCTCCGAGGATGACGCATGCGAACTCATGGATGAGATCGATGCCAAGGTGCTCCTGGACTCCTTCCGCGGAGAGCCGGCGGTCGACCGGACCGCGCTCGCCAGGATCATCATGGCCGTGGGGCAGATGGCCGAGGACCATCCCGAGATCCGGGAGATAGATGTCAATCCACTCCTCATCGACGGCGAGACGCCTGTGGCTGTGGACGCTTTGATCGCCGTGGGTGAGCCTGTGCCCGTATCCACGCGGCCGCCGGCCGACATGTCGCGACTGAACAGTCTCGTCGCTCCCGGCGATGTGGCCGTGGTGGGTGCTTCGGCCGATACGGGCAAGTGGGGCGGCATGATCACCGCCAACCTGATCCTGGGCGGGTATCCAGGACCCATCTATCTGGTGAATCCGAGAGGAGGGGAGATCCTAGGTCTCCCTGTGTACCCCAGCATCACCGATCTCCCTGAGACCCCCGACCTCGTGGTCATCGCAGTGCCGGCCGCGCTCGTGAACGGAGTGATGGAAGAGTGCGGCCGCAAAGGAGTCGAGGCGGTGGTGGTGGTGTCGGCAGGATTCTCCGAGGTCGGTCCCGAGGGGAAGGCCCTGGAGGACGAGATGGTCGCCATAGCCGAAAAGTACGACATGGCCCTGGTGGGTCCCAACTGCATGGGAGTGATCTCCGCTCACCAGAAGGTGTACGGCACCGGGTTCATGCTGGTGCGGCCCGACCCCGGAGGGGCCAGCATGGTGTCTCAATCGGGTAACCTGGGTCTGCAACTCCTCGTTTCCGCCGACAAGCGGAAGGGTGGGGTGGGCAAGTTCATCGGCGTGGGCAACGAGGCCATGATCGACGCCGTGGACTTCATCAACTACCTGCACAGCGATCCCCAGACCAACACCATAGTCGCCTATATGGAGGGCTTCGACGACGGTCGTCGGCTGCTGGAAGTGGCGAGAGAGACGACGCCGGACAAGCCGGTGGTCGTGTTGCGCGGCGGCATGAGCGATTACGGCAAGAAGGCGGCTGCGTCTCACACGGGGGCGCTCACTTCCTCGACCGCCGTCTTCGAAGCGGCGGCGCGTCAATCGGGACTGATAGTGGTCACCGACCCCGACGAGTTCATGGATCTCACCTTCGCGCTCTCCTATATGCCGCTGCCCGCGGGCAGGAGGGTGGCGGTGGCGACTCTGGGCGGCGGCTGGGGTGTGCTCGTCTCGGACGAGATAGCCCGCTGCGGGCTGCGGCTCGCTGAGCTGTCGCCGGAGGTTCTCGAGAGCCTGGATAGGATCCTCCCTCCGTTCTGGAGCCGTTCCAACCCGGTGGACATGGTCGCCACCGTGGTCCCGGGCGTGCCGGAAGAGGTGGTGGAGATACTGGTCGCGAGTGACCAGATCGACGCCGTCATCGTCATGGGCGTGGTGGGTTCCATGAGCGAGAGCCATAGAGCCATCGACGAGATCGAGGCCCTCAAGGCCGGCCGCGGCAGGATCGAGGGCCGCGTCACGGGAGAGGACGGCGACAGGGCGAAGGACGGCGTGGGGGGCGAGACCGAGAGTGACGCCTGCCCCGATTTCGAGAAGGTGGAGCTGGCGCTGAGCGAGCGCGAGTTCTCGTTCATCCACCAGAACGCTGCGCTCATGGACCACTATTGCAAACCGGTGGTGAACATCTCGCAGAGGCCCATGACCCAGGCTATATTCTCGGCGGGCGGACGCTATGCGTCGTTCGTCCTGCCATCGCCGCTTCGTGGCGTGAGGATTCTAGGCAAGATGGCGGACTACGGCGCCTACCTGCAGAAAAAGGGGAGGGATCTGAGATGTTGATGGACAGTGCTTATCCGCGGGTGAAGCGGTGAGCGTCCCGGCAGGCATCGCGAAGGAGATCCTGGCCGCGGGAGGCCGCGTCACGTTCGCTCGTTTCATGCAACTCGCTCTGACCCATCCTGTCGACGGTTACTATAGTCGGAGAGAGATACGCATCGGCGCGCGCGGCGATTTCAGCACGGCGCCCGGTCTCTCGCCTGAGTTCCGTCACAGCATGGCTAGGCTGCTCGGAGACTTGGCGGAGGCGGCCATCCGGGAGACGGAGACCGGCCGCGTGGCGCTGGTGGAGCTGGGCGCCGGAGAGGGCGACCTCGCGGGCGCCTTGCTGGAGAGATGGGATGTCGAACGTCCCATGTTCCGTGACCGCTTGGAGTACAAGATCGTGGAAACGGGCGCTCACCTAAGGGATAGGCAGGAGCAGGCTCTTTCGGGCGCCGAGGAGCGGGGCTGGCGGATAGGCTGGACGGCGGATGTCGACCAGGCGTTAGCGACCATGGAGGGGGGCGTTGTCTTCGGGAACGAGTTCCTGGACGCGCTGCCTGTGCATGTGGTGGATGTTGGAGGGGAAGAACCACTCGAGGCTTGGGTCGAGCTCGACGGAGAGAAAGCAAGAGAGGTTTGGGCCGCGCTGTCGCCGGAGGCGGGCGAGGAACTAGAGGCGGCCTTTGGAACCACTCAGCCGGCGGAGCTTAGGGCACTCAGCGGCGACGGCATCATCGAGCTGAGGCCGGCGGCGCGTTCTCTGTTGGACCGGGTGGCTGCAGACGACGCCGACGTGGCCCTTCTCATCGTGGATTACGGTGACTGGCACATCGCTCCAGGAGCCAGGCGTGCGACAATGCCGGGCGCGGGGACGAGGGAACCGTACAGCCGCAGCCTGCGTGGCTACTTCAAACACCAGCGGGTGGACGATCTCTACTCGCACGTCGGCCGGCAGGACCTCACCGCCGACGTGGACTTCCGGGCGCTGGATGCTCATGGCCGGAGGGCGGGGCTGGAGACGGTCTTCTTCATCACCTTGGCGGATGTACTGAGAGCCGACCATGGGGCGCAAAGACTGGCGGTCCTGCACGAGCAGGCGGCTCAGGCCACCGAGTATGCGCTTGAGGCTGATCAACGAGCGACCGTGCTTGAGCAATTGCTCGACTATGAGGGTCTAGGCGGCACTTTCAAGGTGATGCTTCAGGTGAAGAGGCATGGGGCCACTCCGTAGCCCTGCTGTTTGGTAATCCATCGGTCGGTGGTCTTCTTACTCGGTATGTTCGGTCGTGTTGAAGAATGCGCGGTCGCCCGAGACCATGAGCTCCACCCCGAGGTCGGAGCTCAGACGGGCCAGCCGGGACAGGATAGAGGCGGCGTGCTTGCCGGTCACCGGCTCCGGGACCCCGGTGGATTCGTCCAGATACACCGGCGCCATCATTGCCGAGGGCGGGCCGGCGCGCGGCGCCGTGACCTGGAGGACGAAAGTCTCACCCGTCTCCACCGAGTAGTGGTCCCACACGAAGTCACCCAAGCTGTAGGCGATCAACCGATCGCGGTAGAGTTCTAGACCCTGGATCACGTGAGGGTGATGGCCGATGACGAGATCGGCTCCTGCGTCGATCACCTGGTGGGCCAGCCGGCGCTGCTCTCGGTTGGCCCGAGATTCGTACTCCGTACCCCAATGGAAGCTCACGATCACATAGTCGGCCCTCTTGTCCGCTGCGGCTATGTCCGCCAGTAGCTTCTTGCGGTTCGGAGTGGTGGCATTCACGCCGGGCGTGTCGGACCCTGCGGCGAAGCCGCCGGGGATGATATCTGTGAAGGCGAGCACGGCTACCGTGCCGGCGGGTGTGAGGAGGATGGCGGGGGCCGACGCCGCCGCGGCGTCGGCCCCCGCCCCGGCATGGTGCACCCCGGCCTCGTCAAGACGGGCGATAGTGTCGAGCAGGGCTGCAGTCCCATAGTCGTTCGAATGGTTGTTTGCCAAGCTCACCACGTCGATGCCGGCCGAGACCAGGCCGTCGATCATCGCGGGACGGCCGCGGAAGGTGTACTCCTTCCACGCGGCGCGGGTGCCCTTGTCGGAGAGGGGGCCCTCTAGGTTGACGAAGGTGAGGTGCGCGGTCTCGAGCAGAGGTCTTACGTGGGTGAAGACCGCCTCGCCGCCGTTCTCGTCCATGAAGACGCCCACCTTCCTGTCTGCAAGGACGTCGCCCCCCGCCGCCACGAATAGGCTGGGGGGCTCGGTCGTCGTCGTGGTGGTGGAAGCCGTGGTGGTGGGGGCCTCGGTGGTCGTGGGAATGCCGATCGTGGTCGGCGAGGTGGCCGATGCGGAGGGTGCTGCAGCGGCCGGCCGCCGCCCGCCGTCGAGAACGGCGGTGCTCGGCATGGACGTCTCCGACGCGGGGGTCTGCGACGCGGCCGCCGACGTGTCGGTGTGGACGTCCCACATGTAGAAGGCGGCGAGGGCGATCGTTATGAGCCACAGAAGTCCTGCCGCGATGGCCCATCTGCGGTTGCCGGAGCGCCTGCGCCGGGGTGCGTCCATGTGAACCATGCCTATGAGTATAATGGGAAAATGCGCCCGGTCGGCAAAGGAGACATAGGCAAACAGGTGGTGGACATCCAGACGCGGTTGGCCGCCCTGGGCTATTTTCTCGGGCGGGAGGGCGCCGACGGCTTCTTCGGTCCTCACACCGAGATGGCCATCCGAGCCTTTCAGCAACAGCGTCTGCTGTTCTCCGACGGCGTGGTGGAGGACAACACCTGGACCGAACTCGTCGAGGCCGGTTACCAGTTGGGCGATCGTCTCTTATACCTGCGTGTCCCCTCTATGCGCGGTGACGACGTCCTATCTCTGCAGCGCCGGCTTGATGAGTTCGGTTTCGATTGCGGGCCTGTGGACGGCATCTTCTCACCTGCGTTGGAGGTGGCGGTTACCGAGTTCCAGCGCAACGCAGGATTGAACGTCGATGGCATCGTGGGGGAGACCACCCTTGATCGGTTGCGGCGCCTCCACAAAGACAGCACCCACGAATTCATCGTCAGCAGCCCCGACCGCATGAACGGCTACGTCGGCAAACGGTCGCTCTTTGAGCTGCGGGTAAGCATCGACCCCGCTCACGGTGGGACCGAGCACGGTTGCGTGGGTCTAGGCGGGCTGCGCGAGAAGGATGTCAATCTTGCTCTCGGCCGGCACTTGGCCCAACTCCTCGAGAGCCGGGGGGCTGAGACCTATCTTGTGCGTGACAAAGACGTCTCTATATCTCTCTATGAGAGGACGGAGTCGGCGAACGCCTGGGCGCCCGACGTCCACATAGCTTTGCACCACAGCTCCAGTCCCAATCCAACGGCCCAGGGTGCGGCGACCTACTTCTTCGCGAACTCCGTCTACCGGTCGAGTGGGGGCAAACGCCTGGCCGGTTATATCGTGGATGCGCTGAGCCGGGAACTCGGCAGGGTCGACCTGCACAAGCACGGTCGGAATTATTCGTGCCTGCGTGAGGTCAAGCCCTTGGCGGTCATGGTCGAACCGGGCTACATGAGCCATCGGGGCGAGGGCCCGGCGCTGGCCGACCCGGAAGTGATCGCCCAGGAGGCTACGGCCATCCTGCACGGCGTCGAAGCCTATCTGGCACGACTCTAGGGCCGGTAGAAGGTCCCTCCGGCGCCGGCCCGGCAGCGGGCCGTTCCGGCTGTCGCGTCGTCGGCGGTGGTCTCCCCAGCGGGAAGATGGTAAAGTGCGTCCGACTTCGCGGCGACCGATCCTCAGATCGCTGTGGACCCGAAACCGATCAGGGAGGCACCGATCATAACCGGCAAGTCAGGCGGCATCGGGCGGCGTCTCATCTTCATCTTCACCGTCTTCGCAGTAGTCGGGCTCGTGGTGGGCGAGGCCGCGCTGGCCGAACCTGCCGCCATCACCAAGGCCAAGAACGAGGCCGAAGAGCTTCGAGAACACATCGATGAGCTGAGCCGTCTGTTGGATGCGGCGGTAGAAGATTACAACTATGCCAAAGCGAAGCTGGCCGAGACCAAAGAAGCCGCTCAGCAGACGCAGCTCTGTCTGAGCAAGGCCGAAGCGGACTTGGAGATCGCGACCGCGGTCTTCATGGAGCGCCTGGTCGAGATCTACAAGCACGGCGACCTCGACATCCTCGACACGCTCATGGGTTCGTCCTCCTTCGCCGACCTCGTGGAGTTCGCGAATGTGATGGAGCGCATCACCGAGCAGGACGCCAGGGTCGTGGAGCAGGTCAGGTTGTATGAGCAGGAGGTCACCGTCCGCAGAGCCGAGCTGGCTCAGCAACTTGAGGACGAGAAGGTTTACGCGGCCGAGGCGGAGGCTGCCAAAGGCAAGGTGGCCGCGCAGTTGGCCGCCAACGAGAAGGCACTCGAGGGCAAGGAAGCCCAGATAGCCAAGCTCAAGGCGGAAGAAGCCGCGCGGCAGGCCCGACTGGCGGAAGAGGCCAGGCGCCGTGCGGAGGAGGCTCGTAAGAAGGCCGCGGAGGAAGCAACACGGAAGGCTGCTGAAAAGGCGGCTCAGCAGGCCACAACGAAGACCACCACGAAGGCCACAACGAAGACCACGCAGAAGCCGACGACCCTGAATCCCACCCAGAGCGTCAAGGTCTCTGTGCCCGAATCGGCAAGCAGCAGTGAAGTGGTCTCCATCGCCATGCAGTACCTGGGCTGTCCGTATGTGTGGGGCGGGGAAAGCCCCAGCGGCTTCGACTGTTCCGGCTTCGTGATGTACGTCTACAAGAAGGTCGGTGTCAAACTGCCTCACTCCAGCCGGCTCCAGTATGGGTGTGGCCAGCAGATATCCCGCGGCGAACTGCGGCCGGGAGACCTCGTCTTCTTCTACACTCCCATCAGCCATGTGGGCATATACATTGGCGGCGGACAGATGATCCACGCCGCCGGATCCGGCAAGAATGTCCGCATCAATGACGTGTGGACCAACAGCTACCACGGCGCCTGCCGTATCATCCGCTAGGGGCAGCGTCGATGGAGCCTATCGCGATCTACTATCACCCGCTGTTCATAGAGCACGAGACCGGCGACCATCCCGAGAGTAAGCAACGCCTGGTGGTCGCGAAGGAGGTTCTTGAACAGAGTGGCTTAGACTTGGAGTGGATCACACCGGATCCCGCCCCGGTGGCGGCTATAGCCCGCGTGCACGAGCAGGCCTACATCGATTCGATCCGAGAGTTGGCCTATGGAGATGGAGGCTGGCTGGATTGGGACACCGCGGTCTCGCCCAAGTCGTATGAGGCGGCCGTCCATGCCGCGGGTGCGGGGCTGATGGCCGTAGATAGGGCGCTCTCGACCGGTCAGAGAGCTTTCTTGCTCGTGAGGCCTCCGGGACACCACGCCTGCCGGGCGCGGGGGATGGGGTTCTGCCTCTTCGACAACATCGCCGTCGCAGCCGCTTATGCCCTTCAAGAACGGGGTTTGCAGCGCGTTCTGATCGTGGATTGGGATGTGCACCACGGCAACGGTACTCAGGCGGCTTTCTACGACGACCCGCGCGTGATCTATCTCAGCACGCACCTGGCCGGTCACTTCCCGGGTACGGGCAAGGTGAGGGAGGTCGGTGTCGGCGACGGGGAGGGCTTCACGGTGAACGTGCCGTTGCAGGTCGGGGCGGGCGACGGGGCGGTAGGCTTGGTGTTCGAGACGCTTCTAGGACCGTTGGCAAGGGCGTTCAGACCCCAGTTGGTGTTGGTGTCCGCCGGATACGATCCCCAGAAGGGCGACCCCCTGGGCGGCCTGTGCTTCTCGCAGGATGCCTTTCAGTGGATGGCCGCCTATCTGGTGGGTCTCTGCGAGGAACTGGGCGCCGCCGGGCCCATCGTCTTTCTCGAAGGCGGCTACATCCCTGAGATGATGGCGGCCTCGATCGTTGCGACCCTCAAGGGCATGCAGGGTGAGGCGCCGGAGCTCGACCGGACGGCGTCTGTGGACGAGGAAGCCGACGTCCGGGAGACTGTAGAAGAGATCAAGCCCTATTGGAAGGGCGCGTTTTAACAGCGACCTCCCTGCTTCCGTTCCCCTCTAGGATCCTCAAGTCACCGGCCACTTTCTCCGAAAAGATGTGTGGAACATCTGTAGGGAACAACAGCACTGGTGTCTGGAGAGAAGCATGAAGAGCATAGATGAGCTTCTGGCGCAGGTGGCGAGGGCCGGAGCCTCCGACCTACACGTGAAGGTGGGGAGTCCTCCTATGATCAGGGTCGACGGTGAGCTAAGGAGCCTCGATGAACCGCCGTGCTCTCCGGACGACACAAAGGACTATGCGGCTTCGCTGATGTCCGAGAAGCAGATTCGGCGTTTCAGCGAGACCAACGAGATCGACTTCGCCTACAGCGCCCCTCAGATAGGCCGCTATAGGATCAACATCTACCGGCAGCGCGGGACGATCTCGATCGCCATGCGCCAGGTCATGACCCAGGTTCCCGACTTTAGCACGCTGCATCTCCCGGAGGTGGTCCAGAAGCTGGCGCTTGAACCGCGCGGCATGGTCCTGGTCACGGGGACCACCGGCTCGGGCAAGACCACTACGCTGGCGGCTATGATCGACCACATCAACCGCCACCTGCGCAGGCACATCGTCACCGTCGAGGACCCCATCGAGATTCTGCACCGCGATCAGAAGTGCATAGTCAACCAGCGTGAAGTGGGCCTCGATACCGAAAACTACGGCACGGCTCTCAAGTATGTGCTTCGCCAGGACCCCGACATCATTTTCATTGGTGAGATGCGCGACCAGGAGACGGTCCGGACGGCCCTTACGGCTGCGCAGACAGGCCACTTCGTGCTCAGCACCCTACACACCATCGACGCGAGCGAGACGATCAACCGCATCATCGACTTCTTCCCGCTCTACCAGCAGAAGCAGGTTCGGATAATGTTGGCCGGCTCACTGCGGGGCATCATCTCTCAACGCCTGCTGGTGAGATCGGACGGCACAGGCCGGGTCCCGGCAGTGGAAGCCATGGTGATGACGGGCCGCATCCGGGACCTGATATTGGATCCGACCCAGACTCACAACATCAAGCAGGCCGTGGCGGAAGGCGATTTCTACGGCATGCAGACCTTCGACCAGAGTCTCCTGGATTTGTACGAGCAGGGCCTCATCAATCTGGCCGACGCTCAGTTGATGGCCAGTAGTCCGCACGACTTCCGACTGCTCGTGCAGTCGCGCGGCTACGAGATGCCGGTGGTTGACCAGCAACTCGCGCCGACGGCTCCCTAGTCCACGGTCTGTTTGGCTTTCGCACCGCGCCCATCGGGAGCCTGCTCCGCTCCTCGCCTTGCGGCGGGCTGCTGCATCCTCGCGGCTCGTTGCTCCCGGGCTCTCGACGCGGGCGTCTCCTTCTTATTGAAGCCGATCAGCCAGTTGATCACGCCGCCCAACACCGTCAAGAAGGCGGCCATGGCGAACACCCAGACGACACCGGTCGCGGACAGCGGTGCTCCGGCCCAGATAAAGATCTGGATGACGAGGACGTTGATAAGCACCGTGACGATCGCTTCGCTGATGGCGAGGCCGGGCTTAGTCTTCAGGCGATAGAGAGGCCGAACGAGACTGTTAAGAAGGCCTAGGATCACAGCCAACACCGCCGCTACCCACACCGCTCCGATTTTGAAGCCGCCCCCGACTACCGAATCCACCAGGTACAGGGCGAGATAGAAGGCGACGGCATCGGCCGTCCAGCGAAGCATAGTCCTCATCGACTGTCGACCGGTGGTCCGCCCGTGCGTGGATCCGGACGGGCGCCTTCGTAGCGCAAGGCGAGCACGCGGGCCAGCTCCGCCACCCGACTACGCGTCGCAGTCGGTTGCTCCAGGACCGCGTCACCGAGGTAGCCGATGATCTCCTGAGCCATCCAACGTTCGTCCAGGTATGGCATCTGCACCCCGAGGTCTCCGTCGGGTCGCACCGAGCAGTGCACCAGATGGTCCTCAAGGTAGCTGCGCCAATGAGGGCGGAAGCGCACGGTGGCCCAAGCGGTCGCGTCGAGGGGCGAGAAGGCCTGTCCCCTGCGCCGGCGGGTGAGATCCACCTCGGAACGCGGGATGAAACGATCCTCGGTGACTCGGGCGCTCCGGATCCGTTCCAGCTTGAAGGTCCGCTGATCGTCCGCCTTGAGACAGTATGCCTCCAGGTACCAGCCGTCCGGGGAGTGGAATAGCAGGTATGGCTCGACCAATCTCTCGTTGAGCTCCTGTCTGGCGGTCGTGAAGTACTCCAGGGCCATGACCCGGTTGTCACGGATGGCGTGGTTGATCACTTCAACGATCTCAGGCTCGGGCGAAACCACATCTTCCGCCACGACGGGGCTCTCGGCACCGTCGGCGCCGATAAGGGCTCGGACCTTCTCCCGCACTGAAGCCAGAGACTCGAGCCCGTCGAAGGCGAGGGCGTCGCCCAGGACGTCCAGGGCCAGACCGAGAGCCCGCGCCATCACCGGTGAGAGACGGGCCGGTCGCGAGAAGGTATCGGCCATCACGTCCGGCTCCACCCGCACGCCTTCAAGGTACGCCTCCGCCCGCAGCGCGTAGGTGCCGCCACCGAAGTTGACCAGGTTGATCAGAGAAAGGTCGGTTTCGATCTCCTCTCGGATCATGCCCAGGTCGGTCTCGAAGTCCTGCCAGGTGATCAAAGCGGGGCGCCGTTCGTCGAGGAGGTAATAGAGGAGGGACATGGCTCTCGCCAGATGCTCGGGGGCTATAGGAGCGGTTTTGTCCTTCGGCAGGCGCTGCTCCGCTGCAGTGACAGGTTCGGCGGTTTCCGCTCCTTCGATCGCGCCCTCATGGTCGCGGCACACACGATGGAGCAGGTCGCGAAGACGTTCGCGCAACTCACGCGGCTCCAGGAGTTCTCCACAACCGCCCAATCCCACCACCCACGACAAAAGGACATTCTCGTCGGCGTAGGGAACGGCGAACCGAGCGCAACCATCGTCGTCGTCGCCCAGCCAGTCAACATGCGGCTCAAGGCGCTTCACCCACCAAGCCAGGTCGTCGGCCACGCGCACCGACGCCTTCCCCACCACCCGGCCGATCAACCAGGGTGGGCGGGCCCTGTATTCGTTGGGGTCATAGTCGGCCGGGACAAAGAAATCCCGGGTCTTCTCTGTGAGGAAACGCACGGTCCCCTGTATTCTTCCCAGGCGGAAGGTGCGGATGCCGTCGCGTTCGTGGTCGTAGCCGACCGCGTACCAGCGCCCTTGGATGAAGAAGAGGCTGTAGGGGTTGAAGCGACGCTCTTCGGACGCGCCGCTCCTGGAAGGATAGGAGAAACAAACCGTCTTGCCTCTCGCCAGCGCCTCCTCCATCCGGGACAGTTGTCTTCCGGCGCGCCACGCGTCTTCGTCAGGGGCGAGAGCGACCGGCAATCGCTCCAACTCGTCCCATATGGGGTCCCGATGCCCGCGGAGTATGGCGGTCAACGCCAGTCGCAGAGGCCGGGCGTAGGCGAAACGGCCGTCCAGAGCGGCCAGAGCCAGACAGAGGGCGCGGGTTTCCGCAGGGGTGAACTCCACGCCGGGGAGACGGAAGTCCTCTTCTCGGAGATGGTAGAGTTGTGTCTCGGCCAATGCGGCGGCGTCTGCGCCGCTCAGTACGCGTATGACGATGCCGATCTTGGCCAGATCTGAGCGGTCTCCGCTGAAACGACGCGCGAACGTCTCGTCACTCATCTCGGCGTAGCCCTCCACCGACTCCTGGACCTCGCGCCCTGTGAACGGGCGCGGACGGCTGAGGAGGAACGAGATGAGAGACAACTGGCGTATGAGCTTGTCTTTGTCGCGGCCCATGCACTAAGACTAGCGCACAAGCGAGGCGTCGGTCGGCATCCGTTCGGTCGGCGTCGCCGTCCACGCGGGCGCCATCTGTCCGGCACGGGTTCTACAATAGCCTAACGCATGAGCACTTCGTCTCCCATAGGACTCACCTTGGTGTTGGGCCCGGCCAACTCGGGAAAGATGGGCTATGTCTTGGAGTGGTGGGAGCAGCGGGCGACCGACCACCCCGTAGTCGTCACTCCTACCGGTCCCGATTCACGGGAACTCACGGTTGAGATGGCCAAGGTCGCGGGAGGCGTGGTCGGCCGATCGGCGGCACAGACCTTCGATGATCTCGTGCGGCTGGTCTTGGGCCGCTCTCCCGCGTACGCAAGCGACTTGGACCTCTCGCTGATAACGGCGTGGCTTTTGGAGGAGGCGCCGCTGGAGGCGCTGGGGGGAGCCGCCTGTCTGCCGGGTACGAACACGACGCTCGCGGCTCTCATGCTGGAGTTTGGTGAGAGTGGCAAGGCCCCCGAGGAGCTCGATCGGATCCTGTCTCACTGGGCTTCGCTGGATCGTCATTCGCGTTCGCTTGCCCATGACCTGCGACGTCTCCTGGGCGGTCACACGGAGATGTGCACCCGGCTCGGCCTGGTCACCCGGCCGGAAGCTGTGCGGGAGGCCATCCAAGCCGTCGGTGCTTGGACCAGGCCGGTGGCGTTGTACGGCTTCACCTCCTTCACGCCGGGCCAGCGTCATCTCATCGAGGCGCTGTCGCGACGCACGGAGGTGGTGCTGACCCTCAACTACGACGACTCTCGAGCTATCAGCCTGGCTACACCCGCGGAGGTGTCTTGGTGGAGAAGCAGGGCAGAGAAGGTGGAGGAGTTGGGCACCCGGACCCTGGCCTATTCATCTCCGGCGCTCGCATATCTGGAACAACATCTCTTGACGGGAGACCCTGCGGGAGATTCACCCCCGAGATCCTCCGATACCGAGGGAGTGCGCTTCCTTCTCGCGGCGGGACGCCGTGCTGAGGTCGAATCGGCGGCCGAGCATGTGGCTGCGCTTATCCGGTCGGGCCTGAGACCCGGCGACATCGCGGTGGTCGTCAGGCAGACGCGCCGGTGGAGCCGCCTGCTGGCGCACGTCCTCGATTCGTGCGGTATCACGTATCAGATGGACGAGCGGTGCGTCCTCGGCGAGACCGGTCTGGGCTTCGCCTTCCTCAACGCTCTGCAGAGCGCGGTATCCGACGAGGCGGGCGGAGCGCTCGCCTACCTGCGGAGCCCCTACAGCGGATCATCACCGGATGAGACGAGCGACCTCGAGATCCAGTATCGGCGGGGGACGGCAAGAGGAGCGGCTGCGTTGGCCCTGCTGGCTCGGAGGATGGACGTGACCTGCTTCGAAGGCTTGCGGGAGATCGTCGGGCTGAGCCCGGTGGTAGAGCCGACCGGCGGCGACTCACCGGCAGATGGACGATCGGGCGGCAGGCCACCGGCAGAAGAGCTGGGGGCCGGCAGGATGCCGCGCGGCGGCATGTTCTCTGCCGAAGCGGCTGAGGGTCTCGCTCGACGCATGCTGATCGCAGGACTACGGAGCGTCGGCGTAGGTTCCATGGACATGGAAGAAGACGCCCGGGCCTTTCGAGCCATCCGAACTTCGTTGGCCGCGGTCAAGAGGTTTCCCGACCGGCTTGAACCGCAGGTGATATTACAGGCGCTGTCTCGGGTTTCCGTCCCGGGCGGGCGGGCTGATGACGCCGACGCGGTCCAAGTGCTGAGCGTGCAGCGGGCTAGAGCCCGGAGGTTCAAGGCCGTCGTCGTCCTTGGTCTGGTGGAAGGCGAGTTCCCCGGTAGGCCGGACACCCCGTCTCTCCTCACCACGATGCAGAAGGCGCGGCTCGACGAGTTGGGTGAGGGGATCTTCGTCCCTGAGAGGGACGAAGAGGCTGCGTTATTCCTGAGCGCGGTGTCCCGGGCGCTGCATGTGGTCGTGCTGAGTGCTCGTGATGCCGAGGAGGACGGGGCGGAGTGCGAACCTTCCCGCTTCTGGACCGAAGCTGTGAAGGTCATGGGGTCAGACGAGCTCGCGTGTCATCGCCGCACGCTGGCCGACCAGGTTTTTGCGCCCGACAGGGCTCCCTCGAAGCGTCACTACCTGCGGGCTCTAGTAGCGCATGCGGCCGAGCGAGGATACGGCAGAGAAGTCTGCAGTGGCTACGTCGCGCCTGTCCCTGTCCGGCCGTGGGGGCGTGTCCCCGACCGTCTGACCGACCCGGACGTTCTGGAAGAGCTGGCCGCCGCCGAGTGCTACAGTCCGTCCGCTCTGGAGACGTATGCAGGTTGTCCGTTCGCCTGGTTCGCGCAGCGTGCGATAGGGGTCGAGGAGGTCGACTTCAAGTTGGACGACCGGCTGGTCGGCCAACTACTCCATGATGCGCTGAGCGACGTTTACCCCCGACTCGCAACGGCGGGCATGCTGCCCCTTTCACCTCAGAATCTAGCTGAGGCTGAACGCTTTGCCTTCGGATGCGCCGATCGCCTGATGGAGAGCGACGAGTGTTGCGGCGCTCCGGCCGAGCGCAGGCTTGCCGCATACCGCGTCAAGCGCATGATGCACAACCTCTTCACCATGGAGATCGCCGCGGCCGGCAGTCTGGTGCCGTCCGAGACCGAGATGTGGATCGGAGGGCGGCGCGGAGTGGACACCGGCGGGGTGCGCATCAAGGGCAGGATCGACCGGGTAGACTCCACCCCCGACGGACGGGGGCTGTTCGTCATCGACTACAAGAGCGGCGGGATCCCGCAATCCGGATCCCTCGGCAAAGAAAAAGGCCTCCAACTCCCCCTTTACCTCATGGCGCTCGGGGCGGAACGACCCGGGACAGACGTCATCGGTGGAGCGTATCTGTCTTTGCGCGACAAGGAGCGGTCCGGCGTGATCACCCTCGAGTCGGCGGAGTCTCTCGGAATGGGACTCAAGGGTCTTCGGGAGGTTGACGGCGAGGGCATGGAAGAGCTGTTCCGGGCCACGCGTGAGATCGCGCAGGAAGCCGTGGCGGGCATGCGGGCCGGTCTCATAGCCCCCCGTTCCAAGGGCGAGTGCCCGCCGTGGTGCGGACTGGGACCGGCCTGCAGAGCGCGACGGGAGGGTTATCCGCTATGAGTTGCGTGGAGCGCATGGAGTTGTCGGTCGACCAGACAGAGGCTCTTGCGGACGCTCGACCTAGAGTGCTCGTGGCGGCCGGAGCGGGGAGCGGCAAGACCCGGCTGCTGGTCGCGTACTTCGTCCGGGCCCTGGTAGATGAAGGAGTGCCGGTGGAGCGGTTGGTGGCCGTGACCTTCACGCGCAAGGCCGCAGCCGAGCTGACCGCCCGTATCCGGTCGGCTTTGGAGGACTGCGGCCGCCCCGATGTGGCCCGGTCGCTTGACTCGGCCGCCATCGGCACCATCCACGCCCTGTGCCGCCGTCTCATCAAAGAACGGGCCTTGGAGGCCGGTGTGGACCCTGCTTTTACGGTTCTGGAGGCAGAAGCCGCCGAGCTCATGAAAGACGAGGCCGGTCGCCGTGCCTGGCAGCAGGTACTGCAGCGCACCGATGAAGCCGGTCTCGAAGTCATCGCCCGCCGCCGGGACGCTCTCCGTAGGGAGATGGTGGCGCTATACGACCAGCTGCGCGGGATGGGCGTTGAGCGCCCTCAGGTGCCCATGCCGCCACGGTCCGATCTGGGTAAGACCCGGACGGTGCTGATGGCTGCGGTTCATGAGGCGCTGGACGCGGGCGGCTGCGTAGCCCATCCCGGCAAAGCTTTGGTGGCCGATCTGGAGCGCCTGGAGCAGTGCCTGCGATGGATCGAGACCCCAGACCGTCTCGCCGACCCCCGAGAGGTCTTGGAGGCCACCTTGCAGTTCTTCCCCAGCGCCAGGACGCGTACCATGGAGCCACACTTCCGGCCGGTAAGAACCGCCCTCACTCATCACCGATGTGCACTGGCCGAGGATCAGCTGGAACCGTTCGTGAAGACCATGAACGATCTTCTGGTCGAGTTCCATCAGGAGTATGAGGCGCGTAAACGCGAGCGGGGACTGCTCGATTTCGCCGATCTCGAACTACGCGCCACGGCCTTGGTGAATAACGATGGCGACGGCTCAGGGCCGCCTCCGGCTCCGCCGGTATCGCGCGTCCTCATCGACGAGTTCCAAGACACCAATGAGCTGCAGTGCGGCATCCTCGATAGATTAGGCGCTTCACGCATGCTCATGGTCGGCGACGAGCGGCAGAGCATCTATCGCTTCCGAGGTGCCGACGTGGCCGTATTCAGGAGTCGGGAAGATGAGCTGGAGACGGTCGAAGCCGGCTCGGAGTCCGGAGGTCTTCATCGGTTGGACGTCAACTATCGGAGCCGGCCGGAGATCCTGGACTTCCTCAACCGGCTCTTCTCCCAAGAGGGCTTCTTCGGGGCGCGCCACTCGCTGTTGCGACGGCCGGACTCTGGAGACAGGTCGCCGTTGGACGACCAGCATCCGGCGGTGGAGATACTGGTGGCCTACAGGCGGCGCGCCGATGGGGACGGGCTCGTTCCTTCCATCCAGGAGGCCGAGGCTGAGGTGGCGGCCGATCGGATACGCCGGTTGATCGACGATGAAGGGTGGTCGGAGCGCGACATCGTGGTCCTGCTTCCGGCGCAGACCAATGTGCAGCAGTATCGGCGGATGTTGTCTTCACGTGGTATCCAGGTTTACCTCGTGCGTGGCAAGGGCTACTACTCGCAGGAGGAAGTCGCCGACGTCACGTCTCTCCTTCGCCTTCTCGTCAATCCTCACGACGACCTGGCGCTCCTCAGCGTGCTCCGCTCTCCCCTCGTGGGCATGTCGGACGATGGGCTCTATCTGCTGGGTCGGGAGGGTCGAAGAGGGAGGATGTCCCTGTGGGAGATGGTGCGCTCGGGGCGGAGCGACAGTTTGGATGACATCGACCGTCGCTCCTTGGTGGAGTTCATGCGGCGGTTCGAGCGTCTGCGACGGCGCGTGGGCCGCCCCGGGCTGGCGCGGCTGATCGATGACGCCGTCATCGCCTGCGACTACGATATCTGTCTGCTCGCCTCTCCGGAGGGCAAGAGGCGCTTCGCCAACGTGCGCAAACTCATGCGGATGGCGGATGATTACGAGAGTCTTCGGGGACCGGACACGGCCGGGTTCGTGGATCTCGTCCGCTCGATGGGTGATCTGAGCGACACGGAGGGCAGCGCACCCATCCTCGCCGAGGGCGAGGATGTGGTGCGGGTCATGACGGTGCATCAATCGAAGGGGTTGGAGTTCCCGGTGGTGGTGTTGGCCGGTCTCGGATCGGGGATCCAGAGCTCGAGCACGGGAGAAGTGATCGTCGGTGACGACGGGCGGGTGGGTGTCTTCCTCAAGGGCTCCAAGCATAAAAACCGCGAAGCACACGACCTGTCGTGGGGACCGGCCGTCGAGATCCTCGAGGAGAATCGGGCCAAGGATCAGGAAGAAGATATCCGTTTGCTCTACGTGGCCATGACCAGGGCTCAGCAACGATTGTTGCTCGTAGGGGCGACCTCCGTGGAAGGGAAGCTGGGCGCGTGCCGCATGGGCCGCATAGTCGGCGCCCTTGGGTTGGAACACGCGCCGATGGAAGGCGAGAGCGTCGCGCTGAGTGGCGTCGACGCCGTTGTTGGTGGGGTCGGGCCATCCGCCGTGGAGATCGGGGGCCCACTGCAGGGGGGAGGGGGCCCGGCTTCGAAGTGGTTTCCTGCCGAGAAGCCTACCGCGGAGCCTGCCGAGAAGATGCCTGCCGGTGTGACTGGATCCACGCCTAGCTTCCCAGATACCGTTCCGCGGAGCGTGATGCCGCGCCAGATCAGCTTCTCGGCCCTTGCTGCTTACCAACAGTGCCCCAGGATGTTCTATCTGGAACGCGTTCTGGGCCTTGGCGACCGGTTGGTCGAAAGGATGGAGGACGAGGATTCTGTTCCGTTCGGCGAGACCATCCTGGACGACGACGAGTGTCATGCCGGTCGCGATGTAGGTCTGCTGGTACATGCTTTGCTGGAGCGGACCGTCTCTGAGGCCCGGCCGCCCTCAGAAGAGACACTGCGTCACCTGGTTGACGATTGGATAGAGCGCGAAGGGAGCCGTCTCGCGCCGGGCGACCAGGAGCGCGCCGTCGCTCTCACGCGGGCTTTCTGGGTCTCGCCCGTTGCGGCTCCATTCGCGCAGGCCGGGGCGGAGCGAGAGGTAGATTTCTTCTTCGAGCAGGGTGGGACTATCGTGAGAGGGGTGATGGACCTACTGCGCCGGGGCGTGGAGTCGTGGCACCTCGTCGACTACAAGACGAACGCCCTCAGAGGGAGATCTCCGGCCGAACTCGCCGCCGCCTACGATCTGCAGGCGACAGTGTACTGCCTGGCCGCCCTCCGAGCCGGCGCTCCCGCGGTGCGCCTCGACTTCGTGTTTCTGGAGCAGCCTGAGACGCCGGTGACGGTGCGATACAACAAGGACGCCGCCGAGCAACTCGAGGACGAACTGGACAATGCCCTCGAGGGGCTGAGGAAGGGAGAGTTCGCTCCGACCGTGGGAGCAGTCTGCAGCATCTGCGGGGCGGCGGGTGTGTGCGCCGCCATGGCCTGCCCCTAAGCGATGGTATACAATAGGCGACCGTCACGACCAGTGACGGGAGCATTTTAGGGCGGGGTGTAGCGCAGCCTGGTAGCGCGCATCGTTCGGGACGATGAGGTCCCGGGTTCAAATCCCGGCACCCCGACCATCTTTCTCTAGTTCCTCACCCAGATCACGACGAGGATGTGCGCCGCCGTTTGGACCGGCGATTGCGTGTCGCCTGCCCCCACCGCATCTCTGGGCGCCGGCGACGTGGACGTGGTGAACATCCAGCCCGATATCGCCGGTTGCGGCGCCTTTGTGGCCGAGAGCTCGGGCAGCTCAGCCCCTGTCGTGGCGAGCTTGGTGATGAGTTCGTTCGTGAGCGCGTGCGGCTGCGTGCTCAGGCCGACGGATAGGCCCAGCGAGGCTCCGATGGACCGCAAGAGATCTACCAACTGGGTGGCGTCGTTGCGGGGAACGTAGGCGGCGAACAGGGGGCCGTCCGGGGAGAGAGACATCTCCAGAGGTTCTAGTCCGGTGATCTCGGTCAACTGGTTGGCCGCGGCGTCTGCAGCCGTCGTCTTCGCAGCGCCCTGCACGGTTCCTGCGCTCTCCAATAGGAAGCAGACGGGCTCCGTGGCATCCTTGAGGTCCGTGATCATGGTCTTGCGGTCCTGAGTCGTCTCGGGGGGACCTGAGGTGACGGCGGCATTCCCGGTAGCCGACGCGCCCATTGTGCCGATCTCAGCGCTCATGTCGCCTGCCGCCGTCGTGGTCACGTCGGTCGTGGTCGAGGTGATCTCAGCCGCGACCGTGGTCGACATGGGAGCAGTCGTGGTCTCCGCCCCGGCCGCGGTCGCGGCGTCCGCGGGCTCCTGTCCGCCGGCTACGTCTCTCGGCCCGTAGGACTGTCCGGCAGGGAGATTCTCCTCGTTTCCGGCATAACTGTCCGCCGTCTCCTTCGTCGATTCGACCGATGCCACGGCCTTGGTCGTGGCATCAGAGTCGGAGGAGTCGGTCGCCGTCGATCGAAAGACGCCATAGCTGATGAGAACCACAAAAACCGCCACCACGCCGATCGCAGCGGGTGCCCAAGGTTTGATCCTGCGCCACCATAAACTCGACCACCTGGGAGGTTCGTCCGCTTTTCGGCTGATGATCGTTCGAGCGGGAGCGGCGGGGAAGAGTACCTCGTCGAGGACCCTATCTTCGAGCTCGGCGGGAGCAGTCTCGAGAGGAGCGGCCTGCAGGAAGGCGATCGCTCCCTGCTGGGCCCGCATCCGGACGGCGCAGGCGGGGCACTCGTCGAGATGCCGGTCGACTGCCGCCTTGGCCGGTGGACCTAGTCGTCCGTCGATATAATCGACGGCCAAAGCCATCCAGTCGTCTATGTGGCCGGTCAACTCCGTCATGGGAGCTCTGTCACGACCGTGCTTGTTCTTGCCCCTGAACATCACAAGTCTTCCTTATCTTGCCCTATCATGTGACGCGATCATCGCGCTCCGGGTTCCTTGCATCGGGGGTCGCCGCTCCAGGGAGTTCGTATCCCACTTCGATCAATGCGGCCGCCAGCGCCTCCCTGGCTCGGAAGATGCGGGATTTGATGGTTCCCTCCTGCACTTCGAGTATCTCGGCGGCTTCGCCATAGGGGAAGCCCAGCAGGTCGCATAGAACCACTGCGAACCTGAATCCCTCGTTCAGGCGCATGAGCGCATCACGCAACGGGTCGGACAGGCCGTCCATGGCCGGGTCGATGCCGTCCCTACCTGTGGCGACGACGGCCGCCGGGCCTGACGGACCGGAAAGGTCGTCCAGGATCTCGGAGTCCATGGGCTCCGGTCGCTGACGGCGCAGATGATCGTAGGCGGCATTGACCACGATGCGGTGGAACCAGGTGCTGAAACGGGCCTCGCCCTTGAACGAGTCAAGGTTTTTGAAGGCTTTGATGAAGGCTTCCTGGGCCACATCGGCCGCATCCCAGGGGTCGCCCAGGGTACGGAGGGCCAAGTTGTAGGCGCGGCGTTCGTGACGGCGGTAGAGGTCTGTCAAGGCCTCGGAGTCTCCCTCGCGGGCCCGCTCTATGAGTGTAGCGTCCGGATCGCTTTCGGTGTCGGCCACGCGCTCAGTCACACTCAATGGCTCTCCCGGATCCTATGGTTCGTTAGCATGCTCACCATGTGCAATTCTAACAGTGGAGACTGTGATAACGTCGATGGTCAGGTAGTGAACGGAGGAGGTGCCTGCACATATGGAAGAACAGCAAGACCGGGAACCGGAGATCCAGGAGTCTGAGGTCGAGCCAGCAAAGGAACCGGCGCGCGCCGAGGAGCCGGAGCCGGCTCGAGGGGCGGAGGAGCTTGAGAATGCTGAGATGATGGAGCGCCTGCAGGAGGAGATTCGGAATCTGTCCGTCGGCGACCATCTGGTCTTCATGATGCAGTCCCTTTCGAGTCTGGCCGTCGCCCGCATGGGTCTGGCGCCGGACACCGCGGCGGGACGTGACATGGAGCAGGCTCGGTTGGCCATTGACGCGTTCAAGGCCTTGCTCGAGCTCCTCGAGAAGGCGAAGCCCGTCGGCGAGGTGGCCGTCCATCGAGGCATGTTGTCCCAATTGCAGCTTGAGTACGTGGGGGCCTTGGGGGCCCGAGACAAGGGCGGTCATGAAGCTGCCGGGGGCGACGAAGCCGCTCAGGGCGAAGAAGCCGCTGAGGGCGGTGAGGCTGCCGGGGGCGGTGAGGCTGTCGGGGGCGACGAGGCTTCCGGGGGCGACGAGAGTGCGTGATACTCTGGGGCGGCGCGTCCGGCGCGCGGCCATCAGATCCTTGAGGGAGGAGCATGTCAATCCAGATAGGTATCATCGGCGGTAGTGGCCTTTACGACATGGCAGAGCTGGCCGACCGCGAGGAAGTCCACGTATCGACGCCCTTCGGCGACCCCAGCGGGCCTTACGTGACGGCCACGCTCCGAGGGCGCCGCGTGGCGTTCCTGGCCCGGCACGGGGCGGGGCACCGGATCCCGCCGTCGGAGCTGAACTTCCGCGCCAACATATTCGGACTCAAACTCCTGGGAGTGGAACGGATCTTCTCGGTCAGTGCCGTGGGTAGCCTCAAGGAGGAGTATCCGCCCCTCGACGTGGTCATCCCCGACCAGTTCCTCGATCGCACGAGAGGGAGGGTCAGCTCCTTTTTTCATCAACAGGGGATCGCCGTGCACGTGTCGTTCGCCCACCCGGTGTGTCCCGAGCTCAGCCGCATCGTCTTCGAATCGGCGCAGACGGCCGGCGCGTCCGTCCATCTGGGCGGCACTTACGTATGCATGGAGGGGCCGCAGTTCTCTACCCTCGCGGAGTCGCAGCTCTACCGGAGTTGGGGGATGGACGTGGTCGGGATGACCAACCTTCAGGAAGCCAAGCTGGCCCGGGAGGCCGAGATCTGTTACACGACCATCGCGCATGTCACCGACTACGACTGCTGGCACCCGGAGGCCGACCACGTGAATGTGGACATGATCGTCGCGAACCTACAGCGGAATGTGCAGGTGGCGCAGCAGATCATCGCCGAGGCCGTGGAGCGGGTGCCGTCGGAGCGTGGTTGCTCGTGCGGGAGCGCTCTCGCCACGGCCATCCTCACCAGTCCTGACGCCATCTCCGAGCAGACCAGACGCGATCTGGCGCCGCTCATAAGCAAGTACGTGAGATGAGGCGCGGATGAGCGGCTCTTCACCTTTGAGCCCGATCCTTGCGGTCGGGTCCGTGGCTCTCGACACCATCAAGAACCCGTTCGGCGAGGTGTCGCGTGTGGTAGGAGGTTCGGCGACCTACTTCTCGGTGGCGGCGGCGTTCTTCACCGACGTCAGGCTGGTGGCGGTGGTGGGCGAAGACTTCGCCGACCGGGGGGCGGAGCTGTTCGAAGGGCGCCGGATCGACCTGGCCGGTCTGCAGACCGTGCCCGGCGAGACGTTCCGTTGGAAAGGCGAGTACGGCTTCGACCTCAACACGCGAGAGACCATCTACACGAAGCTCAACGTCTTCGAGCAGTTCGAGCCTACCATACCCGACGCGTACCGTACGTCGCCGGTGGTGTTCCTGGGCAACATCCATCCCCGGTTACAACTCGAAGTGCTTGACCAGGTCGAGAAACCCCACCTGGTGGCCGCCGACACGATGAACTACTGGATCGAGGGCGCACCCGAGGAGTTGCGCGAGGTGCTGAAGCGCGTTGACATACTCATCATCAACGACGCCGAAGCCAGGGAGTTATCGGGCGAGGCCAACCTGGTCAAGGCCGCCTGCGTCATCCGAGCGATGGGACCCAGCACGGTCGTCGTCAAGAAGGGTGAGCATGGCGTGCTCATGACCCGTCCCTGCGAGGGGGAGTTCTTCGCGGCCCCGGCCATGCCGCTGGAGCAGGTGTTCGACCCCACCGGGGCCGGCGACACGTTCGCGGGTGGTTTCGTGGGGTCGTTGGCCGCTTGCGGCGAGATGAGCGACGCGGCCATGGCCCGCGCCATCATCTACGGGAGCACGATCGCGTCGTTCGCGGTGGAGGAATTCAGCCTCGACCGTCTGCTCCGCCTGACTCAGGAGGACATCAAGGAGCGCTTCGGGCTCTTCAGGCGGTTGACCTACTTCGACGAGGGATAGCCGAGGACGTCGGCCTATTCGTCCGCGGTCGCCGGTTCGGGTTTGGCTGCGGGCCCGCCTTTGGTCGCCGGTTCGGGTTTGGCTGCGGGCCTGCTTTTGGCCGCCGTCTTGGTCTTGGTCGCCGGCTTGGCTTTGGCCGCCGTCTCGGTTCCCGTCGCCGGCTCCGCCGCCGCTGTCGCCTGGGTTGCGGCGGACTTCTTCGCCGCGGGCCCCTTGGCTTTCTGCTCCTCGGTGGCGGGGAATTCCACGATCAAACGGTTGCCATCCCGACTTATCGTGGTGTTCTGGATATGCGATAGCACGGACGACTTGCGGGTGTCGTCTGCTTCGCCGGCAAGCTTGACGTCCATGTCGAGCACGCTCCCGTACAGTTGCTCGACGAGTCTGATGGACTCCTCCTGATTCAGCTGCAATGGTTTCAGAAGGGCGGCTACCTTGGACAGGATGACCTTGAGGGCCGCCAGGGAATCACTTTCCTGGGCCTCCGCTTCTCCAGAGCGGCGCTGTT
Organism: Actinomycetota bacterium; assembly: GCA_012523095.1. GTDB lineage: Bacteria > Actinomycetota > Thermoleophilia > RBG-16-64-13 > RBG-16-64-13 > RBG-16-64-13. Next base: position 94,858 of record JAAYJE010000022.1, on the reverse strand, counting down.
GCTCGTCTTCGGGTTGATTGTCTCTGCGATCGCTCCAGCGGTCACGGTCGCCGTCTCGGCGCTCTCTCTTGCTCACTCCGGCTTCCTCTCTATCTGTTGGCGATAGGACTCCACGGTTGTCGCGACGCCGCCGATCATATCCACCTTCCAGCGCCAGCCCAGCTCTTCCTCCGCTTTCGTGGCGTTCAGGGCCATATGCTCCACCTCGCCGGGCCTGACTTCGGCATAGATGGGTCGGACATCCGACCCTACGGCTTCCTGTACGTTCTCGAAGACCTCGAGGTCGCTCACCTCGATGCCGCGTCCCAGGTTGTAGATACCTCCACTGGGGCTGCTGAGCGAGAGGATGTTGGCATCCACTATGTCGCTCACGTGACAGTAGTCGCGGGTCTTGCCGCCGTCGCCAAAGATGGTGGGCCGCTGTCTGGTGAGGAGCTGCAGCGAGAAGATGGCAACCACCCCGGCTTCGCCGTGAGGGTCCTGGCGTGGACCGTAGACGTTAGGATAGCGGAGGATCACGTATTCGAGGCCGTGGGTCTGGCCGTAAGCATAGAGATACTCCTCTACCGCGTGCTTGCTGACCCCGTAGGGCGAGACGGGATCGATGGGATGTACCTCATCGGCCGGGATGTAGCAGGCCTCCCCGTACAAAGCGCCTCCTGTGCTTGCATAGACGACCCGTTCCACCCCGTACCGCACACAGCACTCGAACACGTTGATGGAGCCCCCGATGTTAACCGAAGCATTGTACCCAGGTCTACGCACCGATTCGGCGACGTTGGCGTGCGCGGCATGGTGGATGACCACCTGCGGCTGCTCGGCCTCGAACACCTTCTCGAGGCTCCTGTCGCGGATATCGATCTCGTAGAAGCTTGCCGCTTCGGGGAGATTCTCACGTTTGCCCGTGGAAAGATTGTCGACTATGGTCACCCGTTGACCGAGGGACAATAAGCGATCACTTACATGCGAGGCGATGAAACCGGCTCCTCCCGTGACCAGTATCTTCATGCTCTCTCCTTGCGCCTTTCGCGGCCTCCGTCGGCGCGTCGGGGCCCGCAGGGCATCGACGTCGCGCGGCGTAAGACTTTGACGTGCCGGTTCAAGTGTAATGCAGAAACCGTTTTGGGGTCAGGCGGGGGGTCTATACGGTATACTCTCGCGACCGAAGCCGGAGCTGCAAGGCTGTCGGGACGTGGCGCAGTCTGGTAGCGCACCTGCTTTGGGAGCAGGGGGTCGGAGGTTCGAATCCTCTCGTCCCGACCATGACACAGGTGGAGCTGCAGGACGTGCACGGGCGGGTGTAGCTCAGTTGGTAGAGCTCCAGCCTTCCAAGCTGGTTGTCGCGGGTTCGAATCCCGTCGCCCGCTCCTCGACCGGTCGCGGGCCACGGCGGCCGTGGGGAATGTGCGCCTGTAGCTCAGCTGGATAGAGCAACGGACTTCTAATCCGTGGGCCGCAGGTTCGAATCCTGCCAGGCGCGCCTTCGGACCGGCGTCGGAGCGTCGGAGTGGAGAACGTGGTGAACGTAGCTCAGGTGGTAGAGCACTGGGTTGTGGCCCCAGCGGTCGCGGGTTCAAGTCCCGTCGTTCACCCCTTTGGGAACGCGCGGGTGTGGCGGAATGGCAGACGCGCATGCCTTAGGAGCATGTGTCTTTGACGTGGAGGTTCGAGTCCTCTCACCCGCACTCGAACGGCTCCGGGAGCAGAAGCTAAGAAAGGATCGACGTGAAGACCACCCTCAGTGAGCGCGATGGGAACACCGTCAAACTAGCGGTCGAGGTTTCCACCGAGGAACTGCAGGAAGCTTTCGACAAGAAGCTGAGGCAGCTCTCGCGCGAGGTGCGCCTACCCGGGTTCCGCCCCGGCAAGGCCCCGGCGTCCATGATCCGGCAGCGGCTGAGCGATGAGGCCATATTGGTCGACGCCGTCGAGGAATCGATGGGGGCTTGGTTCGCGCAGGCGGCCATCGAGCTGGATCTGGACCCGGTCGACCGTCCGGAGATCGAGCTGGACGACGAGCTTCCCGAGATGGGCAGGCCGCTGGGCTTTAAGGCCACGGTGACCGTGATGCCCGAAGTGGTGCTGGGTGAGTACAAGGGCCTGGAGGCGCCGAAGGAGCCGACCGCGGTGGAGGGCGCCGAGGTCGACGCCCAGATGGACCACCTCCGCGACGAGTTCGCGGAACTGCGTCCGGTAGGCGACCGGACGGTGCAGCAGGGCGACTTCGTCACCGCCGACCTGCGGGCTGCGTTTGACGGAGAGCCGGTTGAGAATCTGGAAGCGAGCGACTTCGTCTTCGACGTGGGAGGGGGCAGGATCTTCCCGGAAGCCGAAGAGCAGGTCGTCGGCATGAGTGCCGAAGAAGAGAAAACCTTCCCCTTGACGCTCCCCGAGGAGCTGCCCGATGACTTGGCCGGCAAGACGGTGGACTTCACCGTAGTCGTCAAAGAGATCAAGGAGAAGGTGTTGCCGCCCCTCACCGATAAATGGGTCTCCGAGGTCAGCGAGTTCGCCACCTTGCTGGAACTTCGTCAAGAGATCCGCTCGAAGATCACAATGGGCAAGGAGCAAGCATCCGATCAGCGCTTCCGCGCCCTGGCGGTCAAGGCGGTTGCCGACAACGCCGAGCTCGATCTTCCGGATGTGGTGGTGCGCGAGCAGGCTGAGGAGATGGTGGCCGATTTCCAGCGTTCTTTGGAGTCGCGAGGCGGTTCTCTGGAGGTCTACTCGGAGGTGACCGGGCAGACGGTCGAGCAGCTCATCGAGGAGATGAAGCCTACGGCGGCGAACAATGTGAAGACCGGGCTGGTGCTGAGCGCGGTGGCCAAGGCCGAGGGCCTCGTGGCGACCGACGATGAAGTCGAGGCCGTGGTGGCGCAGATGGCGGCCGCCGGCAAGGTGGATGCAAAAGTCCTCGGGGACCGACTGCGTCAGAGTGGGCGCATCGAATCCTTGAAGGAACAGATGCTGCGCGATAAGGCGGCGGACTTCATCGCTGCGAACACGGTGGCTGTGGAGCCGGAGACCGAGGTCGATGCGGCGCCGGGATCCGAGGCGCCGATGGAGACCGCATCGGCTGAGGTCGAGGCGGTGCCGGAGACCGCGCCGGTCGGGATCGAGGCGCCCGAGAACGCGGGCGACACTGCGGCCGAAAGTAGTTGAGTCTTAGCGGAAAGGACGGCGTCGTGAGTCCACTCATCCCCATGGTGGTCGAGCAGACCAGCCGAGGCGAGCGAGCCTTCGACATCTACTCGCGTCTGCTCAACGAGCGCATCATCTTCTTGGGCACCCCGATCAACGATCAGGTTGCCAACGTGGTGGTGGCGCAGCTCCTGCATCTGGAATCTGAGGATCCCGACAAGGACATCTCCCTTTACATCAACAGTCCCGGGGGCAATGTCTACGCGGGTCTCGCCGTATTCGACACCATGCAGTTCATCAAGCCCGACGTTTCGACCATATGCGTGGGCATCGCCATGTCGATGGGGGCCCTGTTGCTGGCGGGGGGCGCCAAAGGTAAACGCTACGCCCTCCCGAATTCCAAGATACTTATCCATCAGGTATCGGGAGGCTTTGAAGGGCCGGCTACCGACATCGAGATCCACGCTCGCGAAGCTTTGAGTCTGCGCAAACGCCTTGACGAAATACTCGCCCAGCAGACGGGCCAAGAGCTGGAGAAGGTCGAGCGGGATACCGAGCGGGACTACTTCATGACGGCTCAGGAGTCACTCGATTACGGGATCATCGACAAGATCCTTGAGCACAGGTAGGGGGTCGAGGGGTGCCGAAACCACCGGGAGGAACCGAGCAATTGCTCTGCAGCTTCTGCGGTAAGAGCCAGCGTCAGGTCAAGAAGCTGATCGCAGGCCCGGGCGTGTACATCTGCGACGAGTGTATAGACCTCTGCAACGAGATCATCGACGAAGAATTCACCGCGCCGCCTGCTCTCGACCTCGAGAATCTGCCCAAGCCCAAGCAGATCTACTCCACTCTGGCCGACTACGTGATCGGTCAAGAAGAGGCTAAGCGGGCTCTCGCGGTCGCCGTCTACAACCATTACAAGCGCGTCCATATGGGCACGCTCAACGAAGACGACATCGAACTGCAGAAGTCGAACATCCTGTTGTTGGGACCCACCGGGTGCGGCAAGACGTTGCTGGCCCAGACCTTGGCGCGCATCCTCAATGTGCCGTTCGCCATCGCCGACGCCACCGCTCTCACCGAAGCGGGGTACGTGGGCGAGGATGTTGAGAACATCCTCTTGAAGCTCATCCAGGCGGCAGACTTCGACGTGAAGAAGGCCGAGACCGGGATCATATACATCGATGAGGTGGACAAGATCGCCCGCAAGGCCGACAACCCCTCCATCACTCGGGATGTCTCCGGCGAGGGGGTGCAGCAGGCGCTGCTCAAGATCCTCGAGGGAACTCAGGCCAGTGTGCCACCCCAGGGCGGCCGCAAGCATCCGCACCAGGAGTTCCTCACCATCGACACCACCAACATCCTCTTCATCTGCGGCGGGGCTTTCGCCGGCTTGGAGAAGATCATCGAGCGTAGGATCGGCAAGAAGGGTGTGGGTTTCGGCGCGGAGATCGAAAGCAAGGACCAACGGGACGTGGGCGAGTTGTTCGCGAAAGTGCTTCCCGAGGATCTCCTGGAGTTCGGCCTAATACCGGAGTTCATCGGCCGTTTGCCGGTGATATGCAATGTGCACCAACTCCATGAGGAAGATCTGGTGGCCATCCTCACCCAACCCAAGAACGCGCTCACCAATCAGTATCACAAGTTCTTCGCCTACGATGGGGTGGACCTCATCTTCGCCAAGGACGCGCTCGATGCCATCGCCAAGCAGGCCCTCAAGCTGGAGACCGGAGCCCGCGGCCTGCGCTCCATCATCGAGGCGGCGCTCACCAATGTCATGTTCGAGCTTCCCAGCCGGCGCGACGTGACCAAGTGCGTCGTCACCCGAGAAGTCATTGAGAAGAGGATCGACCCCACCCTTGTGACGAGCTCGGCGCCCGAGGATCTGGAGCTGGATCAAGAATCCGCGTAGGGAGTCGAGTAGGAATGAAGGCGTGGCCGCCGCGTTCGGTGAGGACGGTTTATGGCTGCTGATAGGCAGCAGGTGGTCCCACTACTCGCCACGCGGGATCTGGTGCTGTTTCCCGGCGTGCTGGCCCCGCTCTTCGTGGAGCGGGAGAAGGGCGTTCGCGCCCTGGAGCAGACCCAACAGTCGGGCGGTTTGCTGGTCGTGGCCGTCCAACGCTCCGCCGTCATCGAGGATCCCGAGCCCGACGAGATATACCCGCTCGGCACCTTGGCCAAGGTAGTGCAGTTCTCCCGGCTTTCCGACGGCACGTTGAAAGCCCTTATAGAGGGGCGGCAGAGGGTGGTCATCGATGCGTTCGAATCGGTGTCACCCTTTTTTGCCGTGCGCCACAGCCCGGTGGTCGGCAGGCTCACCGGAGCCCGGTCTCGCCTCCGGGCGCTCATGGACTCGATCGCGAGAGAGTTCTCCGCCTATGTGGGGCAGACGCCGCAGCTCCCTGAGGAAGCGGAGACGGCTTTGGAGGCCGTCACGGATCCTGAAGAGATGATGAACGTGGTGGCCTCCAACCTTATGATCGGACCTGATCGCAAGCAGGAGCTGCTGGAAGGCGACGAGACCGAGGCGCGGCTCCTCCTCTTGCTCGAGACACTGATACAGGAGAACGAGTTCATCGCCCTCGAGAACGAGATTTCGGAGCGGGTGCACGACAGCTTCGAACGTCAACAGCGCCGCATGTTCCTCCACGAGCGTCTGAAGGTTCTACAGGAAGAGCTGGGGGAGGAGGGCGAAGAGGACAGCGAGCGAGGCGCCTATCTGAAGGAGTTGCAGGAGAAGAACCTGCCGGAGGCGGCGGTCACCGCGCTTACAAAGGAGATCAAGCGGCTGGGCGATCTGCCGCCGCTGTCGGCTGAGGTAGCGGTCGCCAAGACCTATCTGGATACCGCCCTGGGTCTGCCTTGGGGGAAGCGCTCCGGGTCGGCGGCGCCTAACGTGGCGGCGGTGGCCCGGGTGCTGGAAGAGACTCACTACGGTCTCAAGAGCGTCAAGGACCGCATCATCGAGTACCTGGCCGTCGCCTCCCTGCGGGGAGGCACTCCGCCGAACACCATCCTCTGCCTTGTCGGCCCGCCGGGGGTCGGCAAGACCTCGGTCGCTATGGCCACCGCCAAGGGCCTTGAGCGTCCTCTGCAGCGGATCAGCCTGGGCGGCATCCGAGACGAGGGCGAGATCCGGGGTCATCGGCGCACCTACGTGGGCGCGCTCCCCGGACGGATCATCGATGCGCTGAAGCGGGCGGGCGTCGACGATCCGGTGATCGTGCTCGATGAGATCGACAAGATGGAAGCGGATTGGCGTGGCGATCCCGCGGCGGCGCTCATGGAGGTTCTCGATCCGGTGCAGAATCGCTCCTTCCGGGACAACTATCTGGAGCTGGAGTACGATCTGTCGCACGTGTTCTTCATCGCCACGGCCAACTACGAAGAGGACATCCCTGAGACCCTCCACGACCGCCTGGAGATCATCCGGCTGCCGGGGTACACGGACCGCGAAAAGCTCGAGATAGCAGAGCGGCACCTTGTGCCCAAGATCGCAGAGGAGAGCGGCCTGGCCGATCTAGGCGACGTCTTCGCGTCGGCTGCGCTGCGGCTCCTGATACGTGAATACACCCGTGAGGCCGGGGTGCGAGAGATGGCCCGTCTCATAGGCAAGGTATACCGGCGCCTTGCGCGCATGAGGGTAGAGGGCAAGACGCTTCCTCGCCGGATCAACCCGCGGGGACTTGCGCCGTTGGTGGGGCCCGCACCTTTCCTGGCCGCCCGCCTCAGCGCAGAGCCGCAGGTGGGCGTCAGTCTCGGACTGGCGTACACGGGGGCGGGAGGCGACGTTCTGCGTGTGGAGTGCGTGGTGACGCCCGGCAAGGGCGACTTCCACCTCACCGGCCAGTTGGGCGAGATCATGCAGGAGAGTGTCACGGCGGCCTGGGGCTATCTGAAGACGTCGCTGGCCCGCGACCCGGCACTGTCCGGACTGTGGACCGAGTCGCCCGGGCGCGCCTATCTGCTGGACAACTACCAGCAACCCGAGGTCGGGGAGGAAGGCGGCCTCGGACGTCCGGAGGCCGACCTCCGGACTCCCATCGGCATGGTCATCGGGGGCGGCGCACCTGAACCTGGGTTCAAGCCGGACGGACCGGGGGCGGAGAACGAGCCGCCGCCCCAACCGTCCGATCACGAGTTGCTGTCGGCGCTGGAGGTGCGCATGCACTTCCCCGAAGGCGGAGTACCGAAAGAGGGGCCTTCGGCCGGCATCGCGGTTGCGACCGCCCTTTTGTCCGCCTTGCTTCAAATACCGGCGTTGCCGAAAGTGGCCCTTTCGGGTGAGATCACGCTCACGGGACAGGTGCTGCCGGTCGGCGGCTTGAAGGAGAAACTGCTTGCGGCGCTGCGGGAAGGCGTGCAGACGGTGATACTGCCGTCCACGGTGAGGCCGGAGGTGCAGGAGCTGCCCGCCGAACTCAAGCGGGGCGTTGATATCGTATATGTAGATAGTTTCATCGATGTGCTCCCCTTGGCGCTGGTGGGCCTGCAGGAGCGAGAGAAAGGGATGGACCGCACTTGACCGAGTTGAGTATGGCAGCGCGCTATGCATCGCGAGACATCGAAGCGCGGCTCATGAAGAGTTGGCTTGACCGTTCAGCCTTCAGCGCATCGCCGGACGACCCTCGTCCGGCCTACACCATCGCGATACCGCCGCCCAACGTGACCGGTTCGCTTCACATGGGACACGCCCTCAACGACACCATCCAGGACATCCTGATCCGCTACCACCACCTCAAGGGGTTCAACACCCTCTGGATACTAGGCACAGACCATGCAGGCATCGCTACTCAGAACAAGGTCGAAGGTCGGTTGGCAGCTGAGGGCCTACGCAAAGAGGATATCGGGCGGGAGGCCTTCGAGGAGCGGGTGTGGGCGTGGCGGCGTGAGTACGGATCGACCATCATCCACCAACTGAAGAGTCTGGGAGCGGCCTGCGATTACGAAGCTGAGCGCTTCACCATGGATGAGGCGTATCAGCAGGCGGTGACAAAGGTCTTTGTATCGTTGTACGAGAAGGGCGATATCTACCGGGACGTCTATCTGGTCAACTGGTGCACCCGCTGTGGATCGGCCATTTCCGACCTCGAGGTGGAACACGAAGACCGGGCCTCGAAGCTCTATTACGTCAGGTATCCCATTCTGGGGTCGGGCGAGACCCTCACGGTGGCCACCACGAGGCCTGAGACCATATTGGGAGATACCGCGGTAGCGGTCAATCCCAAGGATCCGCGCTACGGCCGTTTTGTAGGCGCCGTCGCCGTCGTGCCTTTGGTGGGACGGGAGGTGCCGGTGATCGCCGATGAACACGTGGACATCGGGTTCGGGACGGGCGCCCTCAAGATCACTCCGGGACACGACCCGGACGACTGGGAGATAGGGCTGCGCCACGACCTGCCCAGCGTCACCGTCATCGGTCTCGACGGGCTGATGACTGAGGAGGCGGGCGAGTTCGCCGGCCTCAACACCACGAAGGCCCGTGCCGCCGTCCTGGAACGTTTAGAGCAAGAGGGGCTCTTCGTCAAGTTGGAGGATCACAATCACGCCGTCAGCATCTGTTACCGGTGCGGCACAACCATCGAGCCTCTCCTATCGCTGCAGTGGTTCATGAGTATGGAGAGGCTGGCGCCGCCGGCCATCGCGGCTGTGGAGGACGGCAGGGTGCGGTTCGTGCCGGACCGCTGGAGTAACGTCTACCTCGACTGGATGAGGGGGATCCGGCCTTGGTGCATCAGCCGGCAGTTGTGGTGGGGCCATCGTATCCCGGCCTACTTCTGTGAGCAGTGCGACCATCTGATGGTGGCGGCTTCGCCGCCTGCCGCATGCGAGAAGTGCGAAGGCCCGTTGCGCCAAGAGGACGACGTCCTCGACACCTGGTTCAGCTCGGCCCTCTGGCCGTTCGCCACTCTGGGCTGGCCCGAGCAGACTCCGCGGCTTGCCGCTTTCTATCCCACTACGGTCCTATCGACGGCGCGTGACATCATCTTTCTGTGGGTGGCTCGTATGATCATGATGGGCCTGGAGTTCATGGGCGACGTGCCCTTCAGAGACGTCATCATCCATCCCACCGTTCTTGCCGCCGACGGTAGGCGCATGAGCAAGAGTCTTGGTACGGGCGTAGACCCCTTGGATCTGATCGCCGACTACGGCGCGGATGCCACTCGGTTCGGGTTGGCCTACATGAGTTCGGTGCAGGACGTCCGCTTCAGCGCCGAGCGGATAGAGATGGGCAGGAACTTCGCGAACAAGCTCTGGAACGCTTCGCGCCTTGTTCTGCAGGGCGCCCATCCGCAGGCTGAACCACGGGTGACGCCTGCCACGGCCGCAGACCGCTGGATATTCAGTCGGTTGGCGGATGTCTGCCGGGAGGTCGCCCGTCTGTACGAGAGCTACGAGTTCGACGATGTGGCCAGGCTGCTCTACCGCTTCGTCTGGAACGAGGTGTGCGACTGGTACCTGGAGGTGGCCAAGAGCCGTCTCTACGGCCAGGACGAGGTCGAGCGTCTGCAGATCAGCGGCAACCTGCTGGTACTGCTCGAGCACGTGATGATCCTACTCCACCCGCTCATGCCCTTCATCACCGAGGAGGTTCACAGCTTCCTGCCCCAGGTGAAGTCCGAAGGACGGCCGTCCGGCGTGTTCGACGCTCGGTACCCGGACGCGCCCGCGGCCTGGGGAGACCCCGATGCCGAGCTCGCCATGGACGCCTTCGTAGCCGTTGTCGGGGGCCTGCGCTCGACACGTGAGGAGCTGGGTCTTGCCCGGGAGGTGGTCGGCAGCGTGCGGGTGCTGGAACTGAGCTCCGGAGCGGCGTCCGGCCTGGCCGACCAGCGGCAGGCCTTCCGGCAACTATCCGGCTGCGATTTGGTGGAAGTCATCGCCGGAGGAACCATCCCGGAGGGGCGGTTCGCCTCGGTGGACGGTCCGGGAGTGAAGGCGTTGCTTGATCTCCAGGATCTGGTGGACGTGGAGAAGGAGCGCGACCGACTGGTCAACAAGGCCAAGAAGGCCCATGCCGACGCTGTCAAAGCCCGGGTCAAACTGGCGAACCAAGGCTTTGTCGCCAAAGCGCCTGAAGCGGTGGTGGTAGAGGAGCGCAGCCGACTCGCCGCCGCTGAAGCCGTCCTCGAAGAGGTAGGGCGGCAATACCGGGAGCGTGTTGGAGGAGAGTTGCCCGAGTTGGGAGGGAAGGAATGTTGAACGCCTCCGGCTGCAGTCCTGAAGAGGTCTGGGAGTACATCGACGGCCTGGAGCGCTTAGGTACGCATCTCGGTTTGGGTCGGGTCACCAAGCTTGTGGAGGCTTTAGGTTCTCCGCAGAAGGCCTACCGGACCATCCATGTGGTGGGCACCAACGGCAAGAGCTCGACCGTCCGTTTCATCTCGGCCCTGTTGGAGGCACAGGGGTTGAAGGTGGGGGCTTACATCTCTCCCCACCTCGTCAGCCTGGCCGAACGGCAGATGGTGAACAGTGTACCTTCCAACGATGAGGAGTTCTGCGAGCTGGTCTCCCGTATACGACCGGTGGCCGAAGAGCTGGATCGCACGTTCTCGCAAGGGGATGCGCTGACCCAGTTCGAGATCCTCACGGCTGCGGCCTTGCTCTACTTCAAGGAGCAGGCCTGCGATGTGGCTGTGATCGAAGCCGGTTTGGGAGGCCGGCTGGACGCCACTTCGGTCATCGACTCCGACGTGCAGATCATCACCTCCATCGGTTTGGAGCACACAGAGCTTCTGGGCGACACCCTTTCGGCCATCCTCAAGGAGAAGGCCGCGGTGATAGCGGAGGAAGGTAGGGTCGCCATCGGTTCCCTTAGTCCCGGCTTGAGGGCTGAACTGAAGGATCTTTGTGCTTCCAAGGAAGCCCGTTGCCACTTCTTGGGCGACGAGTTCGTGGTGCTGGCCGACCCCAGGGCTGAGTCCTTCGATATATTCGGTCTATATGCGTGCTATACAGACCTACGCCTGAAGGTCCTAGGGAGCTACCAGCGGGCCAATGCCGCTGTGGCTGTGGCGGCCGTGGAGTTGTTCGTCGGCGAGGCGCTCGACACGGACTCCCTCCGCACTGCGTTGGCGTCGACCGGCGTACCCGGACGTCTCGAGATCATAAGTACGCAACCTCTCTGCATCTTCGACGGCTCGCACAATCCGCAGGGGATGGAAGAGACGATGCGCTCACTGGAGCAGATCTTGGAGAGACGCAGGCTGATCGCCGTCGTCTCGATCCTGCGTGACAAGGAGGCCCAGGAGATGATGCGTTTGCTCGTCCCCAGCTGTGACATCGTGTTCGCCACGCAGAGCGCGAGCCCCCGAGCACTGACCGGCGATGAGTTGGCCGCCATCATCTCGGACTTGGGCAAGGGACCGGAGATCTTCATAGACCCCGATCCGCGGTCGGCTATGATGAGCGCTTACCGTCTGGCCACCTCCAACCAGGTGGTGCTCGTGACGGGCTCGCTCACTCTGATCTCGGACCTCAAGAGAGGGCTGAACTGAGCCGTGATATCCTTAGTCGCCGGTCACATCGTCGTGCGTCTTCTTTAGGAGCGGGAGTTGGACAGTCTCTTTGAGACCATCAACAAGATCATCAGCTCCCCCTTGTGGACGCTGGCCCTGTATGTGCTGGCTTTCTGTCTCGTGGGCTTGTGGTTGGCACTGATCTTCTGGACCTTCAAAGACGCTCGGAAGCGGATCGACGATCCGATCATCGTGGGGGTGGCGGTCCTGACCTCGCTCGTGCTGCCCTACATGGGCACAGTGATATACGCCATCCTCAGGCCGGCCGAGTATCTGGCTGAGACGCGGGAACGCGAACTGGAAGTGCGGGCCATGGAGCAGGAGTTGCAGATCATGCGGGCCTGCCCCTCGTGTGGTGAACTCATACGGCCCGAGTATGTGGCCTGTCCCAACTGCCGCCGTACCCTCCGGTCTATCTGCCCCGCGTGTGAAAGGGTGCAGGAGCCTGGGTGGAAGCTATGTCCCTATTGTGGACACGACCCACGGGTCAAGCGGGTAGCGCCTCCAACAGACGAAGATACGCAATTCTGGGTGGCTGAGGACTGATAACGGACCGAGCAGCCGGACACGATATCGCGCGTCGGCGCGCCGGACTTTTTGGGAGGACACTGTGATTGAACGTACGCTGGTGCTCGTGAAGCCGAGTGGAGTCGCCCGGGGGCTGGTGGGCGAGGTGATCAGCCGCCTGGAACGCAAAGGCTTGACCATAAAGGTAGCCCGGACCCTCAAGGTGGCTCCTGAGACTGCTGCCGAGCACTATGCCGAGCATAAGGAGAAATCTTTCTACGGCGAGTTGGTGGAACACATCACCTCGGCGGCCATCTTTGCCATGGTGGTCGAGGGTCCGTCGGCCGTGAAGATCGTACGCCGTATGATGGGGGCCACGAATCCTTTGGAGGCCGACCCGGGGACGGTCAGGGGGGACTACGGCCTCGACGTGCTTCGGAATGTCGTCCACAGCTCCGACAGCCTCGAGAGTGCCGAACGTGAGATCGGGGTCTTCTTCCCGGAAGGTGTGGAATAGGTTCGAGAAGTCGAAGACTCCAACTCGCGCGACGGGGGCTCCATGAGTGTGCCTGTGGATCATCGGCCTCGATTCCCCTCAGACTTCCGGCTGTTGTTGGCTTCCCAGTCGCCGAGGCGTCGTTCACTCTTGCGTGATGCCGGCGTCCCGTTCACGGTCGTGCTTTCGGACGCTGAGGAAAGGGTCTCAGGGAGGCCGGCCACGGAGCTCGTCGAGGCGAACGCTCTGGCCAAGATCAAGACTGTGCGCATGCAGGCGGGGTCGGGGCCGGGCTCTTTCGTGCTGGGCACCGACACACTGGTGACCATCGACGGGGCGGTTATGGGCAAACCGGCTTCCGTGGGCGAGGCGGCGGCGATGCTGGAAATGCTGTCCGGCCGGACCCACCAGGTCGTCTCGGGTGTGGCCCTGCAGCGCATCGGAGGTGCGGGGCCGACCGACGTGGTCGACCGGGTGGAGGTGGCAGGCGCCGTGACCGACGTCACCTTCTCACTGCTGGATCGCGGACAGGTCGAGTCCTATGTCGCCTCGGGGGAATGGTGGGGCAAGGCCGGCGGTTACGCCGTACAGGGGCTCGCCGGTCTGTTCGTGACCGAAATCAAGGGCGAATACAGCAATGTCGTGGGATTGCCTCTTTGCCTGCTCTACCGCTTGTTCCGGAAGCTGGGCTTCGATCTCATGCAAAGAACGTGGCTGGAAGGCGGTTCCTAGAACGAAATCCGCACTCGTGAGTAACAGTAGGTATAATACCCAAGCCTCGCGGTCCCAGGGGCGGGGTGTAGCGACGGCCCGCAGGGAGGAAGCGCAATAGCCTTCACCGAGTTCATCACCGGCTTCGCCGGGCGAGACATGGCAGTGGATCTAGGCACCGCCACGACGCTGGTCTATGTGCGCGGGCGGGGGATTGTGCTGTCGGAACCTTCGGTCGTGGCCATCGACACCCGTACGGGAGAGGTACTGGCGGTCGGGACCGACGCCAAGCGCATGCTCGGCCGCACCCCGGGCACCATCTCCGCCATCCGACCCCTGAAAGACGGGGTTATCGCCGACTTCGACGTGACCGAACAGATGTTGCGTCACTTCATCCAGCGCGTGCACCAGAACCGCTGGGCCCACCCGCGAGTGGTGGTATGCGTCCCCTCTGGGGTGACGGGCGTGGAGCGGAGGGCGGTCGAGGAAGCGACCATAAGCGCCGGCGCACGGGCCGCGTATCTGATCGAGGAGCCGATGGCGGCGGCCATCGGCGCGGGCCTGCCGGTGGCTGAGGCCACGGGCAGCATGATCGTGGACATCGGGGGCGGGACCAGTGAGGTGGCGGTCATCTCTCTGGCCGGTATCGTAGTGGCGCAATCGATCCGCATCGGCGGTGATGAGCTTGACGAGGCGATCATCGCCTACATCAAGAAGGAATATAAGCTCATGATCGGCACCCAAACCGCTGAGGAGCTCAAACTCGAGATCGGTTCTGCCTTCCCGCTCGAGCATGAGGAGCAGGCGGAGATCCGGGGCAGGGACCTCGTGACCGGCCTGCCGAAGACGTTGGTCATCTCTTCAGAGGAGATCCGGGAGGCCATCGAGGAGCCGGTGGCCGCCATCATCGACGCCATTAAGTCCACTCTGGACAAGACTCCACCGGAGCTCGCCTCCGACATCATGGACAGAGGCATCATGCTCGCCGGTGGAAGCTCCTTGCTCCAGGGCATGTGCGAGCGTGTCAGAGATGAGACCCAGATGCCGGTGAACTTGGCCGAATCACCTCGTACATGTGTAGCGGTGGGTTCAGGCCGGTCCCTGGAGGAGTTCGATACTCTCCACAGATTGTCACAGAAGGCGAAAAGACACCGCTACTAAGTAGCGGAGGTCGCTATGCCGCGTAACAACGTATCCTGGCGGAGACTCGTCTTCGTCATCCTGATCATAGCGTCGTTGGCTTTGCTGACCATCACCTTCCGCGAAGCCGATTCCGGGCCGGTGCACACCATCCAGCGAGCAGGGGCCGGCATCCTCGCTCCACTTCAATCGTGGGGTGCCAAGGTCGCCAAGCCCTTCCAGGACGGGTACCAGTGGTTCAAGACCCTCTGGTCGGCGCATCGGAGGGCGGAGCGGCTCGAGGAGGAGCTCCAGATCCTCAAAGGGGAGGCCATCAAACTGGAAGAGACCGTCGAAGAGTACAAGCGATTGCAGGGTCTCTTAGACCTGCGCGACAAGGGCGTCTACCCCGACGGTACGGACTTCGCGGTGGCGGACGTCATTGCCAAATCGCCGAGTCGTTGGTCGTCGTGGGTCTTGATCGACAAAGGAACGGCCGACGGACTACGGGTGGGCCTGCCGGTAGTGGGGGCGACGCCGATGACAGGCGAAACCTTGTCCGGCAAGGGTCTTGTAGGCAAGATCACAGAAGTCACGAGCAACACGGCGAAGGTGCTACTCATCATCGATTCGAGCTCGAGCGTGAGCGCCAAGATCCAAGGCAATCGCGCCGAGGGGATCATCGAAGGGTCGGTATCGGGCGACTTGACCATGGACTATGTCGAACGTGACGTGGCCGTCGACCCCAAGCTCGTCATCGTGACGTCTGGATACGGCCCCATCTATCCTGCCGACATCCCTATCGGCATCGTGGCCAGTGTTGGCGAGGAAGACGTGAACATCTACAAAGAGATCGAAGTCCAGGCCTTCGTAGACTTCCGGGTGCTCGAAGAGGTCATGGTGTTGATCCTTCCGGAAGAGGAGCCATGAGCCGCGGGTGGCCGGCAGAGATCGGCCGGGTGGTTCTCCTCATGGTGGTGGCAGTGGCGCTGCAGACCCTCATCGTGTCACGGGTGAGCGTCCTCGGGGTCACGGCCGACCTCTTCCTTATCCTGACCGTGGTCACGGCCATCGGTCGGGGGTCGCTCTACGGAGCCGTGTTCGGATTCGCGGCCGGAGTGGTGGCCGACATAGCCTTTTTGGAACCTCTAGGGGTGAGGGCGCTCATCTACGTGCTGATGGGGTACATGGTCGGAAGCCTGGTCCATCGTTTCACATCCGTGAACCTATGGGGAGTATTCCTGTTGGCCGCCTGCGCATCGTTCGTGGCTCAAGTGGCCTACGGGCTCTTCCAATATGCCATTGGACCTCGGGCGGGCTTCTTCGTCATTCTGACTACGCAGGTTCTTCCTGAGACGGTGCTCGACGCCCTGGTCACCGTCCCCATCTACGTGCTGTTGATCCGGTTGCGGGTGGTCCCTGCTCCGCATGCCGAGACGGCCGCTGCAGGAGTCGGGCAGGAATGATACTTGAGCCTGTCAAGAAGAAACGGCCGGTGGAGGATGACTCCTTCGTTGGCGTCAGAGTGGGCGTGCTGTTGCTGGTGGCCTTCTTTCTCTTCGGGGTGCTCGCATTCCGCCTCTGGTATCTGCAGATCTTGTCCGGTGACTCGTATACGGCGGAAGCGATGGTCAACCGGGAACGTCAAGTGGTCGTTGAAGCTCCCCGAGGGGTCATCTACGACCGTAACGGCGAGGTCTTGGTCGACAATCGGGCCGGTCTGACAGTGAGTCTGCTGCCCATGGACATGCCCGATCCCAAGGAAGAGCCGCAGAAGTTCTACGAAGAGATGGTCGCGCTGGCCGAGCTCCTCGACGTGCCTCTGGCCGACCTGCTGGACGATTACGAGCGGGCGAAGAACGATCCTTGGGTGACCCGGGCTGTGGCTGAGGATGTGCCTGAGGAGACTGTGGTGGCCCATCTGAAGGAGAACAGCGAGGAGTTCCCCGGCGTGATGGTAGAGAAGACCTATCTGAGGGAGTATCCGAACCGAGCCTTGGCCGCGCATGTTCTGGGGTACGTGAACGAGATATCCGGCGAAGACCTCGATAAGGAGGAGTTCACCGGACTCAAGGCCGGGGTCCACATCGGCAAGGACGGGGTCGAGAGGGTATACGACTCATACCTGCGCGGCACCGACGGCTCAAAGAAGGTCCAAGTCAACGCCGCCGGCAAACCTATTGAGACTACGGCCGACATTCCGGCCGAGCCGGGCTACAACCTTGTCCTCACCATCGACGCCAAACTGCAGAAATCGGCTGAGGAGGCCATACAGGAGGGCATCAGGAGGGCGCATGGTGATGGTTACACCAGCGCGGCCGGGGGGGCGGTTGTGGCTCTCGATCCTCGCAACGGCGAGATTCTGGCTATGGCTTCGTATCCGAACTACGACCCGTCTCTGTGGGTTGGCGGCATGGATCCTAGGATCTATAGAGAACTCAATGAGCCGGAGGCCAACTCCCCTCTGGTCAATCGCGCCCTCAACGGGCTTTACCCAGCTGGCTCGACGTTCAAGCCCTTCGTGGCCTCGGTGGCGCTTCAGGCCGGGGTGGTGACGCCAGATACCATTATCGATTGCGGGGGCACGCACAAATTCGGGGCACAGACCTGGAAAGACTGGACCTATCCCCATGGACATGGGTCTATGAATCTGCTCTCGGCCATCGCTCAATCATGCGACGTGTACTTCTACAGGCTCGGCGAGATGCTCTACTACGAGAAGGGCGCGGTGCTTCAGGACGGTCTGCGCGGGTTCGGCTTCGGTCAACCGACCGACGTCGACCTTCCAGGAGAGACTCAGGGGAGCCGGGTGCCCGACAAGGACTGGAAGCGGAAGACCGGCAAGACCTCGGGCGACCAGATCTGGAAGACGGGAGACGAGATCAACCTGGCCATCGGGCAGGGTGACCTGTTGGTGACCCCATTGCAGCTGGCCGTGGCGCTGTCCGCGATCGCCAACGACAGCCCACTGCACTCGGCTACAGTCTGGGTGCCGCACGTAGCGTTGCAGATCACGGATTCGTCCGGCAGGATCATCCGCCAGTTCAAACCCGAGTCTCGGAGCGGACTGGAGATCGATTCCGAATACCTGAGCAAGGTCAGGCGGGGTATGAGGTATGTGACCACAGGGAACGAGCTCGGCACGGCGGTGGACGCTTTCTGGGGCTTCCCGGTGGCGGTGGCGGGCAAGACGGGTACCGCCGAGAAGAAGCCCGATGATGACTATGCGCTCTTCATCGGCTACGCTCCCGCCGATGGTAACAGTGAGCCCGAGATCGTAGTCGTGGCGATCATCGAGGAGGGTGGGCACGGCAGCGCTGTGGCCGCTCCGGTGGTCCGTTATGTCATGGAGACGTACTTCGACCAGGAGCACGCGTACATGAACATAAGAACGAGCGAGTAGGTGATCCTGTGAATCAGACCACCCCCAGTGTGTTGCAGGTCGCTCGGGAGCGTCGTCAGCCGCTTGGCTTCTCAGTCGGAGCCTACCTGCGGGGCATGGACTGGATCCTGCTCGCGGCCACTCTTGCTCTGGTCACGTATGGTTTCTTCATGTTGTACTCGGCCACACATCTGTCCTTCCCTGATAACCCCTTCTACTATGTGCGGTCGCAGGCCATCGGTCTGATCATCGGATTAGTGTTCTTGATCTCGCTCAGCGTCGCCAACTACAAATGGTTCGCCCGCTGGCAGATGTACATCTACGGGGGCGGCATCATCCTCCTCATACTCACCCTAGTGGTCGGCACGGGCGGCGAAGACGTCGGCGCGAACCGCTGGCTCGAGTACGGATCCTTCCGCCTGCAGACGGCCGAGTTGGTGAAGTTCATGCTCATCCTGGCGTTTGGGGCGGTCCTGACGGAGGGTGTCGAGCTCCGCGGCCGGTTCCGCTTCATCGTGATGTGCGTCATCTACATGCTCATACCCGGCATTCTCATCTATCTGCAGCCCGACTTAGGCACCGCCTTGGTCTTGGCGGCCGTACTCGTCGTCATGCTCGTGGTATGGGGCATCCGCCTACCGCACCTTGGGATGGTGGCGGGCGCGGCCTTGGCCGCCGCCGTCCTTGCCTTACGGGTACTACCGACGGTTTTCGGAACCAGCCTCCTCAAGGACTACCAGATACGACGGCTCACGCTCTTCCTCGACCCCGAGAAGGAGCCTCTCCACGGTGGATATCAGCTGATCCAGAGCAAAATCGCCGTGGGGAGCGGCATGTTCTCCGGCAAGGGCTACCTGCAGGGCGCACAACACAACCTGCACTTCGTGCCCGAGCGCCATACCGACTTCATCTTCGCGGTCATTGGAGAGGAGTTGGGTTTTCTGGGCGGCGCTCTGTTGATCGGACTTTTCGCGATAGTGGTGTGGCGGGCCTTCCGGATCGCCCGCATGTCGCGAGATATCTACGGCACCCTCATCGCCGCCGGGGTCGCGGCGGTGCTGGTGTTCCAGGTATTCTTGAACATCGGCATGACGATCGGGATCATGCCCGTGACGGGTCTGCCGCTGCCTTTCATCAGTTTCGGCAGCAGCTCCCTGGTAGTATTCTTGATGGCCGTCGGGCTGCTGGAGAGCATCCACGTGCACTCGGTAGCCGGCGAGGCCAAGTAGAGGTTTTTGCGCGGTTCTCATGGGGAGGCTGTAAGTGGCCAGGTTGCCGTTCAACTTGTCAAAGGCCGTGAACACCTGGAAAGAGGTATCGGCCGGCGCCGGTCTGTCGTCCAACGTGGTGCTTGCGGGAGAGCCGCGTTTGGTTGCTCTGGCTCAACAGAAGTTATCCTCTGGGGGCACGCTGCCTGCCACCTGGGTCCGCTCGGTGGCCGAACTCGCTGAAATGGCGTCGGCGCCCGGCGAGCTGCTGGTGGTTTTCACGACGTCCGTGGGAGAGGCGGAGGCGCTAGCCGCTCTGGCCGGCTCCGCACCGAAGGGTGGGGCGGTCGTGGCCGTCGATGAGGGGCATATTGCCACGGGCAGGGCCACCCGGACCGGATTGAGGACCACGCGTCTGTCATTTGCCGACTCGCCTGAGGGTTGGGATCGGCTCTTTGGAGTATGCGCGGAGGCCGTGGGTGACCACGTCGCAGCTCTGGGGCGGCGGTATCCGGCCATCAGAGACGCGGCGGCGCGCCGAGTGACAGTGCGTACGGCGGGTCAGAACGGGCTGGTAGGACTGGCGTTCTTCGCGCGTGGCGCCGACATGCCGGCGATGACTTTGAACCAGGCGAAGATGGTGCTCTTCATCGCCGGTATCTACGGGGAGGATATCAACCAAGAACGCGTCGTGGAGCTGGTGGGTGTGGTGGGGCTTGGCTTCGCCCTGCGAGGGGTGACCCGCTGCCTCGTGCGCAGGATGCCGGACATCGGGTGGGTGGTGAAAGGCCTAGTCGGCTATGTCGCCACTCTAGTCATGGGCAGGGCGGCAGTGCGCTATTTCGAGAGAGGCGCTCCCGCCTCCACCAGCAAGGTCGTGGCTCTGGTCGGCTCGCTGCGGCGTTGAGTAAGACCATCGGCCGTTGCCTTGAAGACGTCCTGGCCGAGATCCGGCAACCCGCACGTCTGATAGGCGGAGAGTGGGGTGCCGGTGCCGGGTTCAGCGGGGATCCCCGGGAATTGCGGGTGGTGCTGGGCTTTCCCGATACTTACGAGATCGGGATCTCCAACCAAGCCATCCAGATCCTCTATCAGATCGCCACGGGAGCAGAGGGGGTGGGCGTCGAGCGCGTCTACCTGCCTTGGGTGGACGCCATCGCCGCCATGCGCCGTCGAGGCGTCTCCTTGCCGACATTGGAGACGTGGACGCCGGTCGGCAGCGCCGACCTCTTGGCCGTCACGCTCCAGCACGAGTTCAATTACACCAATCTCCTCGAGATGCTGGACCTGGCGGGTCTAGCGGTGCTTACGGAGGAGAGGACGGAGGAACAGCCCCTGGTCCTAGCCGGAGGGCCGGCCTGTGCGAATTTCCTGCCCCTGAGTCGCTTCCTCGACGCCGTAGCAGTAGGAGACGGTGAGGCGATCTTCGTCGAGATCCTCGATGTGCTGAGGGAGGCCAAAGAGGCAGGCGCCACCCGGGCGGAGAAGAAGGGCCTCCTTGCCGAGGTCGAAGGCGTGTACGTTCCAGGCCTCACAGGCACGGTGAAACGCCGGGTGATTGAACGGCTGGAAGGAGTGCCGTATCCGGAGACCTGCTTGGTGCCGTTGACGGCCGGTGTGCACGACCGAGCTTGGATCGAAGTCATGCGGGGGTGCACGCGTGGCTGCCGTTTCTGTCAGGCGGGGATGTGGTACCGGCCGGTGAGAGAGCGCTCCCCGGATGAGGTGCTCCGCATGACGGAGGTCCAACTACGATCGACGGGCCACCAGGAGCTGGCTTATGCTTCCCTTTCGACCACGGACTACTCGCGGATCGAGGAGTTGCTGGCGGCCACAGCGGCGGCTCACCCAGAGGTGCGGGTCTCACTGCCTTCTTTGCGGGTGGACAGCGCAGCTGTGCGACTGGCGGGACTGGTCTCACCGACGGGACCGTCTCTGACCCTGGCCCCCGAGGCGGGGAGTCAGCGCATGCGGGATGTCGTGAACAAGAACGTCACCGAGGAAGACGTGATGGCCGCCGCCGCGGAGGCCTTCAGCGGGGGCAGGACCACGCTGAAGCTCTATTTCATGATCGGGTTGCCATTCGAAGAAGACGAGGATGTGACCGCCATCGCCGACCTGTGTCTGGGGATCCGCGACCTCGGGAGGAGCATCCTCGGCACGCGGGCGGGGCGGCTGCAGATCAACATCAGCGTGAACAATTTCGTCCCCAAACCCTTCACTCCATTCCAGTGGGCGGGTATGGCCGACCGGAAGACCCTGCGGCGGCGCCAAGAGCTGTTGCGCTCCCGTCTGCGCAGGCCGGGGATCAAGACGACCCTGCATGGGGTGGATAAGAGCTATCTCGAAGCGGTCTTGGCTCGGGGTGACGAGGGCTTGGGCGCCGTCATAGAGGGCGCCTGGAGGCGAGGAGCCCGGTTCGATTCATGGACCGAGCAGTTCCTGGAAGATGCCTGGCGTACGGCGTTGGAGGAGATCTCCATGTCCGCGGAGGCGCTTGCCACCGCGGACATCCCGGATGATGACGCGTTACCCTGGGACGTGATCCAGGGAGCCGTCGGACCCGACTTCCTCCGGAGCGAGTGGAGGAAGGCGGCCGGAGGCGAGACAACCGGCGACTGCCGGTGGGAAGGATGCTACGACTGCGGGGCCTGTGCGGTCCCGGCTTCCAATGATCTGGCGACGGATCTCCCCGTCGCATGGGAGGATGGGCGTGCCCTGAGAGCCGGTGACGATGCAGGCCTGGAGCCCGTACGAGCGGCGTTGGGGGCCCCTGTGTCCGCAGCGGCAGGTGTTACCATACCCACTGGCCTCCGCTACGCGATCACTTTCTCGGTGACCGGGAGGGATCGGTATATCGGTCATTTGGACCGGGTGGAGGTCTTTCGCCGAGCTGTGCGTCGGGCCGGAGGTCGACTTTCCCTGTCGGCGGGCATGCGCCCCAAGCCGCTACTGAGCCTGGCCCTGCCGCTCGCGGTGGGAGTAGAGGGCCTCTGCGAATACTGCGTTTTCGAGCTCGCCGAGGAACCGCCGGCCGACTTCGGCGCCCGTATAGCGGCCTCTCTGCCGGCCGGGACCCGGTTGCTCTCCCTCGAACGCTACGACGCCAAGCGTTCACCGGCGGCGCGGGTGGCGGCGGCCTCGTACGAGGTCCATGTGAACTCTCCCTCCTCCGGTACGGACGGTCTTGCCGCGGTGTTGGGAGAGGCGGCCGGTCGTTTTGCCGCGACGGCCTCGTTGCCGGTGAAGGAGACGAGACGGGGGAAGGCGCATAGTATCGACGTCAAGAGGTATGTCGATCATGTGGAGGTGGCCGCGGCGCCCGGAGGTGGTTGCGTCGTTTCGTTCAGGGTCGCAGTGACTCCCGATGGAACGGCACGTCCCGAGCGTGTCGTCGAATCCCTTGGTACGCTGAGTGGCATGACCCTAGGGATCAGCGGGATAACGCGCACGCAGGTGCATCTTTCGTGAAGGTCGGGTCTTGTCTAGACATCTTCTAGTCTCTCGTGACAGGTTCGAGACCAGGGTGGCTCTGCTGGAGGCGGGACTGCCTGCGGAGCTGTATGTGGAACGGCCCGGTCGGGCTTCCATCGTGGGCAACATCTACAAAGGCCGGGTGGAGAACGTGCTGGCGGGCATGGACGCGGCCTTCGTAGACATCGGCCTCGATCGCAACGGTTTTCTCTACGTAGACGAAGTAACGGGGCCTGGGGTCCCGACGGGTCGGTCGCGCAAGATCACAAGTCTGCTCAAGGGCGGCAAAGAGGTGCTGGTGCAGGTGGTGCGCGACGCGATGGGCGGCAAGGGGCCTCGTCTCACCACTCAACTCAGCATCGCCGGCCGCCACCTCGTATACCTGCCCCAGACCGTGACGTCTGGGGTGTCCCGGAGGTTGGGCGATGTCGAGCGGGAGCGTCTGCGCTCCATCTGCCGTGATATCGACGCCGTAACGGGAGGGTTCGTCATCCGCACCGCCGCCGAAGGGGCCGGGGAGGAAGCCATACGCCGCGATCTGCGCTTCTTACGTCGGGTGTGGAGCGGTGTCGAACGGCGGGCGGCGACGAGCAGCGCGCCCTCTCTACTATATGCGGAGGCGGAATTGGCCATTCGCTCGGTGCGCGATCTGCTGGGTTTGGAGTCTGCGACGGTCCTGGTCGACGACGAGAAGCTGCACCGCAGGCTGGTAAGCTACCTGCGGATCGTCGCTCCCGACCTCGCGGGCCGGATCGAGCGATACGAAGGTGCGGTTTCGCTGTTCGAGCGCTTCGGGGTGGAGGCAGAGCTCAAGAAGGCTCTCGAGCGGAGGGTGGATCTGCCCTCGGGCGGCTACATCGTCATAGACCACACGGAGGCCATGACGGTCATCGACGTCAACACAGGACGTTATGTCGGCCGACGATATCTCGAAGATACCACGGTCAAAACCAACGTCGAGGCCTGTCGAGAGATCGTGCGCCAACTGCGGCTTCGCGACATAGGTGGGATCATCGTCATCGATTTTATCGATATGACTTCCCGGGCGAACCGGGAGGCGGTGCTCCTGGCTCTGCAAACGGAACTCGACCGCGATCGCACCAAGACCTACGTCGTGGAGATATCGCCGCTGGGTCTGGTGGAGATGACTCGACAGAACATCACTAGGGGTCTACGCGAGGCCGTTACGATGTCATGCCCGCGGTGCCGGGGGGAGGGCCACGTGCTCTCCGAGGAATCCGCCCTCATTGAAGTGGTGAGGCGCATCCAAGACCTAGTTCAGTCGGCGGTCTCCTCCGGTGTTCGTGTCGAGGTGCATCCACGGATCGCCGCCGAGTTGGTGAGCGGGCGGAGTCGACTGCTTCTCCAGATCGAAGGGGGGACAGGTCGCCGGATACTCGTGCAGACGGCGGATGAGAACGTACCTTTAGACCATCTGGCGATCGTTCCCGATTGACGTCGCGGGTCAAGTGGTAGGCTGCGGACAGGCCTGCTATACTGCCTTGCTTGCGGCCGCCGGCGCGGCCGCTGCTAATTAGTGAAAGCATGCGAGGAGTGGTGATGTTCGCCATCGTCGAAGTCGGCGGTAAGCAGTACCGGGTCGAGGAAGGCTGGGAGGTCGTCGTCGACCGTCTCAATGCCGCCGAAGGCGCCACCGTCGAGTTGAGCCCGGTATTCGTCTCGGATGCAGGCAGTCTCCGAATGGCGGGCGAGGGCAAGAAGATCAAGATCACGGCCAAGGTGGTCGAGCACTTCCGTGGACCGAAGATCACCGTCTCGAGGTTCAAGCCCAAGCGGGGTTGGCGCAAGAAGGCCGGCTTCCGTGCCGGGCACACCCGCCTCGAGGTGAAGAAGATCGCATAGGAAGGACGGGGCATGGCTCACAAAAAGGGCGGCGGCAGCTCTAGAAACGGCCGCGATTCCAACGCCCAGCGTCTGGGTGTTAAGGCGTTCGCCGGCGAGACAGTCACTGCCGGTTCCATCCTCGTACGTCAACGAGGCACCCGTTTCCGCCCCGGCGTCAACGTAGGCATAGGCTCTGACGACACCCTGTTCGCCAAGGCTGCCGGCAAAGTGGTCTTCACCACCGGCAGGGCGGGGCGTGTTGTCAGCATAGTGGCCGAGTAGCTGCCGACCGGCAGCCGTGGCCGGGCCTTCCGTCTCTGGGAGCCGCCCATGTTCTACGATCGAGCAAAGATACATGTGGCGGCAGGAAACGGCGGGAACGGATGCATCTCTTTTCGTAGAGAGAAACACGTACCTCGCGGCGGTCCCGACGGTGGTGACGGAGGCCGGGGGGGAGACGTCATCGTAGCGGCCGACCCCCAGAAGCGCGATCTCCAGCTTTTCACGTACAAAGTGCACTTCAAGGCGGGCGCGGGCCAGGCGGGACAAGGGGCGCGTAAGCATGGTGCCAACGGCGAGACTGCGGTGGTGCCGGTGCCTCTCGGCACGCAGATTCGGGTGGAAGATGAGCTTGGGGATAGGCTGATAGCCGATATGGTGTATCTCGGTCAGAAGGTCGTGGTGGCGCGGGGCGGCGCCGGGGGTCACGGTAACGCCCGCTTCGTGAACTCTGTACGCCAGGCCCCGAAGTTCGCCGAGCTGGGCGAGGAGGGCGAGGCCGGATGGCTGCGACTCTCCCTGAAGCTCATGGCTGACGCCGGACTGGCCGGGCTCCCCAACGCTGGCAAGTCGTCGCTGCTGCGACGATTCTCCAACGCCAAGCCCAAGGTGGCCGATTATCCGTTCACCACGGTCGAGCCGATGTTGGGGGTGGTCGACTGGTCGGGTGAGAACGACATGTTCACTTTGGCCGACGTGCCCGGGCTGCTTGAGGGGGCCGGCGATGGCGTGGGTCTTGGGCACGAGTTCCTTGCCCACTTGGAGCGATGTCGTCTGCTTCTGCACGTGGTGGACCTGACCGGATACTATGGTGCCGGGCCGCTGGAAGGCTTCCGCACCATCCTCGCCGAGCTGGACGCCCACGCCACGGGCCTGGGCGAGAAGCCGCAGGTGGTGGTGCTCAACAAGATCGACGCGTTGCCCACTGCGGAGGTCGAGGAACAAGTGGAGGTTTTCGTTGCGGAGGTGGAACGGCTACGCGCCGCCGGACATCCGGCCTTCACCTATGTGGTGGGCGACGACGAACCCCTCTCCCGTCAGTTGGTATGGGCGGTCTCGGCGGTCACCGGAGCGGGTCTGACCGGCCTGCTGCGGTGGGTGGGACCTCTGCTCGAAGAGTTGCGGACCCCCGAGATAGAGGCCGCCGGGGCCGAGCCTGGAGAGACCCGACCTTGGGATACGGCGGCGGTCTCCGCCGAGATCGACGACGGTCACGTGCTCTACAGGCCGGCAGCCATCGGGCAAGCAAGCTTCACAGTCCACAAACAGAAGCACGGCTTTGTGGTGCGGGGCGAGAAGGTGAGGCGTCTTGTAAGCAGGTTCGACCTGACCAATGAAGAAGCTATTCGGTATCTTGGGGAACGGCTTGACCGGCTGGGGGTGTATGCCGCTCTGCGGGCGCAGGGGGCTCAGCCGGGGGACGACGTAGACATAGAAGGCTACGCTTTCGAGTATCAGTAGGGCGGTGTTGTGGTAGGCAGAGGCTCGGGCAAGACGGTCGTAGTCAAGATCGGCTCCAGTACCCTCACAAGCAGCCGGGGCACGTTACGGCTGGATCCGGTGGCGACATTGGTGGCGGAGATCTGCGGGCTGCACGCCCAGGACCACCGTGTCTTGGTGGTTTCCTCGGGGGCGGTGTCTTCAGGTATGGGAGTGCTCCACTTGAGTGAGCGTCCAACCGAGGTGGTCGATCTCCAGGCGGCCGCGGCGGTGGGGCAGGGGTATCTATTCCATATCTACACCGAGTTGTTCTCACACGAGAACGTGCTGACCGCTCAAGTGCTGCTGACGGCGTTCGACGTCGCCGCGCGGACCCAGTATCTGAACGCGCGCAACACGCTCAGGCGGCTCTTGGACTGGAAGGTGGTGCCGATCATCAACGAGAACGACACTACCGCCACCGACGAGCTCTGTTTCGGCGACAACGATACTCTGGCGGCGCAAGTAGCCCTGCTCGTCAAAGCCGACCTCCTGGTGCTGCTCACCGATACCGACGGTCTTTTCACAGCCGACCCGCACGAAGACGGGAGCGCACGACTGATCACCAAAGTCGACGACCCGGACCAATTAGAGTGCGTGAGCATAGGCGCCATCGGGAGCTTGGGCAGGGGTGGTATGGGCAGTAAGGTGAGCAGCGCTCTGATCGCCACGAGCGGAGGCGTGGAGACCGTGATCGCCCGGGGTGATCGGGCCGACGTGCTCAAAGACTGTGTGGCCGGCAGAGAGGTGGGCACCCGGTTCGCTCCGCGGCGTCTGGGGATCCCTGACTATAAATTGTGGTTGCTTTACGGAAAACCGGTCCAGGGCCGGGTAGTGGTGGACGCAGGCGCCGTCAAGGCTTTGCGAGGCAAGAGTAGTCTGCTGCCTGTGGGAGTGGTTGAAGTCGAGGGCGACTTCGTGCCGGGCGACGCGGTGATGGTCGTCGACGAGCAGGGCGCCGAATTGGCCAAGGGACTGATCACGTATTCGAATAAGGATCTCGACCGGGCCAAGGGTCTTCAGAGCGGCCGGGTGGCGGAACTGCTTCCCCAGGCATCGCCGGAGGCCATACACAGAGACTACATGGTGCTGGTGTGCTAGCAATGTGGGAGGAGAATTGAAGATGAAGAACCTGGCGGGCAAGGCGAAACAGGCGTCGCGCATCCTTGCGACGCTCGACGCTGCTCGCAAGAACCGCGCTCTTCTGGCTATGGCGGAAGCGTTGGAACGCCGATCTGCTGAGATCCTCGAGGAGAATGCGCATGACGTGTCGGAGGGACGTAAGAACGGACTCTCGCCGGCGCTGATAGACCGGCTCCTTCTGGACGAGAGTCGGCTGTCCGGTGTTGCAGGAAGCTTGAGAGACGTGGCCGCTCTAGCCGACCCTGTAGGTGAGATCGTCGGTGGCTGGCGGACTCCCGAGGGGCTCGAACTACAAAAGGTACGCGTACCTTTCGGGGTCATCATGGTGGTCTACGAAGCGCGTCCGAATGTCACTGTTGATGCTGCCGCCTTATGCATCAAGACCGGGAATTCTGTGATCCTGCGGGGAGGGAGCGACGCCTTCCGTTCCAATCGCATCATGGCTGAGGTCATCACGGGCGCGGCAATCGAGAGCGACCTTCCCGCGGATTGCATCCAGTTCGTCCCCGTCAAGGATAGAGATGCGTTGGTCGATCTGCTCCAGTTCAGAGACTGCATCGACCTGGTCATACCCCGTGGAGGGGAAGCGCTGAAGGAGTTCCTGTTGGAGCACTCCAAGATCCCGGTTATAGCGGCTGCCGGAGGCAACTGCCACGTCTACGTAGACAAAGCGGCCGATCTCAAGCAGGCCCTGGCCATCACCATCAACGCCAAATGCCAAAGACCTGGGGTCTGTAATGCGGTCGAGACGTTGTTGGTGCACGAGGCGGTGGCAGCCAGGTTCGTCCCCGTCGTGGTGAACGCTCTCGCGGAACGCAAGGTGAAACTGCACGGCGACAGCTGCACGCGGGAGTTCGCCGGAGACACGGCGGCCAAGGTGCTGAAAGCAACAGACAAACACTATGCCACCGAGTTCCTGAGTCTTGAGATGGCCATCAAGGTGGTGGAGAGCCTGGAAGAGGCGGTCGACCACATCAACAGGTTCGGCACGGGTCACTCGGAGGCGATCATCACGCGCGACCTGAAAGCCAGCCGGCGCTTCTCTCAATCTGTCGACGCCGGCGTGGTCTACATCAACGCCTCTACGCGCTTCACGGACGGCGGCGTCTTCGGGCTGGGGGCGGAGATAGGCATCTCAACCCAGAAGTTGCATGCGCGGGGGCCGCTGGCCCTCAAGGAGCTCACCTCCACCAAGTACGTGGTGACCGGTAGCGGACACGTCCGGTGAGGTAGGAGCGGGACGACTTGAAAGACTAGAGAGGAACATGCAGCAAGACGGTCTCATCGCGCGGCTGTGCAACCGACCCGGTCTGCGTCTGGGCGTCATGGGAGGTACCTTCGACCCTGTGCATATAGCGCATCTGGTGACGGCGCAAGAGGCCTTGGTACATTTTGACCTAGACCAGGTGCTCTTCATGCCGGCAGGTGACGCTCCTCACAAGAGTAGGCACGGCGCGCCGCCTGAGTTCCGGTATCTGCTGGTGGCCACTGCTACCGCCAGCAACCCCCATTTCTCCGTCTCGCGTTTCGAGATAGACCGTAACAAGGTGAGCTACACGGTTGACACGCTGGAGTACCTGGCCGGCATCGTCCCACAGGGGACCGAGATGTTCTTCATCACAGGGGCCGATGCAGTGTTGGAGATCCTCACCTGGAAGGATCCCGCCCGGGTGCTGGAGCTGTCGGCCTTCATCGCGGCGACCCGGCCCGGCTACGATCTATCGCGTCTTTCTGAGCTCCTGGAGGAGCTGCGTTCGAAGACGGTGGATCTCGTGCCGGAAGCCAGGGTCAGAATCATGGAGGTGCCGGCCCTGGCGATCTCATCCAGTATGATCAGAGAACGTCTGGCCGTCGGCAAGACGGTACGATATCTGGTTCCAGATCCGGTGGCCGAGCTGATCGACAAGTCCGGCTACTACAAAACGGGCGGATCCCAGACTGCGGGTCGTAAAAGGTGTCGACCGTGAGCGACGAACAGGCTCCGGGAAGTCGTAGGGCGCGGAAGGACCATCGCTCCAAAGAATCGAAGACCGGTGTTCCCCTGGATTCGAGGGCGGCTCCTACTCCCGAGGAACTCGAGCTTTACCAGGCTCTCGCCAAGACCGACAGCCCCGCGCCGCCGCCGAACCCCCTGGGTTACCGTTCGCGTTCTGAGAGGCGGACCTACCGGCGCGCGGAGCGGCGGCGTAGGTCTCACACCAGGTTGTGGTTGATGGTAGCCCCGGCGGCGGTGGTGATCGCCGTGGTTGTGACGCTGCTCACGTTTCTTGGAGGTCCCGAGACGGGCACACAACCGACTACGACTCTGGCTCCCGCCAAGGCCTATCCAGGGGGGCTGGTCGTCGTTGAGGGGCAGGAGGATGTACCGCTGGTGGTGTTGCTCCAGGCCCGCGAGCACGGTGGACTCGTCCTGGCCATGCCTGGACTCACGCTGCTCAACACCCCTTCCGAGGGATTCAGAACCTTGATCGAGCTCTGCGAGACCGGCGAGGATGGTGAGCTGGGCGTAGTGGTGGGCGAGGCCTTGGGGGTGACGCCTTTGCCTACCGCCTCAGTACCTTGGGCCGAGCTTAGAGGTGCGCTCGCGACGGCCGGGGTGGAAGACCTGCCACCGGAGACCCTCACCTCCACAGGAAACGAGAGCGAGCAGGTAGCCCGTGCCGTGTTGGCATCGCTGGGCGGGAGTGAATCGGCCGCCGGGTCTTTCTGGGACGGGCTGTCGCTGGGCGGCGACTCCTCGGGTCTGCGCGAGGCCATGGCAGGGATGGCTGCGTCCTTGGCGGACGGTGAGTGGACGGCCGCCGAACTCGGCGGTCGCCTGGTGGAGAGCGCCGGAGGCCGGTACATCGAGCCGGATATCAAGCATGCGAAGGCCCTCCTCGATGGCACCTGGGACGGCCTGGAGTTCACAGTGCAGGTGCAGAACGGCTCGGGTGTGGTGGGCATCGCGGAGCAGACGGTAGAACTACTGCAGGCCATGGGCTACACGATGCTGCCGGTCGTCAACGCTCG
Organism: Actinomycetota bacterium; assembly: GCA_012523095.1. Classification (GTDB taxonomy): domain Bacteria; phylum Actinomycetota; class Thermoleophilia; order RBG-16-64-13; family RBG-16-64-13; genus RBG-16-64-13. The sequence continues at coordinate 64,540 of JAAYJE010000022.1, read as the reverse complement.
GGGCTTCCCCAGCGTTAAGCAGACCTGCATCACCGCCTCTCCCGACGCGACGGCCGAGGCGCACCGGGTGCGGAGCTTCTTGGGTGTGGGCATCGTTTCCGAGGACGCCACTCTGGAGCAGGGACACATGGTATTGGTGCTGGGCAAAGACTACGTACCCCCCACAAAGATCACCGAACCGGTAGGGTAGTAAGGTAAGGCTCGTGGGATCCGATGGCGGCTTCGAACGATACAGCCGGCAGATGTTGCTGCCGCAGATCGGCCGTACCGGCCAGCAGAAGCTGGCCGCAGCTCGTATCGGTGTGATCGGGTGCGGGGCCCTCGGCTCCGTCATCGCGAGTCATCTGGTCCGAGCAGGCGTCGGACTACTGCGCATCGTCGACAAGGACTATCTGGAGATGCACAATCTGCAACGGCAGATCGTCTTCACGGAGGAGGATGTAGCCCGGGGGCTCCACAAAGCCGAGGCGGCCGCCGCGTATCTGCGTAAGGTGAACAGCCGGGTGATGGTGGAGTCGGTGGTGGCCGCGGTGGACGTTGGCAACCTGCCTGTCCTGGCCGACGACCTCGACCTTCTCGTCGACGGCACCGACAACTTCCCCACTCGCTTCTCCATCAATGACTATGCCGTGGCCCGCGGGATGCCCTGGGTGTACGGCGGGGTTATCACTACGGCGGGCATGTCCATGACCATCGTCCCCGGTGAGGGGCCGTGCCTGCGTTGTCTGGTCCCCGAACTGCCTCCCCGGGAGCAGTCTCTCACCACCGACGTCGTCGGAGTCCTGAACACCGTGGCCGCCGTGATCGGGAGCGTGGAGGCGACTGAAGCCATCAAGCTGGTCGTAGATCCGGCGGCTCGAAGCCGTGCCCTCCTTGTGGTAGACCTGTGGGGACCGACCTGTGAGAGATTGGACGTGCCCCAGGATCCTGACTGCGCGTGCTGTGGGAGCAGGCGGACGGTGGCGGCTCCATGAGCGCCCCTTCCGGCGAAGAGAAGCTCCGCGGCCTTGTGCGAGAATGGGGCCCGTTGCTGGTGGCATTTTCGGGAGGCGTGGACTCCACCGTGGTCCTCAGAGTCGCAGTGGACGAACTGGGGGCTGAACGCGTCCTGGCGGTGACCGCGTGTGGTGACGTGCATACCGATGAGGAGGCGGCCGCGGCCCGTGAAACGGCCGCGCGACTGGGCGCCCGCCACCTGGTCATTTGCACGAGCGAGCTCGCTATCCCCGGCTTCAGTGCCAATCCTCCCGACCGTTGTTACTTATGCAAGAGGTGCATGTACGCGAAGTTGGTAGAAATAGCATGGGCTGAGGATTTGAAGACCGTCGTCGATGGCGGCAACCTCGATGACGAAGCCGACTACCGTCCGGGAAGTCGGGCGGCGGCGGAGTTGGGTGTTCGCAGCCCTCTGGCCGAGGCCGGCATCGGCAAGGCCGGAGTCCGCGCCCTGGCGCGGGAACTTGGGCTGCCGGACTGGGACCGGCCGGCGTCTCCCTGCCTGGCCTCCCGGTTCCCTTACGGTGAGTCGCTTACCGTGGCCAAACTCCGTATGGTGGCCGAAGGGGAACGTCATCTGCGGGGGCTCGGGCTGACGACCTGTCGCGTGCGGCACCATGGGGACCTGGCTCGGATCGAAGTGGGCGTAGACGACATCCCCGTGGCGGCGGAGGAGTCCGTGCGGCGTGCTATCGTTAGGCGCCTGCGCGAGGTGGGCTACATCCATGTGGCGCTGGATCTGGAGGGTTTCAGAAGCGGCGGCTTGAACGAGGCGTTGAGGGACGTCGCGGCGCGTACATCACTTGGCGCCGCGTCGGAGGAGAAGGCATGAACGGACCGATCGACGAGGGGAAACAGGGCGGACAGAGCGGCCTCTCAGCGGCACACGGCAAAGGCACCGGCAGCCTTGCCCGTCTCAGCGCTGCAGCCGCCCGCATGACCACCCTCTTCGCGAGCGATATCAAAGCGATCAGACAGCGGGACCCCGCCGCCCGCAATCTGTTCGAGATTCTAGTCTGCTATCCGGGCCTGCACGCCGTCTGGTTGCATCGCCTGGCTCACTCTCTCTGGGGGCGCAACGTACCCTGTGTCCCGCGGGTCATTTCCCAGGTCGCGCGTCTCGCCACCGGCATCGAGATACATCCGGGGGCCACCCTGGGCGATGGATTCTTCATCGACCATGGGGCCGGTGTGGTTATCGGAGAGACTGCCGAGCTAGGAGAGAACGTCACCATCTACCAGGGAGTGACCCTAGGGGGCACCGGCAAAGAAACGGGCAAGCGCCATCCCACCGTGGGTGACAACGCGGTGATCGGCGCCGGCTCGCTGCTCCTCGGCTCGATCAAGGTGGGCGACAACGTGAGAGTCGGAGCCGGCAGCGTCGTGATACACGACGTCCCCGACAATTCGACTGTGGTGGGCAATCCCGGGCGTCCTGTCATGAGCGAGGGGGCGAAGGTCGGCATCCCCGACATCGACTACACCCTTCTCCCCGACCCGGTGGCCGAAGCCATGAAATGCCTGGTACGTCGAGTGGTGCACCTGGAGAACGAGATCAGACGGCTTCGCGAAACGGCCGGTGATGCAGAGACGCTCCCGGTCGTGGCGACGGATGAGGACCGCGGCTTGGGGCAGCCTCTCCCGAGTCTGGATACGGCCTGCGATGCATTTCTAGCCGATGACGCGCCGGACTCCTGAGCCGGCGGGCTCCGGCCTGGCTGCCGACCTCAACGACAGGCAGCGGGAGGCCGTCCTCCATTCCGGCGGTCCCCTGTTGGTGCTGGCCGGCGCCGGCTCCGGCAAGACCAGGGTACTGACTTATCGGTTGGCCTATCTCATCGAGAGTGGACAGGTGCGGCCGTATCAGACTCTGGCCATCACCTTCACCAATAAGGCCGCCGGGGAGATGCGGGAGAGGGTGGCGGGCCTTCTGGGCCACGTGTCCGGATGGATGTGGGTCTCCACGTTCCACTCGGCCTGTGCCCGCATGCTCCGTACCGACGCTCCCCTGCTCGGTTATCGCTCCAACTTCACCATCTACGACGAAGATGATTCCACCCGGCTCATCAAGCACTGCCTGGAAGATCTGCGTCTCGACACAAAGCGGTTTCCCCCAAGGGGGGTCCAGAACCTCATCTCCGACGCTAAGAGCAGGCTTGTGGACGTGGACGATTTCGCCCGGCAACGCTCCATGGGCGGCGGAGGTTCTGCGGGTGGCGGCTCCTGGCCCGAGGGGATGGCCGCCGAGGACGGGCCGTCCGGCTATTGGGACGTGTCGGCTCAGGTCTACAAGCGCTACCAGGCACGGCTCCTGGATCAGAACGCCTTAGATTTCGATGATCTGCTCATGCGTGTGGTGGACGTGTTGCGGCTGTTCCCCGAGCGGCTCGAGTATTACCGCGATCAATTCCGTCATGTCCTGGTGGATGAGTACCAGGACACGAACCGGGCCCAGTACGTGCTGGTAAAATTGCTGACCGAGGAGCACCGCCAGGTGACCGTGGTCGGCGACGACGACCAGTCGGTGTACTCTTGGCGTGGAGCCGATGTTCGCAACATCCTCAACTTCGAGGAGGACTTCCCCGATACCAAGGTCGTCAAGCTGGAACAGAATTATCGCTCCACCTCCACCATCCTCGACGTGGCGAACGCTCTCGTTTCCCACAATAGGGGTCGCAAACCCAAGAATCTCTGGAGCGAGCGAGGCACCGGCGATCAGGTGGTAGTGCTCGAATGCCGCGACGAGCACGAGGAGGCGCGGCTGATCTGTGAAGAGATGGTGAAGACACTCCGGGAGCGGCCCGCCTCCGATGTGGCCGTGTTCTATCGAGTCAATGCCCAATCTCGAGTGCTTGAGGATATGCTGGTCCGGCAAGGTATCGGTTATCGGATCATAGGCGGCGCCAAGTTCTACCAGCGTGCCGAGATCAAAGATCTGCTGGCCTACCTGCGCGTGATGGTCAACGTGACCGACGACCTGTCTCTCCTCCGTGTCATCAACACGCCGCGGCGGGGATTGGGAGACATCGCCGTCGGTCGGCTGCAGGGCTACGCGCGCGATCAGGAAATACCTCTGCGCGAGGCCTTGGCAAGGGCGACGGAGGTGCAGGGTCTGACCTCCGCGGCCACCGCGGCCTGTGTACGGTTGGGGGAGGGCTTCGTATGCTGGGCGGAGGCGGCGGGTGTGACCGAGGCCGGCGAAGCCGAGACCACCGGCTCCGAGGAGGCCGAGGCAGCAGATGCGGGTCGGGCCGGAGCCACCGCCGGGGTTCTCGGCGTGGCCGAGGCCGGTTCGGAGGTCGTTGCGGCCGAGACCGCTGCGGAAGTCGCTGCGGAAGTCGCTGCGGAAGTCACTGCGGCAGCGACTGTCGATGCCGCGAAGGAGCGGGTCCCTGTCGCCGATGTCGTGCGCCGGGTACTCGAGGAGAGCGGGCTTCTCCAAGCGCTGAGAGCTGAGAGGACTCTAGAAGCGGAAGGGCGCGTCGAGAACCTGGAGGAATTCGTGAACGTGGCCGCGGAGTTCGATCGTATGAATCCCGAGGGGACCCTCACCGACTTTTTGCAGGAGATCAGTCTTTATGCCGACATCGACAGCATGGAGGAGGGACGGCCGGTCGTCACGCTCATGACGCTTCACAATGCGAAAGGCCTGGAATTCCCGGTGGTGTTCATCACGGGGATGGAGGAGGGGCTGTTCCCGCACTCTCGCTCACTGGATGAGCAGCGACTGGAGGAGGAGCGACGTCTCTGCTACGTGGGTATCACGCGGGCCAAGGACCGCCTCTATCTGTCGCACGCCAGGTCGCGGACCCTTCATGGGGGCGCCGGCTACAGGTTGCCGAGCCGCTTCCTGGGGGAGATACCCGCGAAGCTGGTGGAGTTCCGAGGCGACGGCGGTCAGGGACGCGGGGTCCCCGGCCGGCCTCGTGCGACCCGCGGCCCAGGGCGGGCGGCCGCACCGGCGGTTTCCGGCCTCGCCACGGGCGACAAGGTCATCCACGCTAAGTTCGGTGAGGGGGTGGTGCTGGGCGTTGAGCCCGGCGGCGTTGTCCGTGTCTTCTTCACGGGACTGGGGGAACAGAAGCGTCTACTGCTCGAGTACGCGCCGCTGAAGAAAGTGTAGCCATGATGCTCGACCCCGACGCATGCTACAGAGCCATGAGCGCCCGCGATCCGCGTTTTGATGGCCGGTTTTTCGTAGGCGTCTCCTCAACCGGCGTCTATTGTCGTCCTGTATGTCGCGCCCGCCGGCCCAAGCCCGGCAACTGCTCCTTCTTCCCAAGCGCGGCGGCCGCCGAGGCTGCCGGATATCGTCCCTGTCTTCTCTGCCGCCCTGAACTGGCTCCCGGGAATGCCGGCGTCGACGCATCCGGCAGGCTCGCGCAACGAGCGGCAGGCATGATCGAGGACCGCATATCGAACGGACTCGATCTCGACGCTCTGGCCCAGGGGCTTGCGGTGACGCTTCGTCACCTACGTCGGGTTTTCAAAGCCGAGTTCGGAGTCTCCCCCGTTGTCTTCGCTCAGACACAACGACTGCTGCTCGCCAAACGGCTGCTCACAGATACGCACCTGTCGATGGCCGAGGTTGCGTTCGCGTGTGGATTCGGCAGTATCCAGCGTTTCAACGCCTTGTTCCAGGAGCGATACCGCTTGAGTCCCACCACCCTCCGGAAGCAGAGGAGAGGGTCTTCTTCGCTCGGCGCGTTCAGGTTCGAGCTTACCTACCGTCCGCCGCTCGACTGGGATGCCCTTCGCTCCTTCCTTGGACGCAGGGCGATAGGGGGCGTGGAATCCGTCGACGGTGACACGTATTATCGGACGCTCCGCATCGAGCATCATGGTGAGATCCATACCGGATGGATCTCGGCTTCCCCTTCGCAGACGAAGCCGGCGCTGATCATGATGGTCTCGGCCTCTCTGTCGAAAGTCCTTCCTCGCGTGCTCAGTCGGGCCAAACAGGCCTTCGATCTGTCATCGGACCCTGATGCCGTGGCGGCGGGGTTGGGTGATCTTGCCGCTCGACGTCCCGGACTCCGCCTGCCGGGGTCCTGGGATGGTTTTGAGCTGACGGCCCGGGCGATCCTCGGCCAACAAGTGACGGTACAGGCCGCGCGCACCCTTGCCACCCGGCTGGTCCGGTCGTTTGGAGAGCCTCTCACTTCCGCGCCTGCGGGGCTTTCGCACCTTTTTCCGACGGCAGAACGGCTGGCCGAGACCTCTCCCGCGGACATCCAGGTCCTGGGTGTGGTGGGCACGCGGGCCCGCTCCATCGTTGGAGTGGCCCAGGCCGTTGCCTCCGGGGAGCTCTCGATAGCGCCGGGCGGTGACCCAACCCTCCTTGACGCCTCGCTCCGGCGGCTACAGGGGGTGGGTGACTGGACGGCTGAGTACGTGGTGATGCGAGGTCTTACGTGGCCCGACAGCTTTCCTGCCTCAGATCGTGGTGTACTCAGGGCCATGCAGGAGGACGATCCGAAGCGCGCGCAGAAGCGCGCGGAAGTGTGGCGACCCTGGCGTTCATACGCGGTCATGCATCTTTGGCGGATGCTGGAGGAGCAGCACATAGAGGATCGACGCTCAACTGAGGATCGACGACCAACAGAGGAGTCATGATGACCAAGGGGACTGCGATGAACAGGGGTACCACAGTGATCTACTCCTACACGGAGAGCCCGCTCGGCCGCATCCTTGTTACCTCCGAGGGCGGCTCGCTCACCGGCCTCTATCTGGAGGGAGAGAAGTACGAGCCTCGGCCGGGGGGCGACTGGATACGGGATGATTCCCTTCCCCTCTTCTTGGCGGTCGCGTCTCAACTCGCGGAGTATTTCGACGGGTCACGAACCTGCTTCGAGCTCCCGTCGGCCCCGGTAGGGACCCCCTTCCAGCAAGAGGTTTGGCAGTGCCTTCAGAGGATCCCATATGGGGCTCGGATCTCGTACGGGGACATCGCTCGTGATCTGGGCAGACCTCAAGCCGCACGTGCGGTAGGTGCGGCGGTGGGACGTAATCCCGTGTCGATCATCATCCCCTGCCATCGGGTTGTCGGAAGCAACGGCGCTCTCACCGGTTTTGCCGGAGGGCTAGAGCGGAAAGAGGCTCTGCTCAGATTGGAAGCCCGCGACATCTGAACACCGCGAGCGTTGCGCAGGCGTCGTTTCGGGCGCTTGATGTAATATATCTTGCGTAATTTTGTACTGCATTGAATAGTGCAGTAACCTCCGTTTTGACCCATCTCGATGAGGCGTCTCCTCACATCTTCAGATCCTGCTCCCACAGGCCGTCCGTAGAGGATTCGGTGGGCTGAAATGGAAGAAATGTATTGCATAGTGGAACAATTTGGGCTATTGTGGGTTCCATGCAACAGGAATTGCTCTCAGGGGAGTACGACCACACACTCGACCCCAAAGGCCGAGTCACCCTTCCTGCGCGATATCGAGACTATTTCCAGTACGGCGCCGTACTCGTTCGCCTGCTGGACGACGAGCCCTGTATCCGCGTCTACCACCCGGCGGCGTGGAAGGAGTTCGATGCCAAATACATCGAGCCTCTGGACGAGTTCGGCAGCCGGACGGACAGATGGAAGACCCGCTTGATCTACAAGAACCAGATCTGTGTTGAACCTGACCGGTCGGGACGGGTCCTGGTGCCCGCTCAGAGGATCAAGGAATTGGGCCTCTCCGGGAAGATCAAGATCATCGGCAACCGTACTCATCTGGAGATCTGGGATCCCGAGACCTACGACGCTCTCGAAGCGGCGGAAAGGGGCGGGGATGGCTAGCGCGGCAGCCTCATTCGTGACGGAGATGGCCATGGCTCACGTTCCGGTACTGACGCAAGAACTACTCGACCTGCTCGACGTGGGAAGCAACGCCCAAGTGGTCGACTGCACGTTCGGCGCGAGTGGACATGCCGGCGCCGTCGCGGCGAAACTAGGCCCTGGCGGTTCGATCATCTGCTGCGATCAAGATCCTGTCGCCTACGAGTACTACGTCTCCTTCAAGGCAGGACTGCGCTGTAAGTCACGCTTCTACGCAGGGGACTTCGCCGACACGCTCGCCGACCTGCTCGATGAAGGCTTTCGAGCTACTCATATATACATGGACTTGGGTGTCAGCAGCATGCAGATCGATACTCCCGAGCGGGGCTTCTCCTACAGTTACGATGCTCCTCTCGACATGCGCATGGACCCGGCGTCGGCCATCACGGCGGCGGATATCGTGAACACGTGGCCGGAGAGGAGGCTGACCAGCCTGTTCGGCAACTACGGCGAGGAACGTTACTCAGGCCGAATCGCGCGGGCCATCGTGGCCCGGCGGGCGCAGACTCCGTTCACCCGCACGGCCGAGTTGGTGGACATCATCAAGAGGGCCATCCCCACACCGGCCCGTTTCGGCGCCGGCAACCCGGCCCGGCGGGTCTTCCAGGCGCTGCGCATCGAGGTCAACGACGAGCTCAACAGCCTACGCCGCGCCCTCCCCGAGGCGTTCGAGCTCCTCGAATCGGGAGGCTCCATGGCGGTTATCACCTTCCATTCACTGGAGGATCGTATGGTCAAGGGGTTCTTCGCGGGCAAGGCTCGAGCGTGCACCTGTCCGCCGGAATTCCCGGTGTGTGTGTGCGGAGGCAGGGCAACCGGTGAGGTCATAACCCCCAAGGCCGTGACTCCTGGGTTGCGCGAGCTTGAAGCCAATCCGCGCTCCAGCTCGGCTAAGTTGCGCGTCCTTCGGAGGCTGTGATGACCAGCATCGCGCGTTTGGCTTGGATGGCGGATTGGGAAGAGAGCGTCCGTGCCTCGTCGGCCTCACGGAGAAGCGGGACGAAGGGTTTCGGAGAGACGCGGCCCACCGCTCGCACACAGGTGACCGCCCGTATGGACTCTTCCCGCTATTACGGCCGTGAAGCCACCGCTCGGGTGCTGCAGCCGTCGCGCGACACCGTTGTTGCTCCCAGGCCGCTGCCCCGACTGCGGCTGGTCGCCCGGCGGCAACAACCTCGCTGGGGCCTCATCGTGATGGCTTTGGCGATGATCGGGGCTCTGGTGGCGGCCTGCATCATCGCTCCGATGTTGATCCACTCAGCCTCGACTGATCTAGAATCCACGATCGGCCGGCTGGAGTCTGAGCAGAAGGAGTTGGCCGCGGCGAACTCGGCCTTGTCCGCTCAGATATCTGCGCTATCGTCTCCTGAGAGGGTTGCCGAACAGGCGACTCGACTCGGTCTGGGTCCGGCCGTCTACGTACATTACGTGGAGGCTGAGCCGGGTCCACCAGTGGCGGAAGGTGAGCCTACCATCAGCGGCAGGTGACCGTGGGCCGGACGAACAAGCGTCTGGCGCTGTTCATGGGCCTCGCTATCGTGTTCCTGGCCGTTCTCCTCGGTCGGACGTTCTACGTGCAGGTCATCGCCGCTCCCGCCCTGCAGGAGAAGGGCGAGGGCCAGTCCTTGCGGTCTATCGCGTTGGAGGCGCCGCGGGGCACCATATACGACCGCGACGGCCAGGCCCTGGCCGTGTCGCAGACCATGGCGTCCGTCTATGCCAATCCCCGCCAAGTCGAGGGGCCGGCGGGGGCGGCTAAGATGCTGGCCTCCATACTCGAAGTGCCGGAACAGGACTTGGTGGAAAAGCTGAGCGCAGATTCCGGCTTCAGATACCTTGCCCGGAGGGTGGAACAGTCGGTGGGTAAGCAGGTGCAGGCCTTGGTCGAGGAGGAGGATCTGACCGGCATCGGAGTGTGCCCGGAGGTGAAACGGGTCTATCCGAAAGGGGCGCTGGCGCCGCAACTGCTGGGCTTGGTGGGAGGAGACGACTACGCGGGTCTGGCGGGGCTGGAACTGGAGTACGAGGATCTATTGGCCGGTCTGCCCGGCGCCCAGCAGATCATCAGCGGCCACGAGGGTAACCGTCTCTCCACAGTCTCGGTGAGAGAGGCGGAGGCCGGCGCCGACATCGTCCTTGCTATCGACGCTGATATCCAGTACGAGACGGAGAAGATCCTTACCGAGGTCGTGAGAGAGTTCCAAGCCGCCAAGGCGTGCGCCGTGGTCCTCGATCCCAGCACGGGGGAGATCATCGCCATGGCCAATACCCCGGTCTTCGACGCCAACCGCTATGCCTCCGGCGATATCGCCGAGAGCGATCGCCGCAACATGGCCGTGACCGATCAGTACGAACCCGGGTCCACCTTTAAAATGGTGACCACGGCTGCGGCCCTGGAGGCCGGTTTGGTCACACCGGAGACCACGTTTCGGTTGGGCAAGAGCATCACGGTCTACGACGTGACCATCCATGAAGCCCACGAGGAGGGGGTTCCGGAGGTGCGGGATCTCACCGTGACCGAGATACTGGCTCAGTCGTCCAATGTGGGCACGGTCAAACTCGGGTTGGAGGTCGGAAAGACCCGGTTGGTGGAGATGATCGGCAAATTCGGCTTCACCGAGAAGCTCGGCGTGGACTTCCCCGGCGAGACCGGCGGGCAGATGCTTCCGGCGAAGAAGTGGTCGGGCACCACGATCGCCAACGTGCCCATAGGCCACGGTGTGGCCGTGTCGCCTCTTCAACTCGCCGCCGCTTACGCTGCGATCGCCAATGACGGGGTGCTCATACAGCCCCATCTCGCCAAGGGACGCACCGAGCCCTGGAGCCGGCGCGTGGTGAGCGAAGACGTCGCCGCGCAACTGCGCCGGATGCTGACCGTCACAGTGGATGACGGTACCGGCAAGCTGGCTCGGGTGGCCGGCTACAAGGTGGCCGGCAAGACGGGGACGGCCCAGAAGGTCAAAGAGGGCGGGGGTTACCATCAGGACCACGTAGTGGCTTCTTTTGTCGGTATGGTGCCGGCCGATAGTCCGCGGCTGGTCATCCTGGTGACGGTGGACGATCCCGCGACTCAGCACTTGGGGGCATATGTGGCGGCACCGGCGTTCGCGGATATCGCAGCGTTCTCCTTAAGGGCTCTGGGCATCCCGCCCACGCCCGTCGAGTGAATGAGACGGCCGCTGTGGCCGCCGGGCCCTTCGAGCCGATGAACGCGAAGCGCCGGTCTTCCTCCGGACCCTTAGGGCCCTCGAACCGGGAGGTGACCTGATGGTAGAATCCTCCCCTGTGAGACTCTGTGACCTCTTCGCCGGTGTCGAGGGCTGGCGCCTGGCGGGCGCCGGTGACGTTGGCATCACCTCACTCACCTACCGCAGCGATCAGGCGGGTCCTGGCAGTCTGTTTTTCTGCGTACCCGGGTTCGTTCGCGATGGGCATGACTTCGCTCCGGACGCGGTGGCCCGGGGCGCGACGGCTTTGTGCGTGGAGCGCCCTCTGGGTTTGCCGGTGGCCCAGGTCGTGGTTCCATCGGTGCGGGCGGCCATGGGGCCGGTGGGCGCCACTTTCTACGGACACCCCGGCAGGCGTCTGCTCACAGTCGGCATCACCGGAACCAACGGCAAGACCACGTCGGCCTTCTTGGTCGCTCATCTGCTCGAGCACGCGGGTCTGAGTTGCGGACTCATGGGAACCGTCGAACGACGGATAGGGGGTCGGACGCTCCCTGCGGGCCGGACGACTCCGGAGGCGCTCGATATTCAACGCGACCTGGCCCTCATGGCGGATGCGGGCGACCTGGCGGTTGTCATGGAGGTGTCGTCTCACGCGCTCGACCTGGGCCGCGTCGCCGATATCGCCTTCCGCGCCGTCGCCTTCACCAATCTGACCCAGGACCACCTCGACTACCACAAGACGCTGGAAGACTACTTCGCGGCCAAGAGCAGGTTGTTCCTGGAGGCGGATTTTGCCACCGGCTTGACCGTCGCGGTCATCAACGTGGACGACCCCCATGGGCGTGAGCTGGCCTTCCGGTGCCCGAGAGAGCGAGTGATAGGTTTCTCCAGTCGGTCGGAGATATCGGAATGGGGCCCTGCCGACTTGGAGATGAGCGAATACCAGAAGGATGCCGCCGGTATCAGGGGCGTCCTGGTGGTAAGAGGCACGGCGTTGAAGTGCGCCCGCGGGCGAGTCGTTCCCGATCCCACCGCTTGTGGCGAGCAGCGGCTGGAGATGGCCACCTCACTGGTGGGGGACTTCAATGTGGGCAACACACTGACCGCCCTCGGTGTGGGGCTGGGGCTCGGCCTGGACCTAGACGAGATGCTCGTCGGCATGCGCACGTTCCGGGGCGTGCCCGGACGCATGGAATCGGTGAACGCCGGGCAGGACTTCTTGGTTCTGGTGGACTATGCGCATACCCCCGACTCTGTCCGGAACGTTCTCCGGGCTGCCCGGGGTATCACTCGTGGCAGACTCATCGCGGTGATCGGCTGCGGAGGCGACCGTGATAGGCTCAAACGGCCACTCATGGGCAGGGAGGCGGAGAGCGCGGCCGACCTGGTGGTGGTCACATCGGACAATCCTCGCAGCGAAGATCCCCTCTCCATCATCGCCGAGATAGTAGGCGGCCTGGATCGCCCGGCTGCCGCCGTCGTGCAGCCCGACCGGCGGCTCGCCATCGCGGAGGCCTTTGACCGAGCGGAGGGCGGCGACGTAGTCATGATTCTGGGGAAAGGTCATGAACTCGGCCAGGAGTTCGCAACCGAGACGACTCCCTTCGACGACCGGCAGATAGCCAGAGAGTTGTTGCTGGCCCGCCGGCAGGAGCTTGAACGTGACCTTCGAGCCCGACGGCGTGATCGAGGTCGGCCGACATGATCCCCCTAACCGCGGAAGAGGCCGGAAGGGCGCTGGGACTGCAGGCATTGTCGGCTGCGGTTCTCGGCATCAGCATCGACACACGGACACTGACGCCGGGCGATCTGTTCGTAGCGCTCAAAGGTGAACGCCTTGACGGCCACGACTTTGTCGAGAAGGCTTTTGCCGCCGGCGCGTCGGGGGTGGTTGTGGCGCGCGAGAGCTGGGGTGGTCGCGAGATAGGCAGAGGCGGCCGCCTCGGGGGCCGCCCGGACGTCGGTACGGCGTCCGTCTATGAAGTGGATGACACGTTGATGGCGCTCTGGGCGCTGGCTCGAGAGGTGCGTCGCAAGTCCGACGCCCTCGTTTTCGCTGTGACCGGAAGCGTCGGCAAGACCAGCACCAAGGACTATTTGGGCGCCATGGTGGGCCGAGTCCGCTGTTTGGTGATGACGGCCGCGAACCAGAACAACGAAGTGGGAGTGCCGCTCACGCTTCTCGCCGTCACCCCCGATACCGAGGCGGTTGTGGTGGAGATGGGCATGCGCGGCCTCGGCCAGATTGCCGCGCTTGCTGAGGTCACCGAACCTGACATTGGAGTGATAACCAACATCCATCCAGTTCACCTTGAGCTTCTGGGGTCGTTGGACAATATCGCTAAAGCCAAGGCTGAGCTTGCAGGGGGCCTGCGGCGAGGTGCTCCCCTCGTGATTCCAGCGGAATGCTCTGTTTTGCAGCCATATATCGGCTTGGCTGAGCGCCCCGTGGTGCGTTTTGGCTTGGATCGACCTGGGTGTGCCGCCGATGTGAGAGGTTCGTTGCGCGCAGCGGCCGGGGAAGCGGAGCACGTGCTGAGTCTCATATGGCCCGGAGGTCAGGTCGAGGTCAAGACCCGCCGTATGGCTCGACATCAGGTTGAGAATGCCACTGCAGCCGCGGCGGCCTGTTATGCCGCGGGCCTGCCGGTCGCCGAGTGCGCGGCGGGGATCGCCATGGCGAGGTTGAGTGATGGTAGGGGCGATGTTGTTCGTTTGCCTGGGCTGACCATCATCGACGATACCTACAACGCTAATCCTGCCGCGGTGCGTGCCGCTCTGGACGACCTCGTGGACATGGCCGGGCTGTTGGGGGGTAGGGCGGTCGCGGTGCTGGGCGATATGCTCGAACTGGGGCCGGAGGCGGAGCGTTACCACTTCGAGATCGGGGAGTACGCGGGCAGAGCCGGGGTACGGGCGCTGTGGGGAGTCGGTGAGCTGTCGGCGCTCACGGTCGCAGGTTTCCAGAGATGGTGGGAAGGCAAGACGGGGGACGTCGACTGGAGGGCAGGACATGTGACCTCGGCCGAAGAAACATCATCGGTGTCGGCTGCTTTGGAGCCGGGCGACATAGTGCTCTTCAAGGCGTCGCGGAGCATGCGCCTCGAGACCATGGTGCGACGGCTCGTGGCCGAGCGTCGGCCGACGGATGAGGATCGTCTCGTTGTGGAACGCGGGCCTGGTGACGAGACGGAGAACGGGACTAAGGAGACGCGCCGGTGCTGAAAGTGCTGTCGGCCACCCTCGTGGCGTTGGTTATCGGGATGGTGGCCGGCCCCCGTTTCATACGTTGGCTGAGTCGACGGGGGATCGGGCAGAACATCCGCGAACTGGGCCCCAAGGCTCACAGCGTCAAAGCAGGTACGCCTACCATGGGTGGTCTGCTGCTCTTAGCGGCTACGCTCATCCCTTATTTGATATTCGCCACCAAGACGGTGCCGACCCTGGTGGTCATCGTCTTGGCACTGGGCGGCGGAATGATCGGCTTCGCCGACGACTTCATGAGTCAGTGGCGGCAACGCTCTTTGGGTCTGAGTGCCAGATTCAAGCTGCTCCTTATGCTCCCGGTGTTCGGCGTCGCCTTGTGGCTCGCCACCAAGTACGGGGGAGTCGATACGCGGCTGAGCGTGCCGTTCGTGCGCGCCGGTTTGGAGATAGGCTGGTTCTACTACATCTTCGCCTTCCTCTTCATCGTCGGTTTCACCAATGCAGTCAATCTCACCGACGGACTGGACGGCCTGGCCGCCGGCACTGCGGGGATCGCTCTGTTCGCCTACGCGGGGATCGCCTTTCTCCAAGGGAAGTATGATCTGGCCACCCTAGGCGCGTGTTTCACGGGCGCCTGTGTCGGCTTTCTCTGGTACAACACCCACCCGGCGACGGTCTTCATGGGGGATACCGGCTCGCTGGCGCTGGGGGGAGCAGTGGCAGGCATGGCCATCGCCACCAACATGGAGATCCTTCTCTTCCTGGTAGGGGGTCTGTTCGTGCTGGAAGCCTTGAGCGTCACGATCCAGGTATTCAGCTTCCGGGTATTCCACCGGCGGGTCTTCCTGATGGCCCCCATCCACCACCATTTCGAGCTCAAAGGTTGGTCGGAGACGAAGATCATCGTGAGGTTCTGGATCATCTCCGCCATACTGGCCGCAGCAGGGTTCGCCCTCTACTACCTCAGCAACACACGCATCTCGGGAGGTTGATCGTGATGGGTCACGGCGATGGGCCTCCTGGAGTCGCTGATGGAGGCGCGGGACTTCCAGACTCGGTGAGACGGGTGCTGGTCCTGGGGGCGGGTCGCTCCGGCACCAGCGCGGCACTCGCCCTTGCTCGGTTGGGACGCGACGTCATTTTGAGCGACCGGCGCGAACCGGCGTTACTGCCCACGCCGGCCGCCGCGACCGGCGTGGGCGTCCGCTTTCAGTCTGAGGGCACACTCGACGTCTCGTGGCCGGAGCCCGATCTGGTGGTGAAGAGTCCCGGGGTCCCTGGAGAGGCGGGGCCGGTGGTGTGGGCGAGGCAACGAGGCGTGCCGGTGTGGAGCGAGCTCGAGCTCGCGTACGCCCTGTTCCCGAATCCCTTCGATGCGGTCACCGGCACCAACGGTAAGACCACCACCACGGCGCTCCTGGGCCATCTGTTCACCGTGGCCGGGCGACCGGCGCGAGTGCTCGGCAACATCGGGATCGCCGTAACCTCGGTGGCCGGTGAGATCGCGCCCGACGAGGAGCTGGTGGTGGAGGTGTCGAGTTTTCAACTGGAGGATGTGCACGCATTTCGGCCCACGGTGGGCGTCTTCCTCAACCTCACGCCCGATCATCTGGACCGTCACGGCTCCATGGGATGCTACCTGGCATGCAAGGCCAACCTGTTCGCCGGACAGCATGCGGGGGACGTAGCTGTGTTGAACTTGTCTGATCCCTTCGTGGCCGGGCTTGGCCTTGAGTTGGCCGGCCGCCCCGACGGCCCTCGTGTGGCCTTCTTCTCAACCACGACCCG
The DNA here is from genome assembly GCA_012523095.1 of Actinomycetota bacterium. Taxonomy (GTDB): domain Bacteria; phylum Actinomycetota; class Thermoleophilia; order RBG-16-64-13; family RBG-16-64-13; genus RBG-16-64-13. The sequence continues at coordinate 48,559 of JAAYJE010000022.1, read as the reverse complement.
CACGGGCGGACGGCAGCTGGTGTCCTGGGTAGAGGACGGGTGGGTCTACCTTGAAGAGGAGCGGTCGATCAGGGTGAGCGACATCCGTTTGCCCGGCGTCCACAACTTGGAGAACTGTCTCGCGGCGGGCACCGCGGCCCTGGCCCGCGGGCTTGATCCAAGTGTTGTAGCCGAGGGTCTGGGCTCCTTCGCTGGGGTCGCTCACCGGCTCGAGAGGGCAGGAATGGTCGCCGGGGTGACGTATGTCAACGACAGTAAGGCTACCAACGTGGAGGCTACGCTCACCGCTCTGAAGGCGTATCCAGAAAGGACGCATCTGATCTTGGGAGGACGCGACAAAGCTTCCGATTACCGACCTGTGGCCCGTGCCTGCGCGCGGGGCTGTGAAGCCGTGTACCTTATCGGTGAGGCGAGTCCGCTCATCGAGACGGCCTTCCGCGAAGTCCGAGACGAGGAGAAGGTCCAAGGGGCGCTCGAGCCTCTGGTATGTGGTGATCTGGAGGCCGCCGTTCGGCTCGCGGCACGGAAGTCGACGGCCGGCGATGTGGTGCTCCTTGCCCCTGCCTGTGCCAGCTTCGACCAGTACGAAGACTTCGAAGAGCGTGGTCTGCATTTCTGCGCGCTTGTCCGCCGACTGGCCGGCGACACGCTATGAGCTCCGCGACGGCCCGCACGCAACGTCCAGGCGCCGAGGACGCCAAGGCGCCCGCTCCCTATCCGCGACCCCGGGCGACGGTCACGCTCAGGGACTCCTCTCCGGCGGTCTACCATCTGGTATGGGTGACCACGCTGATTCTGCTTGTGGCCGGCATGTGCATGATGCTGTCGGTATCGGTGGCGGAAGGCGTCAACGGGGGGTCCAAGTACGGCTACGTCCGCGCGCAAGGCATCGCGGCGGCTGTGGGCCTGGTGCTGCTCGTGGCCCTGTGGCGTCTCGATTATCGCAGGCTGCGGGTGATCTCCGTAGCGTTTCTTGCTCTAGTGGGGTTTCTGCTTATCCTGGTGCACGTCCCTCAGTTCGGCCAGATGGCCGGCGGGGCCAGGAGCTACCTCAAGATCGGTCTCTTCACGCTGCAGCCGTCGGAGTTGGCCAAGTTGGCCCTGGTGCTGCTCGGAGCTCATCTTCTTTCGAGGCGTCGGAGGGGGGCTGGTGATTTCGAGGCGTTCATGTGGCCCTTCGGCGCGATCGGCTTAGGCATGTGCGTGATGGTCACGCTTGAGGGCGATCTGGGGACCGCCATAATAATGGCCGGGTTGGTGATGGGAATGCTGTGGCTTGGGGGAATGAAGGCCACGCATTGGTTGGCCCTGACCGGCACAGGAGCAGCGGCGGCTATGGCTCTCGTCTTCACGAGTCACGTGCGTATGAGCCGGGTCTTCTCCTTCCTCGATCCGTCGTCTGATCCTCAGGGAGCGGCATACCAGTTGGGGCAGTCTATGGTTGCGCTCGGCAGGGGCGGCTGGATTGGAGTGGGGCCGGGGGAGAGCGTCCAGAAGTTCCAGTACCTGCCCAAAGCGCATACCGACATGATCTTCAGCATCCTGGGTGAAGAATTCGGCCTTGTGGGAGCCGGATCGGTGCTGGTGCTCTTCGGCGTGTTCGCGTTCGCCTGCTGGCAACTCGCCAGGCGCTGTTCGGACCCCATGGGCAAATATCTGATAGCCGGTTGCGGCATGCTGGTGACGCTGCAGGCCGTCGTCAACATCGGCGGCGTCATCGGCGCGCTGCCTCTGACTGGGGTACCCTTACCTTTCATCAGCTACGGCCGTAGCAGCCTGGTGGCGATGCTGATGGCCGTAGGAGTGATCCTGGCAGTCGCCAGACGCGCGCCTGCCCGGCCGGCGCCGTCTCCAGCAGTGAGGTATGAGAATGTCACGCGTATTGATCGCGGGCGGCGGTACGGCGGGGCACGTGGTGCCCGCCCTAGCCCTCGCTGACGTCCTGTCGAGCCGGAGTCTCGAGGTAGCATTCTGCGGCACAGGGCGGGGGATGGAAAGGGAGTTGGTCCCTCGGGCCGGCTACCCCCTGTATGCCGTCCGCATCCGCGGCTTCGAGCGCAGACTGGGGCTCTCCACCCTGCGCACCCTGGGGTCTATCCCAGTGGCGGGGGTCGACGCTTGGAGGCTGCTCCGCACCTTCCGTCCCGACTGCGTGATCGGCGTGGGAGCCTATGCCTCGGGCCCGGTGGTGGCCGAGGCTGCGGCGGGCAGGGTCCCGACCGTGGCCGTGGAGATGGACTCCTACATGGGTTGGACCAACCGTATCCTAAGTCGCATGGTCGACAAAGTGTGTCTCTCTTTTCCCGATCCACGCCGGACGGGTGAGAAGTATATCTATACAGGTCGGCCCCTGCGGCCGGCGTTACTCTCGGCGACCCGCGATGAAGGTCTGGTTCGTTTCGGTTTGGACCCGGCCAGGGACGTGCTTCTGGTGTTCGGTGGGAGCTTGGGTTCGCATACCCTGAACGAGGCAACGGTGGACGCGTTCGCACGGACCGCCACGCCGTTCCAGATCGTACATATCACGGGAGAGCGCGAACATGCCCGTGTGGCAGAGGCCCTAAGCGGTCCGGATGCCAACGCGGCTTATCAGATCCACGCCTTCCTGGACGATTTCCCTCTGGCGTTGGCCGCCGCCGACGCGGTGGTGGGGAGGGCGGGCGGGTCGGTATCGGAGGTCTTAGCTCGTGGGGTGCCGTCTCTGCTGGTACCCTATCCGTTGGCTACGGGTGACCACCAGACGGTCAATGCCCGCACGGTCGCCGAGGCGGGTGCCGCCCTCATGATCACGGACGCCGATCTGACCGCTAAGGATCTGGCTGAGGCCGTGGCCACCCTGCTCGATCCTCACACCAACCGCCGCATGAGTGAAGCCGCTCTGCGACTGGCCAGACCGGACGCGGCTGTCCGCATAGCCGATGTCGTAGTAGAATTGATCGCCCGGCGTACCGGGGAACACTATGACTGAACCAGCCATCGACACCTCGAGCATCGCCGCCCCTGAGTGGCTGCGCAGCTTCCATTTCATCGGGATTGGGGGCGCAGGGATGAGCGGCATCGCTCTGGTGCTGCACAAGCGTGGCTATCAGGTCACCGGGTCCGATCTCAAACCTTCTCGCTACACCGCCCTTCTGGAGGACGCCGGAGCGCCGGTCAAGATCGGCCACAGAGCGTCGAACCTGGATCAGCCGGACGTGGTGGTCATCTCATCAGCCATCCCCGCGCACAACGTGGAGTTGCAGGAGGCCCGGAGGCGCGGCATCCTCGTCGTCAGACGCGCCCAAGCATTGGCCTGGCTGATGGACTGCGCCCGCGGCATCGCCGTCTGCGGCACGCACGGCAAGACCACCACCACCTCGATGATCAGCCGGGCGTTGGTCGACGGCGGTTTCGATCCCACTTTCCTGGTCGGCGGCGAACTCAACGATCTGGGCTCGAACGCCCGTCACGGTGAAGGGCCCTTCGTGGTGTGCGAAGCCGATGAGTCGGACAGGTCGTTTCTGCTGCTCAGGCCGGAGATAGCCGTGCTCACCAATGTGGAGCTGGACCACCACAGCCACTACCTGCACATCGAGGATGTGGAGCGTGTCTTCGAGACCTTCCTGAGCCGTCTCCCCGACCACGGACTGCTCGTCTACTGCGGAGAAGAACCCCGCGTTACGGCGCTGGCGGTCAAGTCAGGTTGCAGGACCTGTTCGTACGGGTTCGATTCCTCGGCTGCGTACCAGGCGCGGGAGGTCGTGGCCGGACATCCCGGCAGTAGCTTCGAGGTATGGAGCGGTGGGAGGAAGCTGGCCTCGGTAGTTCTTCAGGCGCCTGGGAGGCACAATGTGCTGAACGCTCTCGCCTGTTTCGCGACTCTCAGCGAGCTCGGGATAGACACCTCCGTGGTTGTCGCGGCGCTGAACACCTTCAACGGGGCGGTCCGGCGATTCCAGCGTATAGGCGAACGCGATGGAGTAACGGTGGTCGACGACTACGCCCACCATCCCACAGAACTGCTGGCCACCCTGCGTGCGGCGCAGGAGGGTGAATGGTCACGGGTGATCGCGGTCTTTCAGCCTCATCTGTACTCACGTACCGAGTTTCTCCACGCGGAGTTCGCAGATGCACTGATGGAGGCGGATGTGGCGGTCGTCACCGACGTGTTCGGGGCTCGGGAAGCCCCGCGTCCCGGGGTGAGCGGCAAACTGATCGTCGACAGCATGCTGAGGAACTCCGTCAAGAAGCCGGTGGCCTACCTGCCCCGATTGGGCTCTATAGTCGAGTACCTTGAGCAGATCGTGACGCCGGGCGATCTGGTGCTCACATTGGGGGCGGGTGACATCCACCGGGTGGGCGAGCGTTTTCTGGCCACTGCCTGACCTGGTATCGATATGACGGCTTCTTCCGACCTGATCCAAGCACTGCGTGCCGTCGATGGCTCACGCATCTGGGTCGATGCACCCATGGCTCCCTTCACTACTATCGGTACGGGGGGCAAGGCCGCGGTGATGGTGACCGTGGTCGATACACCCGCGCTTGTGGCCACGCTCAAGATCCTTGATGGCGGCGCCTCGTGGTTCTGTCTGGGCGCCGGCACCGATCTCTTGGTCGCCGACGAGGGATACCCGGGGGTGGTGGTGAAACTCGACGACAGCTTCCATTATGTCGAGGGCATGCCCCTGGAGCCGGATTCTGTGGAGGGACCGGTGACCGTCACCGTTGGGGCAGGCACCCTGCTCCCCAGGCTGGCTATAGTGGTCGGCGAAGCCGGCCTGACGGGCTTGGAGTTCGCCTGCGGCATCCCGGGTTCGGTGGGTGGAGCTATCGCCACGAATGCCGGCGCCTATGGGTCGTCCATGGCCGAGGTCGTCCAGGAAGTCGAACTGGCGGACGGCCGCGGCGCTTCTTGGATGCGTGCTGCGGATCTAACCTGGAGCTATCGTCGTTGCCACCTGCCGGCCGGTGCGGTGATCACCGCCGTTCGCTTGACGCTCACCCCCGGCGACTCGGCGGAGGTCATGAAGCATCATCGTTCGATCCTACAGCGGCGCCGCCGGTCTCATCCCCAAGGGGTGCGCACTTTCGGCTGCGCGTTTATGAACCCGTCCGGTGGGGGAGCAGGCCGGTTGATCGACGCCGCCGGCCTAAAAGGAGTGCGCCGGGGCGACGCCGAAATATCCAGGGTACACGCCAATTTTTTGGTCAACCTGGGAGACGCGACTACTGCGGATGTGCTTGCCTTGATGCATCTCATGAGACAGGAAGTCAAGCGGGCGAACAACGTGCTGTTGGAGCCGGAGGTCAGGCTGCTCGGTGCGCGCTTCCCGTGGGATTCATCCTCTGACGCGTCCCAGGGGCCGCCTGGCATTCATGAATAGTCGGATCCGCGACCGACGCCGAGCGGTGGGCCGGCAGCGCGGCAGGCGACGCGCGGGTCTGGTCTTCGTTTTCGGCCTTCTGGTGGCGGCCGCGGTCCTGTTCGTCTGGTTGCGTTCCTCCGATGTCTTTGCCGTGCGGACGGTCACGGCCACCGCCACGGAGCGTATCGCTCAGGAAGAAGTGTCTCGGGTAGCGTCGGAAGCTATCGGAGAAAGCCTGTTCCGTCTATCGACGGCGGATCTTGAAGAAGCCCTGCGCTCGCTGCCCTATGTGCGCTCGGCCGAGGTTTACCGTCGCTTCCCTAACACCTTGGACGTGCGTTTGGAAGAGTATGAACCGATCGCCCGCCTCAAAGCCGGCGACGGCGCCGTCTGGGTGGTGGCCGATAACGGTCGCGCGCTCGAGGTGGTCGTTCCGCCTGCAGGGGCGGGTCTGCCCCTGGTCGTGCCATCGACGGACGAGACCCCTGTCGCCGGGCAGCAAGTCTCTGAGATCGTTGCGCAGGCGCTTCCCCTGGCGGTCATCATGGCGGATGAGAGCGCCAACAGACATCTGGCGTCCGCGAAGGAGATCTGGGTATCCCCATCCGGCGCGCTCACCATCGTGTTGAAAGAAGGTGCCGAACTGCGGCTCGGCGACCCGACGAAGCTCGACCAGAAGTTGAAGGGCGCTTTGCAGATCATCGAGCAATACTTGAGGGATGGGACGCCGCTTGAGTATGTGGATGCCACGGTGGCGGACAAACTGGCGGTGAAAGCGAAATGAAAGTGCTATCTTGCGTCTCAGCAGGAATCGACGATAGGACCACGTACTGGTCGGAGTGTGAAGCGTCAGTTGAGGGCTTCTCGCAAAGGGTCAAGTTGGAGTCCTGTGATCAGAGGAGTTTGGAGGTTCGAGTGCCATGAACGACACGGGATCCGGCTACCTTGCGGTGATCAAGGTCGTTGGGGTGGGCGGGGGCGGCACCAACGCCGTCAACCGCATGGTGGACGCGGGGCTCAAGGGAGTCGAGTTCATCGCGGTCAACACCGACGCGCAGGCGTTGCTGATGTGCGATGCCGATGTGAAACTGCACATAGGCGGCAAGGTCACTAAAGGCCTCGGCGCCGGAGCGAATCCAGAGGTGGGTCGCGAAGCGGCGGAGGAGAGCCGGGACGATATCCGCGAGGTGTTGAAGGGCGCCGATATGGTGTTCGTCACGGCCGGCAAGGGCGGCGGCACCGGTACCGGCGGCGCTCCGGTCATCGCCGAGCTGGCTCGCGAAATAGGAGCGCTCACGGTGGGCGTGGTCACTAAGCCATTCACTTTCGAAGGCAGGAAACGGGCCAGTCAGGCCGAGTCGGGCATCGAGGCCCTATCCAAGAAGGTCGACACCCTTATCATCATCCCGAACGATCGATTGCTGCAGGTGGTGGAGAAGCGCACCTCCATCATCGAGGCCTTCAGGGTGGCGGACGATGTCCTTCGGCAGGGCGTGCAGGGCATCACGGACCTCATAACCGTTCCAGGACTCATCAACCTCGACTTCGCCGACGTCCGGACCATCATGAGCGACGCCGGTTCGGCGCTCATGGGAATCGGTCTCGCCAGTGGTGAGAATCGGGGAGTGGAGGCTGCGAAGACGGCCATATCGTCGCCCCTCCTGGAGTCGTCCATCGAGGGGGCCACCGGCATCCTGCTCAACATCAGCGGTCCGCTCGACATGGGTCTATTCGAGGTGAACGAGGCGGCGGGGGTGATCGCGAACGCGGCCGACACCGATGCCAACGTCATCTTCGGCGCGGTCATCGACGAATCGCTGGGCGATCAGGTGCGGGTGACGGTTATCGCCACCGGATTCGACAAGGAACGGATGCAGGCGAGGCAGGGGGTCGAACGGCCCGCGGAGGTCGAAGCGCCTCGTCCGCCGGTCGATCTGGCCGAGATGCTGCCTCCGAAGACGCACACATTCGAGATGGAGGACGATATCCTCGACATCCCGAAGTTCTTGCGCGACAAAGACTAGCGGCACTGAGGACGAGTCATCAGAGTGACGGCGGAGCGTGACGGCAGCCCCCCGACCGAGGTGCTCGCGGAGCGCATCGACCCTGCGGCTGAGTCCAGGATGGACGTCCGCGGGATTGACGGCGTCCCGGTACTCGAGTGCCGCCTCCCAGGCGCATTCCGGGCTCTCTTCACCACCCGCCTCGGAGGCGACAGCGTCGGGCGTTTCTCATCGCTGAATCTGGACCCCCGTTCGGAAGACGACCCCGCGGCCGTGGCGCGCAACCGACAGCGCATCGCTGCTTGGCTGGACCGGCGATTGGTGAGCCCGACGCAGGTCCATGGGTTGCGGGTTGCGGGCGCGGCCGAGTGCGCCGGTGGACCCGCGGGGGAGCCCTGTGACGGCCTCACCCTGCATCCCGAGATCGACAAAGGGCTGGCCGCCCTCCTGCTGTTCGCGGATTGCGTTCCCGTGGTCCTTTGCGGAGAGGTCGACATGGCGGTCGCGCACGGGGGGTGGCGCGGGATACTGGGGGGGATAGTGCAACAGGCCGGGCGGGCGATGATCGGCCCGCCGGCTGCGGCGGTGATCGGTCCCAGCATAGGCCCGTGCTGTTTCGCGGTGGGTGTCGAGGTCGCCGAGGCCTTCGCCGCCCGCTTTGGCGCGGACGTGGTTATGTCTCCAGGACGAGGTTCCGGTGAAGGGAACGACCTGCCCCGCGTGGACCTCTGGGCCGCGACGGCCGGGGCGTGTGTGGAACTCGGTATACGGCCCGAGCAGGTGGTGAACCCCCGTCTCTGCACGGCCTGTAATAGCGACTTCTTCTACTCCTACCGCAAAGAGGGCCCGGTGACCGGCCGGCAGGGCTGCGTGGCCTGGGTGGCGTCCGCGTGAACCTCGACTGCGAAAAGCTGTGCGGCAGTCTCGAGGAGGTCGAGCGGCGTATCGCCGATGCGTGCCGACGGAGCGGCCGTGTCGACTCTCCCAGGCTTCTGGTGGCTACCAAGTATCTAGACGTGGAAGAAATGGGTGCTCTTTCGGGGGCAGGAATACGTCTGGTGGGGGAGAACAGGGCAGATGAGTTGGAGGCAAAATGGCGGAGGTGGAACGAGGTGTTCGAGTTCCACTTCATAGGCCATCTGCAGCGTCGGAAGGCCCGGCAGGTCCTGCCGTGTGCGGCCATGATCCACTCGGTGGAGTCGACGTCTTTGGTGGAAGAGCTCGACAAACGGACGGAATCGGAGATACGGGTGCTGTTAGAGGTCAACGTGAGCAGGGAAAAGACCAAATATGGTATTCTCCCGGAGGCCGCGGAAGCTTTTCTGGAGCAGGCTTCAGCCTATCGGAAGGTCGTCTTCGTGGGGCTCATGACCATGGCCCCATTGGTGGAGGACCCAGAATCGGCAAGGCCGATCTTCCGGGGCCTGCGTGAGCTTCGCGACCGTCTTGCTACTGTGTTCATCGGCCGCTACGAACTGTCCGAACTGTCCATGGGCATGAGCAACGATTACGAAGTAGCTGTCGAAGAAGGCGCCACGATCGTCAGGTTGGGAAGCGCGCTCTTCTCACAGGCATAAGGAGGATGGGATGGCAGGCGGCGGCTTGTGGCACAAGACCCTGGTGTACTTCGGCCTCGCCGATGAGGACGATGATTATGAGGACGACACGTTCGGCATCCCCCAAGAGATAGAGCCTACCTATCGGGAGAGAGACCGCCATAACGTGCGCAAGATCGACCGGAGCAGCCGTCGCCGACAGTCCACGGAATTCGATGACATCTTCGCGGACGATCCCTATCGGGGCCAGCGTGCATCTGCGTCCGGGCAGCGGAGTGGCTCTCTCAGACCTCTCCCTACTCCTGCGGAGCAGCCCCCGGTCCGTGTGCACTTGGTCATGCCCAAGAACTTCAACGACGCCCAGGTCATCGCCGACAAGTTCAAGAGCGACATCCCCGTCATCCTGAACCTGCAGGCGAGTGAGACTGATCTGGCCAAGAGACTCATTGACTTCGCGAGCGGGCTCACCTACGCGCTGAATGGAGGTATGCAGCGCGTGGCCGACAAGGTGTTCCTGCTGACTCCCAAGAACGTAGAGGTCTCGGCCGAGGAACGCCAGCGTCTGTTGGAGAAGGGCTTCTTCAACCAATTCTGAAGGCCGGCGCGGGTCATGGCAGCGTCTAGTTAGGGCTCCAATGGATGCGAAAATATGTGTGGTGGGCGAAGGGCGTCTGGCGGCCGCCTTGGCGCGGAGTAGCGGCGTAGACGTGGTGGGGTCGTTGGGAGAGGTCCGCGAGGGCGTTTCGACCGTTGTCCTGGACGGAGATGAAGCCGCCACGCTTGCGGAGGCGCGATCTATCCTCGGCGAGGAGCCGGCTCTGTTCAGAGCGATTGTTGGATCGGGAACCGGACCCGGCGCCGGAACGGTCCTCCTGTGCGCCGAGGAAGGGGCGCCTCCTGAGGCCGCGGGGCGGGTCGTGCGTCTGTTGGAGACGGCAGGCAAGGTCCAGGTAGCGCCCGAGAGCCTGCTGGCCGCATGCGCCGCGGTGAGCCGGTCGTCGGTGGGCTTCATCACCGTAGCCTTGGAGGGCATAGAGGAAGGCGCTGTGGAAGCCGGTCTGCCCAGATCCGTCGCCCGGGCGTTTGTGCGTCAGACCTTGATGGCTACGGCCCTCCTGTTGCAGGACCACATCGGATCGCCGGCCGATCTCAAGGACCGGGTGGCTTCTCCGGGCGGCACCACCATCGCCGGGCTGGCGGCTCTGGAGGACAGGGCGACCCGTGGGGCGTTCATACGGGCCGCGGAACTGGCGGCCGCTCAGGATCCAGAGACGGCGAGACGCGACCAGGCCCCGCGTGATTGAATAGACCAAGACCAAGTCGGCCGGCAGTTTTGGAGCGGGCCGCCTCGAGCGAAGGGGGATCGAAGTGAAGATCACACCTCTCGATATCAGGCGAAAAGAGTTCAGGCGCTCTATGCGCGGTTACTCCGATGAGGAGGTGGACATCTTCCTCGATGAGGTGGCCGATGAGTTCGAGCGGCTGTTCCAGGAGAACATGGAGATGCAGGATCGCGCCCAACGTCTCGACGAGCAGATCGCCGGCCACGCGCAGATGAGAGACGCTCTTGAAAAGACCCTCGTCTCCGCTCAACTCCAGTCCGAGGAGATCAGGGCAAACGCGCACAAGGAGAGCGAACTGATCCTCCGCGATGCCCAACTCAAAGCCAGAGGGATCGTCAACGAATCATACGGCGAAGCTCAGAAGGCGCAGCAAACGCTGGTGCAGTTGAAGCGCTTGGAAGAGGAGTTCCGTTTCAAGTTCCGCTCGTTGCTGGAGGGTTACCTGAAGCTGCTGGACGATGCGGCGGTGGCATCGACCGAGACCTCGCTCGCCACGGGCGGGCAGGCGCAGACCGTCGAGGCACCTAAGGTTGAAGTCCTGTCTGCCGCTCCTCAAGCCCCTTCTGCCCGGGCCATCGCCTCTGAAGCCCGAGCTAATACAGGTGAGGCGCAGGCGGTCGCCTCCGAGGCTTCGTCCTTCGCACGGGCGCCCCAGGCCGCGGCGGTCAACGACGAAGACATACCCACCGAAGAGACCGAGGCGCCTTTGCTCGAAGCCCGGCCGGTTGCGGAGTCCTATATCGCCGAGCAGATCAAGAAGGCGGCCGGGGACGCTACGGCCGATGTCACAGCCGAGCCGGTCTCGAACCGGCCTGTGCCTTCTCCCGGAGAGCCCGTGGACGACGCCTCTATCCGCGGGTTCTTCTTCGGCCGGCAGTTGGACGACGTCGACGACACATTCCCGGGTGAGGATGGCACGAACAAACATAAGGGGCGCGATTTCGAGTGGTGATCAACGGTTGTCGGCTTCCCCCGGGACTATGTTGCGCATAACCGCGGGGAGTGGTGGCCTGCTTCTGGGAGTGCGTCTCACCCCTTCTGCCCCGCGGACGGCCGCGCGGGGCGTCTACGGCGACCGCCTCAAGGTCTCGGTCACTGCACCCCCTGAAGACAACAGGGCGAACCGGCAACTCGTGGAGGCCTTGGCCGGTTGGCTGGACCTACGCCGAGATGACGTGAGCATCGTCGCAGGCCGCGGGAGTCGAGATAAGGTGGTAGCCTTCAAGGGCATAGATGAACCCGAGCTGAGGAGCCGGCTGACCGAGCTGCTGGAGGGAGATTATCCGGCAAAAGGGCAGTAAGCAGTTGGACCGCAGGGCGCTCAGGGGCAACTTCTCCAAGCCTAAGAACGTCCCACCCACGAGATAGACCTCACCTTGCCGAACAATGCCCGAGCGGCGCCGGCGCGGGTCGGACGGGTTCTGTACAAACTGAGGAACGGGAGCTGCGGACGTTGTGACGAATACGGGAAGACTGTCGAAGAAGGATGGCGCCGGGTCGTCCACGGTGCGCTCCTCGAGGGGTCGTCTTCTGCTCAAGTGGTCTATCTTCGGGGTGACGGCCGGGATCTGTCTGGCGGTGGACCTGGTGACCAAGCACCTGGCCGAGCAGCGGATCGCCCTGGACGAGACCATCCGAGTCTGCTCCTTCTTCTACCTCGACCGCACAGCCAACGACGGAGCTGCTTTCGGGCTTCTGGGGGGCAAGACCACTTTCATCATCGTGGCCAACTTCGTGGCTCTGGCTGTGGTGGGATTCTATGTGCTCATGGAACGCCGAGCCTGGCTTGCCGGCCTCGCCGGAGGCGCCGTGGTGGGGGGCAGTGTAGGTAACCTGATCCAACGGCTGAGCGGCGACGGGCACGTGACCGACTTCATGAAGTTCCCCCATTGGCCCAACTTCAATATGGCCGACGTATTCATCGACGCCGGCATCGCCGCCATCGTCATAGGATTGGTGTGGGAGGCGGTGCGGCTTTACAGGGCGGGGCGTCGGAAGCCCGCTTCATCCTAGTGGATGGTCCTCCTGTCGACGTGATGCGCCATCGGTATGTGGTCCCACCGGACGAGGCGGGTGCGCGCTTGGACGTCTTCCTGGGCAGGCGCGCGGAGATGGGTAGCCGGTCCCGAGTAGCGGCTCTGATCCGAGCGGGGGAAGTGACGGTGGATGGAGCGGTCCGTGCCAAGAGCCATCTCCTCGATGAAGGTCAGGTGGTGGAGGTGACGCCCAAGCGGGAGGCGGCTCCGGACTTGGTCGTTGAGCCTCACGAGGTGCCGGTGCTGTACGAAGACGAGTGGCTCCTCGTGGCCGACAAGCCGGCCGGCATGCCTGTGCACCCGTCTCGAGGTCATGCAACGGGCACCCTGGTGGGCGCTCTGCTGGGGCACGGGCTCTCAGGGGGGGAGGAGTTCCGCCCGGGGGTCGTCCACCGGCTCGACAAAGATACGACGGGACTGCTTGTATTGACTAAGTCTCCGGAAGCTTATCGCCGGCTGGTAGCGATGATGCGGCGCAAGGCCGTCGATCGCCGGTACCTCGCCCTGGTGCACGGTAGTATCGCCGCAGAGACCGGCACCATCGAAGCGCCCGTGGGGCGTGATCCCGCGCGGCGCAAGTCTATGACCATCGGGGGGGTGGCCGCCCGCGAGGCGCGCACCCACTTCAGAGTGTTGGAACGTCTGGGCGACCTCACACTGGTGGAGGCGCGGCTGGACACGGGCCGTACTCATCAGATCCGGGTGCATTTCCTCGCTATAGGCCACCCGGTGGTCGGAGACCCGACATACGCGCGCCGCGACACCCTGGGCCTGGGGAGACAGTTCCTGCACAGCCATCACCTGTCGTTCGTCCATCCGATGACGGGGGAGGTCGTCGACGTGGAGTCGCCGTTGCCGGTCGACCTGGCTGCGGCACTGGCCAAGCTGCGGGCTTAGATGGGCCGGTAGAGGTGCTCCGGGTGCTAGACTTCAGGCACCGTGAATGACGTCGCCGAAAACTCATCCCTCGGATCAGGCGCTCCTATCGAGAGCGATGGACGGGCGGCCGGGGAGGTCAGGGCTCCGGCGGCCGCCTTCTTCGACCTGGACGGCACCCTTGTCGTCGGTCAGACGACGCTCCTCCTGGTCAAGTTCCTCCGTAGGGCGGGAGTGGCGGATTGGGCTTTCCTGATCGTCGCAGGTCTCTGGTTCCTAGGCTACAAGGCGGGCTTCTACAGGGTGAGCGCCGGTGCTCGTGAGAAGGGCGCCCAGGTGTTCAAGGGACTGACGGTGCAGGAGGCGGAGGAGCTCATGACCCGCTTCGCCGATGAGATCCTGATGCCTCGGATGCACCCGGCCGTATCGGCGGCCCTTGCCGAGCACCGCGCTGAAGGCGACCGAGTAGCGGTGATCTCGGCGGCGCTGGAGCCGGTGGTGAGCGCTCTATGCGCCAGGTTGGACATCGGTGACTACGCCGGTACCGCCTGTCAACTGGAGGACGGGCGCTACACGGGTCGATTGGAGGGAGCCATCCCCATCGACGAGGAGAAGGCGCGTATCGCGGCGGAGTTCATGGCCCGCTGGGATGTGAAGGCGGAGGACTGTTGGGCCTACGCCGACCATGGTTCCGACCTGACCCTGCTCAGATCGGTCGGCCACCCTGTGGCCGTCAACCCCCGTCCCCCTCTACAAGAGGCTGCTTGGGCAGCTGGATGGCCGATCATTCGATGACACCCGACAGGACCAACCTAAGGAGGCAGGTACATGGCTGACGCGTTCCCGGACAGTCTGGCCGAGGGTCGCGATCTCGACGAGTTGGCGGTCGCCACGATCCGCGCGCTGGCTATCGATGCGGTGCAGAAGGCGAACTCCGGTCACCCGGGGATGCCTCTGGGGGCGGCTCCCATGGCGCATGTCCTCTGGACGCGGCATCTGAAGTCCGACCCTGCCAATCCGGCGTGGCCGGACCGGGACCGGTTCGTTCTGAGCGCCGGACATGGGTCTGCACTGCTTTACGCGCTTCTGCATTTGGCGGGTTTCGACCTGGGGATCGAGGAACTGGAGGCCTTTCGGCAATGGGGCAGCCGGACCCCGGGACATCCCGAGCATGGGCTGACGCCGGGGGTGGAGACCACCACCGGGCCGCTGGGCGCAGGTTTCTCCAATGCTGTGGGGATGGCCATAGCGGAGGCCTTCTTGGGAGCGACCTTCAACCGCGGAGACTATCGGTTGGTGGACCACCGGACGTACGTCATGGTGGGAGACGGGGACCTGATGGAAGGGGTGTCGTCCGAGGCCGCCTCGCTGGCGGGTCATCTCGGACTCGACAAGCTCATCTGTCTGTACGACGACAACCAGATCAGCATCGAGGGCGGCACCCACCTGGCCTTCACCGAGGACGTGGGGCTGAGGTTCGAGGCCTACGGATGGCAGGTGCTGACGGTCGCCGACGGTAACGATCTTGACGCCATCGATGAGGCGCTCAAGGCCGCCCGGATCGAGACGACCAGGCCCAGTCTTATCAAGGTGCGGACCATGATCGGCTACGGCAGCCCCGCGAAGGTGGGCAGCGCGGACGCTCATGGCGCGCCTCTCGGAGTCGACGAGACCCGGGCCACCAAAGAAGCTCTGGGCTGGCCGGGCGACCTGCATTTCGCCGTGCCCGAGCGGGTGCGCAAGAGATACGCCGAGGTGGTGGCCGGCGGCGCGGAAGCACGGGCCCGCTGGCAGGAGATCCTGTCCGGCTATAGAGCGGCGCACCCCGACTTGGCGGGCCGGTGGGAGGCGGCGCTTGAGGGGAGGCTCCCCGCCGGCTGGAAGGCCGGGTTGCCCCGTTTCACCCCAGGTGAGAAGATCGCCACTCGGGCGGCTTCGGGCAAAGTCCTGAACGCCCTGGCGAATCGGATGCCCACGTTGGTGGGTGGTTCAGCCGACCTTGCCCCGTCGAACAACACGTACCTCGTCGGATTGGGAGACTTCCAGACCGGCGAACGCACCGGACGCAACCTCCGCTTCGGCGTCCGCGAGCACGCCATGGGCGGTGTTCTGAACGGCATGGCCCTGCACGGCGGCCTCTTCGTCTTCGGCGGGACGTTCTTCGTGTTCACCGACTACATGAGGCCGGCCATCCGTCTGGCGGCTCTCATGCATCTGCCCGTGGTGTACGTCCTCACTCACGACAGTGTAGCTCTGGGGGAGGATGGTCCCACTCATCAGCCGGTCGAGCACCTTGCCTCTTTGCGGGCGATGCCGGGGCTGGTGGTGATCCGACCGAGCGACGCGGCGGAGACGGTGGTGGCCTGGGAGGTCGCGCTCAGGAGAAGAAAGGGTCCCACCCTCCTGGTGCTGAGCAGACAGAGCCTTCCCGTGCTCGACCGTGACGGTCTGGCGTCTGCCGAGGAACTGCGCAAAGGTGGGTACATACTCAGTGACCCGGGCGACGGACTACCCGACGTCATCTTGCTGGCAACGGGTTCGGAGGTGTCCATCGCCTTGGAGGCGTCCGCCGCTTTGGCGGGACGTGGGGTGGCGGCCCGGGTGGTGGCGCTGCCCAGCTGGGAGCTCTTCGAGGCGCAGACGGCTGCGTACAGAGAGGAGGTGTTGCCTCCCGAGATCAAGGCCCGTATAGCCATTGAGGCCGGTTCTACCTTCGGCTGGGAACGTTACGTGGGATCCGAAGGCGCCGTCATCGGCATCGATCGCTTCGGGGCGTCGGCGCCGGCGGACGTCCTTTATAAGAAACTGGGCCTGACCAGCGAACGAGTGGTCAAGAAGGCGATGGAGAAGATCGGATGACTATGGATGAAGCACGGAATCCTTTGGCCCGCCTGGGTGATTTCGGACAGAGCGTCTGGTGCGACGACATCGGCAGGGATCTTCTATTGGCCGGGCGGTTGCAGACCCTCATAGAAGAGGACGGCATATCTGGGGTTACCTCTAATCCCACTATCTTCCACAAGGCGATCGTGGGCAGCTCTGCTTACGACGAGGCGGTGCGCCGCCTCGCGTCCGACGGAGCGGGGGCCGGGGAGATCATGGAGGCGCTCATGATCGACGACATCCGGATGGCGGCGGACCAGTTGCACCGTATCTATCTTGCCACCGGCTCTCGTGATGGATGGGTCAGTATCGAAGTGGCTCCTACTCTTGCCTACGACACCCAGGGGACGGTCTCTGAGGCCATGCGGATCAAGGCTGCGGTCGATCGACCCAACGTGTTGGTGAAGGTGCCGGCCACAGAGGAGGGGGTGGCCGCCATCCGTGACCTCACGGGTTGCGGCTGCTCGGTGAACGTGACGCTGATCTTCTCGCTGGAGCGGTATGAGGCGGTCATGGATGCCTTCCTGTCGGGTTTGGAGGCGTTGGAGGCCCGCCGGGATGCCGGCGAGACTGTTCCCTTGTTGGACCAGGTGCACAGCGTGGCGAGTTTTTTCGTGAGTCGAGTGGATACCGCGGTCGACAAGCGTCTGGGTGATCGTTCCGAGCTGCGGGGGAAAACCGCGGTCGCCGGCGCTAAATGCGCCTACCGCCAGTTCCGCGAGACCTTCTCTGGAGCAAGATGGGCCGCCCTCGAGGCGCTCGGCGCGACTGTGCAGAGGCCTCTCTGGGCGAGCACGAGCACCAAGGATCCTGCCTATAGCGACATCCTCTATGTGCAGGAGTTGATAGGGTCCGACACCGTGAGTACGATGCCCCTTGCCACCATCGACGCCTTCCGCGATCACGGTGTGCCTGCCGAGACGGTCACGGCGGGCGTGGACGAGGCGGCCGCTCATCTGGCCGAGTTACGGGCTATGGGTATAGACATGTCTGAGGTGACCGCCGCCCTGGAGCGCGAGGGGGTGCGGGCCTTCGTCGATTCACAAGAGGCCCTGCTGGCGGCTCTGGAAGAGAAAAGGCGGAAGTATCTCGCGAAAGGCTGGTGAGCGCCGTGGCGAACAGGAGCAGCGACGAGAGGCGTAAGCGCAAAGTCCTCTTGGACGAGGCGCAGATCGGGCGGACGCTCGCCCGCATGACCCACGAGATCGCTGAGTATGCTCCCGACCTGGCCTCTGTGGTGCTGGTCGGCATCCAGAGTGGGGGAGTGGAGTTGGCGGCCCGCCTGGCCGAGCTGTTCGATACCTTCTATTCCATCAAGCCCCCGAAGGGCGCCGTCGACATCACCTTCTACCGCGATGACCTTGACATCCGTCTGGGCAGGGAATATGGGCAGCCTAAGGTCCGTACCACCGATCTGCCTTTCGACATCAACGAGAAGGTCGTGGTGCTGATTGACGACGTGCTCTACACAGGGCGCACCATCCGGGCGGCCATCGACGCTCTCTTCGACTACGGCCGTCCGCAGGCGGTGCGGTTGGCGGTGCTGGTCGACCGGGGGCATCGCGACCTGCCCATCAGACCTGACTTCGTGGGAAAGAATGTCCCCACCAGCCGCAGCGAACGGGTGGTGGTGCATCTGAAGGAGGCAAACGGGGTGGATGAGGTCACCATCGAAGAGTAAGCTCGACGCTTGTCGGCTTCGGGTGTTGGAGTCGCCGCCTGCGACGCGATACAATCCTACGGACAGGCGAACCTTTAAACGTGTCCAGTGAGGCCGAAAGGGTACCGATATGCACTTGATCTCCATTGACGATCTCACCGCAGCCGACATCGACAATCTCTTCAGGCTGAGCGACGGCTTCCTCGAGGTCGCCTCTCGCTCCATCAAGAAGGTCCCTACTCTCCGCGGGCGCACCATAGTGAACGTCTTCATGGAGCCGTCCACTCGTACGCAATCGTCGTTTGAACTGGCCGGGAAACGGCTCTCCGCCGACGTGATCAACATCAAGGAGTCGTCGTCCAGCGTTTCCAAAGGGGAAAGCCTCAAGGACACCATCCTCACGCTCGAGAGCTATCGTCCCGACATCATGGTCATGCGCCACCCTCGGGTGGGGGCGTCGCGCATGGCCACACGGTATACGGACGCCTCGGTGGTCAACGCGGGTGATGGGACTGGGGAGCACCCCACGCAGTGCCTGCTCGACCTGTACAGCCTGCGGCGGGTGTACGGTGAGTTCGAGGGTCTCAGGGTGGCCATCGTGGGAGACGTGCTCCGCAGTCGCGTAGCCCGCTCCGACCTCTTCGGATTCCGCAAGATGGGTATCGAAGTGAGTCTCGTGGGCCCGCCGACCCTGATGCCTCCGGGAATCGAATACTGGGGTGCGCCCATCCACCATGATCTCGACGCCCTAGAGGACGTCGACGTTATATACCTCCTGCGCATGCAACTCGAACGGGCCAAAGGCAAGGTGCCGCCGGTGCCCTCGCTACGGGAATACAGCAGGGTCTGGGGACTGTCACCGTACAGGGTCAAGGCCGGGCAGCGCGTTATGCATCCGGGACCCATCAACCGGGGGGTGGAGCTCTCAGCCGACCTGGCCGATGACGACCGCTCCTTGATCCTGCATCAGGTGGAGTCGGGCTTGGCCGTACGCATGGCCATCCTGTACCAGTGTCTGGCGGGAAGCTTGAGCGAGGAGCCCACCGGGTAGAACCTTCTATCGAGACGCGTAGATCAGTCTCGGCGTCACGGGATCGAGTCTCGTCGCCGGGAACGTCGACTGAGAGGACCGCCCATGAGAAGCAACACGGCAGTGATGGACGGCACCGAAGCTATTGCCCACGTGGCCCACAAGATCAACGAGGTGATCGCCATCTACCCGATCACCCCGTCCAGCCCGATCGCTGAACACGCCGACGCGTGGAGCGCCTCGGGTAGGCCTAATCTGTGGGGGTCGGTGCCGGTGGTGGTGGAGATGCAATCGGAGGGAGGAGCCGCGGCGGCCGTGCACGGAGCGCTCCAGGCCGGTTCGCTCAGTACCACCTTCACCGCCAGCCAGGGGCTCCTACTCATGATCCCCACCATGTATAAGATCGCCGGCGAGCTGACCCCCACCTGCTGGCACGTGACGGCCCGATCCATCGCTGCGCAGGCGCTCAGCATCTTCGGCGACCATCAAGACGTTATGGCGGTGAGGCAGACCGGGTTCGCGCTCCTGGCGTCGAACTCCGTGCAGGAGGCCCACGATCTCGCTTTGGTGGGCACCGCCGCCACACTCAAGTCGAGGGTCCCCTTCATCCACTTCTGCGACGGCTTTCGCACCTCCCACGAGGTTCAGAAGTTCGAATTCATGGCCGACGATGTACTCCGGGCCATGATCGACGAGGAATACGTGCTTGCCGTCCGGGAGCGGGCCATGACCCCCGACCGTCCTACTCTGCGGGGCACCAGCCAGAACCCGGACGTGTACTTCCAGGGCCGCGAGACCGTCAACCGCTTCTATCTCGCCTGCCCGGGGGTGGTGCAGGAGTATATGGACCGGTTCGCGAAGCTCACCGGACGGAGTTACCACCTCTTCGACTACGTCGGCGCCCCCGACGCCGAACGTGTGATCGTGCTCATGGGTTCGGGCGCGGAGACGGCCCACGAGACCGTCGAGCATCTGGCGGCCCGGGGGGAGAAGGTGGGAGTGCTGAAAGTCCGCTTATACCGGCCTTTCAGCGTCGAGCATTTCGCGGCGGCCCTCCCAGAGACGGTGAGGACACTTGCGGTGCTCGATCGCACCAAGGAGCCGGGGTCGGCGGGCGAACCGCTCTACCTTGACGTGGTGAACGCTCTGGCTGAGACGGGCCTCAAGGCCAAGGTCATCGGAGGTCGTTACGGCCTCTCCAGCAAGGAGTTCACCCCGGCCATGGTCAAGGCTGTGTTCGACGAGCTGGCCAAGCCGGAGCCGAAGAACCACTTCACCGTCGGCATCAACGATGACGTCACTCACACCAGTCTCGAGTACGACTCGGCCTTCACCACCGAATCCGCCGGCGTTTACCGGGCTCTGTTCTACGGTCTCGGCAGCGACGGCACCGTGGGGGCCAACAAGAACTCCATCAAGATCATCGGCGACGACACCGACAACTACGTGCAGGGTTATTTCGTATACGACTCCAAGAAAGCCGGAGTCCTTACCGTGAGCCATCTACGCCTCAGTCCCCAGCCCATCCGCTCTGCGTACCTGGTGGACAAGGCCGACTTCATCGCCTGCCATGTGTGGGCGTTCTTGGAGCGCTACAAGACCCTCTCGGCGGCGACGCCCGGGGGCACCTTCCTCCTCAACGCTCCCTTCCCGGCGGACGAGGTCTGGGACCGACTGCCCATGGAGACTCAAGAGCGGATCATCGACCTCGGCTTGAAAGTGTATGCCATCAATGCCTATGAGGTGGCGAAGCAGACCGGCATGGGTGGTCGTATCAACACCATCATGCAGACCTGCTTCTTCTACCTCTCCAACATCATCCCGCCGGATGAGGCCGTCGCCGCCATCAAGGCCGCCATCAATAAGACCTACGGCAAGCGCGGCGACAAAGTCGTGGCGATGAACTACATGGCCGTCGACCAGTCTCTCGCCAACCTGCACGAGATAACCGTGCCCGCCGCGGTCTCCAGCACCCAGCGGAAGCCGAGGTTGGTGCCTCGCGAAGCGCCCGGATTCGTTCAACACGTGACTGCGTGGATCATGGCGGGAGACGGGGACAAGCTGGCCGTGAGCGAGATCCCCGAGGACGGGGTCTGGCCCGTCGATACGACCAAGTGGGAGAAGCGCAACATCGCTCTCGAGATCCCGGTGTGGGAGCCGGGACTCTGCATACAGTGCGGCAAGTGCTCGCTGCACTGTCCGCACGCCAGTATTCGCACCAAGATCTATACCGCGGACACCCTCGAGGGCGCCCCGCTTACCTTCAAGTCGGTAGACGCCAAGGGCAGGGAGCATGCGGGCAAGAAGTGGACGGTCCAGGTGGCGCCCGAGGACTGCACGGGTTGCGCCGAGTGCGTCAACATCTGTCCCGGCAAAGACAAGGCCGATCCGCAGCGGAGGGCCATCAACATGGCCTTCCAGCCGCCACTGCGCGGCCAGGAGCGGGAGAACTACCGCTTCTTCCTCACCATACCCGACCCGGACCGGTCCGACGTGCGTGTGAACACCGTCAAGGGTAGTCAGCTGCTGAGGCCGCTCTTCGAGTACTCGGGGGCCTGCGCCGGCTGCGGCGAGACCCCGTACATCAAGCTCCTCACGCAGCTGGTGGGCGATCGGCTGCTCATAGGCAATGCGACCGGGTGTTCGAGCATCTACGGGGGTAATCTGCCCACCACTCCATACTCCGTCAACGAAGACGGCCGGGGGCCCACATGGAACAACTCCCTGTTCGAAGACGCGGCGGAGTTCAGTTACGGCCTCCGCTTGACTGTGGACAAACACGCGGAGTTCGCCCGGGAGCTGGTGGATTCGCTCCGCGACATCATAGGAACCGACCTGGCGGCTGCGCTACTGTCGTCCAAGCAGGAGGACGAGGCCGAGATCGCTGCTCAACGGACCCGGGTGGCCGAGGTGAAGGCCAAGCTTCAGGACGCTCTGGCGAACGATGGGTCTGACTATCGGTACGGTCAGTTGCTGGGAGTGGCCGATCACCTGGTCAAGAAGAGCGTCTGGGGGGTGGGAGGCGACGGTTGGGCCTTCGACATAGGCTACGGAGGTCTGGACCACGTCCTTGCTTCACAACGGAACATCAACCTGCTGGTGCTGAACACCCAGATGTATTCGAACACAGGGGGGCAGATGTCCAAGGCCACCCCGATGGGCTCGGTGGCCCTGTTCGCCGCCGGAGGCAAGACCATCGGGAAGAAAGACCTGGGCTCCATCGCCATGACCTACGGCAATATCTACGTGGCCCAGGTGGCGATGGGCTACAGCGACTCGCAGACTGTGCGGGCATTCGTGGAGGCTGAGTCTTACGACGGTCCCAGCCTCATCATCGCCTACAGCCACTGCATCAACATGGGCATCGACATGAGCAAGGGCTACGAGCAGCAGAAGCTGGCTGTGGAATCGGGTTCGTGGATCTGCTATCGGTTCGACCCCCGCTTGGCGACTCAGGGCAAGAACCCTCTGCAGATCGATTCTAAGGAACCGATGCTGCCGGTGGCCGATTTCGTGCCCACGGAGAACCGCTACAACATGCTGAAGAAGGCCTATCCGGAAGCGGCGTCCATGCTGTGGGATAAGGCCCAGAGGCATGTGTGTACCCGGTGGCAGGTCCTCAAACAGCAGGCGGAGATGGTCTACTCCGAAGCTTGTCCGTTCGAACCCGGCGTGGTGGACGAGGAGGCTCTGGCGGCCACCGGCGCCCGCGACGTGACCGGTCAGAGCGCCGGCCTGAACCTGCCGGCCGGGAGGGACATGCAGGACGAGGACCTCGCGAATGGTTCGGGAGACGGGCGATAGACGTATGACGTCGCCCAGGCGCCCGAGATCACACCGGACGCGCGGTTGATGAGGTAGCTCCCACTTGGGCCGCGACATCCTGGAACCGTCCCGTGGGACACTCCCCGGCTATTCCGTCCGGGAGAGCGCTCGGGCGCGTCGTGTGCGGCTGGTGTTGAGCGAGGACGGAGGGCTGGAGGTGGTGGTGCCCCGGCGTTTCGACCGGCGTAAGATACCCGGGCTGCTCGAGAGCAAGAGGGCGTGGATCGAGCGGGCTTCAGCGCGGATCAAGGATCGGACCGATGCCCGGCGACGCCGGCTGGAGGCGGACCCCCCGCGGTTGCCGGAGTGGATCGTTCTACCGGCCGTGGGCGAGGAGTGGCAGGTAGAGTATCGCTCGCGGACGAAGCGCGCGGCATCGTCGCCCAAAGCGGCCGCCTCAGTCGTGCGGGAACGTTCCGGCGAGCGGCTTGTCGTGACCGGCGATCCGGACGACTTCGATTCTTGCCGAGACGCGCTCTGTCGCTGGTTAAGCCGCAGGGCGAGGCGGGCATTGGTCCCCTGGCTCGAGGAGCTCGCTCTGAAGCACCGTTTAGCGTACGGCAGGATCTCGATACGGCGCCAGCATTCCCGGTGGGCGAGTTGTTCTCAGCATAACACCATATCCTTGAACGCGAGACTCCTCTTCTTATCACCGGACGTGGTCGAGCACGTGCTGCTCCATGAGCTCTGCCATACCGTGGAGATGAACCACTCGCCGCGCTTCTGGACCCTGCTTGGTTACCATGATCCCGAGTGCCGCATTCATAGGAGACTCCTGCGGGTCGCCTGGACGGATGTGCCTACGTGGCTCGATCACGAGCCGACT
This sequence comes from Actinomycetota bacterium, assembly GCA_012523095.1. Lineage (GTDB taxonomy): Bacteria > Actinomycetota > Thermoleophilia > RBG-16-64-13 > RBG-16-64-13 > RBG-16-64-13. The sequence goes on along the minus strand of JAAYJE010000022.1, from coordinate 25,176 downwards.
GGACCCGCTCATCCTTCCGCGATAACATAGGTCGACCTTTAAACGAGTCCCGTGAGACCGAAAGGAATTTGGATGGACACCAGCACGCGTCCTTCCGCGCCCAAGCTCACCTGCCGGGCGGCGCCCCCCGAGACTTTCGTCATTCCTTCCGTGCATCTGTTCGATCCCCAACACGGTGTCGACCTCGTGGGAGATCTACTCGTGGAAGAGGGCAAGATCGCTGGGTGGGGCGACGCGTTGAGAGCGCCCGAGAAAGTGGAGATACTCGATGACCTGGCCGGCTGTTGGGTTTTTCCTGGGTTTGTCGACCCTCATGCCCATCTGCGTACGCCCGGTCATGAATACAAGGAGGATCTGACTTCGGGTCCGCTTGCCGCTGCGGCGGGTGGTTACGTGGCGGTGGTGGCCATGGCCAACACTGATCCTGTGGCGGACTGTGGCCCGGTGGCCGCCTGGATCCTGGACGAAGCGGCCAGGGAGGCCGTGGTCCGGGTGGGCCAGGTGGGGGCCGTGAGCAGGGGTCTCAAAGGTGAAGAGCTGGCCGAGATACGCGAACTGGCGGACGCCGGAGTGGTCGCCTTCTCCGACGACGGCAGGCCTATCGCCGATGCGGATCTATTGCTTCAGGCGTTACGTTACACTCGCGGGATCGGACGACCGTTACTGATCCATCTGGAGAACAGGAGCCTGTCTGTCGACGGGGTCATGCACGAGGGCAGGTGGAGCGCGCGACTGGGTTTGCGGGGAGTGCCCGCCGCCTGCGAGTCGGGCCCGTTGGCCCGCGACTTGGAGATCGTCCGTTACGTCGATGCGGAGCAGAAGCGGCAGGGGGGTACGAGGGGCGGTGTGGTTGCGGGTGTCGCCGCGGCTTCGGGTGGCGGCGCCGTCTCGAGCGGCCCTCCGGCGGCCGCGGTGCCTCTCATACACTTCCAGCACCTGTCTGCAGCCGCCAGCGTGAGGCTGGTCCGGCAGGCGAAAGCGGAGGGGCTTCCCATCACCGTCGAGGCCACCCCTCACCACCTTCTGTTGACCGACGAGCTGCTGACAGGTTTCGACCAGAACCTGAAGGTCAACCCGCCCATTCGTTCCGCCGAGGACCGTGCCGCCCTGGTGGCGGCCCTTGCCGACGGGACCGTCGACTGTATCGGTACCGACCACGCTCCTCATGCTCCACAGGAGAAGGAGGTGCCCATCGAGGACGCCCTCTTCGGCACGACCGGGCTGGAGACGGCTTTTGCTGCGCTCCACACCGGTTTGGTCCTGACGGGGCAGCTGTCCTTGGAGCGGCTCGTGGAGGCTATGTCGGGAGCGCCCTGCAGGGTCTTGGGGCTCGCTGAGCCCCGCTTGGAAGAGGGGGCTCCCGCCGACTTCTGCGTCGTCGACCTCGAGGAACGGTGGCGGGTAGCGCCCGAGACGCTGAGGGGCAAGAGTCGCAACTGCGCGTTCTTGGGCGAGACCCTGACCGGACGGGTACGGCTGACGGTGGCGGATGGGGCGCGTCGCTTCGCGCGGGCTCGGGGAGAAGATTGATGTATCGCTGTGGACCGTCCGAATGTTCGATCCCTGAGGCAGGACCAGGACCCCATGGCAGCCAATACTTGTTAGGGATGTCGACAGTCTGACGTCGAAGAACGCCGGTACGTGTTCCGGGAGACCTCCCGGCGCCGGTTAGGAGGAGGATCATGGCGACGACGAACCCGCAGAGGACGCCGGGGAACGGCGGCGGCGGTCGCAAGCAGCGCGAACTGAAGCTGCGGGTACCCGAGACGATAGCAGGGGGCGTCTACTGCAACACCATGATGGTCCATCATACGGCCGGTGAGTTCGTGATGGACTTCGCCATGGTCATGGGCCCGGGTGGACAGGTGGTCGCGCGGGTGGTGACCGGCCCCGCTCACATGAAGCACATCGTCGAGGCGCTGGCGGATAACCTGAGGAAGTACGAGAGCATCCACGGACCTATTGAGCCGCGTAGGAGAGAGGCGTGACCGAGGAGGTGCAGTGATGCTGGCGGTAGGTGACAAAGCGCCGCTGTTTGTAGCGTCCGGAAGTGACGGTGACGTCGATCTCGGGGCACTGCTCGAATCGGGACCGGTAGTGCTGTACTTCTTTCCTCGGGCACTGACCCCGGGGTGAACAGTGGAAGCGGTTGAGTTCAACCGATTGGTGCCGGAGTTCGAGACACTGGGGGTGAGGATAGTCGGCGCTTCGGTAGACTCGGTGGCCCGGTTGCAGAAGTTCCGGGACAAATACGATCTGCGGTTCCCATTCGTAAGCGACCGAGACAGGGCGATCGGGCAGGCCTTCGGAACGCTGAAGGGCGGACCTGAGAGTTCACATGAGCGTGATACCGTCCTCGTCGGCAAGGACGGAGACGTTCTGTTAGCCTATCAACGGGTGGGCGCCAAGGGGCACGCGGCCACCGTATTGAATGACTCTAGGAGGCTGCGTGAGGAAGGTCGTATCTAAAATAGCCCGCCTAGGCCAAGGCGAGGGCGGGATGGTCCGCCGCCTGGGTCTGGTGATAGTGGCGGGTCTCGTTCTCTGTCTAGTGATGGTGCCTCTGGTCTCTTCTAAGTCCGAGGCCTTGGCTAGATCCGATGCTCTTCTAGGCCTCTCAGCTCAGGCTCTCGTCGGTCCTGTGTCTGCGGATGATCCTTCTCCCGTCCAGGCGAAGGCGAACGGGGCTCCTACAGGAGTCTCGGCTGCTGCCCACGAAACGGCTGGAGGAGGCACGGATGCCTCTGTCGCCGAGGTCGATCCCGATCCCGCCGGCGTGGGGAAGGCACTTCCTATCGTCGATGTTGATGTGGTGGTCTACGCCACTCAGACCTCCGGCCTGGCGGCGGTGCGCGAAATGGCGCTGGGGGCGCCCCAGCTGCGGGTGGCCCTTATATCGTGCGGCAATCTCCTGGAGACTCCGCTGGCGCAGGGTCTGAGCGTGGAGGATGTGCGGAACGCCGGCCACGTCACGGGCGGTTTCTACGGCGAATGGCGCCAGACGGTGATGCGCTACTACTCTCTGCACGGCCTGAAGGCGGCCAACGGCACCGGCCGCTTCACTTACGAGCCTGAAGTGGCGGCGAAGATCCTGTGGTCTTACGTCTCCGGCTCAAACCTGCCCAACGTGCAATTCTACTCGGCCAAGCTGCTGGACGCGCATGACGGGTCCGACGGCCGTTACGTGGACATCAGCGTGGAGGGGGCCGGCGATCTACGACTGAGAACCAAGTACTTCATCGACGCCAGCGTGGAAGCCGACCTAGCCCGCATGCTGGGCGCCGACTATCGTATCGGACGCGCTGAGGACGTCTACAATGACGTTCTGGGCAACAGACCTGCCTATCCGAGCTCGGACAACGGGTGGGTCACCGCTCCTCAGCGCTTCTCAGCTTTGCTGACGCTCCAGGTGTATTCCTCCGGAAAGGCGGCCCGTGTCGCCGATCTCCGACACCCCAACTACGACCCGGCTTCGTTCGCGGGCACCACCTTCGCCGCGAAGAACGTCGCCGCTTTCGCGAACAGCTGGACTATGAAGATCGCCGTTCTTCCTAAGAACAAGCGGGAACTGAACGAGTCGTGGAGTGACCATCCGGATATCGGCTGGGCCTTCCAGTGGGTGTTCGAGCCCGACAAGCGAGGCGACATACGCAAGCAGGTGTTGCAGTGGACGATCAACCGGGCCCGATACCTGCAGGAGAATGGATACGCACGGGTGGGGGTCGCCACCATCCCGCAGAAGTTGTATGTGCGCGAAGGTCCCAGGGTGGTTGGTCTCGACACCTACACAGTGGACGATCTTCGCTCCGTGGCACTCCGTCAGCCGGTCGCCGTGGGTTGTTATTGCGAGTACGACCGGCATGACGCCTTCTACCCCACCCATATCGAGACGACGCGCTACGTCTATATGCCCATGGAGGCTCTGATAGCCGCCGGCCACCCGGCCCTTCTGGTGTCGACGGCAGTCTCCACCGACAGTGCTGCATACTGTTCCGCGGTGCGCATGGAGCACTGCAGGGCGAACATGGGCGCAGCGGCCGCCATGATGGTGATCACGGCCGCTGAGCTGGGTGTCGGATTGAGCGAGGTCCCTTACGAGACCGTGAGGTCGAGACTGCTCGACCGCGGGTACCAGATACCGCTGAGCTGACGGAGGGCGTTAACGGAGGACGTGTTGGTCCTTGACGCGATCCTCAAAGCGCTGCTCGGCCCGGCCGCCGCCGCCGGCCAGCAGGGTCTCGTAACTGGGGATGCGGAAGACCTCGATGTGGTTGTCGAGGAAGTTCGAAAAGGCCAAGAGGGAGCCGTCGGGCGACACGTCCAGCCCTGTGCACTGGTTGCGGCCCACGATGGCGTCGAGGATCCTGCCCGTGGCCGTATCGAGAGCGAGGACGGTGCCCCATTCGGGGCCGGGGAGGTAGTAGGTCTTGGGGTTGTCCTTGCCCCGGTTGGATACGTAGAGCAGTAGGCCGTCGGGAGATAGGTCCATGGTGTTGGGCCGCCGGTCGGTGTCGGCCAACTTAGAGGCCTTGTCGGTGTCGAGGTCCACTACGTACACCTCGTCGGTAGACATGTCGTCCACGTAGAGCAGGCCTCGAGCGGCATCGTCCACCATATGTCTCATGGCCCCTCCCGTCCTTAAGAGCGTAGCCGCCTTGCCCGTGGCGAGGTCGATCTCGGAGACGTTGTTGCTCACCCAGTTGGAGGCCCACAGGGTCTTCTCGTCCGGAGACAACAGGACCACCTTGGTCCAGTCACCGCCGGTGTCGAACTTGCGTTTGATGGCGCGGGTGGCCCGATCTATCTCGTAGACGGCGGCGGTCTCCATCTGGCTGGCGTAGACGGTTCGTCCGTCACGGGTGAAGACGACCTCCACCGCACCGTGCTCACCAAGCTTGACTCCACCCAACCTCACGCCTGTGGTCGGCTCGTAGACCTCGAGTCCGTAGCCTCCCAACAGGGAGACCCACAATTCCTCGCCGTCGGGAGTGAAGGCCACCTGTTTGGGGTTGGCTCCGCACTTGAAGCGGACCAGGCTCTCGTAGAGCTGTCCTTCCAGATCCAGCCAGACCTTCAGAGTAGTAGGTCCGTCGAGGGTCAGGTCTCGACTCGTGGTGTTGTAGCCTGCCTTGGTGAACTCGACATGGATGTTGCCTCCTGGGACCTGCTCCGCGAAAGGTGTTTTCCCCGTCAAGACGGTACCGTCCTGCAGGGTGATCTTGAGCTTGATGAACTCGGGGTTGCCCGTGATGGTGAGTTCCTGGGGGGGCGAGTCGATGGCCCCGGAAAAGGCTGCAGCTTCGTTGGTGGTGGTCGGGCCCGCGCTGCCCGCCGGGGACGTATCCGGGACGGTGAGGGCGGGCGTATCGCCTCTCGTGGTCGAGTTGAAGTTGGAACCGCCGGCTTCAGTGCCGTCGGCGGTTGGATCATCTCCGGTCGTCGACGCGTGCACGACGTAGCCGGCGGCGCTCAAGACCATTATGGCGAAGACACCGCCGGCGATGATGCGCCGACGCCTGTGAGCGCGCCGCACGCTGCGCGCGCGTCGCGATTCCTCCTGCATGAACGGTTCCCGATCAGAGGGTGTGAAGGAGTTCGCAATGATATGGTGTTCGATGGAGACATGCGAAGGCCTACAGCGTTTGGACAACACTCCTGCGCCCGGGTCGGCTCCACGTGCTCAAAATGCACTTTGAACCGCGACTCTAAGTGCTACGCCTGCGCTGCCTGTGCCGGGGCGGTCACGTGAACATCGGGCCACTCACCGGCTCTGAGGGGGTCCGGATGGAGGTGCCGCGTCGGGTGAGTTGCGGGCGGACCACCTTGAAGTATGGATCGGACGATCAGATGTCAGACAAGGTTTGTGATCGTATGGGAGCTTCTACAGATCGGGGTTTGGAAAGGCACGGAGGCTCTGGGACCGGCCTGAGATGAGCTGGCTGAGAGGTTCGCCGAAGGGCAAGGAGAAAGCGCTCTTCCGTACGCACCGACCGTCGTTTCGCTCCCCCGAATGGGAGGTGGGGCGGGTGGTGCAGCACGAGGGCAGGGTCTACCGCGTGACACGATGGGAAGAGTTGCGACCCGTCCGCCTGAGGCGCGGCGGGTCGGTGGGCGAATGGGAGGTCTGGGGCCGGCAGCTGTCCAAAGAAGAGATGAGACAGGAGATCATCGACGCCGCCGAACGGATACTCGGCGGCGAAGGTCGGGACGTTGCCGAATAGCACGGCTGCTTGATGAGACCATCAGACCCAACCACGGTCCCGGCAGGCTTTGGCCACCCGGTCCACAGCGATGACGTATGCGGCATCACGGAGCGAGAGGCTTCGTCTCTTCGCAAGATCGCTCACCGCGAGGTATGCCGCCGTCATCTTGGCGTCGAGTCTCTCGAGCACCTCATCTCTTTGCCAGTAGTAGTTCATGTTGCTCTGGACCTGTTCAAAATAGCTGCAGGTCACGCCGCCGGCGTTGGTGAGGAAGTCGGGCAGCACCACGATCCCGCGCTCTGCGAGGGCGGGATCTGCCTCTGGGGCGGTCGGTCCGTTGGCTCCCTCAGCGATCAGTTTCACACGCTTGGAGATATCATGGACGTTGTCTCCGCTTATCTGGTTCTCCATAGCGGCCGGTATAAGGATGTCGACGTCTTGGGCGATCCACTCCGTTCCCGGGATCATCTCGTATCCACGGGCCTTGGCCTCAGCTTGGTCGATTCCTCCAAAACGATCAGTGATGCAGCGTAGATCCTCGACGTCGATTCCGTCCTTCTTGACGAAGGCATGCGCGGAGCAGGAGAGCTGGTCCCAACACGAGATGCAGGTCACCTTACCGCCCATCTGCCGGTAGAGCTCCACCGCGTATTGAGCGACATTGCCGAAGCCCTGGACGCTGGCCGTCGTGCGGCTGATGTCTATCCCGAGCTCCTTGAACGCCTCACGCATCACGAACACGACCCCGTACCCCGTGGCCTCTTTACGGCCTAGAGAACCGCCGAGACCCACCGGCTTGCCGGTGATGAAGCCTGGGTAGCGTCCACCGTGGATGGTCTCGAACTCATCGAGCATCCACAGCATGTGGTCGGCGCTGGTCATGATGTCGGGAGCGGGTACATCGATCACCGGCCCGACGACTCGGGCCAGTTGCCGCACCCATCCGCGGCAGATGGCCTCCTGTTCGCGGGCGCTCAGATCGTGTGGGTCGCATATCACGCCACCCTTGGCTCCTCCAAGAGGGATGTCGACGACCGAGCACTTCCAGGTCATCCACATGGATAGAGCCCTTATGGTGTCGATCGTCTCCTGAGGGTGGAAGCGGATGCCACCCTTGCAGGGCCCCAGAGCGTCGTTGTGCTGCGCGCGAAAACCCCGGAAAACCTCTACGTGCCCGTCGTCCATGCGGACGGGGATACTGAACTGGTACTCACGAATCGGCTCTCGTAGGAGCGCGCGAGTCCCCGAGTCCAACTCGAGCATGTCGGCGATCCGATCGAACTGCTGTTGCGCTATCGTGTAGGGGTTGAACGACGAAGCGGCTGCCATGTCCTGTTCCTTTATCCGTGTATGCGGTTTGTTCCGCGAGCGATTCAGCAACTGTGCATTTTAGCTGCTCGCCGGTTATGATGCAGCGCGATGGGTGTCGGATCTGTTGGGGGTCGCGATCGACGGAAGATCTTGCCTGGCACAGGCGGAGCATCTGAGAACGAGCGGATCACCGCGGAGCGATTAACGGGCGCCCTCCATCGGCACTCGGCCCGCCCCGGTCTTGCGTGGGGTGAACCATCCGCAGAAAACCCTGATGACCGACGCGGGCGGGGTCCGCTAGAGATCCCAGTCGCCCGCCGCTTCCGGTTGGTAGAGGACCTTGGTCACCCGCAACCTCCGTACGCCGGCCGGGACCTTCCACTCGAACTCGTCGCCCATTCGATAGCCGAGAACGGCCGTTCCAATGGGGGCGAGGACGGAGATCTTCTTCTTGGTAGGGTCGGCCTCGTCCGGAAACACGAGTTCGTAGACTTCTACGCCCCCGGTATCGAGATCGGTGAGCTCCACCGTTGAGCGCATGGTGACGACTTCGGCGGGTATCGCTTTGGGATCTACGACCTCGGCCTTGTCGAGCTCGCCCTGCAGTTTGGCCAGGTAGTCACCACCGCCTGGCTTGGCGCGCTGCTGGTTAAGCAACTCTTGGAGCCGTTCGAGGTCTGATCTGGTGATGAAAAGAGTCCTGGTTTCCATAGGGTCTCGGCATCCTCCGGTAGCATGACGGGCCGCCCCTGGTATTCTAGCCCATACACCTCGATACTCGCCCATGAACACGTCCATCAGAGCGTTGGCAGGAGACGGCATGAAGACATCCATAGGACCTAAAGCCATAGTTTACCCCGCCCCTGTCTATGTCGTCGGCACGTACGATCAAGAAGGCCGCCCCAATGTTATGACGGTGGCCTGGGGAGGCATCTGCTGTTCCAAGCCGCCGTGTGTGTCGATCGCTGTTCGCAAGGCCACCTACACATATGCGAACCTGATGGGACGGAAGGCCTTCACAATCAGCCTGCCCTCCCGGGACGACGTGGTGGCCGCGGACTATTTCGGCATCGCCTCAGGACGTGATGTCGACAAGTTCGCCGTCTCCGGCCTCACGCCGGCGCGGTCCGATCTGGTGGACGCGCCCTACGTAGAAGAGTTCCCTATGGTGTTGGAATGTAACATCGTCCATGTGGCCGAGTTGGGACTTCACACCCTCTTCGTGGGGGAGATCCTGGACGTCAAGGTGGATGGCGCCTGCCTGAACGAGGAGGGAAAGGTCGTAGCCGAACTGGTCCGGCCCTTCACCTGGGCCTCACCGGACAACACGTACTACGCTCTCGGCGACAGCCTGGGCAGGGGTTTCGCGGTGGGCAAAGCGCTTGAATCCAAGGAGTCTTGAGCGGATCGCGGGAACAGCGGGTCGTCGTCGGACGTCCGGGCGACCTCGATGCGCCGCCGGTTCTTGGCGCTCTGCCGGCTTAGGTGTCAGGCGGTTCTCCAGGGTTTGTTACGTTCGCCGAATCGTTTTGAGAATAGCGCCTCCGAGTCGGGGGCGCCGACCAGGATGAGTGAAGTCGAGCGATCCAGGACGGTGTCGGGGGTCAGGTCGAGCACGATCCGGTCGCGGTCCAGCTGGATGGCCACGACGGTGGCCCCGGTGAGATCCCGCACGCCCGAATCGGCAAGGGTCCGTCCGTGCAGGGCGTCGGGCACCCGGCTTGAGAAGATGCGGATCCCCTCTGCTAGAAACACATTCTGCCTGCCCTGGACGATGTTCGAGAGGATGCTCGCCCCGACGGAGGAGTGCGAGACGATGAAGTCGGCCCCGGCGGCGTACAGCTCTTCTACGTTCTCCTCCCGGTTGGCCCGGGCGACTATGCGGATGTGGGGGTTCAGGTGCCTTCCGGCCAAGGTGAGGAACACGTTGGTGCCGTCGTCGTTGGTGGTGACAATCAGGCCCTTGGCCTGTGTGATGCCCGCCCGTTCGAGCACATCTCGCTTGCTGGCGTCTCCCAAGAAGAAGTGCGGCCCGCCGGCCGCCTCCGAGATATCTCGGTCAACGATCACATAGGGGACGTCTCTGCGCTTCAGGAGCGCCGCCGCCGCTCTACCAACAGCACCGTATCCGAGGATGATCACCAGATCGTCCGCCGCGCGCTCTCCCGTGATCTGCTCCAGGGCCCGCAGATTCGACTCAGTGCCCACCAACAGCATGACCATCCCATCTGAGATGATGGTCTCGGCTTCCGGTAGGGAGAAGCGGCCCCGCTCCCAGATCCCTATCACGGATACGCCGGTGCTTGTGCGTATGCCCGTCGCCTTGAGCGGCTGACCGACGAACGGAGTACCGTGGGAGGGCATCTCGGCGAAGAGAAGGTCGCCTAGGACGTCGACCACGTGGCTCATGGCCCCTTGAGTGGTGGCCCGCACCGCCAGGTGGTTGCCCAATGTCTCTCTGAGAGGCACGACATGGGCGGCCCCGGCAATGGCCAGCAACTCCTTCCTTTCGGGCTCGGTGACCACAGCGGTCACGGGGGTGGGGCATATCGAAGCGACGGTGAGCACCAGGTTGGTGTTGTCCGGGTCGCTCATGTTGCCGACGACCATCCTGGCGTTTTCCACCCGGACCCTTTTCAGGGCTTCGGCGTCGGTGGGGGTCCCCAACGCCGTATTGATCCGCGCCTCATCAAGACGGCGCACCTCGTCCACATCGGGCATGAGCACCACATAGGGCACACCCGCCCCGACCAGGTTCTTCGTGAGCGCTTCCGTGACTGAGTCCCAGCCGCAGATCACGACGTGGCCTTTGGCGCCCCGCTTGAGTCTCATGCGAGGACGGTACCGTAGGACGCTCTCCAGCCAGGGGCCGAAGATCACGCTCACGATCGCGAAGGGCACCAGGATCAGGATGAACAGGAAGCCCGAAAGCGTCACGAACGCTGAGAAGAGCTGACCGGCGGGGGAGGTGAAGGTGATATCCCCGTATCCGAGGGTGGTCATCGTGGTTATGGTCCAGTAGATGCCGTTGATGAACGTGTGGCCGGGGTCGTTCTCGTACTCGGCCATCATGTAACGGAACACCCATGCGTAGATCAATACCACGATGACGAGGAAGACCACGTAAGCCGCGAGGATGATCAGATTGCGTCGTGAACGCGCCCGCGGTATGTAGCCCGTCACCGGGATCATCGCTTTCATAGCCACAAAACGCTCCTTTCCCGCACCCCAGACTAGCACGCCGGCGTCTCCCCAGCCTGGTATGCTGAACGTGAGGTCCTCCGTACTCCGCGGCGCGTGTCAACGCAGCGGTCTGGGGGTATGGGAGGCACATAGCATGAAGCTTCTCGGATCGCCGGGGCCGGGTCCGCTCAGGGGGCTCTCGAGACGAGAGGAGGAGCGTCATGAGCGGTCTGCGCCCATACGGCTACGACCGTCCGGAAGATGGAAGAGGAAGCCGGAGCCCACTGGGGCGCCGCCAAGACTGGATGATACTGTTCGGAACTGATGGGAGCGCTAAATGATCGTCACCACTGAGGAGCTCTTCAAAGTCGCCTACGGCAGGTTCGCCGTGGGGGCCTACAACATCAACAACATGGAGCAGACCTTGGGGCTGTTCCGGGGCAATCTCGACTCCCGGGCGCCCTTCATCCTCCAGATCTCCAAAGGCGCGCGGTCCTACGCCGACAAGCGCATGTTGGAGGCCATGATCAAGGCCGCCGACGAGATGTTCCCCGAGGCCGTGTTCGCCGTTCATCTGGACCACGGCGACCTTGACACGGCGCTCGACTGTGTGGAGAGCGGGTTCTACTCGTCGGTGATGATCGACGCTTCTCAGGAACCCCTCGAGGAGAACATCCGCATCACGCGACAGGTGGTCGAGGCCGCCCACGCTCGGGGCGTCTCCGTGGAGGCGGAACTGGGTCGGTTGGGCGGGGTGGAGGAGCACGTGCAGGTGGACGAGAAGAACGCGCATCTCACCGACCCGGCCGAAGCCGAGGTGTTCGTGCGTGAAACGGGCTGCGACAGTCTTGCGGTCGCCATCGGCACCAGCCACGGAGCCTACAAGTTCACCGGACATCAAGGGCTGCATCTCGAGGTGGTCGCGGAGATCCAGAAGCGTCTCCCAGGGTTCCCTCTGGTGATGCACGGATCCTCGTCGGTGCCTCAGGAGGAAGTCCGGCGTATCAATGATGCCGGCGGGGCCCTCAAGGGCGCCAAGGGTGTGGATGAGGAGGAGTTCGCGAAGGCGGTCCCCCTGGGCGTGACCAAGGTGAACATCGACACCGACGGGCGTCTGGTGTGGACCCGGGTCCATCGGGAGTTCTTCCGTGATAACCCTGAGAAGTTCGACCTGCGCGACCCCGGCAAGGTCTTCATGGCCGAATACGCCGGATTCATAGCCCACAAGAACGAGAAGTTGCGCTCCGCCGGGACCTTGGACATGGTCCGCGCGGCTGTGGGGGGTTGAGGGGCCGGCCGGCCACGTAGGCCTGGGCGCCATCGCGGTGGCGGTGAGGAGACCGCCGGACAGCCCTTCGTACATGTGGTCGGTACACGGCTTGGTCGATACATGGTATTTTTCCCCGGCGAACGGGCGGAGGGGTGGAGTCGGTCCACCGGTCGCCATGAGAGACCGGCGCGAGAGTGAGGTGGTGCGCGCCGGCTCTGTGTTTATTTGGGAGCAAGTGACGACCGCTCGGAGGAACGAGAGGAGACAGGATGGCGGCCGCGTTTGAGACGCTTACAAAGCACAGCAGACTGCTGGCTTGGCTGACGGAAGTAGTCCAACTCTGCAAACCGGACAACGTCTACACGTGCGACGGTTCTGCGGAGGAGTATGGGTACATATGTGAGGTGGCGATGAAGCACGGTACCTTCACGCGCCTCAATGACACCCTCAGGCCCGACTGTTTCTTGGCCAGATCACACCCCAGCGACGTTGCCAGGGTGGAAGACAGGACCTTCATCTGTACGAACGATCAGATCGAGGCCGGACCCACCAACAATTGGGCGCCGGCGCGGGAGATGAAGAGGAAGTTGTGCGCCATCTTCGATGGATGCATGGAGGGCCGGACCATGTACATCATCCCGTTCTCCATGGGGCCGGTCGGTTCACCCTTCTCCAAGATCGGCATCGAAGTGACCGATTCCGCGTACGTGGTCGCGAACATGACCATTATGACCCGTGTGGGCACGAAGGTGCTCGAGGCCCTGGGCAGCGATGGCGAGTTCGTCCCCTGCCTGCATTCGGTGGGCGCGCCGCTCAAGCCCTTCCAGGGCGACGTTCCCTGGCCGTGCGAACGTGATCCCAACCACAAGTACATCGTCCACTTCCCCGACGATCCCTCCATCTGGTCCTACGGCTCGGGCTATGGCGGCAACGCGCTCTTAGGCAAGAAATGCCTGGCGTTACGCATAGCTTCTGCCTTGGCCCGCAAGGAGGGTTGGTTGGCCGAGCACATGCTGATCCTATGTCTCACGTCGCCGGAGGGCGAGAAGAGGTATATCGCCGGGGCCTTCCCCAGCGCGTGTGGCAAGACCAACTTGGCCATGATGCGGCCGACTCTTCCGGGCTGGAAGGTCACCTGCCTGGGCGACGATATCGCCTGGATGCGCATCGGTGAGGACGGCCGCCTCTACGCCATGAACCCCGAGACGGGTTTCTTCGGCGTGGCTCCCGGGACCTCCTACGACACGAATCCCAATGCTATGGAGACGTTCACGCGCAACAGCATCTTCACCAACGCTGGTCTTACCGACGAGGGCGATATCTGGTGGGAGGACATGGGCGTGCCGGCTCCTGCTCACCTCATCGACTGGGAGGGCGATGACTGGACGCCTGATTCCGATCGCAAGGCCGCTCACCCCAATGCGCGGTTCACGGCTCCGGCCGAACAGTGCCCGGTGATCGATCCTGATTGGGAGAACCCGTCAGGTGTTCCCATCTCGGCCATCCTGTTCGGTGGACGGCGGGCGGGCACGGTCCCGCTGGTCTATGAAGCTTTCGACTGGGAGCACGGAGTGTTCATGGGCTCGGCGGCCGGTTCGGAGACCACGGCCGCCAATTTGAGCAAGACCGGCGTCCTGCGCCACGACCCCTTCGCCATGCTGCCCTTCTGCGGCTATAACATGGGTGACTATTTCGCGCACTGGTTGTCGATGGCCGGTCGCACCGACCCCCAGAAGCTGCCGCGCATCTTTTTCGTCAACTGGTTCCGCAAGGGCGAGGACGGCCATTTTCTGTGGCCTGGGTATGGTGATAACAGCCGGGTGCTCAAGTGGATCTTCGAGCGGGTCGGAGGCGGCGGGCAGGCGGTCAAGACCCCCATCGGCAATCTGCCCGCTCCAGGGGCGCTCGATCTTTCCGGCCTAGAGCTGCCGGCGGCGGACTTGGAGGCCCTGCTGACGGTCGACGTCGGGGCCTGGAAGCAAGAGGCCGCCGATCTGTCTGAGTATTATGAGGAGTTCGGAGACCGCTTACCGACGGCCCTCCGCGGGCAGCTTGAGGCGTTGAAAGAGCGTCTTCATGGGAGGTGACCGTTGAGCCCTCTCCTCACCGGACTCAACCCGCTTGCCGCCGAGCTGAACCAGACCATCCGGCAGGAGGCGCCTGCGCTGTTCCGGGTGCTTTCCGAGCTCGGTAAGGCGCTGTACTTCCCCAAGGGGATCTTGACTCAGACGGCAGAGGCCAATGAAAAGGCGCACCGGTTCAACGCCACCATCGGCGAAGCCCGGGAAGCCAAGCACTCCATGGGTCTGCCCTCCATCACGCGGCATCTGTGCGAGATCAGCCCCGATCAGGCGTTGCCGTACGCCCCATCCTCCGGACGGGCCGACCTACGAAGGGCCTGGCTGGCCGAGCTCAGGCAGAAGAACCCCTCCCTCGGCGACACGCCTGTGAGCCTGCCCGTCGTCACCAGCGGCATCACGCACGGACTGAGTACGGTGGCCGACATGTTCGTCGACGAGGGCGACCTGCTGTTCATGCCCGATCATCTGTGGGGCAACTACCGTCTCATCTTCGAGGTCAAGCGCGGCGCTCGCCCCGGCGTGTATCCGTTGCTCCGCCTGGGTGGGGGCTTTGACGTGGAAGGCTTCCGCAAAGTCGTCAAGAACCACGCGGCTGTGGGCAAGATGATCGTCCTTTTCAACTTCCCGAACAACCCGACCGGTTACTCCATCACGCCTGCTGAGGCCGACGCCATCCGTGACGTCCTCGTCGAGGCGGCCGCGCGGGAGGAGTGCGACATCGTGGCCGTCTGCGACGATGCCTACTTCGGGCTCTTCTATGACGACGAGGTCATGAAGGAGTCGCTCTTCACCAGACTGGCCGGTGCTCATCCACGCCTGCTTGCCGTCAAGCTCGACGGTGCCTCCAAGGAAGACTACGCCTGGGGTTTGCGGGTAGGGTTCATCACGTACGGCATCGCCAACGGGGCCGGAGCCTACGAGGCTCTGGAGAAGAAGACCGGGGGCTGCATCCGCGCCACCGTCAGCAACTCGTCCAACCTGTCGCAATCGCTGGTCCTCAAAGCCATGAGCGATCCGGCCTATCAGGCCGAGAAGGCTGAGAAGTACGCCATCCTCTCCGGCCGGGCGGCAAGGGCGCGGCAGGTGCTCTCCGAGGCGCGGTTCGCGGAAGCCTGGACACCGTATCCGTTCAACTCCGGCTACTTCTTATGTGTACGTCTGAACGGTCTCGATGCTGAAGCATACC
This sequence comes from Actinomycetota bacterium, assembly GCA_012523095.1. GTDB lineage: Bacteria > Actinomycetota > Thermoleophilia > RBG-16-64-13 > RBG-16-64-13 > RBG-16-64-13. The sequence goes on along the minus strand of JAAYJE010000022.1, from coordinate 9,942 downwards.
GGGCGCGACTGCTGAGCGAGTACGGGGTAGGGGTGATCTCTAACGGTTCTGCCGACATCCGCATAGCCATCTCGTGCGTCGAGGAAGACGAGATCGTCGACCTTTTCGACGTCATGCTGAAGTGTGCGCTGGAGATGAAGAAGGGGTAGATCGGGACACGGGCGCCGTGCACGTCCGCTTCTACGCCGAGCTCGGCGACTTCCTCGCTCTTCAAGAGGGCCTGGGAGTTCGAGCGCGCCTGCTCGGCCGGCAACACGGTCAAGGACCTGATGGAAGGGTTGGACGCACCGTACACCACTTGGTCGTTGCCGGAGTTGTTCTTCCCCTCGGGGAGAGCCTATAGGACCGGGTCAACCGGCTTCCGGAACAGGAGCGACGGGCCGTCCGAATCTCCAGCGGGCGAAGAGAGGGATGCCGACCAGCGCGAGACAGCCCATCCCGGCGATGCCCCAGGAGGCGGTTCTGTGGGCGCCGGCCACCTCGGCCAGTGGCCACAGCGCCGCTCCCAGACCCTGAGATACGCGCTGCACGGCGCCGAACAGCCCGAAGGCCAGCGCCTGGTAGTCCGATCGGAAGGTCTGTGCGAACGCTCCTCGCACGGTGGGAACCAAGGCTCCCGAGAAGAGACCATGGAAACAGGCGCAAAGGATCACCAGAGGGAGCGAGGTCACCAGGCTGAAGAAGAAGGAGTTGAGAGCGAGCAGGGCAAGTCCCACTAGGATGATGCGTTTGACCATGACGCCTTCGGGGCGTAGGCATGCGACTATGCCGGCGCCGATGGCCGAGGTGAAGACCACGATACCTACCGCCAAGAGCAGTCCGGTCCCCTCCAGGTCGGTGACCCTCTGTACATGCAGCGGCAGATAGAGCGTGAGGCCCATGATGGCCGAGTTCAGAGCGAAATAGCCGGCCAGGAACCATCCGGCCCGGTATTCGCGGGAAGATTCGTTCCAGAGCTCCTTCATGCGATGGTGGAGGCGGCCCGACGGGATGGAGATCTGGTCGGTCTCCTTCTGCCACAGCCTTCTCGTGAAGGCGCCGGGGGCGGCGCAGGCGATGAAGATGAGGGCCGCAGGGACGAGGGCGAAGCCGCGACCGCTCACGCCGGGCACCAATCGGCCGCGGATGACCAGCTCCATGATGCCCACACCGACGGCGCCGCCCAGGAAGCTGAACGCGATGCCCAACGACGACACGCTGACCACGTTGGCCTTGCCTGCGGCGTGCAGCATGGAGGCGTTGTAGATGAGGCTGGAGAGCTGGAAGAAGTAGTTGGCGAGCATCGCCGTGATCAGTATCAGGGCCAGAGCCGCCGAGCCGCCATGGGGTAGGAAGGGCAATGCAGCGAACAGCGTCGCCGCCACGAGCACCGACGCTGCGAACCACCGGCGCCGAGCGTGAGCCTCGTCGGCGTGGACGCCGATGTAGGGGCCGCTGAGGCCGATGGCCGCCGAAGAGCCGGCGGAAGCCAGGCCGAAGATCCAGGCTGCGACACCTAGGTCGCTTACTATCCAGATAGTTAGATAGAGAGGTATCGCGAACTCGATCGAGGTATTACCGAGGTCGTAGACATACCAAGCCAGACGGGCTCGCCTGCCCGCGGCCCGCTCGTTTCTCGCAAGGTCGGTATGCATTGCCGGTTAGTGTACTATGAGTGCTCCCCAAATGACGGCAGCGAGGTCGGCATGGACGGCAAGGAGATCGAGGGGATGGTCGGTCTGGATGCACAGCCTCTGTACCGTGAGGTGCAGAGATTCAGGCAATGGTATTTTTACGTTCCTATCCTGATCGTCACAGTGCTGGTGTGGTACCAGTTCATCCAGCAGATAATGCTCAAGAACCCTCTGGGTGAGCAGCCCGTCCCTGATTGGGTGGCATGGACCCTCGGCCTTGTGTTCGGCTTTGGGTTCCCTTTCTTCGCTGTGATGGCGAGAATGATCACGGAGGTCCATCCAGGAGTCCTCAGAGTGAGGGTATACCCGTTCAGGTGGGCGAAGATCCTCCTGTCCGACATCACGGACGCTGAGCCGCGTCGGTACTCGGCACTGCGCGAATATGGAGGCTGGGGTATCCGGACTTCGCTGAAGAACGGACGCGCATATAACGCGTCGGGCAATCAGGGCATCCAGCTGGTCATGAGCGATGGCAGGCGGGTGCTCATCGGCACCCGGGAGCCCGCTCAGCTGATGTCCGCCCTGCTGACTGCACGCGGAAGCATGCGGGGCAAGAAAGCCAAGCGAAAAAGCGCCGGAGCATAGCGTGGGTCCGTTGTCGCCATGAGGATCGTAGCAGCGCTCGGGGGTAACGCCCTTCTCAAACGGGAGGAGCCGCTCACCGCGCACAACCAGCGCGAGAACGTCAAGATCGCGGTCAGGGCGCTGGCTCCGCTCGCACGTGAGCACAGTCTCATCATCACCCACGGTAACGGTCCACAGGTCGGCCTGCTCGCCTTGACGGCCGCGACCTACGCAGGCGCGGGGTCCTTCACGCTCGATGTGCTGGGGGCTCAGTCGGAGGGGATGATCGGCTACATGATCGAGCAGGAGCTGGGCAACACCCTCCCTGACGACATGCCCCTGGCCACCATACTCACTCAGGTGGAGGTGGACCCCGCCGATCCGGCTTTCCAGGACCCCACCAAGCCTATCGGGCCTCAGTATTCGCAGAAGGAAGCGGAGCGTCTTGCGCGCGAGCACGGGTGGACCATGGGACCCGACAACGGCAGGTACCGCAGGTTGGTGCCGTCGCCGAAGCCCAAGCGGATCCTCGAGATCAAAGCGGTGGAGCGGCTCGTGGAGTGCGGGGTGACAGTGATCTGCGTGGGGGGAGGAGGTATTCCTACCATGCCGACCCCGGGCGGAGCACTCGTGGGTGTCGAGGCCGTGATAGACAAGGACTACGCGAGTGCCCTGTTGGCGAAGTCCCTCCGGGTCGACATCTTCCTGATGCTGACCGACGCCGTGGCGGTATGGGAGGATTGGGGCGCGTCGGATTCGCGCGCCATCCGCAGGGCATCTCCCGAAGCACTGGAGCCACTCAGGTTCGCGACCGGATCGATGGGACCTAAGGTGGAAGCGGCCTGTGACTTCGTCACGGCTACCGGCGGTCGAGCGGGCATCGGCGCCTTGGAGGATGCCGCGGCCATCATCGAAGGACAGGCCGGCACACTTGTATCGGCCGGCTCAGAGGCCATCGAATACTGGCCGTCGCTCTTCTACAGCCGGTAGCTGCGCTTCCCGCCGGGACTGCGGCGGCGGATCGTGCAGCAGGAAGGGATGGTATTCGTTGGAGGCGTACTCGAACCCGCCCACGTGGCCGCGGTCTTGCCGACAGGGTCGAGCTGCCCTGAGCTCGCGATGGTGATATGTCCCTCAATGTGAGGCCCGTGTCCACCTGGACGTTATCGCAGGGGGTAGAATCTTGTTCGAAGGAAGAGCCGGCGACGGAGATCGCGGGTTGGCTGGGCTATCTAGACGGGAGTGCAGGATGAAGATCGTGCTTATCGGCCAGGCGGCCTTTGGAGAGAAGGTCCTCGAAGCGTTACTCGCGGAAAGAGAAGAGGTGGTGGCGGTGTACATGCCGCCCGACGCTTCTCCGGGCAAGAGCAACACCTTCAGAGAGCTCGCGGAGGCGAACGACATACCCGTCCGGCAACCGGGCCGCATGCGCGATCCTGAGGTCTTTGAGGATTACAAGCAGTTCCAGGTTGATCTCAACGTGATGGCCTTCGTCACCGACATCGTGCCGGCCGCCATCCTCAATCATCCGCGTTTGGGGACCATCCAGTACCACCCCTCGCTATTGCCGCGTCACCGGGGCGCCAGCGCCATCAACTGGGCTGTGATGAATGGCGAGCCGAAGACGGGCCTCTCTATTTTCTGGCCTGATGAAGGACTGGACACCGGTCCCATCCTCTTGCAGAAGGAGGTCACCATCGAGCCTGACGACACTCTGGGCGCCGTGTACTTCGGCAAGCTCTTCCCCTTGGGGGTGGAGGCCATGGTGGAGTCGGTGCGCTTGGTCAAGGAGGGCAAGGCGCCCAAGATCGTCCAAGATCTTAGCCAAGGTGAGTATGAGCCGGTCTGTAGGAGTATGGCCATCGACTGGATGTACCCCGTAGGGGTCGTCTACAACGTCATACGGGGCTGCAATCCCTCGCCGGGAGCCGCTACCACCCACCAGGGGCGGCAGATCAAGATATTCGATTGCGAAAGGCGCGCGGTGAGTGGCCCGGAGGCTCCCGGGACCGTGCTCGAGATCGCCGCCGACGGCTTCCTTGTCGCCGCGAGTGGAGGGAGCATCTTCGTGAAGCGGTTACAGCCGGCCGGCGCGGCTAAGATCTCGGCGGCGGAATTCGTCTCCTCGACGGGATTGAAGGCGGGCGACAGGCTGGGGTCATAGAGGTCTAGGTCGGCCTCGCGGTGGACCGGACAACGCATGTGCAAGGGGGATGTCGATGCGGATAGCGATCGCTTCTGATCACGCCGGTTTTCGTTACAAGACGCGCATCATCGAGCATCTGGAGGCTCTTGGACACGAGGTCGTGGACTTCGGCGCTCATTCGGCCGATCCGGTCGACTACCCTACCTACATACATCCGGCGGCTTCCGCGGTCGCGGCCGGCGATTGCGAACGAGGGATCGTCCTGGGTGGCTCAGGCAACGGTGAGGCGATGACGGCCAACCGGCATCCCGGTGTGCGTTGCGCGCTCTGCTGGACCGAGGAGTCGGCTCGTCTGGCCCGAGCCCACAATGATGCGAACATGGTCTCTCTAGGGGAGCGTCTGCTCTCGGAGGACCTCGCGCTTCGGATCGTAGAGGTGTGGCTGGGCGCCCCCTTCGAGGGTGGGCGTCACGTTCGTAGGATCCAGGCCATCGACGAGTCCGGGCCGGTGGCGGCTTTGGCTGGGGCGACCGGTCCCTCGCTTCAGCACGCCGGCAAGCTGATGTCGTATGGGCAGTTCGTAGGCTCCTGGGACATCGACTGCAACTGGTACGGACCAGGGGACGTCGTCAGGACTTCCACCGGGCAATGGCGTTTCGGCTGGGTCTTTGGCGGCCGGGGTATCCAGGATGTGCTCTTCCCTTCCGGGGCGTCGCGCGACCGCTACGGCGTCACGATCCGAGGCTACGACGCTGCTACCGACACTTGGCGCATATTCTGGATGCAGCCCTGGGGTGGTGGATTCGTCCATCTGGTCGGCCGGGCGCTGGGAGATCGCATAGTGCAGGAGTTCGAGGATCCCGGGCCGGGCAGGCGGGAGCGGTGGAGTTTCACCGAGATCACGCCGCGCTCTTTCGTCTGGCTGGGGGAGACATCACTCGACGACGGCTTGAGCTGGGTCGTGGAGCAGGAGATACGCGCTCGGCGAAGGAACCCGTGAGCGACGAGGGACCGGCGGGGTTCTGATCGGAGACTCGACATCAAGGGTCCCGGCGCTCAAGAAGCGGTCGTTCAGGTCCGATATCCACTAGAAAGGACAAGGTCCGCGAAGGCGGGTGAAGTATCCATGCATAGTATACTCGTGGTGACGCACAAAGAACCCAGAGGAACCGAGGTCCGGCCGGACCGCAACAGGGGAGATCTTTGATGTCTTCACCGCTCGACCGTGCGAACATCTCCGTTGTCGCGTACCACCCCGATACGCGGGTCGCCGAGGCCAACCCCGCGGCATGCTCGACCCTCGGTCTCTCGTGGGAGCAGATGATGGGTAGGCCGGTAGGTGATCCAGTGTGGTCCTTCGTGAGAGAGGACGGGACGACTCTGCCTCCGGATGAGCACCCGGTCAGTCGTGCCCTCGCAACTCGTGGACAGGTGCGAGATGTGGTCTTGGGGGTGGACCGCGCCGGAACCGGAGAACGTCTCTGGCTGTTGGCGAACGCGTTTTGTGATCCCGAGGGAGGCGACGTGAAGCGGGTGACCGTCACGTTCGTCGACATCACAGGAGTGAAAGGCCTCGGGAGAAGTCTGCAGGCCGCGGAAGCTTCTCACAAGACCGGCGGGGGTCTGAGGATCGTGGTCGATAATGCACTGAGCGGCGCCTATATCCAAGGCGGGGGCCGGTACCATCGTGTGAACCAGGCCTTCGTGGAGATGCTCGGCGTTTCAAAGCCGGAGGATCTGATCGGCAGCGAAGTCGTGGAGCGTATCGCTCCGGAGTACCGTCAGGCGATGGGCGAGTGCATACGGGCGATGGCCGGCGATGCGAAACAGGCGTCTCGTGTGGACTTGGAATATCTCCGCGCAGACGGGTCGCGGGTGACCACGGAGGCGTCGGTGGTCGCCCTAGGCGGGATTAGGAGCGGTTTTCAACTCGTGTTCGTGCGTGACCTGGCGGAGCGGAGACTGGCTGAAGAGTATCGGGCGGCCGTAAAGCAGCAGGCTTTAGAGGCCCAGCGGACGGAGTCGGTGAGACAACTGGCCGGCGGCTTCGCTCACGAATTCAACAACATCCTCATGGTCCAGAAGGGCTACTGCGAGATGATGAGGTCCTCCCTCCAGAAGGACGATCCCCTCATCAACGAGTTGGCCCAGATCGAGGGATATGCCGATCAGGCCATCGAACTCACACGTCGATTGCTTGATCTTGGCCGCAAGCAGACCTTCAATCCCACCGATGTCGACCTCAACCATCTGGTGGAAGATGCGGGCCCGATGCTGCAGACGCTGGTCGGCGAGAGTATCAGGCTGGAGACCGAATATGCCCGCCATCCCGCGATAGTGACGGTGGATCGTGCGCAGATCGAGCAGATACTCGTGAGTCTCGCGGCACATGGGCGCGACTCCATGCCCGATGGTGGCAGGCTGTCGGTGAAGGTGGGGTGGGTAGACATCAAGGAAGACCCATCTGCCGGCGGCTCACGCCTCGACCCCGGCGGGTACGTCATGTTGTCGATCGAAGACACCGGTTTGGGAATGGACGAGGCGACCAAACGACGGGTGTTCGAACCATCGGACCCTGTCGGGGGGATCCTGAGAGGCGGCTGCCTAGGGCTGTCGACCGTGCCCGAAGTCGTCCGGCAGTTGGGAGGACATATCTTCGTGGAGAGCGAACCTGGAAAGGGCGCCATGTTCAGACTCCTATTCCCGCGTGTGGAGACGATTCCACCGGGACAACCCGCGACCGAGAGTAGTCCGGAGATAGAGCAGCCGCGACTTGTGCTGGTGGTCGAAGACGAGGAGGTTCTTCGAGGCATCGTGGTGATGATGGTCGAGAAGCTGGGGTACAGGGCCGTGGACGCAGGCAATGGGCCTGAGGCGCTTGCCCTCGTCGAGAGGGAAGCTCTGCAGCCCGACGTTCTGCTCGCCGATTTCGTGATGCCCGAGATGAACGGACGCGAACTCGCGGAACGTCTGCGCCGGATGTTCTCCGGACTGAAGGTCGTCTATATGTCAGGTTACGCCAGCGAGAACACCGTGGAAGTGGGGGCCGACGACTCAGATGTCAGGTTCCTCCAGAAGCCGTTCTCTACGGCGGACCTGGGGTCCCAGCTCGAGGTGGTTCTGAAGGGATCGGGGGAAGGATAGGCCGCCGTCTTCTGATCGGACATGGGTAGGGCTGATCGACTGAGTCGGTTGGAAAGAACGGTTGACGTGGCCCCCAAGGCGCAGGAGGGGTGACTCGTGAGCGGGCACGAAGCGGATCCGACGACGGGCACGCCCGGGGCCGTAACGACGCGTCCCGAGGCTCCGGCGGTGGGGGAAACGATTCAGACAACAGAAGAGAAGCTGCGCCGGAAAAACGAGAAGCTATCGCTGTTGATCGAGATCGGTGGAGTGATGGTCGGCCTTCACGACACTGCGCAGCTGCTCCAGACGATCACCGATGGAGCGGCAAGACTCTCGTCCCTTGATTCGACGGCCGTCTATCTGCTGCAGGAAGGGATGCTTCATCTGGGGGCCACCACCCCGGTCCTTCTGGTGGACCTGCCCGAAGACCTGCGCGTGGCGTCACTGCTCGAGCATCCCCATATCCGCCGGGCGGTGCAAACATGCGCGCCCGTTGTCCTGACCGACTGCCGTAAGGCGGACCTAACCGACGTCGAGACGCGGGTGGTCGATGAGCGCGGACTACGTTCCGTGGCCTATCTGCCCCTCGTTCTTAAGGATCGATCACTGGGTGTGTTGATAGTCGGCAGTACGCAAGGACCGTATCGCTTCTCCGATGAAGATATGGATCTACTACAGACTTTGGCGGATCACGCGGCGCTGGTGCTGGAGGGAGCTCGCCTCACGGATGAGAATCGACCCTCGATTGCGGATCTTGAACGCTTGACCGAGTTGCAGCAACGGACACAGACGGCGCTACAGGAGAACGAGGCCCTCTTCCGCAGCCTGTTCCAAGATCATGCCGCGGTGAAACTGCTTGTCGATTCAGACAGCGGCTGCATAGTCGATGCCAACGAAGCCGCCGTCGAGTTCTACGGTTGGTCGTCAGAGCAACTGAGCCGTATGAAGATATTGGATATAAATGGTCTCTCGCCCGACCAGTTCAGAGCCGCTCTGACAGCGGTGAAGGCCCGGGAATGCTTCTACTTCGAGGTTGAACATTCCTTAGCCGATGGATCGGTGCGGGACGTGGTGGTGTACATCTCAAGGATCGAGGCGGGAGGCAAAGACCTGCTGCACTCAATAGTTCATGATGTTACCGATCGCGTCCGGGCCGAGAAGAGAATGGCCGAACAACTGGACGAGCTGCAGCGTTGGCACGCAGTCATGCTGGGCCGAGAGGCTCGGGTGCTCGAGCTCAAGCGAGAGGTCAACGAGCTGCTGGCTCAGGCCGGTCGGCCGCCCCGCTATCAGAACGTCGAGACGACTGATGATTGACGCTATCAGACTTCTAGTCATCGATGATGATGAGGACGGGCTGACGGCCCTCCAGGCCCGGCTGCAGGACGCCTTACCCCAAGTGACCGTCCTCACGGCCATAGATGGCGCAGCCGGCGTCCGGCTGGCTACTGCCGAGAGTCCGGATGTGATCCTGCTCGATATCGCCATGTCCGATATGGACGGCCCCGAGGTGTGTCGGAGAGTGAGGCGAAGTATCGTTCAGTGTTCGCTCAGTCTACTGCTGCGATCTATCTTCACGACCTGGAAGGCCGGGTCCTGGACGTCAACGAGGCGGCCTGTGCTCAGTCCGGCTATTCGAGAGAGGAGTTCCTGGCCTTCACCGTGTTCGACGGCCATTTCTGCTCGGGTGAAGCGATGCCGTCGGAGGCCCGGTCTCGGGAAGCTTGGAGCCGGTGGGAGCCCGGGCGGCGTTTCACGTTCGAGGCGGAGCACCGGCGCAAGGACGGCGTCGTGTACCCGGTCGAGGTCTCCACAGGGATCGTTCGCTATGGAAGCAAGAAACAGGTGCTCGTTGTCGTGAAGGACATCACCAGCCGCAGACATGCGGAGCAACAAGAGGAGGAGAGCCGGCTCCGTTCGCAGAGTCTGCGGCGCATTATCCGGCACCGGTCGGACGGCGTGCAGGATGTCTTGGACTGCGTCCGGGACGAGGTCGTGAGACTGACACTGAGCGAGATCGGCTGCATCCATCTCTACGACGAAGAGAAACACGAATTCAGCTTCAAGACATGGTCGACGGATGGGGCGGATACGTGCGCGATACTTGAACGGCAGACGCCCTATCACTCGGCTGAGGCCGGTATGTTCGGCGAGGCCGTGCGCCGGCGCAAGGCGATCGTGATCAATGATTTCCCGGCGTCGTCTTCGCCCAATGGAGACCTGTCGGAAGGCCATGTGTCGCTGCAGAGGTGTCTGGTGGTTCCTATTTCCGAAGGTGACCGGATCGTCGCGGTAGTGGGCGTCGCCAACAAAGAGACCGATTATGATCGCAGTGATGTGTTGCAGATCGAGCTGTTGATGGAGGACGCCTGGAGGGAAGTGGAGCGCATGGTGAGCGAGGTCACCCTGCGGGCTGAGAAGGAATGGTCGCGT
>JAAYJE010000021.1 GCA_012523095.1 Actinomycetota bacterium | reverse complement strand
GTGGAGACGAATGGCGCCATCGATCCTCAGATGGCGGTGTCTAAGGCCGCTGCGATCCTGCGGGACGACCTGGTGGCCATATTCCTTGCCGAGGCCGACGATGAAGAGGTAGAGCAAGACAGGGTGCCGATTCCTGAACCCGAGCCGGAAGAGGACATGCTCATAGATGACCTCGATTTGGGGGTCCGCTCCCTTAACTGCCTGAAGCGCGAGGGTATCGAGACCGTCGGCGATCTCATCGCGAAGTCGGAGCAGGAACTCATGTGCATCCCGAATTTCGGGCGCAAGAGCCTGGAAGAGGTGCGCGAGCGCCTTGAGAAGAACAACCTGAAGCTTAGAGGAGAGTAGTGTGAGGCACCAGAGAAAAGGAAGACGGCTCGGTGTCCAGCCGGACCATCGCCGACAGATGCTGGCGAACCTTGCCTGCTCGGTGCTCGAGCATGGACGGATCAAGACCACCGAAGCCAGGGCCAAAGAAGTCCGTCCCGTGGTGGAGAAGATGATCACCATGGGCAAGGCCGGAGACCTGAACTCGCGCCGTACGGCTATCAGCCAGTTGCGCAACAAGACGATCTCGTACAAGCTGTTCAACGAGATCGCTCCCATGTATGCCGACCGCCAGGGCGGATATACGCGCATAACCCACCTTGGCCCGCGCCAGGGGGACGCGGCCGAGATGGTGTATCTGGAGCTGGTCTGACACAGGCCCACGTCGGTTCTGACCTGCACGTGGGCCTGACACGAGACTGAGCAGAAACAGGTATCTGGCCGGTGCCGGTTCCCCGAAGGGTTCCGGCATTTGTTTCTGCGTATCCGAGTGGGGTCAGGAACGCAGTCGGCGGGTTCGGTCGAGACGGCCCGCCGGCGGGAGGCGGGTGTGGAGCGCAATCACCGCATGGAACTGCAATACGACGGCGCCGGACTGCACGGCTGGGCCAAACAGGACGGGCTGTTCACGGTGGAGGGTAGCCTGGAAAGCGCCTTCACCACCATCCTTGGAACCGTCCCGGTGATGCGGGTCGCCGGAAGGACAGATGCAGGCGTGCATGCGCGCAGGCAGGTCGTCAGTCTCATGTTGCCCGCCGGCGCTGATGTGAGCCGGCTGCGGACCTCTTTGAACGCGCTGACGCCTCCTGGAGTCACAGTGGTGCGGATCGTCCCGGCTCCCGTGGGGTTCGACGCGCGCAAGGACGCGAACTTTCGCACCTACCGGTACTACCTGTCGAACTCAATGGTGGTGTCCCCCTTCTGGAGGGGCTACTGCTGGCATGTGCCTGACGATATTGACCTGACGGCTATGAGGACTGCTGCCAAGATGACGGTCGGACGGCACGACTTCACCGCCTTCACCCCGACAGAGACCGAGCACGTGTTCTTCAACCGCCTGGTAGTAGGCTGTGCCTGGAAGCCCGCACGTGACGGCCTGGCCGCCGTCGCCTCAGGACGGCGGAGCAGAACGAAGTGCGCGCCGGCGGCCGGCTCAGGGGTCGGCCGCCGGCGCAGCCCCAACTCCGGAGCCGGGATGCTCTACCTGGAGGTCGAAGCGGAGGCCTTTCTGCGTCACATGGTCCGCACACTGGTGGGAACCATGGTGGAGATCGGACTCGGCAGGCGGGACTTGGAGGACTTCCGTGGGCTGCTCGCCGGCGCCCCCCGCCAAGCGGCGGGGCCGACGGCGCCTGCGCAGGGGCTTTTCTTCTGGGACGTGAAGTACGGGCGCGACTCGACGGCTCCGCCACAGTCCGGCCCGGCGGCTCGATTGGAATGAGCGTGCCGTGTTGATCTACGATGCCTACCCTCGTTACGTGGGCGACGTCTACCGGCCCCCCAGCGAGGCCGGCAGTCTCATCCTGCAGGTTATGTACGGTTGCCCGTACAACGAATGCACCTTCTGCGGGATGTACGCCGGGAAGCCCTTCCGTTTGCGTCCCTTCGCTGAGGTAAGGGAGGATGTCGAAAGCCTCGCCATCTCGTTGAAACAGCGGACCACCAGGGTCTTCCTCGCCGACGGCGATGCTCTCGCGCTGCCTGTGAGGAGCCTCCTCAGGGTCCTCGATCTCCTTCACTCGGAACTCCCTCATCTGGAACGGGTCGGTTCCTACGCCAACGCACAGTCGTTGCTCCGCCGTTCCGGCGACGAACTTATCCAGTTGCGTGAACGCGGCCTCGACATGCTCTACCTGGGACTGGAATCAGGAGACGAAGAAACGCTGGCCCGCACCGGCAAAGGGGTCAGCGCCGCCCGGCAGATCGAGGCCTGCCGTGGGGCCAGGGAGGCCGGCTTCAGACTCTCCTTGATGGCCATCCTAGGTCTCGGTGGTGTGGAGCGGTCGCTTGAGCATGCCCGGGCGACCGGCCGGGCTCTCTCCGCCATAGACCCCGACTATGCCAGCATGCTCTCACTGATGCTGGTTCCCGGGACTCTTCTGGCGGAGGCGGTTGAGAGGGGTGAGTTCATCGTTCCGGATGCGCTGGGGATGCTGCGGGAGCTGCGGGAGATCATAGCTCTGACCGAGGTCACTCATACGGTCTTCCGGACGACGCACGCGTCGAACTATCTGGCGATAGAGGGCACCCTGCCCGGGGACAAGGCGAAGATGCTGCAGGTCATAGACACGGTTCTGGAGCGGGGAGACCCGGCTCTGCTCAGACCCGAGTTCTCGCGGAGGTTATGAGAAGAGCGCTGATCGACGGCGGAGCGCCTTCGCGCTATGCAACGTCGGACTCCTGCCTCCATCTCTCCACCTGCACCAGGCAGGAGTTGGGGGCCTGCCCGGGGGAGGTCGGCGTCAGGAAACGTTTCGGCGTCAGCATGTTGATGCACCCTGCCCTATCGGGGGAATGGCCCGGCTCGCCGAGCGGTAGATAGTCGCCGCACGATTCGTAAGAGTGCACCGTTCCGGGAGCCAGTCTCTCCGTCACCTGAGCGGCCAGGATGACCTCAGCGCGGTCGTTGAACGCACGGATGAGGTCTCCGTCTTTGATGCCTCGTGCCGCAGCGTCGGCGGTGTTGATACGCATGATCCAATAGTAGTGGCCGTCTACCAGCACCCGGTGGTCTCTGATCTCATTGCTCCAGCTCTCCTTGGCGTCGCCCATGGTGTGGAAGGTGAAGCGGGGGTGCGGCGAGACCATGGCAAGCGGGTACTTGACGACTAGATCCTTGGTGTGGTGGCCTTCCCAGCTTTCCAGGTACTGGGGGCCCATGACGGGGCGCTCAGGATCTACCTCTTCGGTCTCGTAAAAACGCTTGAGGCTGTTCGCGACGAACTCGATCTTGCCACTCT
>JAAYJE010000020.1 GCA_012523095.1 Actinomycetota bacterium | reverse complement strand
GGCGGGCCGCGTTGTACGCCTGTGGTCCAGCCCGGCCGCTCTGCGGACCTCCTGGACTATTCGCGGCGCCTGGCTGCAGACCGGTTTCATCATCTTCGGGTTGGCCTACGCATTGCCCGGGTTCGCGGCCTTCGCTTGGCTGCCCTGGAACTCGTCAGGCGGCGTAGGATTGGCCTTCGGATGGGTGGCGGCCGCACTGGCGTTGGTCGTCCCGCTCTATCCTGGGGTGGTGCTGGGAGTGATCCAGAGCATCCCGGCTTGGAACAATGCGGCCCTGCCGCTGCTGTTCTTCCTCTCCAGCCTGAACGCAGGGGTAGCGGTCCTGCAACTGTTGGCGCTGGGTCTACCGGTGGCCGTTGACGGACTGCGCCTGTTGGCTATCGCCGGGATCATCCTCATTCTTCTGCTGCTGGTGACGTTGGCCGTCTACGTTGAGATCGTGCGCCATATGGGAACGGCAGGACAAGCTTCCGTGCGGCTTCTGAAGTCGGTCGTATTTGTCTTTGGAGTGGCGGTCCTAGGGCTGGGAACCCCCCTGGTCATTCTAGCCGTCAGCCTGAATCTGGCCGATCTGTCGCAGATACGTATCATGGAAGCCGTCTCCGGAGCATTGGTGCTGATAGGCGGACTGCTCCTGAGGCGCGCGGTCGTTGCTTCGGGAGTAAGGATCCCCCTTCGGTCGGACTGACCGCGCCCGGAGGTCTTCGCCTTTCCTTTCGGACGGCGCGCCCCCCGTGCACGTCATCGTGCCCGGCGTGCTCCTGTCTCATCTCTCGATGTTTAGAACTGGAGAGGGGCGGGTAAAGGAAGGTACCCAGGCCCCTCATCGGGCACAATGACGTCTGGGGTGGCACGTCGCAGCACGATTGGCTCCGGCGGCGTGTACCTCCCTACCTATCAAGGCTGCCGAGAAACCGCCCAAATCATAAACCCCTGCAGGTTCTGGTGACGGTATGCGCCGGCCGTCGGAGCGAGGAAGAGGCCGATGAACGACGCACATACACCGCACGGCCCCGACTCATTTGCGGGCTGTGGGGAGGCGTGGCAGCCGGAATGTCCGTCGTGTATGGAGTCGACCTCCCACCCAGCTCAAGGAGGTGGGGTGGAGGGCCAGGTTTCCCGGACCGGCCTGAGTCTGAGGCCGGCCAAGACACCCAGTATCGCCGATGCACTCACGCTCAAGCACGGGGATCTGTTTCTTGTGACCGAGAGTGACGGTGACGTTCCGGTCGACGAACTTCACGCCACCGGTCTGTACTACCACGATTGCCGCTTCCTCGACGGGTACGAGTTGCGCCTGGCCGGCGAGAGGCAGGAGGCCTTGGTCTCCACTGCCGGGCGGGGATATCAGTCGCTCATAGAGTTGACTAACCCCGAGCTGGTCGCTCCCGACGGCCGAGTGTTGGCGCCTATGCATACGATCGGGATCAAGTGGTCTCGAACCCTCGACTCTGATGAGTTGGTTCTCCGTGACGCGATTCGGATCCGCAATAACGGGGAGGAGGTCGTGGATCTACCCGTGTCCTTCAACTTCCGCGCGCGTTTCCAAGACGTGTTCAGTGTCCGTTTGCTCGACCCGCGGGTGGCCGGCCGGCCGTCTCGTCCCAGGGCCGAAGATCGTTGTCTTCATCTTGAGTACCACGGCGCCGACGACGTCATCCGCCGGGTGACTGTCTGCTTCGAAGAGTCACCCGACGCCTGGGAGGGGACCACTGCCGTCTTCTCGGTCTCGCTTGGTCCGCGCGAAGAGAGAGAGATCCAAGTGATCATTGGCCTCTCCGAAGAGGCGGTCGCCGTGCCGGACGCACAGCCTGCGCTGCGGACGGATGATCAAGAAACCCTCATGGCCCGCCACGCCGAGGCGGAAAAAGAATGGCGTTCCGACCAGACTGGGGTCCGCAGCAGCAGTCTACTGCTCGACTCCATCATCGACCGCTCGGTGCGCGATCTGTATCTGCTCAGGAGCTGTCTCGACGGCGAGGGCTATTACGCGGCCGGTGTACCGTGGTTCGCGACTCTGTTCGGCCGCGACAGCATCATCAGCGCCCTCCAGACCCTGGCGTTTGACACTTCCATCGCCCGCCAGACGTTGAGGATCTTGGCCAAGTATCAAGGCGTCGCATGCGATCCTTGGCGGGAGGAGCAACCGGGCAAGATCCTCCACGAGCTGCGGGTGGGGGAGTTGGCGCGCACGAAACGGATCCCGCACTCGCCTTACTACGGGAGCATCGATGCGACCCCACTCTTCTTGGTCCTGGTCGCCGAGTACTTCGCTTGGTCCGGTGATCGGGCCACCATCGAGGAGCTGGAGCCCAACGTGCAGGCGGCCCTCCGATGGCTCGAGGACAACCAGGATGACAAAGGCTACCTCTCCTACTGCAGCAACAGCCCCGAGGCTCTGGTCAATCAAGGGTGGAAGGACTCCGCGAACGGCATCCCCAATGCGGACGGCACACCGGCCGAGCCCCCTATCGCCCTCGCCGAGGTCCAGGCCTACGCATATCTGGCTCGGGTCCGCCTCGCCGATATGTATCGTCGCCTAGGCTGTCCGGAGCGGGCCGAACCTCTTGAGCGGCAGGCTGAGGCTTTGCGGAAGAGGTTCAACGAAGACTTCTGGATCGATTCTCGTGCCTGTTACGCCCTTGCTCTTCAGAAAGGGGGGCGACCCACACGGGTGCGCTCCTCCAACAGCGGTCACTGCCTGTGGGCGGGCATAGCCGAGCCCGACCTGGCCCGCCGATGCCGCAAGCGTCTCATGCGGCCCGACATGTTCACGGGATGGGGCATCCGCACGCTCTCCAACCGCGAGGTTGCCTATAGCCCCGTCGGATACCACTTAGGAAGCGTCTGGCCTCACGACAACTCCCTGATAATGGATGGTTTTCGGAGGTATGGCTTCGATGCGGCCGCTTTGGAACTCTTCTCGGGCATGATGCGAGCCGCTATGCACTTCAATCTGTATCGGTTGCCTGAGCTGTTCGCGGGCTTCTCCAAGGCGGAATACGAGGTACCCGTCAACTACCCCTTGGCCAGCAAGCCCCAGGCCTGGTCCGCGGGTGCTATGCCGTTCATGTTGGCCGGACTTCTTGGACTGCGGCCGGAGGCGAACCTTCACCGTCTGAACGTAGTATCCCCCGTCCTTCCTCCCTACATCGACTGGCTCGAGTTGAACAACCTTTCCGTGGGTCCGGGCCGAGTAGACCTGCGTTTTCAGCGTACATCCACCGGAGTGGCGGTAGAGGTCAGGCGCAAAGACCCGCCCCTGCAGGTGGTCATCAGGCTCTAGACGAGGACAAGGAGGTAATGTCCATGAGAATCGCCCAAGTAGCTCCCCTGTACGAAAGCGTGCCCCCCCAGATGTACGGGGGTACGGAACGTGTGGTCTCGTACCTGACCGAGGAGTTCGTGCGCCGCGGACATGACGTGACACTGTATGCAAGTGCGGACTCGAAGACCGCTGCCTGTTTGGTTCCCTGCGCTCCCGTAGGTCTGCGTCTCGACCCGGAGATCAAGGATCCGACCGCCCCACATCTAGTCATGCTAGAGCAGGTGGCCCATGACGCCGCCGACTTCGATGTGATCCACTACCACACCGATTACCTGCACTACCCGCTCTCGCGCCGGGCGGGAACCGTCCATCTTACAACGCTTCACGGACGGCTCGACCTCCCTGAACTGGCGCCTCTCTACAAGGAGTATAGGGACATGCCGCTGGTCTCCATCTCCCAGAATCAACGTATCCCCCTACCGTGGGCCAATTGGATGGCCACGATCTATCACGGTCTGCCTCTCGACTGCGCCACCGTACAGGAGACTCCCGGGGACTACTTGGCCTTTCTCGGTCGCGTGTCGCCCGAGAAACGTTTGGACTGGGCGATAGAGATAGCCCGGGACGCCGGGTTCCCATTGAAGGTCATGGCCAAGGTGGACCAGGTGGACGAGTCTTATTATCAGTCCAAGATCCGGCCGCTGCTCGAGGACGCGGACGTGGAGTTCGTAGGGGAGGGTGGGGACGCGCAGAAGTTCCCGCTGCTCGCCGGAGCACGGGCCCTCCTGTTCCCCATCGATTGGCCTGAGCCTTTCGGGCTGGTCATGATCGAAGCGATGGCGGTCGGCACTCCTGTGATCGCCTTCCCCAATGGTTCGGTGCCCGAGGTCATCGACAACGGGGTGACGGGGTTCATCGTCAAAGATACCAAGGAAGCTGCGGCTATGGTCGACCGGACGGTGGAACTCGATCGCCGGCGCATTCGCCGGACGTTTGAGGAGCGTTTCTCCGTGGAGCGGATGGTCGACGAATACGAGGAGCTCTATCAGGCACTTGCCACCAGGGGCGAGGTCAAGGTCTATTCAATACCTAAGCGCGCGGCAGGCAGTAGCCGCCGTCAGCAGGCAGGAGCCGCCGCCGGCAAGCAGGTTTGACACCCATGATGTAACGGGAATAGAGCCGGCGTGCGCCTGCATGCAGGCGCAAACAGTAGAGGGCGATGCGCAGCGCCAAATCGGCGCACACCGTTCACCGTCAACGCCGACGCGTTACCGTTGGATACCGGGGAAGGATCATCGAGATGATATAGAGGAGAGAGCTATGCCGGCAGACGTTAGAGATATCCGTGGGAGTGAAGACGAGATCGTGAGCGAGCCGCCGGGCTACCTGCTTCTAGGACCGGCCGGTGATGAATGGTTACTTGAGTCGGGCGTTGGGGCCGGCCCAGGGCGGGACTATCCGGAAGGAGACCCTCCTCAGGATGCCGACTGACCGGACTGGTCTTGGCCGGATCACTGCCACGAAGGACGGATCATCACCGGCTTCGGAGTCTTCCCGAGCGTTGACGAGGCAGGGATGGCGGTAGAAGTGGTCGATACGCTCGGCCAGGGCCTAAGGAGATGGTGAACGGCGAGCCTGCTAGGAGGACGGTCATGGGCGCGACGCGAGAGCTACTCAACATGGGTTTCACCGAAGAGCCCTTCCCGGTGGGTGCTCATGTCTGCCTCATTTATGAGAGTGAAGAGGAACGTCGCGCCCTCATGTCCAAGTTCGTAGAAGCCGGTCTCAAGGACGGTGAGAAGGTCCTCTATCTCACCGATGTGATGAGACCTGAAGAACTGCTGGACTGGCTCTCCGACTTGGGAGTGGCATTACCCACGGGTGCCGATTCCGACCGCTTCACGGTTGCCGATGCGGAGTCGGTATATTGTCGCGGAGGCGAGTTCGTTCCTGAACGGATGTTCGAGTTCTGGGACGAGCTTCATCAAGATTCTTTGGCTCATCACTACCCGGCAGTGCGCGCCACCGGGGAGACCTCCTGGGCGCTACGCGGCATCCCCGGGTCAGAACGTCTCATCGAGTATGAAGCTCTTCTCAACAAAGCCTTAATGACCGCTCCGGTGACCGCGGTCTGCCAGTACGACGTCAATCTGTTTGACGGCGCCACCATCTTCGAGGTCCTGCAGGTGCATCCGGTCATGATCTCGCGGGGTCAACTGGTGCGGAATCCCTTCTACGTGGGTCCGGACGAATTCTTGGCCGATCGCCGGCGGAGGTAAGACGTGAGGGGGGACGACGAGGAGCGGCAGTTACCCGATCCTCGCGTCTTAGGCTGGCTCCTTGCCGCTCATAATATTCTGCAGGCCCTCCCCACCGCTCAGAGGCTGGGTGAGTTCTTATCCAGGGCGCTCTGGGACATCCCCGGCGTGTCGCGCGGGGGGCTCTGTCTGTCCGACCCCCTTATGGAACCATGCTCGCGACCCTGTCCGGCTCTTGACAGAGGCTACGCGGGACAATCGGCCACCGGTTGTCCCGGCGCTGCGATGACCCGACTCTCGCTTGAGACCAGTCACGGCCACTATGGCCAGATCGTCCTCGAGATCGAGGACCAGGCTCTCTTCGGACCCTATGAGCCCTTCCTTGCCAACTTCGCCGGCTCCCTGGCCCTGCTCCTGGAGACCCGCCGGCAGAGGATCCAGCTGGAGGAGGCGTTCGAGAGACTGAGCGAGGAGGAAAGGCGGTATCGCCGGCTCTTCACCGAGATGACCACCGGCCACGCCGTGCACGAGATCATTCTGGACGAGACCGGCCTTCCCTGTGACTATCGCTTTCTGGAGGTGAACCCTGCGTTTGAAAGGATCACCGGCCTCAAGGCGGAGGTCGTCGTGGGGAGTATGGTGTCCGACATCCTGCCGGGGTTGGAGATCCCCTGGGCGGAGAACTACGAGCGGGCGGCCCTCACCGGCGAGCCCGTTCACTTCGAAGACTACAACCAGGATCTTGATCACTACTACGACGTGGTGGCCTATCGGCCGCAACAAGGCCAACTTGCCGTCATCTTGACCGACATAACCGAGCGCAGGCAGGCGGAGGAGCGCCTACATGAGGCCTCAAAGGAGTTAAGAGCGCAAAATAAGGAACTGCAGAAGGCACAAGGGGAGGCCGCGCGTCTTCTGGCGGAGCAGCGCGCGTTATTCCAGCGATTGCAGGAGACCCTGCTTGATGTCCCTTCGCAACTTCCCGGGGTGAGATTCGCCCACCTGTATCAGTCCGCCACGAAGGAAGCCCAGATCGGCGGCGATTTCTATGACGTTTTCGAGACCAAAGGCGGTCGGATCGCCCTTCTCATAGGCGATGTATCCGGGCGCGGGATCGAGGCGGCCGGGGTGGCTACACTGGTCAAGGACGCAGTGCAGGCGTTCACCCTTCGGTTACGTCGTCCGCATCTCGTGCTCCGTGAAACCAACCGATTTCTCGTGGACAAAGATATCCCCGGGTTTGTCACCGTTTTCCTGGGGTTCCTTGATCCGGGCAGTGGGACTCTCGTCTACTCGTCGGCCGGTCATCCGCCTCCGTTGCTTGACACCAAAGGCCGCATGTTGGTTCTTCAATCGTTCAGCCCGCCTCTAGGCGTGTTTGGTGACGCGCGTTACCGGGATAGCGAAGCCTCCATGTCGGACGGAAGCCTTCTCCTCCTCTACACCGACGGAATCACCGAGACCCGTCGAGACGGCGAGCTATTTGGAGAGCAGCGGCTCGCCGAGTCCCTGAGGCGGATACGACATAGAGAAGTCGAGTCGCTTCCCGGCCTGTTGTTGGAGGAGGCTCTTCTCTTCACGGGAGGAGGGCTCGAAGATGACGTCGCTCTGCTCGCCGTGAGGTACCTGGGCAATGGGTCGGCAAGCACGGAGGCTGTGTGACTGTGAGGGCCGGTCTCCCCTTCGAATCCCGCTCCCAGCGGATTTTGTTCACCTACAGCTTACCGAATCGCTTGAGGGGCCGGTGACCTTCGGGTAGAATCAGGCGACAGTTAGGCATGTATCAAGAAGGAATCCGTGGGAGATCCGTCATTTTGCCAGCATCGTCCGAACCCGCCTCTACAAGACCGTCTGATCCGGAGTCCGGCCCTGCGACGGCCGGTTTCTGCCACCTGCATGTCCATACCCACTACTCTGCGTTGGACGGGGCCTGTAAGGTGGAAGAACTGGTGGAGCGGGCCGTGGAGCTGGGCATGCCGGCCCTTGCGATCACCGACCACGGCGTCCTCTCCGGGGTGATCCAGTTCTACCAGAAATGCCGCAGGGCCGGCATCAAACCGATAATCGGCCTCGAGGCGTATGTGGTCGAGGACCGCTTCCGAAAAGAGGGTCAGAATGAGGACCGCTGGCACCTCACGCTGCTCGCCCGCGATGGCGCCGGTTACCGCAACCTGCTGAAGCTGGGCAGTCTAGCTTTTCTAGAAGGGTACTACTACAAACCCAGGATGGACTACTCGATACTCAAGGAACACTCCGACGGCCTCATCTGCCTGACCGGCTGTGCCAGCGGCAGAGTATCGCGGGCTCTTAAGAACGGTCAGATCGCCGCCGCGGACGCCGAGCTGGCGAGGCTGATGGGCATCTTCGGAGAGGGCAACGTCTATCTGGAGATGCAGGAGACGGGCCTGTCCGACCTCGTCGACGTCAACCCGCGGATGGTGGAGTTGGCCGCCCGCACAGGGGTCAGACTGGTGGCCACCAACGATGTGCACTATCTGCGCGAAGAAGACGCCGATGCGCACGATGTGCTGCTCTGTATCCAGACGGGCGCGCGCCTGGCCGAAGAGAAGCGCATGCGCTTCGATTCGCGGGAATTCTTCTTCAAGAGCGAAGCGGAGATGAGAGAGGCTTTCTCCGACCATCCGGAAGCGCTCGCGACGACCTTGGAGATAGCCGCACGTTGCGACGTCGAGATCGAGTTGGATGGGATGCTGCTCCCACGCTTCCCGGTGCCGGACGGCTATGACGAGTCATCCTACCTGCGGGAACAGTGCGAGAAGGGGCTGTTACGCCGCTATGGGGAGACGGTCGGACCCGAGATCAGGGAACGGCTGGAGACCGAACTGGCGGTCGTGGAGAAGATGGGCTTCCCGCCCTATTTCCTTATCGTGTGGGATTTCGTTACATATGCCAAAGAATCCGGTATCCCGGTGGGCCCGGGCCGAGGGTCGGCCGCCGGCTCTCTGGTGTCGTATTTGCTCGGCATCACCGATCTCGATCCGATCGTTCACGATCTCCTGTTCGAGCGCTTCCTCAACCCTGACCGCATCAGCATGCCCGACATCGACATCGACTTCTCAGTGGCGGGTCGTGAGAAGGTCATAGAATATGTGGCCGACAAGTACGGCAGGGATCGGGTGGCCCAGATCGCCACGTTCGGCACCATCAAAGCCCGTCAGGCCATCCGCGACGCGGCCCGGGTGATGGACGTGCCTTACGGACAGGCCGACCGTATCGCGAAGCTGGTGCCTGAGGTCCTTAACATCACCCTGACCGAATGCCTGGCCGACCCCAAATGCGAGTTGCGCGCGGCCTACGACTCGGACGATATCGTGCGTGAAGTGGTTGATATGGCCCGACCTTTAGAGGGGCTGATCCGCCAGGATTCCATCCATGCGGCGGGAGTGGTGATATCCCGAGACCCTCTCACCGATCATCTGCCTCTCATGCAAAAGGGTGACGCCGAAGTGGTCACCCAGGTATCCATGGGCGATGTGGAGAAGCTGGGCCTGCTGAAGATGGACTTCCTGGGTTTGCGCAACCTCGATGTCATTGACAGCGCCGTCGCGATCATCAGAGAGGGCGGTCATCCGGACTTCTCCATCGAGAACATACCCCTGGACGATGCGACCACCTATCGCATGTTGGCCAAGGGCGACTCCGAAGGTGTGTTCCAGTTCGAGTCGAGCGGCATGCGCGATGCCCTACGTGAGATCCAACCCACCGAACTCGCCGACCTCATCGCCCTTGTGGCGCTGTACCGGCCCGGGCCCATGCAGTTCATCCCCGAGTACGCCCGTAACAAGCGTGAACCGAGCAGATTGAAGTTGGATGACGAGCGGCTGGAGACCATCCTGCGCCCCACCTACGGCGTGGCCATCTACCAAGAACAGTTGATGGAGATATCCAAACGGATCGCCGGCTTCTCCCCTTCCTTGGCCGACGACCTGCGCAAGGCCATCGGCAAGAAGATCAAGGACAAGATGGACGCTCTGGAGCCGAAGTTCCGGGCCGGCGCGGAGGCGTCGGGCACGGCTCCAAGAGTGATCGACTATCTATGGGGCCTGATGGAGAAGGCCAAGGACTATTCTTTCAACAAGTCGCACGCGGCCTGTTATGCGCTGATCTCATACCGCACCGCCTACCTTAAGGCCAACTACCCGGTGCAGTATATGGCCGCTCTCATCTCGAGCGTCATGGACACCAAGGACAAGGTGCCCTTCTATGTGAACGTAGCCAACGAGATGGGCATCGAGGTCCTCCCACCCGATGTCAACGAGTCGGTGCTTGACTTCCGGGCCATCGAGGGCCGCATCCGCTTCGGGCTGAGCGCGGTGAAGAACGTGGGCGAGACGGCCATCCGCAGCATCCTCACGGCCAGAGATGGGGATGGGCCCTTCTCCGACCTGTTCGACTTCTGCGAGAGGGTCGATCTGGGTGTGGTCAATGGGCGGGCTATCGAGAGCCTGGCCAAGTCTGGAGCAATGGATTCCATAGGGCCGTCCCGTCGAGGGATGCTCCAGGTGCTGCCGCAGGCCATGGCGCACGGCAAGAAGACCCGTTCCGACGCCGACCGGGGCCAAGGCTCGCTCTTCGATCTCATGATGGAGGCTGCTCCGTCATCCGGAGGGTCCGGTGATCCCGGCGGCTCCGACGGCGCGGGCGGTAACGGTGAGGGGGGCGGCGGCAGGGGCGTCAAGAGCGCCCTACCTGTGGAGATCCCGCGCGACGATTTCACCAAGGAAGAGCTTCTGAACCTCGAGAAGGAGACTTTGGGCCTGTACGTGAGCTCACATCCCCTCAAGGACATCAGGCATCAGGTGCGGCGGGAGGCCGGCCATCTCATCTCGCAACTCCGGGAGTTGCCCGACGGTGCCGTCACTACGATCGTGGGCATGGTCGGTAGCGTGAAGCGTATAACCACCAAGAAGTCGGGCGAGCTCATGGCCTTCGTCACTATCGAGGGCCTGGAGGGCTCGGTCGAGGTACTGTGTTTCCCCGCCATATACCAGGAGAACAAGGACCTCCTGGTCGAAGACAGGGTGGTCAAGATCAAGGGCCGTGTGGACCACAAAGACGAGTCCGAGACCAAGTTCATCCCGCTGGCCCTCGAACCTTTCACGGCGAAGACCGGGATGGAGCCGCTGGCCCTCGCCGTCGACGGCGACCGACTGCCCAGCAGTGTGATCGACGACCTCAAGCGCATTTTGGCTCGCTTCCCGGGACAGTGCTGCGTGGATATATACGTGCGCCTGGGGGAGAGCGCCCGCCGTCTGCGTTTCGGCGACGACTTCCGTGTCGATCCACAAGCCAGTCTCTTCGCCGAGCTGAAGGAGCTGTTGGGCGAGAGCTGTGTCTGTCAAGGCAATGGGGCCCCGTTCATCGGCGCGGGTAAGTAGGCGACCGGAAGGATGGGTCGGGTGATGGACAAGGCCCTGAGCAGAGACACTGTGCAGATAGAGGTCGCGGCACTGCGGCCGCCCGAGGACTCCACCAGGGAGGTCGCCGAGGTGGTGGCCGGGCTGTTGGCCGATGTGCGCACTCGGGGCGACGCCGCCGTTGTCGATGCTACAGTCAGGTTCGACTGGCCTGGGGCCGACGCAGCCCGCCTGCCCGTCTCGTCAGGTGAGTTGGACGGCGCCTACCAGGAGCTCGACTCCGATCTCATCGCGGCCCTACAGATCACGCGCGACAACTGCACGTTCTTCCACCGCCACGAATTGGTGCCCGATTGGGAGGGTACGGGGGCGCAGGGTCAGCGGTTGGGTATCCGCCACCTGCCCGTGGAGCGGGCGGGACTGTACGTGCCCGGTGGCCTGGGTGCGTACGCCTCTACCGTGATCATGAACGCCGTACCGGCGCTCGTGGCGGGAGTGGCCGACCTGGTCATCTGCACGCCTCCAGGGCGGGATGGCGCAGTCAACAAGTCGGTGCTTGCCGCGGCGCGGATCATGGGCGTGGAACGCGTATACCGCGTGGGTGGGGCGCAGGCGATCGCGGCCATGGCCTACGGAACGGAGACCATCCCTCGGGTCGATGTGATCTGCGGTCCGGGCAACGTTTACGTGATGGAGGCCAAACGTCAGGTCTACGGGGCGGTGGGCATCGACAGTCTGGCGGGACCGAGCGAAGTGTTGGTGGTGGCGGACCGGACCGCCCGGCCGGGATGGGTCGCCGCCGATCTCCTGGCACAGGAGGAGCACGGCAGCGGGGCAAGCGGCGTGCTCATGGCCGAATCGGAAGCGATCTGCGGAAGTGTGGCCGACGCTCTTGATGCGCTCAGGGCGTCGCAGGGCGACGTGCGGAGCCTGTCGGCCTTCTACCCGGCTCCCGGCGAGGACTTCGTCGAACTGGCGATCGCCCTGATAAACGCCTACGCCCCCGAGCATCTGGAGTTGCAGGTGGCCGACCCGCGAAGTCTACTCGCCGGAGTGCGATCGGCAGGCGCGGTCTTCCTCGGCCACCTCACCCCGACCGCGTTCGGCGACTACGTCGCGGGCAGCAATCACGTGCTTCCTACAGGGGGTGCCGCACGGTTCTCATCGCCTCTCTCCGTGAACACCTTCAGGCGCAGGTCTTCATATGTGGAGATGGACGCGGAGGCGGTTCGACTCTTGACTCCGCCGCTCGCCAGACTGGCGGACAGCGAGGGCTTCTCGTTTCACCGTGTCTCAGCGGAGGCGCGCCTGGACTAGGGTCGGCCGGTCCCGGTACGTGCGTCGGTCGTCCGTCTCTCGCGGTGGTCAAGGATCTCCAGTGCCGGCGGGTGCGAAGCAGCGGCTACGCGAGAGCGGCCGCCCCGGGGAGTCGAGACGGTGCTGTGCTATGCTGCGGGCGCTGCTTCAGCCGCTCCAGCCCAGGATGTTGGAGCCCGGAGACGATGCGGTACATGTTAGCAGGGAGGCAACAGTGAACCTCGATAGACCGCCGGAAACCCTCGACCCTCTCAAGCGGACCGCCGCCGTTGAACGGGAGACCCGAGAGACGCAGGTCTCGGTCAGACTCGATCTCGACGGCTCCGGCCGCGCGGACATAGACACCGGTCTGGGCTTCTTCGACCACATGCTGGAACTGTTGGCCGGCCATGGTCTCGTCGATCTTACCGTCACGGCCCGCGGCGACCTACAGACCGGCGGTCATCATACCGTCGAGGACGTGGGCCTGTGTATCGGCTCGGCCCTCGCGGAAGCGACAGGCGACAGACGGGGCATCAACCGTTACGGCAGCATGCTTACGCCGATGGACGAAGCTCTGGCTCTGGTTGCGCTCGATCTGAGTGGACGACCGTATTTCGCCTACGAAGGAGGGCCGATCGGGGAGAACATCGCCGGGTTCGACTCCGGTCTGGTGGCGGAATTCTTCAGGGCGGTCGTCAACAACGCCAGGATGACCCTGCACGTGCGCGTACTTGAGGCAGGCGACGTCCACCACACTATAGAGGCCGTATTCAAGGCTTTCGGCAAGGCTCTGAGGCAGGCCGTCTCCGTGGATCCACGGATGACGGGGATCCCCTCCACCAAAGGGGTCTTGTGAGTCTGTCCCGGTCGCTCTACATAATCGATTACGGCGCCGAAGATCTTCACTCTGTGCAGATGGTCTTCGAGCGACTGGGGGTCGACGTCGTCGTCGGGGGAGACCCGAAGGCGCTTCGGAACGCTCCAGCTCTCGTCTTGGCCGGCGTGGGCGCTTTCGGCCACATGCGGCAATTGGAAGAAAAGGGTCTGGTCGAGCCACTGCTCATGAGGATAGAAGCGGGGGTCCCGTTTCTCGGAGTGTGTCTAGGGCTGCAATTGCTCTTCGAAGCGAGTGAAGAGGAGCAGGGTGTGAAGGGGCTGGGGGTCCTCCGCGGCGACGTGCGGGCCTTGCCTGACTCGGTCAAAGAGCCGCACATCGGCTGGAGCCGGGTGGAGGCATGCACCTGCTCCGACCTGTTCGAGGACATCCCCGAGGGGTCGGCCTTCTACTTCGCCCATGGCTACGCCGTGGTGCCACGCTCACCCGGCGACGTCCTCGCCGTGACCGACCACGACGGCGTGGTGTTCGTCTCGGCGGTGGAAGCGGGCAATGTGGTCGGAGTCCAGTTCCATCTGGAGGAGTCGGGTGCCGTCGGATCGCGTTTCTGTCGGAATTTCGCCCGGAGAGCCGGCTTGGAGGCGGCGTGATGAGACTCATCCCCGCCATCGATATCCAAGGGGGGCATTGCGTGCGGCTGCGCAAGGGGGATTTTGCCGACGTGACGGTCTTCGGAGACGATCCTGTCGCCATGGCCGAACACTGGGTGAGCGAAGGAGCACGGTTCTTGCACGTTGTAGACCTGGATGGAGCCCGCGAGGGAAAGCCGCGTAACTTCGAGCTGGTTAGAGCCATCGCCGAGGCCGTGCCGGTGCCGGTGGAGACCGGGGGCGGTATCCGCACCGAAGAGGCACTGCAGCTCGTGGCGTCGAGCCGGGTGGCCAAAGCCGTGCTGGGCACAAGCGCCGTGGAGGACGAGGCGTTCTTGGAGCGGGCGCTTGCCGTCCTCGGCTCGGACAGGTTGGTGGTGGCGGTAGATGCTGAGGAGGGGTTCGTGAAGACCAAAGGTTGGCAGGAGCGGAGCGAGGTGCGGACGCTCGACCTTGCGGCGCGCCTGGAAGACCGTGGCGTGCGCGAGATCCTCTTCACCGACATAAGCCGGGACGGCATGATGCAGAGCGTGAATCTCGACGGCATACGCGAGCTGGCTGAGTACTGCGACCTCGAGATCATCGCCTCCGGTGGAGTGACCGGCCTGGAGGACCTTGTTGCGCTGAGATCCATGGAAAGGCTGGGGGTGACGGGGGTCATCGCGGGTCGGGCTCTCTACGAAGGTCGTTTCACGGTGGCCGAAGCCCTGGCTGTGCTGGATGCGCCGGAGGAGGACTGATCATCGACGTGGATGATCCCCTGCCCGGATGTCGGTCGAGGCTGCGTGGCCAAGACGCCGTCTTCGGAGGCGTCCGGTATGCGGGAGGGCGGCGCCCCGGTTCATACCGCGTTTGGTAAACTAGACCGGCAATGAGCCTTTTCGGGACACCGGAAGAGCGCACTGGGCGCGTAGGAGTATGGGTCGCCCCCCTCATCGCCGCCCTGGTATTGCTCATCGTTCTGGCCGCCATGCCGGCGTTTTCACCGGTTTCCGGTGCCACGCTCAAGGAAAGACTCGCTCAGAAGCAGGCCGAGCTGAACGTCGCCTACGCTGAGTATATGAAATTCCAAGACCAGCTGAACGTTCTGGCCGAGAAACAGAACTCAGCCGAGGTCCGGATGGCGAAGATCGATAACGCCATCAAGTCCGTCGAGAACGAGATCAACCTTGCCGCCAAGGACCTTTCTCTCGCGCAGTCGCGGCTGGCCGACCGCTTGGTGGAGCTCTACAAGAACAACTATTCGGCTGCGCCCAGTTACCTCGAGGTGCTGTTCGAGGAGTCCGACATCGTCAAGATCATCGATCGTTTCTCACTTATGGGTAGATTGGCCGATCAAGACCAGGAGCTCTTCGACCAGGTGGCCGGCTACCTCAAGAAGTCCGGAGACCGCGAGGCTGAACTTCTCGATAAGAAGGGGGCGCAGGCGGAGGTACTGGATGAGATCCAGGGGCTCCAGGCGGAGATGAGCGAGGAGTTCTCGGCCTCGAGCGCCGAGTACAAGCGGCTGACGACTCAGGTGTTGAGTCTGCGAGAAGAGGTGCGCAAGGCGGAGGAGGCCGCGCGCCTTGCCGCTGAGCGAGCCGCCGCGGCCAAAGCAGCGGCGGCCAAGGCTGCGGCCGAAGCTAAGAAGACAACGGGCTCATCGAGCGGCTCCTCCACCTCTTCTCGCAGGAGTGTCACAGTGGTGCAGACGGGTTCGTTCGTCTTCCCGGTTCAAGGCCCACACAGCTTCATCGACACTTGGGGCGCCCCCCGGTCCGGAGGGAGGACGCACACGGGCACCGACATCCTGGCGGCGCGGGGCACGCCGGTCGTCGCCTGCGTGAGCGGTACGATCTCACGGACTAATCGGACCGACAGTGGGCTGGGCGGCATCACCGTGTGGCTGACCGGCGGCAACGGATACCGCTACTACTACGCGCACCTGGACGGCATCGCATCCGGTATCAGCTCAGGGGTCGCGGTGAGCGGAGGACAACTCCTGGGGTGGGTTGGCTCGACCGGCAACGCCGGCAGCTGCAATCATCTGCATTTCAGCATGTACCCTCCAGGGGGCGGAGCCATCAACCCGTACCCTACGCTGCGGGCGAACGACTGAGCTCGACTGCGCCTCTTCAGTGTTGTGCGCTGCTCTCATCTGAACGCGTTGCCTTCGGCCGTATCACGCCGTTCGTAAGGCACGGTCGGATGTTGCCTTCCGTGTATCCTGAGCGAAGTGTTGATAACGCTTGATGAAAGGTGCAGGTCATATGCAAACGTCATTGGTGGACCGACACGCCGTCGAGCGTCTGTTGCTCCTGGCAGGCGCGCTGCGCGCGGGCCTCATTGATGCACTTGCGAGTGGCGAGGGGTCGTCGACCGACCAGGTGGCCGGCCTCGCCGGGACTGATCCGAGGGCGACCGGAATCGTCCTGGAGGCGCTTGTCGCAGATCAACTGGTCGAAAGGGTATCCGGCGGATCGGTGGAGGCTTTGTACCGATTGACGCCTTTGGCGCGGGCTCATCTTGTGGACGAGGGCTCCAAGTTGGAGAGGTTCCGGATCCTTCACCAGGTCAGCAAGATGCGCGGCTGGCTCGAACTCCCCGAGGTGATCCGCACAGGTAGGGCGGCCGAGCGGAGCGGAGTCAAGCGCGACCTGCGGACCATGGTATCTGCCATGGGAGAGCGCGACGCGGCGATCCTCGATGAGATCGTGGAGTGCTGCTTCGCCTACGCCGGCCCCATTCGAACCATGCTGGACGTCGGAGGTGCTGTGGGTCACGTGGCCCGGCGTTTCTCTCGCAAGGGAGTCCGCACCTCCCTACTCGATCGCCCCGAGGTCCTGCCCGTGGCCCAGGAGTTCCTTGGCCCGGAGGCCGGTGACATCGAGATGATAGGGGGTGATCTCACGGCGGGGCTGCCGGGCGGCCTGTTCGACTTGGTGTACTTCGGCAACGTGCTTCACATATACAGCCCTGAGACGAACGCCCGCGTGGTCCGCGAAGCCTTCGAAATAACAGCGACGGGAGGGACCATCGCCATCCAGGACTATGTATCAGACCGGAGTCCCATCGCGCCGATGTTCGCGGTCAACATGCTGCGGTCGACCGACGAAGGCGGCGTCTGGAGCGAGGCCGAACACCGGCGTTGGCTGAGCGAAGCCGGCTTCGTCGATGCGACGGTGGTGGATCTGGACTGCAACCGGACACAACTGGTTCTGGCAAGACGTCCGGCAGGTTTATGAAGCCTGATCGGCGGGCAGGTTCGGAGCAACTTGGAGAGCCTGTGCGCAGCCGGACACGAGATGCGGTGAGAAACGGGCAGCACCAGACAGAAGGTGGAGGAGACGGGCATGGCGGCAGTGCCGGATAATGAGGAGAACAGGGCGAGTTGCGTTTGCATCGGCTGTCCTTCCAAGCCCGACGACGGCATGGCGTTCTATTGTGTGGCCGGCAAGAGCCCGGCCGAAGTCGAGCGTGGATTCTGTGCCTGTAGTTGGTGTCCGGTGTGGAGCTGCTACGGACTTGCCGGGAGTTCCTATTGCGATGAAGGCTCGTAGAGTCAAGACCATGGGAGGTTGAAGCGGTGGTTATGACCGTTCTTGGTCTGGCCGGCAGCCCTCGCAGAGGCGGCAATACCGAGACCCTCCTGGACTGGTGTCTTGCCGGGGCGCGCGCTCAAGGGGCCACGGTCGTCAAGTTCAGCTTGTGCTCCCTCGATCTGGGTGGGTGCCAAGCCTGCGACCGCTGCTGGACGGACGGCAGGTGCATCGTGCAGGATGACATGCAGATGCTCTATCCCCACCTGCGCACGGCGGATTCCATCGTGCTGGCGGCGCCCATCTTTTTCCAAGGGATGCCGGCGGTACCCAAGATGATGGTCGACCGATGTCAGTGCTTCTGGGCCCTTAAGTACGTTCTGCATCAGTCGTTGGTGGAGCCGGGGAGGCCGGAGAGACTGGGAGCCTTCCTGAGTTGCTCCGCCACCAAGGCGACTCACGCCTTCGATGGTAGCCTTGCTATCTTGAGAAGCCTCTGGCATGTGCTGGAGGTCACACCGGCCGGCGAGCTGCTTTCTGCTGGTGTGGACGGCAAAGGCGAGATAGCGAAGCAGCCCGGGGCGCAAGTGGCGGCGGAGGCCATCGGGCGCCGTTTGGCGCAGGAACGCGAGGTCGAAAGGAAGGACACGTGAGCGCCGAAGTCAAGACATGCATCAGCTGCGGCAAACCGCTCGCCGACCGCGTGGAGGAGGAGGAGCGGACCGGCACGGGTGGAAGTCTTTCCACAGGCGAGTGCAGCACCTACAGGGTGTGGTTCTGCGTCAACAGCGAGTGCGTGATGTTCAACACCGATATATACAAAGAGCCGATCGCCGATCGCCCCGACAGGTGAGTGATTCACCTGTCGGGGCGGATAGGTGACTTACTGTCACGGAACCACTGGGTCACTTGCGAATCGCGTCCGGTATAGTCCTCAGAAGGGGGAAGAGATGCAGAAGCGTCTGAAGCGCTCGCGGACCGAGAAGATGATCGGCGGGGTCTGCGGCGGTCTGGGCGAGTATTTCGGTGTGGACCCGACCATCATCCGTGTACTCTGGGTGGCCATGACGTTGCTTGGAGGAGCAGGCGTGATAGCCTATCTCATCCTCTGGATCGTCATGCCTCTAGAGTCTCCGGGGCCTCCGGCGCGCTTCTAGCATCTAGCCGCGGCGGTTCTCCGTGTGGCCGCCTGAGGATGCGTAAGACCGGTCGGAGGGAAGGAGGTGATGGCCGATGAGCGACATACCTAGACTGACCACGCTGTCGCACGGCTCCGGCTGAGCGTGCAAGTTAGGCCCCAAGGACTTGGGGCAGGTCATGGACATGGTGCCGTGGGAGGACGACCCCGCCGTGCTGGTGGGCGCATCTACGCTCGACGACGCGGCCATCTACCGCCTGAGTGACGATCTCGCTCTGGTACAGACCGTGGACTTCTTCACACCTGTGGTGGATGATCCCTACGATTTTGGGCGGATAGCCGCTGCGAACGCCCTCTCCGATGTGTACGCGATGGGTGGGCAGCCGCTGACGGCTCTCAACATCGTGGGATTCCCTTCCGGTGTGTTGCCGCTGGAGTATCTGGCTCGAATACTCCAGGGAGGGGCGGAAACGGCCCGGCTGGCGGGAGCCACCGTCGTAGGCGGACATACCATCGACGACCCGGAACTGAAGTACGGCATGGCTGTGACCGGGCTGATCAAGCCCGGCGAAGAGTGGACCAACGCAGCCGCGGTCCCCGGGGACGTGCTCGTGTTGACCAAACCGGTCGGGACCGGCATTATCGCCACGGCCATCAAGGGGGAGAGTGCGTCGGAGGAGGCCGTCGTCGTCGCTACCGCTTCCATGGCGGCGATCAACCGGGATGGGGCGGAGGTGGCGCGCATGCACGGTCTGCGGGCCGTCACGGACGTCACCGGGTTCGGGCTTCTCGGTCATCTGAGCGAAATATGCCGCGCGAGTGGGGTGGGAGCCGAGGTGTGGTTCGACGCCCTGCCTGTGTTGCCGGACGCTGCAGTTCTCGCGCGCGGGGGGACCATCCCAGGCGGCACGAAACGGAACCTCGAACACGTGTCGGATTGGACGGTCTTTGACCCCGATCTAGAGCCCTGGCAGCGGCTGCTCCTTGCCGACGCTCAGACGTCGGGCGGGCTGCTGCTCTGCGTGCCGGCTGAGAAGGTTTCGAACGTGGTGCGGTCGCTTGAGGAGCGGGCAACACCTGCGGCTGCGGTGGTGGGCGTGGTTCGCGAGCCGGGGGACAGCATGATCAGTGTACGGGCTGCGTCGGCCGGTCGAGAAGTAGTGACAGACTGACCCGGGTGCCGCCTCCGGGGGCGCGGGAAAAGCTGACCTCGTCCATGAGGGCGACCATGAGGGGCAGACCCAATCCCCGATTGGTCAGTTTGTCGCGGGGCGGGCAGGGGGGGCGGAAGAAGCCGGTATCGGTCACCAAGAAGGTCAGGCGCTCGGACTCAAGACGAGCTTCTATCTCGAGAGAAGCTTCTTCACCACACGCATGCTCCATGGCGTTGGCCGCCGCCTCCGACACCGCCACCTTGAGGTCGAATATCTTCTCGACCTGCAACTCGGCCTCACGTGCCACCTGTTCCACGAATCGACGTACCTGCACCAACTCAGCCGTCTGCGGCCTGATCCTGAGAACCCAGTTGTAGTCTCGGCGCGCGATCGTCATCGCGCTTGTTCTTCCAGCGTCAGTACGGCTTCAGCCGCCGACCGATTGACGAATGAGCGGAAAGCCGGGTCCACCAGTAGTCCCACGAGTTCGAGAAGCCTACGTACATTGCCGTTGGGCCCGATCACGCCCAGCCAGCCGGCGTCCCGCAACCGCCGAACCCCCGACAGCAGGACCGAAATACCCCCACTGTCCAGATAGTCGACCTTCGATAGGTCGATCAACACGACAGGACGGCCCTGGTCGAGTATCTCGTTGAGCTCCGCCTCAACGCCTCCGCAGGTGCTGTGGTCTATGTCTCCCTCTATGTCGATCAGAGGTGTCTCCGCGAGACTGGTCACTGTCAGATTCATAGGCACCGAGTCGAGAGTGTTGATTACCAACCTGCTAAGTACTACCCGTGACGCCGAAGGCTAAACACCATCCTGTCGTGTACATGGTTCGGTCGTCCGGATGGATATCAAAGGAGGCCGGCTACCGTGGTCAATGAATACCCTTGTTGGAAGAGCCAATCGATTACCACCGGGATGGAAGCCACCGTTGCCGACCGGTTGTTGCCGCCGTCGTGCATAAGGATGATGGCTCCCGGCTTGGTCTGCGCCTTGACGTTGGCGAGGATGGCGCCGACCTCCGGGGTCTCCCAGTCGCGGGTGTCCACCGTCCACAACACCAGTTTGTGCCCCAGAGCCGCCGCCGCCGCGGTCACCTTCGCGTCATATGAACCGTAAGGCGGACGGAGATAACGTGATCCCCCGATGACCTCTTCCGTGCGTGATATCTGGCGCATGATCTGCTCGGTGGTGAGCTTGGTGAGGATGGGATGGTCCCAGGAGTGGTTCTCCACCTCGTGACCCGCAGCCTTGATCTTTTCGATCATGGCCTTATTGCCGGCCGCTGAGCTCCCGAGCACGAAGAAGGTGCCGGGCACATGTTTCGCGGCAAGGGCATCAAGCACTCCCTGGGTGAACTTGCCCGGACCGTCATCGAAGGTGAGTGCGGCGAGCTTCAGCCCCGAAGCGGCCGAGGAGGTTCGTTCGATCACGGCGTTCTGGGGAGCTGAAGTCGTGAAGACCGCCGCCTGTTTTCCACTGGCCACTCCTTTGAAGAGCTCGCGCTCTCCGGGGACCCCGGGCCGGACCAAGCTGACGATCACCCCTTTACCTTCCACCGAGGTCTCGTAGGGGATCTGGACGGTGACCCGCCTGATGGCCTCAAGTACGTGGTCGCCGTGACGGACCACGATCCGCGCTCCGTCGGGAAGTATGCCGTCGGGGTCGAGAGGTCTGCCGCTCAAGGTACGCTCGGCCGGGGCGCCGGCGCCCAACACCGTCACATCACCGGTGAGGTCGAGCATGGAGCCGGGTCCGGTCTGCAGGCCCTCGAGTTCGGCGAGTCCGGCCACCTTGGTCTCAGGCGGTACGATGCGCGCGACGCCGTTGACTCGCACAAGGCTTCGTGTGTTCAGGTGGGCCGTGGGGAGGAGGAAAAAGGCTACCGCGGCCAGCAGCAGGGCCACACCGGCGATGATCGTCATCCGGCGGCTGGTGTCCGGGCGCCGAGCGCCGCGAGGTTCTGTCCTGGTCGATGTTGCCGGCATGACGACATTATCCCATGTCCGGACCGGCGGGCCCGCCCGTGGACTCCTGTTGAGGGCGTCTGCTGCGAGAAGCGGTCTCTACGCCCGCCAGCGCAGGATGGGGTGGCGGGACGCCTCCACCTCGTCGGGTCGGCCGACCACCGTGGTGTGCGGCGCCGTCCGTAGGATCTCCGGGTCTTCGCGGGCCTCGCGGTCGATCTGCTGCATGGCTTCGATGAACGAATCCAATGCACGCAGATCCTCCGTCTCCGTGGGTTCCACCATCAGCGCCTCCGGGACGATGAGCGGGAAGTAGATCGTCGGTGGATGGATACCGAAATCCAAGAGGCGCTTAGCTATGTCGCGGGCGGTGACGTCCTGCGCCAGGTGAGTCGTCGCCGACGACACGAACTCATGCATGCACGGTCCTTCATGCGGGACAGGGTAGAGATCACGCAGGCGGGCGCGCAGGTAGTTGGCGCTCAGCACTGCATCCTCGGCGGCCCGGGTCAGACCGTCGGCTCCCATGCGCACGAGGTAGGTGTAGGCACGGACGATCACGCCTACGTTGCCGTAGAAGCCCTTGACACGGCCGATGCTGAGCGGACGGTCGTAGTCGAGCGTGAAGGCGCCGTCGCCATCAGACCTGGCGATCAGTGGCAGGGGAAGATAGGGGCTCAGAGTCTCGCTCACCGCCACCGGTCCCGCGCCTGGACCTCCACCGCCGTGGGGGGTGGAGAAGGTCTTGTGAAGGTTAAGATGCACCACGTCCATGCCCATGTCGCCTGGGCGCACCTTCCCCATGATGGCGTTCAGGTTGGCGCCGTCGTAATAGCAAAGGGCTCCGGCTTCATGCGCGAGGCTCGAGATCTGCAGCACGTCCTCCTCGAACAGCCCCAGGGTGTTGGGGTTGGTCATCATGACGGCGGCCGTGCGGTCCGAGAGGTTCCGTCGCAGGGCCTCCACATCGATGAGCCCTCGCTGGGAGCTGGGTATCTCAACAACACGGTACCCGGCCATGGCGGCCGAGGCGAGGTTGGTGCCGTGGGCCGAATCCGGGATAATGACTGTGTCGCGCCCGGCGCCCCCGTGGTCCCGGTGGTAGGCCTTGATCATGAGAACGCCGGTCAGTTCACCGTGGGCTCCGGCAGCGGGTTGCAGCGTGGCCCGTCGGAGCCCTGTGATCTCCAGCAGGATCTGCTCGGTTTCGTACATCAGGCGGAGGATGCCCTGCACCTCTGACAGCGCCTGGTATGGATGCAGCTCGGCGAATCCCGGCAGCGCCGCCATCTCGTCGTTGATCTTAGGGTTGTACTTCATCGTGCAGGAGCCCAACGGATAAAAGCCGGTATCCACGGAATGGTTGAGCTGCGACAGGCGCGTGTAGTGCCGGACCACCTGGGGTTCGGCCAGCTCGGGCAGGCGGGGCGGGGTCGTCCGCAGAAGCGTCCCGGGCAGAAGCTCGGATACATCCATCTCCGGAACTCCGGCTGCGGGAAGATCGACCGCCCGATGTCCGGGCAGGCCTTTGTCGAAGACAAGGGGTTCAGTGCGGTCGATGGTCAAGACCCGTCCTCCGTAGGTGAGAGGACGGCGAGGATCTCGCGAGCGGCCGTGACATAGCGATCAAGAGCCTCGGGTGTGTTCACTTCGGTGACCGCCACCAGCAATACGTGCTCCGACACGGCGTCTCCCGGCGCCGGGCCGGCACCGGGAAGGCCGACGTTCGTTCCGAGCAGCAGCCGTGTCAAAGGTACGCCGGGGTCTACGCCACATTCGCGCATGGCCCGGGCAAAATGGGCGGCCGGACACGGGAGAACGAGAGCGAACTCGTGGAAGAACGGCCCTGTTACTAAGGGCCGAACACCAGGTAGCGCACAAAGGGCCGTGTGAAGACGGTGGGCGCGCTGCAGGCAGATCTCACTCCGTTCGCGGAGGCCGGCGGGTCCAAGCAGCGCCAGATGGATGGTGGCCGCGAGGGCGCTCAGAGTCTGATTGGAGCAGATGCTGGAAGTCGCCTTGGCCCTACGGATGTGTTGTTCGCGGGCCTGTAGCGTGAGTGTGTAGCAGCGGCGCCCTTCAGAGTCGGTGGTCTGTCCTACGAGGCGCCCCGGGATCTGGCGGACATGCGCCGTATAGCAGGCCAAGAATCCTGCCGAAGGGCCGCCGAATGAAGGCGCGCTGCCGAACACCTGCACGTCACCGACGACGATGTCGGCACCGAGCCTGCCGGGAGCTTCAAGGACTCCCAGAGTCGACGGGTTGACCGAAACCACGATCAGCGCGCCGGCCGCGTGGGCCGCCTCGGCCAATGCCGCGATGTCTTCCACCACTCCTAAGTGGTTGGGTTGCTGCACGAGGACTGCTCCAATGGCCGAAGAGAGATACGCAGGGTCTGAGACTGTGACGCCCGTCTGGGGATCGAGGGGCAGGCGCCGTACCGGGAAGCCCGGGCCGGCGGCGTAGGTGTCGACGACTTGCGCGGCCTCCGGATGCAGCCCGTCGGATACCAGGATCTCCTCTCGCCGGGTGAGACGTAGAGCCATGAAGGCCGCTTCGGCCAGGGCCGAAGGGCCGTCATACAGCGACGCGTTGGCCACCTCGAGCCCGGTGAGTTCGCACACACAGGTCTGGAACTCGAAGATATGCTGGAGTGTGCCCTGGCTGACCTCGGGCTGGTATGGTGTGTAGGCGGTGGCGAACTCTCCCCGCGACACCAATGCCCGCACGGCTGCCGGTACGAAGTGCCGGTAACAGCCGGCTCCGAGGAATGAAGACGAATCCGGGATGGTGTCCGCGGCGGCCAGCATCTCGACTCTCGCCCTTGTCTCGAGTTCCGTGAGCCCCCCCGGAAGGTTCAGCCCCGCTCGGCGGAGAGCAGGGGGTATAGACGAGAATAGCTCGTCGATGCTGGAGATCCCGACCGCCTCGAGAAGGCGGCGCCGGTCGTCGTCTGTGTGCACCGGTAGACTCATGGTCGTCTATGTTAGCGCGTCCGGACTCGTCTCATCGCGACCGGCACCCGGGGCGGAGACGGGCAAGCCTGTGCTACCATATTCGACGCGCGTTTGGTTAAGCGATTGTGAGGTCGGCGTGCGTATCACCCTGATCGAACCTGCTGCCCCTGGCTTTCACGTCTACAGCTTCGTGAAGCAGATCCGTATGGGTCTGCCTCTTCTCGGAGCCTTGATGACCGCCCGCGGTCACGAGGTTCGGATCTACGCCGAGAGCCTGAGCGAGGTCGACTGGGACGACGTTCTCGGCTCCGACCTGGTGGGTATCTCCACCACCACCTCTACCGTCATCCGAGCATACCGGTACGCTCAGAAGATCCGCGATGCGGGCATCCCCGTGGTGATGGGAGGACCGCATGTCACGTTTCTTGCCGATGAGGCGATGGACTTCTGCGACTTCGTCGTCCGCAACGAGGGAGAAGAGACTCTGGTCGAGCTCGTCGAGTACCTGCAGGGGCGCGGGTCTCTGGAGGACATCCTCGGGCTGACCTACCGAGCCGCGAACGGCGATGTGGTGCACAACGCCGCCCGGCCGCTGCTCGACTCCTTGACCGAACTGCCGTGGCCCGATATGAGTCTGGTGGTGAACGGCGACAAGGTGAGCCCCTCCCCCATACTCGCGTCCCGAGGCTGTCCTTACGGTTGCGAGTTCTGTTCCGTGGTGCTGATGTTCGGACGCAGGGTGCGTACCGTCGAAGCAGCCGAGATAGTCAAGCACGTCAAGCAGATGAAGCCGCGCAAACTCTTCTTCTACGACGACAACTTCTTCATCAGCAAGCGTAGGGGTAGAGATCTGCTGACGGAGATGATAAAGCAGCGGCTTGACGTGCCGTTCTTCGCTCAGATCAGAGTGGATTCGGTCTATAAGAACGGCCGGAAGGACACCGAGCTGCTTGACCTGCTCTGGAATGCAGGCTGTCGCATCGTCTACCTGGGCCTGG
Organism: Actinomycetota bacterium; assembly: GCA_012523095.1. Classification (GTDB taxonomy): domain Bacteria; phylum Actinomycetota; class Thermoleophilia; order RBG-16-64-13; family RBG-16-64-13; genus RBG-16-64-13. The sequence goes on along the minus strand of JAAYJE010000020.1, from coordinate 9,175 downwards.
AATCGTCCAACCCCGAGACTCTCAAGGAATACCATAAGGAGTCCAGCATCGACGACATGGCCGGGGGCTTGGAGGCACTCCATGAGAGGGGCATCAAGACTCACGGCATGTTCGTGTTCGGTGCCGATTCGGATACTCCTGAATCACTGCATAAGACGGCAGAGTTCGCGGTGTGCTATGGGCTGAACAGCGCCCAGTTCCTCGTGCTCACCCCGCTTCCCGGCACCAGACAGACCGCCCAGCTCGAGGCTGAGGGCCGGATCATCACGAAGAACTACAGTCTGTATGACGGTCATCACGTGGTCCATTGGCCCAAGCAGATGACCCCTTACGAGTTGCAAGAAGCCACGCTGAGCGCACATAAACACTTCTACACCGCCCGGCGTATCCTGAACCTCAAACCCAAGACCCCCATGTATCATAAGCACCAGCTGGAGGGGTATCTGATGAGCAGGGCCTGGGAGCACGTCCGGGAGAACCGAGAATACCTGCGCGAATTGAAGGAGTACTGTGACTCGCAGTATCCTCCTACGCCCACCGGCCACGTCTTCAGGAAGGCGGACTTCGAGACCGTCACGCAGTAGCGTTCCTCTCAGCAGGTTCCGGTTGCGGGCAGAGGATTTCTTACACCCTCTGCGAAAGAGCTATCAATACTGTTCGGCCACGTGAGACAACAGAGGCAGGGAAGATAGCTTGGCGAAGGTCGTGGCCTTCACGAATCAGAAGGGTGGCGTGGCGAAGACCACCACCACCCTCAATCTTGGTGTGGCTCTGCAGGAGATGGGCCACCGAGCACTTGCGGTCGACCTGGATCCTCAGGGCAACCTCACGATGAGCCTTGGGCTGAACCCCGACTCTGTCAGGCCCAGTATGTACGACGTATTGGTGAACGGGGTGAGCATCGAGAAGGCCATTTTCCGCCAGGAGCTCGACATCGCGGTGGCCAGCATCGATCTGGCCGCAGTGGAGATCGCCCTCAGCTCGTTGATCGGGCGCGAAAGGGCGCTCAGCAAGGCCCTCATGCAGGTCAGGGATGAATACGACTACATCCTTTTGGACACGCCGCCCTCTTTGGGATTACTTACTATCAACGCGCTCACGGCATCCGATGCGGTCATAGTCCCCGTGCAGTGCGAGTACCTCTCTCTGCGGGGGCTCGCGCAGTTGGAGCGCACCCTTGAGCTGGTGCAGGAGAACCTGAATCCTGACGTGCACATTGCCGGGATCGTACCGACTATGTACGATGCACGTACGATCCATGGACGGGAAGCCGTCGAGGTGCTCAGGAACAGCTTCGGAAATCTGGTCTTCCAAACCACCATCAACAAGACCATCAGGTTCGCCGAGGCTCCCGTCAAAGGAGAATCGGTGTTGAAGTACGCGCCGGATAGTCAGGCTGCCAAAGCATATCGCCGGCTCGCGAGAGAGGTGCTCGATGGAAAGAAGATCTAGCATGAAGGACAGCGGCCTCAGCTCTCTCTTCAGAGCGACAGAGGCAGCCCAGGCGGCGTCGGAAGAGCCTGCCTCCGCTCTGCCGGAGACAGAGCAGACTCGGGCCGAACCGGAATTAGAACCGGCGCTCGAGTCCGGCGGCCGGACCGAAGAGGCCGGCGGCCCGGCGCAAGAAGAGGCTCCGGCCGAAGGGGCACTCTCGACGGATGCCCTGTCGGACTCCGCTGTGCCGACCGACGCCGCGCGGCGCACGCTCATACCGCCCTCGCGAAGCTTCCCGGCGGTCATAAGAGTGGTCGGTGTGGGCGGAGCGGGGACCAATGCCATCAACCGCATGCTCGAAGCGGGTCTGGAGGGTGTGGAGTTCATCGCTGTCAACACGGATTCTCAGGCCTTGGCCATGTGCGACGCCGACCACAAACTCCGCATCGGCAGGGATCTGACCAAGGGGCTGGGCGGGGGATCCGACCCCAAGGTGGGTCGCGACGCTGCGCTGGCGGCTTATGACGAGCTCAAGAACATCCTTCGGGGCAGCGATATGGTGTTTATCACGGCTGGGGAAGGAGGCGGCACGGGAACCGGCGCCGCGCCGGTGGTGGCTGAGATAGCCCGTTCCTTGGGGGCGCTGACCATAGGGGTGGTGTCCCGGCCGTTTTCCTTCGAAGGTAAACGGCGGGGCCTGCAGGCCTTGGAGGGAGCGCGACAGCTGAAGCAACGGGCCGATACGGTCATAGTGGTGCCGAACGACAAACTGCTCGAGGTGGCCGATCGGAACACGACCATGGTCGAGGCCTTGCGCCTGGCGGACGATGTGCTGAGGCAGGGTGTCCAAGGGATATGCGACCTGGTCACCGTGCCGGGGTTGGTCAACCTAGACCTCGCCGACGTGAGGACCATCATGAGTGGAGCCGGCACTGCGCACATGGGCATCGGCAACGCTCACGGCGAAGGTAGGGCCAAGAAGGCCGCCCAGATGGCTCTCAACTCGTCTCTGCTGGAGACTTCCATCGACGGTGCCCGCGGGATACTCCTCAACATCAGCGGGGGCTCCGAGATGTCCCTGCACGAGATCACCGAGGTGGCGGAGACGGTGAGCGAGGCCGCCGAACCGGAAGCCAACATCATCTTCGGCGCTGTGATCGACGAATCGTTGGGAGACAGCCTCTGGGTCACGGTGGTGGCGACCGGCTTCGATGCCACCAGTGAGGACGTGCTCACCGCCCAGCTGGAAGAAGCGACCAGACACGACCATTCCGGGGAGCATCCGGCTCCGGTGGCGCCCGTGGCGGAGCCCGAGGAAGAGGAATTCAGCGGGACTCCCAAGGCGGCGGGTACGGGGCCTGAAGACGACGAGCTCGAGGTCCCGCAGTTCCTACGCTAGGCCGGGCGGATCGGCGCGTAGGTCTCGCTCGAAGTAGAGACAGCTCTTCTCCGCCCAACCCAGGCTACGGTAGAAGGCGTGCGCGTCCAGATTCCAGTATTCGGCCAAGAGATGGAGCCTGGAGCAGCCCCTGACCCGAGCGACTTCCTCGGCGGCCTGCATCAGTCCCCGGCCCACCTCGGCTCGACGATGGCCTTCGGTGACCACCACGTCTTGGAGCTCGCACACGGGTGCCGTCGACCAGGTGCTCTGTGAGAAGACCAGGGTGCACATGCCCACCAGGTCGTCTCCGTCTTCAGCCACCAGGAACATGTGGTCGCACGCGGCTATGATGGTGGATATGACGGCGCTCAGACGCTCGGGCTCGGGGGGAACGACCCCGTGATGCTCCATGATCTCTTCGAGCAGGGCAAGAATGCCGGGGGCATCTGATGGAACGGCTTGCCGATAGTCGATCATCGGAACGAGGTTAGCAGATGGAGACGGAGATCCTGTATCTGAACGGGGAGTTCATGTCTCTCGCGGAGGGACTCATAGGGGTGGAGGACCGTGGCTTCCAGCTCGGCGACGGCGTCTACGAGGTGATCAAAGTCATGAATGGGCGTCTCGTCTGGGCTGAAGACCATCTGGAGAGACTGTCCCGAAGCCTCGTGGAGGTCAGACTGTCCGAGGCGCTTCAAGATCACCCCCTTCCCTCCGTACTCCCTGAGTTGGTGCGGCGTTCCGGCGTCGAGCAGGGCATGGTCTACATCCAGGTCACTCGTGGGTCGGCTCCTCGGGAGTTCGTGTTCCCGCATCCCCCGTGTCCCACGGTCTTGGCTTACGCCCGCAGCAGACCGGCGCCGACGGTCGAGACCATCTTGGGCGGCATCGTGCTCCACGCCGTCCGCGACCAACGCTGGGCCCGATGTGATATCAAGTCCACCAATCTGCTGGCGGCGGTGCTTGCCAAGGAAGAAGCTCGTGAAGCAGGTGCTCACGAAGCCCTGTTCATGGCGCCTGACGGAATGGTGCGGGAGGGAGGATCGTCGAACGTGTTCGCCGTGGTGGACGGCACGCTTCGCACCCATCCTCTGGACCACCGCATACTCGGTGGGATCACGCGTAGGCGCGTGATCGAGATGGCGCGCGACCGCGGTTACCGTGTGGAGGAGCGGGGCTTCACCCTCGATGAGGTGCTGTCTCCCGCCGGAGCCGGGCCGGAACTCTTCGTAGCGGCGACCCTGATAGACGTCATGCCTGTAGTACGGGTGGACGGTCGCGTCGTCGGAAAGGGGCGGCCGGGTCCGGTCACTCTTGCTCTGCTCGACGCTTTGCGGCGTGAGCAGGCCCTTCTGGTGGGCGTGCGGCCTCCTCCCGCATTGACTTAGCCACCGTTATGGCGGCGGCATCGGGACCGCGGCCGTCGGCTCCCGGCACTTCCAAGACGAACGGGACGCGGGCGAAGGCCGGGTACCTGATCACCCGACTCAGTCCCGTGTAGCCGATCAGTCCGTCGCCGGGGTTCTCGTGCAGGTCGCGGTTCGAAGCGAACGGCGAGGCCGAATCGTTCAGATGGATGAGCAGGACCCGGTCGAGAAGACCGAGGTCGCGCAGTCCTGACACCAGCTTCTCCAGGCCGGCGGTTTCGTGAACCGGGTGGCCCGCGGCGAAAAGATGGGCCGTGTCGAGACACAGGCCGACCCGACGTCCCCGCGGGGAGGCGTCCAGAAGGGCGGCCAGTTCCTCCAAGCGGGCGCCTACGGTATGGCCGGCTCCCGCACTGTTCTCGAGCAGCAGAGGAGGGAGACCTTCGGCGTGGCCGAGGTCGGCCAGCCGTTCGTCGGCTTCTTCGAATGCCGATCGGATGGCTTGGACGATCCGGGTGGCGGCACTATCGAAACCCGTGCCCTTGTGAGAGCCGACGTGTGTGACCACCCCGGCTGCTTCAGTGAGAGCACCGGTGGCCAGAGCGTGGGCCAGGGCTGAGGTGGAGCGCTTCCGCAGCTCCTCGTCCGGTGAGGCGAGATTGATGAGATAGATCGTGTGGAGATAAAGAGGGAGGGAGTGGCGGCGAAGACCGCTGGTGAGAAAGGCGATCTCCTCGAGGCCGGGAGACCGTGTCCGCCAGGTGCGGGGGTTAGAGCTGAAGATCTGCACGACCTCGGCTCCGATGGCGACCGCACGTTCAGGCACGGGGGCGAAGCCGCCGGCCGTAGAGACCTGGGCGCCGATCAGCGGCAGCTTCGCCCGCCCTGATCGGCCTCGACTTGTCCGCAGCGCACGCTGCTTGTCATTGCTCTTGTCTGCCATGTCGCTCCGCTCCGATCATCCGCTATCTCTACCTACCCGCCGGGTCAGCATATAGAATCAAGGTGGCCGTGTGAATCTATCGATGAGTGGTGGAGGAGGCGATTCACTGCGGGTGCCGCCCGGTGCTGCCGCGGCGGCCGAGTTATCCAGTACTCACCTCTGCCGAAGCGCATGGGGATGTGCTATATGGGGAAGGAGAACTGGTGACGGCGCCGGCTTGGGCGCCGGCAGCGCCGTGCGCTTGATCTGATGGGCTTGGGTCGCCCGCTTCGACCGGGCGGACCTGGTTGACCGGCGCGATGAGAAGATCGGGATGGTGTGATGCCGGCGTGAGCGAGACCGCTACGGCCGACGGATCCAGGGAGGGAGCATGAGCGAGGAACGACTCGACATCGACATCGGGCGGTGTCTGGCCGGGGCAAGCGAGACGGACGGATTGACACCAAAGATGCTTGAAAGGTTCGCGCCCCGGCTCGAAGGTGCGCGGAGAGCGGTGTTGGACAATGCAGGCACCGGCATGCTTGGCTGGATGGATCTACCGCGGCAGGATCCCACTGAGCTCCTGACCTTCGCGGAAGAGAACATCGGCAGGTTCGAGTGTCTCCTGGTTGTAGGCATAGGAGGGTCGGCCCTGGGGACCATCGCGCTCTCCACGGCTCTGCTGCCCTTCTTCCACAACGAACTGACGCCGGACCAACGGCGTGCGAGGCCCCGGCTTTACGTCCTCGACAACGTCGATTCCGACGAGACGGCGGCGCTCCTCGACCATCTACCGCTGGAGCGTACGCTCGTCAACGTGATCTCGAAATCGGGCGCCACCAGTGAGTCCATGGCCGGATATCTGGTAGTGAGGGACCGTCTGCAGGCTGCGGTGGGCGCGGCCGCTCTCAAGGATCACCTGGTCTTCACAACCGATCTCTCGGAGAGCGCGCTTCGCAACATCGGCGAGTCGCTGGGCGTCCGCATGTTCGACCTTCCTCCCGGCGTGGGAGGGCGTTTCTCGGTGCTGTCGGCCGTGGGGCTGCTGCCGGCGGCGCTGACCGGCATGGACGTCCGTGGTCTGCTGGAGGGGGCCGCCGACATGGCCGATTGGATAGCCGGCTCGGAGGGCTGGGGGAACCCGGCCTGTACATTCGCCGGGGTCCAATACGTGGAAGACGCGGCTCTGGGCCGTTGCGTCAGCGTCATGATGCCCTACTCGGCCCGCCTTCGGGACCTGGCCGACTGGTACCGGCAGTTGTGGGCGGAGAGCCTGGGTAAGGAGATCGACCGTCAGGGCCAGATAGTCAATGTGGGCCCTCTCCCAGTGAAGGCCTTGGGGGTGACCGACCAACACTCCCAGCTGCAGCTCTACGCGGAGGGCCCGGACGACAAGATAATCACGTTCCTGGGGGTGAGGGAGTTCGCCAACACCGTGCCGATCCCGGCACCCGGGCCGAGCGCCGAGTCCCTGGCCTTCTTGGGCGGGCACACGCTGGCCGACCTCATGTGGGCGGAGCAGAAGGCGACGGCCTGGGCTCTGGCCAAGGCGGGGAGACCGTCGGTGACCATCACCGTCCCTCGTGTGGACGCCTTCTCTATGGGGGCGCTCGTTTACATGTTCGAGATGGCGACCGCCATCGCCGGCGAGCTGTATGACGTCGACGCGTTCAATCAGCCTGGGGTGGAGATGGGTAAGCAGGCCACCTACGCGCTCATGGGCCGTCCGGGGTACGAGACGCTGGCGGGGAAGATCGAGTAGTCCTTGAGGTGCCGGTTCCGGCCGATGTCCCTCTTGTCGGCGAACATACGTTCGACTATCATGTCGTACATGAAGGGACTTCCCTCACAGAGGCTTTCTACGGAAGAGCTTTCTGCCGAACGGCAGGACATCATCGTGCGTCCTTGGGCTGCTCACCGTTCCATAGCCCATCTTGACTTCGACGCCTTCTTCGCCGCCGTGGAGGAGAATCGGGACCCCTCGCTACGGGGTAAGCCGGTCATTGTGGGGGGCGGCGGGCGGGGGGTGGTGTCCACCGCCAACTACATAGCCCGGCGGTACGGCGTACATTCGGCCATGCCGCTGCGCACGGCCAGGCGTCTCTGCCCTCATGGGGTGTATCTCACCGGGCACAGCCGACTCTATCATGAGTATTCCAGACGTCTGATGGCCATGCTGGACGAGTATTCCCCTCTGGTCGAGCAGATGGGCCTCGACGAGGCCTACATCGACCTTACCGGCACCGAGCGACTGTTCGGCCCGCCGATGCAAACGGCCCGGCTCATCCAACGCCGGGTGGTCGACGAGCTCGACCTGAGCATCTCCGTAGGGCTGGCCACGAATAAGCTGGTGGCCAAGGTGGCCTCCGATCTTCGCAAGCCGGCCGGCTTCACCGTGGTCCCGCCGGGGCGGGAGGAAGAGTTCCTTGCGCCTCTGCCTGTGGAGCGGCTGCCGGGGGTGGGCCCGGCCCTGCTGGAGCGGCTGCACGATCGGGGAGTCTCCACTGTGGGCGATCTCGCCCGGATACCGGTTCATCTTCTGAGGCTCTCGTTCGGGGAGATAGGCGAGTTGCTCGCCCACCGCGCCCGGGGGGAAGACCCGCGTCGAGTGACACCTTACGAGGAGGTGAAGTCTATCTCTCGGGAGCACACCTTCGACGAATACGTGTCGGATGTGGGTCTGCTTGAGTCGACACTGGTGTCGCTCACCGAGGACGTCTGCCGGCGCCTCCGCCTCAGGCGGCTGGAGGCACGGACGGTGACGGTCAAGATCCGCTACTCGGACTTCGTCACCCATACCCGTTCCCGCACTCTCCATCGGCCTCTCGATGTCGACGAGGCCTTCTTCGAGGAGGTGTTGAGCTTGTTCAGGCAGGGACGCCGCCGACGGTATCATCTGAGGCTGTTGGGGGTAGGGCTAAGCAATCTGGCGCCGCGCGCTTGGCAGGACGACCTCTTCGACCAGGAGTTGCCGCTGCTCAGAGAGCTTGATCTCAAGCTTGACGCCATACGGGAGAAGTACGGCAAGAAAGCGGTGCGGCGGGGGGCGGCTCTCCCTCTGTGACTTGACCCGGTTCCTATCGGTCGGTCCGCGCGTAGATGCGTACCTCCGAAAGAGCAGTATCCTCCCACTCGTAGTCGGGGTGGACCGAGACAATGGTCATCTTCATCCACTCGACCGGTTGGCGGGTGGGCACTATCGTCTGGAAGTCCGGAGTGTCGAGCAGGTCCACCAGTTGGACGGTGCCGGTGGAGTACTCCACCTTGAGCGTCTTGACGCGGGGGTTTCTGGCGAAACGGTCGTCGTCCTTCTGGAACCCGTTGGCGATCTCGATGCGTGTGAGCACCAGCTGTCGGGAGAACTCGAACTTGATCCATTCGCCGAGGCCCAGGTCTTCAGCCCCTTCGTTCCACGCGGTGGTGACGTCGCCGTCGACCAGATTGGTGGGGCGGTAGCTGTGAGTGGAGGTGGACTTGAGGGTTGAAGACGCTTCGACCGACGTCGGCCTGACGAGAGTGGAGGCTTCTGAGGGGGAGGTCTGGCTTGAGCCTGAACCACCGGAGGTCTCCTCGGACAGAGTGGCGGTGGTGCCGGATATCCCCGCGTAGGGGTCGATCTCTTCCTTGGTGGCAAGCCCCTTCTGGACCACCGCATAGAGGGTGAAAACAGTGGCTGCGAGGATCAGCAGCAACGCGAAGGCCTTGAGGGTCCCGACTATCGTCACCTTCCGCCGCCTGTACAGGGAGCCGGAAGGTGACCTCCCATAGAGCGTCGCTCCGCAACGGCTGCAGAAGAGGGAGTGCGCCTCGTTGATCGTCCGGCATTCGCCGCATCTCACGAATTGTGGGCTCATCTGTATCAGCGGTCCCCAGTCTTGATGGGTCTCATCGGTATGGTCGCATAACGGTGATTATCGCAGGAGAGAGAGGTTGCTTCCCAGGCCTCTTCCATGAGAGGGCCAGCCCTTGTCAAGGTTGATCTTTGCATTCATGTCATTGTCGTCCGGTCCTTTTGCCCCAAGGAGAGTCGGCCCACCGGCCACGCTTCCATCCGCACTCGTTTGTGAGCCT
>JAAYJE010000019.1 GCA_012523095.1 Actinomycetota bacterium | reverse complement strand
GCCGAGGAGAGGATCTTCTTCGACGACCGGTTCGGTCGGCTGCGGGCCATAGCCCAAGGACCGGACGGCGCGCTCTACATGGCGACCAGCAACCACGACGGACGAGGCCGACCCGGACCGCTCGACGACCGCATCATCCGGATCGACGCTGCACGCTGACCTCCTCCGAAGCGCGTCCTGCCACGAGCGCACGACGCCATCTCGGTCTCTACCCGGCAATAAGCGGAGAATAACTACAACCTAAGTTGTATGGAACCCATGGAGCTTTGAGAGCATGCTGAGACAGCCCCAATACACTGATTACTGGAGCCGATATGTGACCTCATATCGCGGTACCGGTCAATCGATCAATACCGTCAAGTTCAGTTGGGGTGTCCATACAAAATGGGGCTCGATAGGCCAGAAGTGGGATGACTATCTCACGTCCACTGTCCATTGGACGGGAGGTTGGTGGTAGACCTCCAGCCCTCCGGGACCAGCGTCATCATTTCTGGTCCTCTGCATCCTACGCTTAGCGGGATCAACGACCACGATAGGGTTCTGCAACGGAAGGACGATCGAATGAGCGGTGTCTTGACACATGCCGTCGGCAAGTCGTTCGGCAGGGGGCGGGCAGAGAAGAAGATCCTGATCGACTTCAGCTTCTGTGCACCATCTGGAAGCGCGACTCTGCTCGCCGGTCTGAACGGGGCAGGCAAGACGACCTGGCTACGAATAGCTCTTGGATTGACCGCTCCAGACGCAGGCCATGTGTCACTCGATGGACGCCCAGCCGCCCAGGCGAGACGTAGCCTGGCAGTGGTCTTCGACGAACCTCCCGTTTATCCTCACATGTCCGGCCTCATGAATCTGGCTGTCATGACCGGCTGTTCCCCGGCATCGGCTGATTGGTCGAATGAAGTCAGGCGGGTCCTTGGCTTGACCGACTCGTTCCTCGGCATGAAGGGCAGGCAATACTCCCTGGGTCAGAGACGGCGCCTAGCTGTAGGCGCCGCCCTGATCCGCAGACCCACTTTTCTGTTTCTGGACGAACCCACGGTGGGCCTCGACCCCAGTGCCTGCCACATGCTACTCGAGGCCATCCGACGAATCGTGGCAGAAGGTGCCGCAGTCGTGCTCACTGGGCAAGACTTCGACGAAGCCGCCAAGCTTGCAGACCGAGTGGTCGTACTCCATCGGGGAACCAATGTGTTCGAGGGGACGGTCGCCGAATTCACATCCCGACGCCCGCCACAGGTGCGGGTGGTGACTAGAGCGATCGACAAGGTGATAGAGCTGTTTCCCGATCGTACAGCCCTGGAGCGCCACGATGGCATGAGCGCCTCCATACCCTGCAGTTCTGTGGGAGACGCCGAATCGGTCGTTGCCGATATCCAACGCCTTGGCCTGCCCGTTGAAGAATTGAAGATCCAGCACGACACCCTGGAGGAGTCTTTCACGGCTCTCCTCGCGCAGGACGAGGAGGGTCGAGCATGAGGGTGAGCGGCTTCCTGGGTGTGGAATGGAAGGTCACGTGTCGCAGTCGTTGGACTTGGATCATACTGACCTTGGTGGTGTGCGCACTTCTCTTCGCCTGCCTGATGACGCTCCGTCTCATGGGCCAGAACAACGAAGCCGTCGGCCTTCTCCAGACTCATCTGGGCAGCGATTCAGTACAGTCGTTTGTGAATGACCCCGATGCTCTTGCAGGCTTTCGAGACACCCAGCCCTCGCACGGGGTGAGTGTCCCCCTAGCCATCTTGGCAGCACTCGGACCGTTCCTGGTCGCCGCCTGGGGAGCCGGTCTGATAGGCAGTGAGATCTCGTGGCGCACCAACCGTGTCAGAGCTGCGCATTTCGGATGGGGTCCGACCGTTCTCGCCAAGATGGTCTTGGTGGTGGGCGGGTGCGCATGCATCGCCATAGTGGCCGGACTATTGGGACTTGCGTGGAAGCCCGTCATGTCACACGCGATATCAACGCGCTACCCACTTCTAGCCCTTGTCCCCCTAGAGGAGGCCGGCGTCTCGATATTCGCGCAGATGGGAGCCGTGTTCTCCGGACTCGCCTGCTACGGGTTGCTGGCGAGTCTTCTCGTGCTCGCACTGCGAAGTACACCTGCCGCTTTGGTGGGCACTGTCGCACTGATTTATGTGGGGGGCTTCATCCACGCTCCCTGGATCCCGTCAGCAGCCTTTGCAGAACTGCTGAGTGCGACCTTGTCGTATCCCGCGGGCATCGTCGGTGCTCCCGATCAGGTGCCCGGAGGGCTAGGACCATGGTGGGCACTGGCTGTGCTGCTCGCTTGGTCGTGCGCTTTCGGACTGGGAGCGTGGGCCATCGCCAAACGACAAGAGGTCAGGTGAGGGAGGGATGCGACGTTGACGAGACGCCTACAAGCCGTTGTGGTGGTGGCGATCGTGATCCTGTTGCTGTTCATAGTGGTCGTCATTCTGTTTCTCGGACCGAAGAGCAACACACCGACTCACAACGCAGCCGCTGCGCCACCCCCCCAAGAAGCCGGTCGAGCGTCCACAACCGCACCCCACCTAAGAGAGCCGCAGCGAGTAGGTGCATGTCTACATATCCCAAGCCCCTCCCGGCCAGATCGCGCATCTCGAGGAAGGCGACGACCTCATCGTGGCCGGCCATAGGAGTCCGGGGAAGCTCTCCCAGCAAGGAGATGATCTCTGCTCGGTTCTTCAAGTCGCCGCACGCCAGCTCGCCGATGACGAACGGATGGCAGAGGACCTCCCCGGCCTCCAGGAGAGTGATCAGCCGCTTGTTGCCGTATCGCAGGTGATCGATCCAGACCGACGTGTCGACCAGGACGGCTATCGGTCGCGCCGCCTTGGTATCGGTCTTGATCGTTTCTCGGTGCCACCCAGTCTGGCAAGACGTTTGGCGCTCTCGCGCTCGATCAGCGCCTCCAGCCCCAGCTTGACCAGCTTGGTCTTCTCGCTCGTACCCGTCATCTCGGCCGCCTTCTTCAGAAGCTCGTCATCGATGTTCAGGGTCGTCCTCATCGTCGGCTCTCCGCATCGTTTTATATGTATGAGTATGTATGTTTGATGCAGATAATGCAAGCCGCTCCGTCATCAGGGGGATAGGCGCGATCTCAATCCGGGCGAGTAACGGACTTCTTGACGGAAGCTGAGCTCAGCCAGCGGTGTACGAACTTCCGGTCCTGAGATGGAGTGACTGACTCTGGTACACGACTCTTGTGGACGCTAACCGTCGGCTGCTATCCTTTATTGAACTTACGGCCAAGACGCGGGAGCCCCCGATTTGGGGGCCGGCTTGGTCATCACCTGCAACCGGCCGGTTGCCGCGAGGTGAACCGGGCAACGTCCCTCCACCATCCTCGGATTGGAGCCACATGCTTGCCTACTTGATCAACCCGTCTAACCCTCTCGTCGGCCTCTCTCTCAACCGAAGCAGCTACTGGAACCGCTTCCGTCTGTGGAAGCCGCTTGGTCTCCTGGTGCTGGCCGGGCTTACTACTCCGGATTGGAAAGTCACCGTCCTCGATGAGAATCGTGGTGCGATCACCTATGAGGACCTGCCACGGCCCGACCTCGTGGGCATCACGGCCTTCACCTCGCAGGCGCCCAGAGCCTACGAGATAGCGCGCGACTTTCGCGATCGGGGCATCCCCGTAGTCATGGGCGGGATCCACGCGTCGATGCGCCCCCAGGAGGCGAGCCGGTATGTGGACTCCGTTGTCACCGGCGAAGCCGAAGCTGTATGGGCGCAGGTTCTCAAAGATGTGCAGGCCGGCGCTATCAAGCCCTTATATGAGGGCGGCCAGGCGCCCATGGACCATATCGTCCCGGCCCGTCACGACCTGCTTCCTCGGGGATATGCCTTCGGAGCCATCCAGACCACCCGAGGCTGCTCGCTCAATTGCGACTTCTGCAGCGTCACCAAATTCAACGGGGCACAATACCGGCAGCGACCGATCGCCGACGTGGTAAACGAATTCAAGACCATCCCTGAGAAGCGCGTGCTCATCGTCGACGACAACCTCATCGGTCGCAAGCCTCAGCACGTCGAACGGGCCAAGGGACTCTTCCGTGCCTTGGCCGAGGCCAGGACGGGCAAGTTGTGGGCCGGCCAGACCACGATCGATTTCGCCGACGATGAGGAACTCCTCGATCTGGCGGAGAAGTCCGGCTGCATCGGCCTGTTCATCGGGTTCGAGTCGGTGACACCCGAGGGGCTGCCCGGGTTGGGCAAGAAGGGGAGCATGCTCTCTGGGCGCGATATCCCCGCTTCAGTGGAGCGCATCCGCCGGCGCAACATCCTGGTGGTCGGCTCGTTCATCATGGGGTTCGACTCCGATCGTCCCGGGGTAGGCAAACTGATCGCGGAGGGTGCCGACCGCTACGGGGTGGATAACATGAACGTGCTGTTTCTTACCCCGCTCCCCGGGACTCGTCTCTTCGCGCGGATGAAGGCGGAAGGGCAGCTGGCGATGTCCGCCTTCCCCGAAGACTGGAAGTACTACACGCTCACCTACCCGGTCGCTCGCTACAAGCACCTGAGCACCAACCAGATCATCCAGGAGATGACCGGCTGCACCGGGACCTTCTACTCGGCGGCCAACATCCTTAGACGGCTGGGCAACAATCTGACCGCCGGACATAACCCCCTGGTCAGTCTGGCCGGCAATTTCACTTCCCGCAGGAACTCCCAACTGTCAGGCCAGATGTACGCGGCCCTGTGGCCCCCGGAGACGTGCGTGGGCGAGGGCGCGCTGCCGGGTAACGCGGGCTTCAATGCCGCCGCCTTGTGGGAGACAGCTACTGAGTGGGCGCGCCGGTTAGAGGCATCGGTCAAGCTGCAGGCAGCCAGAGTCTTCCGTCAATGGTAGGCTTTCGCTGCGAGCCTGAGGGGAAGTCGGCGCCAAACCGAGGGTAGCGTCCCCGGGCGTCGTGTAACAACCGTCGTGTTCTCGTAGGTCTTCACAGCTCAACTGCCGGTGGATGGGGATAGCAACAGCGTGGGTGACCTCTCCTTCAATCGCGGGGGTGGCGTGTTGGTAGATACGGGCCAGAGAGCGCCGGTTGTGAAGAAGCATCCTTCATCTACCAAGGCTCATCGTCCTCTTACCCGCTCCATGGATGCGGCCATGGCAAGGACGGCCTCGCGGTTCCAGGGATCAGCGATGAGCCAGAGATAATTGTCCACGCCGTCGACGAAACAGCAGAGCCAGCCGTAGGAGTAGCCCACAGCGATTTCTTGGCCTTCCCAAGTGACCCCCGTATGGTGATAGCCTCCCAGGGGGCCGTCTCCTTCATAGGGGCACTCGAGATAAATGGTGGAGTGTCCATTGGTGAAGGTGAGGTTGTATCCACCGCCTCCCTTCCACACTTCGCATCCGTCCTTCAGCAGCGCCCAACCAGAGGGGAGCTGGGTCGGCAGGTAGATCAGGTCTGCCGTACCAACGGTCCTCAGAAGGTGGTCACGAAGCTCGGGGAGGGTCATCTCACTCTTCATTGGCTCCTCAAGTGGGGGAAGCTCACCCCCCAAAGCCCACCAGAGCATGAGCGCCATCTCCTCCCTCGTGGCTGGGTCCCGTAGGTTTGCGTACAACCCTTCCCAAGGGTAAGAGTGGCCCCAATGTGACAGCAGGCCGTTGTACTCAGCCAGGCGCACGTTTTCTCCGTGGGTGGGATCGGTGGCTTCGGGGAACTGGGACTTCCAGTCCGGGGCCGGCTTCTCCAAGCGTCCCGGCCGCAAGCGCTCCAACGCCCGGACCACCATGCTCACCATCTGAATGCGTGTCACCGGCTGATAGGGCCTGAACAAGGAGGAGCTGAAGCCCTGGACGATGCCGTTGGCGGCTGCCACTGCAACATAATCGTCGGGGTAGAGAGGATCAGAAGGCGGACCCACCGGAACGTCCACGAAGTTGCTCCGGATGGCCCCATCCCGCACCTCCAGTCCCAGCGCGCCCACGAGCATCTTGGCCAGTTGGGCCCGAAGAACGGGATTGTCAGGCCTAAAAGTGCCGTCGTCGTAGCCCTGGACTATCCCGGCTTTCACCAAGGTATAGATGGCGGTGGATTTTCCCCACCCCTCGTCGGGTGGGGCGACGTCTGTAAACTGAGGCTCTGTGGAGACGCGCCGGGCATAGACCTCGTAGCTGCCGGAGCGATTGTCCATCCACACGAGCCAAGGATAGTCAAGCTTCGGGAAGTACTGTTGACCGTCAGCAAGGCTCACCGGATGCGGCCTTGCCGAGGCTGCGTCCAGCGGACGGAAGTAACTGCGGATGCTCGAGCCTGACTGGGCCTGCCACGTCACCCATCCCTCCGAGACCCGGGGGAAGTGCGCGTCACCCTCAGGAGCGTCCTCCTCCACGAGAACCAGTTGTTCTCGATTCGTGAGATCGTATGCGTAGAGCACGGTGTTATCCCACTCCACTACTGAAACGGCCGTATCCCACACCACCCACTCACCGTCGATGTCCGGGTGAGGCGGCGCCGCCTGAGTGTTCCCCCATATGGCGGGACCCAAGGTGATGGTCTCGCCGCTCCTCAGATGCCGCGCCAGAACGGAGCCGGCGAAGTCGTCTTGCGGCCCGTCCGGCCTCGGATCGAACGCCACCCACACATACCAATCGCCGGCGAGATCGAAGAGGTTCATCTCCTGGAAGGGGACCACCCATGTTTGGGTGGCGCCGGTGAGGAGGTCCTGGCTATGGAGCGGATGCATCTCGCCTTGCCCGTCGCCCCACCAGTACACGGTCGTACCTATCACCCGGGCGAAGCTGGTGAGTGGTTGACCACCGTAGGTAAGAGTCCGCTTATCGCCGGTCGTCAAGCGTTGCGCGAGAACCACCCCGTCGGTGCCGAATCCCTCCGACCATACGATGAAATCGTCGCCGAGGGCCCAGGGCGTGCCCCGGTCTCCATAAAGACCAGGGACGGCGACAAAACCCGTGGCGTCGGAGTCGAGGTTCCGCCAGCAGATGACTGCAGGGTCGGTTCGGTAGTCGTCCCAGGCGACCCAGTTGCCGGCGAGGGCCGAAAAGCCGACCTGGCCGCCCGGGCCGGAGACCCGGATCTCGCTTGCCTGCGCAGTCGAGCCCGTGCCTAGAAGAGCAATGCCCACCAGGAAGATGAGAAGCGCCCCCCGAATGCTCCAGCCAAGAGACACGCGCCGTCGTGATGCCTGCCTCACCATCCACCTCCCCCAGAAGAGCCCCGGACACTCCGTTCATCATACATTAGGCGCTATATGCCGCGCGTGGGGAATGAGTCATGTGCGGCTCCTCCGGTGGGCACGGCTCTACGGTTTTCGTCCCCCGGATTGACATCGTTGCTCTGCGTTGGATAGTGTAGCCGGGTGGCCAAAGGGGTGTGAGTACATGGAGAAGACTACTCGTCGTCGAGTGTCGATTCTGATCTCGGCTCTCTTACTGACGCTGACCTGCGTCCTATCCCTTTTCGCGGGGGCAGCCTCTGCCGCAGAGTCCTTCAACATCACTCGTCTCACGACCGACGGTGACAACCACCATCCCCAGGTTTCCGGCGACCGCGTCGTCTGGGAGAGCTTCGACGGCAACGACCGAGAGATCTTCACCTGGACCCCCGTAGAGGGCCTTGTCCAACTCACCGTAAACGATTACGACGACAGTACACCGCGGGTCTCCGACGACCGCGTCGTGTGGTGCGGCTCCGACGGCGACTACCCAGATATCTTCACTTGGATGCCGACGAGAAACGTGATCCGGGTCACGGACCGCGACCGTTACGTCAGCAACCCACAGGTTTCCGGCGACCGTGTCGTCTGGGAGGGCATTGAGGGCGGACTCTTCCAGATCTTCACCTGGACACCAGGCGAGGAAGTCATTCAAGTCAGCGAAAGCGGATGCAGCAACTCTCATGCGACCGTCTCGGGTGACCGCATCGTCTGGCAGGGCGCCGACGGCAACGACTACGAGATCTTCACTTGGACGCCGACCGACGGCGTAGTCCAGGTCACGGACAACGGCTATCAAGATACTTGGCCGCAGGTCTCCGGCGACCGCATCGTCTGGAAGGGCTACGAGGGCGGCAAGTGGCGGGCCTTCACCTGGACGCCGACCGGCGGCATTATTCGCCTCATGGCCGAAGGCGAGGTCGAACATGAAGTGCAGGTCTCCGGCGACCGCGTCGTCTGGGAGAGCTTCGACGGCAACGACCGAGAGATCTTCACCTGGACGCCGTCGGGAGGCGTTGTCCAGCTCACGGCGAACGACCAGTACGATGGTAACCCCCAGGTTTCCGGCGACCGCGTCGTCTGGGAGAGCTTCGACGGCAACGACCGAGAGATCTTCACCTGGACGCCCTCGGGAGGCGTGGTCCAGCTCACGGCGAACGACCAGTACGATGGTAACCCCCAGGTCTCCGGCCACCGCATCGTCTGGGCCGGCAATGGCGCTGAAAGCCCGGATGTCTTCGTGGCCACTCGGGACTTCTCTGATGTGCCGGTCGGCCACCCCTACCGCGAGGCCGTCATGGGTATGGCCGACCGCGGTATCATCTCCGGCTACACGAGCGGCACGTTCGGCCTTGACGACCCGGTCAAGCGCGCGCAGTTCGCCAAGATGATAGTGGGCACGCTGGGCATCACTCCCGGCACCTCCACCGCCACCCGCTTCACCGATCTGGGCGCGCCGGACGCCAAGGGCTACCCCACGTCTTCGTGCAGGCGGCCTACGAGAACGACATCACCAAAGGCACCAACATCGGCCAGACCCTATTCGGCCCCTGGGACTCCATCCGCCGAGACCAGGTGGTGAGCATGATCGTGCGGGGAGCTAAGAGTCTTTTTCCCGGGATGTTCAAGGAACCGCCGGTCGAAACCGGGAGCTACTTTGCCGGCGTTTCGGAACCCCACGGCGCCAACCTGCGCACCGCTCAATACAACGGTCTCTTGGATGGGCTCCTCGGCATGGGGACAGGCTGGCAGAACGCCAACGCCACCCGGGGCGAGGTGGCTAAAATGCTCTTCAACATGCTCTCGCTTGCGCCCGCTTCCCCCCTCTCTCCCGAATCGATAGCCAACGCCAGGCGCCTGGGAGGAACCTCTCACATCGGGGAGACGCTGTACTTCGTCATCGGTGCGAAGTTGACAACCGAACTCGAGGCACAGCACGTGCTCGAGCGCATGGGGAATGAGATCCATGGTTTGCAGTTTTACTTCACAGTCCAGAAGTCGGACAACTTCGAGGGGATGGAGCCGGGCTGGTGGGTGGTCTTCGAAGCCCGAAGAACGAGTGCCACTGGATACGACATGGACTGGTATCAACGAGGGTTCCCCGACGCGATTGTAGTGCAGGCAACGGTCCGCACCTCTGACCCGATCCCGGTGTACGAGGATATTGTCGGGGGCTTCGACTGAGTGACGTGCCCCCGGGGATCGCCGCCCGAACAAATGCCGACGAGACTGAGGCAGGGCGCAGTGAAGCACCGCATGCGCTCATCCAGGAGGGCACGGTCATCATGATCCGTCTCCGCGGTCAGCCGATGTTTCGGTCGGTCAGGCCCACGACTTCAAGGATGAGCTCTCCGCGCGACCACACCCCCATCATCTCGCAGACACTCTCAAGTGCCGCCGTCCATTGACCAGGGCCGTCGGCCTCCAGCAGGCTACGACGCAAAGCGGCGATCGCCGCTTCCTTCTCTCCGGCTTTGCCGAGCACCTTTCCGAGATCGGCGAGTGCGCGACCGGACATGCAGGGCAGACTCACCAGATCGGAGACATCCCCGGCTCTACCGACTGCCAGAAAGGCTTCGGCAACAGGCACGATCTGTCCAAGACGGTGTCCCCTCGACCGCTGGGCGATCATGAGCGCCTGGTCGAGCAGAGCGTGCGTCGTCTCGGGTCGACCGAGAGCGAGATAAGCTCTGCCCAAGCGGGCATATGTCTCGGCATAGCCCGAACAGAACGGACAGGTCCTCGCGATCTGCCGGGCGATCTCTCTCACCCTCTGCTCGTCGCCTCCGAGAGCGAGACCCTCGGCCAGCCGGGCGAGCACTCCATCCGGGATCTCGTGGTCGTCATCGTCGCGGTCGACCCCGAGCGCTTCCGACGCGGCATCGTGGGCCGCCCGCGGGTCGAGCCCGCAGTCGACGTAGGCGGAGACCACTATCGCCCAGTCTTCGTCTCGAAAGAGCTCTTTGGGATGGCGGGCACTCTCCCAAGCCTGACCGGCGACCTGTTCGGCCAACTGTCGTTCTCCGAGTTCGAGCAAAGGAGAGCAGAGCGACCCGAGTGAGACGGTCGGATCGGGATAGTATTCGTCCTCTTCATATTCGACGCACGCAGCATCTGTTATGGCTCTCTCAATGAGGCTCCGGGCCACTTCGGGCTCCCCCACAAGCCGATGGAGAAAGGCCTGCTCGAATCCGCGTCCAGACGAACGGCTGCCGGACATCCCCGCCTCGATGGCTCGGCGTGCCATCTCGTCCGCCTCTGGGCTTCCCGTAGCGGCGAGCGCCTTGGCAGCGGCGGCCAAGAGCTGCGACTCCTTCGGTCTGCTCCACGCCCAGTCCCATGTAGCTTCGTGAGCCTCGGCCGCAAGCTCAAGCGCCTGTTCTTCGTGGCCCTGATCAAGGAGTGCGCGGGCGATCGCGGCAAGTGCCTCGGCTCGGTAGCAACTCTCGTGCCCGGCGTGGTCGGTGCCTCGCCCTACTGGGATGGATCGAGCGACGGCCAGACCCTCGTCGACACCATCTGGAGATCCGGTCCGCACCAGGGCTGCCGCCGCCTCCACCAACGCGCCGTAGGTCAAGTATCCGTGGCGGGTTTCGGTCTGCAGATAGCCGACGGCCTCTCGCAGCAGATCTAGGCCGGGGTCGAGCAGCCCACGGGCGAGGAACGGCAGAGCGCAGTCGAGCAGTAAGCCGCCGCGGACCACAGTGTCTTCTTCGGTGCGGACGAGAGGCAGGAGGAGACTGTCGGGCTCCCCGAGGCGCGCGAGCACGTCGGCCGCGTGACTGTGGGAGCCGTCGATCACCCACCCCTCGTCTTCGGCAAGGGCTGCAAGAGCGTCGGTGAGCAGCTCTCTGGCCTCGTCTTCTTCACCCAGGTCGAGCATGCTACCGGCAAGCAGACTGTGTAGCGTGAAAACACCCTGACGCCCCAACGCCGCCGCGTCATCGTCCACAGCGCCGACCAGCCGGCGCAGGCCCGCGATGCCGACGGCCTCGGCGAGCAGCCGGTCGTAGCCGGTCTCGGTGATCAGGCGGTAGAGAGCGGAGTAATACATGTCCTCCGGGGTGCCCTGAGTGATGCTCGGATCCGCTGGTGGTAGAAGGTCGACCGCCATAGCGATCGCCTTGTGTGCTTCGGGCGTCAGGCCGGCTGCATGAAGAGCATGGCCGGCCCATAGCCAAGCTTGGTACGTCTGCTCATCTGCCTGTTCGGCCTCGTGGAGTGACCTCCGGGCGAGTTCGTGAGCCACGACCGGGTCGGTCTTGGCCACGCACCGAAGAAGATCGAGCTCGACCTCCGCATCTGGGTCCGCTCGGACATCCGCAACGACCGGCTCAAGCAGGCTTCTCGCCGCGTCGATCTCACCGGCCTCGATCATGATGGTCGCTATCGCCTGAAGCGAGGTGCCGTACCCCAGATCGGCCAAAGTCAGCGCATCGACCCAATGGCCGCTCCGGACGAGTATGGTCAGTACATCCAACGGCAAAGCGGCCACATACCGGCGCAGACCATACCGCTCAGACGCCAGGCGCGCGACCTGGACCAGGTCGTCGGGACTGTTGCACTCAAGGGCCAGCAGCCCATCCTGCAGGGCTTCGTGACGGCGGGCTATCTCGAGATAGTCAGCTAGGGGGCTGGGGTCGGGTGACATGGCTCCTCCGAATAACTTGCAGAGCACGCGGCCCCCGGAACAACGACGTTCGGCGACCCTAGGACAATTGTACAGACGACCGGGGACAGATAAGTCACGCGATCAACAGCCGCTGGAGGAGGTGTTGAGGGCACGATGCGACCTCGACCCCGATGAATTAGGGTCCCGCCGCCCGCGTTGAGGAAGCCGGCGATGGTCTTGAGAGCGCTGTGCTCGATATGCGGGTCGCGCTCACCGGTGTGGAGGCTCTTGCGCAGACAGCATTTGAACTCCACTTTGAGCTGAACGAAGTTCTGCTCCCGCGCCTCTCAGCGCGTTCGAGAGGGGAGTCATCGGGGATGAACGCGACCCTATTCTCTCGATATGCGCCCTACCACGCAGCGCACGCCCAGGGCCAGCAGCGCCAGGTAGCCCACCACACTCAACGCGAACAGGATGGGGTCTGCGGACTAGGAGCGGCCGTAGTTGAAGCCACTGGGCCCGATGATGGGGTCGAAACCCTCCATCACGTGCCCCACGAACAGATAGAGGGTGATCGCCATCCCTACGAATCCCAGGACCCGGCGTGCAGCACCCCCAATCAGTGTCCCGACCGCGACCAGGAGACCCGCAAGGAAGAGCGGTCTCCATAGATCGTCAAGGTTGAAGTCATACCATACGGTTCTGGAGGCCGGACAAGCGCGCCAGGCAGGCGGTGAAGGGTTGACAGCAACCGGACCTCCACGGCCGGTGCAGGGGACCCGCCCTCAGCGTTTGAGGTCACAGATTGTGACCTCAAAGCCGCAACCTCCTAGTGCACCAGTCCTGACATGCATTCGGGCGGAAAACAGCCGAGGTTTCGCGCGACCGCTTGGTTCA
Source organism: Actinomycetota bacterium (assembly GCA_012523095.1). GTDB lineage: Bacteria > Actinomycetota > Thermoleophilia > RBG-16-64-13 > RBG-16-64-13 > RBG-16-64-13. The sequence continues at coordinate 21,675 of JAAYJE010000019.1, read as the reverse complement.
AAGCTTTGACCTCGACCCCATAGAGCATCGCAAGATCGGTGTCGAGCATCACTTTTCAAGGTGCTTCAAGGGCACGACTTGCCGATCACCCTCAAATCGACGCGTTTCCGGCTCCGCGGCTTCGGACTGACAATAATCTGTACGTCTTGGCCCAGCGCCGCCTTGGCGTAGAGCTCTTCACTCATGAATCTGCTATGCCATCCTCGCGGTGGCTGCAATCCAGGCGTCAGCACACCCAACCCGGTTGCCGTTCCGTTCAGCCGAATCGGCCACTTCTGCCCATTCCAGGCAGAGGCGACGATCGAAGGGGTGGATGATGAAGTTGCCAAGGTGCTCTTGGAGTCGTGAACGCCGTGCGTCTCCCCAATTCCTGGCCAGCGCCCATCGGTCGAGCTCAGCTACCGTCATGAAGGACACAACGAGAAGTTTACCGCCCAAGTGAGTGCGGAAGGCGTCTGCACGTGTGTCCCCTTTGAAAAGATAAGACACCACGTCTGTGTCAAGAACGAGACTCACCGGCCGGCATCAGGCAGCATGGTCATCCAGCCTCCATGACCGCACCGCCGCAAGAAATTCATCCACAGATTCGTCCCCAGGCCAGAAATCACCGACGAGCTCATCTAGATCGACCGCCGGTCTCACGCACTGCTCTTTGGCCAAAGACTCCAGATCATGGGCTACATCAAAGAACCCCGAGCCTGCGTCCATCAGGGAAGCATCTGAGGGAAAGACGTCCAGAAGCTCAACGTCTTCTATGCTTAGAGAAGCGATTTCTCCGGATACCTCGCGGGCCTCGCCGACCAGCCGCACGTACTTGGTCAAAGCGCCGAGAACCGCCTCCTTCTGAGCTTCGCCAAAATCGCACCTGATGGGCTTGCCGGCCGGTGGATGCAAACGGCACCGGAACCCGGTCTCCTTGAAGTCGCCCATGAGAAGCCTGCCTTCCACGACACGCCTGTTCTCGATGGGCTGCTGGATACGGGCGACGACACGTTCATGGGTATCGCGGCCATAGGTCGCTCTCACATCGCCACTGCGCGTCTGTAGTACGAAAGAGATGCTGTCGATGCCGCGGTCGAGCAACTTGCCACTCTCTCGAAGGGCCAATAGCACTCCTGCGTCAAAACCCCTCGGCATATCCCCTTCGCCCTTAAGAGCACCCACACCCTCGATCAGGGCCTGCAGAGCTTCCTCGCCGAGGTCCTCGAAGAGCGTCGATTGCTCACGACTGGCCAGGTCGCAAACAAGAGTCAGACTCCCCTCCTCGACTGCGACGAGATCTAGAGTGCAGCACTCAAGGATCTCTGACGGGGTGCGTCCGGGCCTAGCGCTGTCGTCCTGTCCGATCAATACCCGAGCGACCCGATCGACAGCAGTCTGCAGCTGCGAACCCAGTAGCACCAAATCGCGAAGGGCGATTCGATGGCGTTCGACCGCCGGGCCGTCGAGTTGGACGGCAAGAGGTCCGGTGTGTGTTCGTTCTGTGCGCCCGCCGGCCATCCCCTCTCCTTCGTCGACCACCTCACCCACTCACCAGAAGATTACGATACCCGTCAACACACTCCTATTATGCCCGAGAGCCGATTTGAGACCCCGATTCTCTCCTCAGTCTTTGGTTGTATCTTGGAGTCGTCGGCCACAACAACGGTCGCCAGTCGGTCCGCGGGGTGGAGATCGAATGGATGGCCGCCGACCCGGGCCGGCCCATGAGTGACCGCGCCCGCGCGAAGCTGATCTCAGACGCATGGGAAAGGCGCGAAGGCCTCAAGGACCTCGAGCGCGAGATCATCGAAGCCCGCCTCGCGATCGAAAACATCACCCGAGAATGCGAACAACTGCAGACCGCCTTGGCCGAGAAGGACGCCCGCATCCACGCCCGCCGCTTGGGCAAGCCCGTCGTGCTGGTCGATCCGAACCGTATCCGCAGCGCCGTCTCCTCCCCCCACGCGCACCGTGACCCACGAGGGGAACAAGATCCTCGCAGCACAGCATCTCTGCCTGGGTGATTCCTCCGACCCGAAGTACTACCTGCGCATCCACTTCGCCCCCTTGGGAGACAAGGTGATCGTGGCCCACTGCGGCCGCCATCTGCGTACCAAGTCCCACAACTGACCTCTGGCAGACCCGCCGGCCACATGAACATCGAACGTGACCTACCGGTACCGCTCACCAGAGCTTGATCCCCGCACAATGCCAAGAACCCTTCTCGAAGTGAAGATCGAGAGCGAATTCGGCAATGGGCCCAGGCATGTCGCCCTCATCCTCGGTGACCGGCTCGATACGGAGGATGCCGTATGTGCGGACCCCATCCCCTCCTTGGGAGTGGGTGACATGCGTCTCTCCGGCCGTGACACTCTGCTCGATCAATCGGAAGCCGGCGAGCCCCGATGGCCCCACGTACGACTGCGCCTGTTCGAGATCGCCGGCGTTCAAAAGAATGGCAAGCCGCTCCATGTAGTCACTGCGCAGGTCGTTGGTCAACGCCTGATAAACGACATCGGCTTTTGCACCGGCCGCGACCAACGGTCCGGCCGCGACGACCCCGCAGACCCCCAGCACCACCATCAGACACCAGGCAACGACAAGATGAGTACGAGCGCGGACCGTGCGCCGAGGGATCTCCTGCAAGGTGAGCATCGACCTGATACGCGGATGACGCCGACTAGAGACGCCCCGACCACCGGAAAACCCGAAGCGGCCACCGCAGACGGCCCTGGATCCGCAGCCGGCCTCTTGTCGCGTCTCGTATGTGTGCTCCCGCCACCATACTGCGCAGAGAAGAACAACGACCCACCCCACCGTCACGAGCAGAGCGGTCCAGGGGCGCATAGAAAAGCCCATCCGACCCGGAGTGGCCAAGCCGCGCACGAGCTCAAGGGAGCTCCCTATGGGAGTGACCTTGGCAAGGATCCCCAGAGAGCTGTTCCAAGCGGCCAGGAAGAACCCGGCCAGGTAGAGGACGTAGATCCCCAGTCCGGCCACCACTCCGTACAGACGGGACCGGAGCACACTCGCAATACACGCGACCACTGTCACAACCACCGGCACGGTCACGACAAGTACGATCAGGCCGGCGCGCACCGCGGTCAGGGGACCCGCTGCTCCTGCCATCGAATCCGCATACAGCGGAGCTCCTCGGAAGAATACGTTCACGGCGCCTGTTACGGCTCCACCCAACAACAGGACAAGAGTCGACAGCAGCACTGTCTCGATGGCCACCACCAGTTTGGCCGCCCCATATGCGATCGGACCGATGCCGGCCAGCCAGAGATCCCTCCGCGTACCGAGATCGTGGTCTTCAGCGCCGATGCCCGCTCCGATGAGGATGGCTACAAAGACGACGACCTGGGCCGCTCCTCCGCCGAAACTCTTCGTCATCGTGGTGACGAATGAACCGACCTCTGCCGTCGAAGCCTGGGAAAAGACGAACCCCAGTGCGATCCCCGCAAGGAACAGTATCCCTGCAGCGACCAACGTCGTCGGACGGCGCAGGGCCACCCTGGCTTCGATAGGCAGCAGCATGATCCACTTCACGAAGCCCCGCCTCCTCCGATATCCCGGCGAGCGGAGACAAGCCCGGCTCCAAGGAGGATCACCACGGCCCATAGGCACATCGCCACGGCAGAGGTGCCCGGACCCATGACCGGGTCCACAGCGACACTAGGGAGTTGGTAGTCACCGGCCGTGGCCGCCAAAGCTCCCCAGGGAGAGTAGCGATAGAGCAGCCTGAGGGGAGCCAGAGTGGAGGTCCCCGCGACCACCGGCACTGTCATGATATAGAGCAAGAGGCTCACCTCAGCGAGAAGCGCCCCCCGCAAGGATGAACGGAGGACCACTCCCATGGCCCAGCCGACCAGGCCCGCAAACGGTATGCCCACGCCCGCCGCGATGAATAGCCGGATGACCATACCGTTGGAGAGCAGGTGCCCATCCCCGGCCAGAGAAGGAGCGCCGAGAGTGCCAATAAGCCCGACCACGAGCGCAGAACAAACCCCCACAAGCACAAAGATAAAACCGACGGCGGTCGCATACCCCAAGGCGCTCAGTTGTAGACGGAAGATGCGGTATCCCCCGAGGTGATGGTCCTTCATGGTGCCTAGGTCCCAATCCAAGCCCCCCACTCTTGCGCCTACTATCGGTGCTACTGCGATAGCCAGCACGATCACGACCAAAGCTCCGAACCACACCCGGTATGTGAGCCCGTAGTCGGTCTTCTCGCTCAGGGAGACGGCGAACGCAGCCAGACCACCGACGAACACGGACCCGTATGCAGCGAGAAGCAGCGCCCGAGCAGGGATGTAGCGACCCAGAAGCAGGGCATGCGCCGCGCGCGGCGCACGTATCGCGCCCGGCGCGGGCATGGTCAGACCGTCCATCGATGGGAGACCGGCGGGGCGCTATCGTCGGAGAGGCTGAAGTACAGGTCTTCGAGCGAAGAAGAGCCGGCGAGGACGTCTGCCATGGCTCCACCGGCGACGATCCTGCCTCCGCTCATCACCACCACGCTGTCGCAGGTGCGCTGGATCTCAGAGAGCACATGACTGGTGACCACCACCGTCGCTCCGCGTTCTCGCTGGGAGCCCAGCAACGTGCGCAGCCAGGCGATACCCTCGGGATCGAGTCCGTTGGCAGGTTCGTCGAGAAGCACCACCTCAGGCTCCGAGAGGAGGACCCGCCCGATGCCGAGTCGCTGGCGCATGCCTTGGGAGTAGATGCGCACCCGATCATCGGCGCGGTCCTGAAGGCCGACGGCGGCGAGCACCTCGTCTACCCTGGCCGTCCGGTCGCTCCTGCCGCCGGCAGCGACCATCAGGTTATCCCTCGCCGACAGCCAGGGATAGAAACGCGGCTCTTCCACAAGGGCGCCGACATCGGCCGGCATCACCCCATGGGGCATGGTGTCCCCCAATACCGAGACGGATCCGCTGCTGGGCCGGACGAGTCCGGTCAGCACCTTGAGGAGCGAGGTCTTACCTGCGCCGTTGGACCCCAAGATGCCGCATACCCGCCCACGACCCGTGATGTTGAGATCGACATCGTCGAGTATCTTCCGGCCTCTGCGGACCAGTGAGAGCGCCTCGAGCGCAAGCACCGGCCCCTCCGGGCATGTTTCCTCTGTGTTCATCGCGTCACTCCGACATCCAGGCATTTCAAGCTCCCATCTCTAAGAGCGACATGCAGCGTATCTGAGTCTATGAAGACCAGGTCATCGACAGGCCCCACCTCATAGACCCGCTCCGCACGATTGGGCAGGTCCACGACCACCACTCCCCCCTCCCCGGCTTGGATGTAGGCGAGACGGGTGACGCCGGCATCAGACTCGATAGTGGGGTTCACTGGAAGGGGTCGGCTCCACTCCACTTCGTTCGATGCGAGAAGGACCGTATAGGCTACGGCCATCTCTTCGTTATCCACGATCCGATAGTCGAGCAGGAGGAGCCTCTCGGGACCGAAGCGGGCTTTGGCGATACCCTCGACGGGAAGCGACACCGACCTCCCTGTACTCCGATCGACCAACACCGGTTGTTCGGGCCCCAGAACCGCCTGTCGTCCGTCTGCCGACAGACTTATGTAGTACGCATCTGTGGACTCGCGCCGTTCAAACTCCCAGGATCCCCCGGGTCCCCTTTGGAACCATACGATGTAGCAACCCTCGTCGTCCCTTGCTATCACGGCCAACACCAGGCGATCACCTGACACACCGACGTTCTCGACCGTGCATTCACCCAGCATGGCTGTGTCTAGACGCCGACCCTCACTTAGGGTCACGACCATCGAGCTGGGTACCCCAAGGCCGTCCCGCAGAGTCTCCAGATAGACAACTTCCTGCGGGTCGGCGTAGACAAGGAGCACCTCGCCTGCTGACCGCGCGACCTCATGTTCTCCGTCGGGGGAGACCCTTACCAGAGTGGATATATCCTCCCAGCCATCCACCCCGGACGGCTCCGTCTTGAGGAGAAGGGCCTGCGCCGGACCGGCTTCGATACCAGTCGCATAGGCCTTGTCCGCCCAATCCCAAACCGCATCGCCACCCGGGGCGAACGCCGTCACACGATGCTCGTCGATCCCGTGGCCGTCTGAGCCAGAATAGGAGAGCAACGACCCCTCTGGTGCGCCCGAGAGAAACCAACGGTAGTCGCTCTGGACCGATTCAACACCTGGCTCCGGCTCTTCTTTCTGTTGGGACACGCTTGCGATGCAGACCCAGAGAGCCCCGGCCCCGATCAATACTGCAAAGGCGACGAGAACGAGGGCAAGGGCTCTCCGGCGATCCATCAGAAGATACCTATATTGCCGGTAGCGGACGGATCCCATCCGATACGCGCATCAGCGATGATCTTCCACCAACTTTTAGTCGCATACTTGTACGTGGTCCGGGATACATCCTGGTTGTACGAACGACCTCCCACGATGTCTCCACGAGAGATGCCCCAGATCTGGCTGCCCTGATTGTATAGCTTGATCTGCACGTTGTTCTTCGGTCTTGTGTTGCCGGTGACCTTGTACTGCATGGTCGTGTTTCTCCACTGAGTCCTGTTCAGCTCGGTATAGTTGTGGTAGCAGTGCAACGTACCTTCACCCCATACGTTGCTTGCATGTAGACTAATGCTGCGCTGATACCCCAGCGCCACGCCACTCATCAGAAAGACCGTCAAGACCGCAAGCACTCCTACGCTTAGAAGTCTTCTCTTCATCCTTACTCCTAACCCCAGAATTCCCCTACTCATGCACCCGTTTGAAGCCGAATAGCACCCTCCTTCTCAATACTGCGGCCCGCTTGCAAAACACCGCCCCGTCTCCAGCGCTACGCTGCAGCACGACCGCCTTCTTCGCACCAACGCGCCAGTCCTGCGCATATCTTCAGCCACACTGCCTACGTCTGCCGTATAACTTTGGTTGTAGATTGTCCGGGAGGGCCGTTCGATCAACGGCCGGTCAAGGCGAATGCGGCAATCGCCCACATTGAGGAAGCGGTCAGGCCTGGTCCCGCCGCCCGGCATCGAGGCCATCGACGAGATCGTCCACGGATACCAGGCCTACCAGGTGCTGGTGGCCGGTCTGGAACTGGGATTGTTCGACCTGCTCAAGAAAGACGGCCCCTTAGCCGGAATGTCCCCACCTTGGTTCCCGGCAGACAGAACGGGTCACGGTAGACATGCCGGAAAGAACGCCCACGCGGACCTGCTGCCCGTCAGTGTTGAGTACCCCAGCGCTCGCTCCGTCCGAAGATGTTCTTGACTCTCTCCTTCGCCACATCGGCTGCATCACCAGCCAAGTCCGTCGCCTTGTCGGCGAGAGTCTCTTTGACCACCGTCTCGTATTCGAGCGCACGACGCTCTACATCGGTGACGTCGACCGGCACACACGCCGCCTTGGCAACACATAGGAGCCACTCGCGTTCTTGTGGGACGATCGCCCCGTCGTATATGGCCATGAGAATCACGATCTCGATCAATGCCTCGAGCATATCCTTGTCCTTGATCCTCGAAATCGCGTCCAAGATGCTCTCTTTGTCGTGCACCAGCCGGTCGAAGTCGTCGGGAGAGTGGTCGTCGAATGACATCCGGCAGAGCATGGCCTTGTACAGCTCTTTCTCCTTGGCATCTACGCAGCCATCAGAACGGGCCATGTACATGGCTGCCGCAGGAATCGCGAGCTCGTATGCGTTGCTTCTCGACACGAGGGCCCGGAGCTCGTCTGTGACCTTGCCGCGGTTCTTCATGTGCCTCTTGGCAATCTCTCCAAGTGATTTGGTAGTCACGTAATTGAACGCGCTGCCCACCCCGGCCGACACCACGGGGACCGCGTACTTGATCACAGTTCTTTGAAGAATCTTCACGCCTATTCGCCGACCGAACTTCTCAGCCCCCCGCAGGGTCTGCTTGCTCAGATGTTTCCTGATGGAGCTCTTGGCCATGACGCCCGCAGCTCTGGGCACACCGACCGCTGCCACCTCCGCCGGCTTGATCCCGACTGCGTAGCCGAACACCAGCAGCACGTCTTCCGGATCCTCGGGGTCGAGTTGCAGGTCGTACACAACCGACATGTCCAGCACGAGGCGCATTTGGATGGCGGACAGCGCCAGCATCTCGGCGCCAAGGCTGCCTAGGAATACCGTCAACGAAGCCCCACCGGTCGGGAGGGCGGTCACAACCCCCACCGTTGACGTGGCCCCTGTCGCCGCACCGGTGATGGCAGCATAGCGCGTGGCTACCGACAGCAGGGTGTCGGCGATGTCGTCGGCGGGAAGTCCCGGATACTTCTTCTGGAAGTAGGTCGCCCGAGCATTGCGGTCATAGGCCTTGGTCACCTGGCTTAGAAGCTTCAGGAACCATTCACCATTCTGTGCGTCCTCGGGACTGAGGCTCTTGGCAAACGCCTTCGCTTGATCGAGCTGGCGTTGGACCTCATTCTTCAGGCTCGATTCGTCCCCGGCAGACTCAGCCATTTCACCCTCCTGTTTTGAACCTCTGCCCCACGTACTCGTTGGTCTGGCTGGGCGTCAGCTCGGTGGTCGAGGCACCTGTGCGCACGTCGAAGCACACCTAAATGTACATCATGTGCTTGGTGCCGATGCGACCGTTCAGCAGGTTCTTGCGTAGGCAGCATTTGAACTCCACGGTGGTGGTCTCGCCGGTGCCGATGAACTCCTCAAGCGTCCATTCGGCGGTAGAGCCGGTACAGCCGTCCAGCCGCTCGTACCCGGCTTTGATCACCTGCGCCAGGCGCTCCCGTCTGGCGACCCGCGTCTTTCGCGCGGCCAGAACTTCACCAGAGGCAACCTTGGGAGGGCGTTGAGCAGCTCCGGCTAGGTCCGGCCGGGAGCCCAGTGGCGCTATCCTGCGCGCGGCCACTTTCAAGGTATTTCAAGAGCGCGACCTGCCTGTCACCCTTAGATCGGCATGTTTCCGGCTCCGCGGTTTCGGACTGACAATGATCTGTACGTCTTGGTCCAGCGCATTCAAGAAGCGGATGAGGCGCTCCATGGAGAACCCGTCCAGCCTGCCCGCAAGTAGTGCCGAGACCCTCGGCTGGCGGGTGCCGAGGATCTGAGCGGCCTCGACTTGGGTGAGGCGGCGATGACCCAGAATGCTCGCGATCTGATGGGCCAACGCCGCCTTGGCCTGGAGTCCTTCCGCGTCGGGAAGCTCAAGGTCGACAAACACGTTGCCGCTACCCATCGTGTGTTCGAGGGCGTCGAGGCCCATCTCAGGCACCTTCCTTCTGACTGGATCTCGTTTGATGAATCTGCCCTGCCATCCTCAATCGCGCTTGGATGAGGTCAATGTCGCACTATTCCACATTTGGAATAATCCAAACAAGAGGGCACGGAGTAGACGAAGCGAAGCTGAGAGTCCCTCGTTTGTCGCAAATTCCGATATATGGGGGGACCACCACGCCGGTTGGTTGGCTCAGAGCACTGACTACTATCTCTCTTTCAAGAACCTGTCCTGGTTGGCATCTGGCGTCGAAACCGGTACGGTTATGTGTCCCCTTTGAGGACCTCGCCGTATTAGGGAACCAGAGCCGTCCGCGGATCCGGTGTCGTGCTCAATCCTGTGCCGGAGGAGTGAACCCGTTCGGCCGCCTCTCGGGGGGACTCGGGGACGTCATCAGTGCCCGAATGGCGTCGAACACCACTTTGAATTGCGCGTCGTATTTCTGCTCAAGCTCATCGAGTTTGCGAGCCAAATCGGTATTCGACGCCAGTATCTGACGCAGACGGACAAACGCCCGCATGATCTCCACATTGACCAGGATGGCCCGACGACTCCTCAGAACACTGGAGAGCATGGCTACACCCTGCTCAGTGAACGCGCACGGTGGACGGCGCCTGCCACCGTGACCCGCCGAAGGGATAGCAGTCTCCGAACTTGAAATCACAGTTTGTGATTTCAAGCTGACAGCTTCTTCGCGACTGAGTCGGAACATGAAATCAGCGGGGAAGCGGTCGGCATTGCGGGCGACCGCTTGGTTAAGCGCCCTGACCTCGACCCCATAGAGTGTCGCAAGATCGGTGTCGATGCATCACCTTCTGTCCGCGTATGATCAGAATACGAGAAGATATTGTAGGAGAATCGTTCACTGACTGTCGCGGTCTAACCAGGAACAGTCAACGGAAACGGGGCAACTCCAAGACCAGAGGCTGGAGTGGAGCAAGCTCTTCGCCGTCCAACGTTGGACGTTCTCGAGGATCTGTTCCTGCATGTCTGCCACCTCCTAGTGAACCACTCCGGGTTCAATGGAGACTCAGTTGTTTGAGTCCGGCCTCTTCAGCCAGCACTTCTCCACGATAGAACATCTCTTCCAGTTCTGTCGGTGGTATATGGCCGATGGCTTCAAAGAGCCGGCGGTGGTTGAACCAGTCGACCCACTCCAGGGTGGCGAACTCCACGTCGTCTAGGTTCTTCCAGAGCCCTCGCTTTCGGATGAGCTCGGTCTTGTAGAGACCGATGATCGATTCAGCCAGAGCGTTGTCATACGAATCCCCACGGGAACCCACCGAGGTGACACAGCCGGCCTCGGCCAGCCGCTCGGTGTAGCGGATGGAAAGGTATTGGACGCCCCGGTCACTATGGTGGATGACGCTGGTCACGTCCTCCTTGCGACGGGTCCAGAGGGCCATCTCCAAGGCGTCGAGGGCCAAGTCGGTACGCAAGGTCGTCGAAGTCTGCCAGCCGAAGATGCGCCGGGAGAAAGCATCCATGACAAAGGCGGTGTAGGTCATGCCCGCCCAAGTCCTCACATACGTCAGATCGGCCACCCACAAGCGGTTGGGGGCGGTGGCCGCGAACTGGCGATCGACAAGGTCGGCCGGGCGGGGCGAAGAGGTGGCCGGCTTGGTGGTCTTCCAGGTCTTGCCCCGGATCACGCCCTTCAGACCCAGTCTGCGCATGAGCCGGGCCACGGTGCATCTCGCGACCGGACGTCCTTCGCGGTGGAGCTGCTTCCAGACCTTGCGCACCCCGTAGACCTGGTAGTTATCGTCGTAGATGCGCTTGATCTCCGTCTCCAGCTCTAGGTCGGAGAGCCCGCGAGCCGACGGTGGGCGCGACTTCTGGGCATAGTAGGTGGAAGGGGCGATGGGCAACAGCCTGCACATCGGCTCGACCCCGAACCCACTTCTTCGCTCGTCGATGAAGCGGGTCATCTCTTCGGTCGGCGGTCGAGCTTAAGCCCCGAAGAAAGCCGCGGCTGCTTTCAGGATCTCGTTGGCCCGGCGGAGCTCCTTGTTCTCCTTCTCGAGCTCTTTCAGACGCTCGCGCTCGGTGGTGGTGAGCCCGGGGCGCTGACCTTCATCGATCTCGGCCCGGCGCACCCACTTCCTGAGCGTCTCCGGCGTCATGCCTAACTTGGTGGCCACGGAAGTGATGGCCGCCCATTGGGAGTGGTATTCGTCCTGGTGCTCGAACACCATACGGACGGCCCGCTCCCGCATCTCCTGTGGATACCTCGCTCGTCTTTCCATGGCTCCATCCTCTCAAGAGTTGGAGCCTCCATCAAAGCCGGGGCGGTTCATAGTCTCATATGACTATGTCTTGACGGTGGCTTCAATTCGGAGGGAAGCAGGGCACACACAGTGACCCCCGGCACTCACTATGGCCGAGAGGAATCCTTCCCTTACGGCAGTGTTGTCGACGTCTAACGCGCAGTGAGCAATGGCAACCAATCCTCTGTCAAGAGCTTGCCAACAACATGCCATTCTCGCCGCTCAATCTTGTAAAAATCGAAAATCATTTGAAAGGCACGATTGCTGTCAATCTTGAGGGCGCCATCCAGAGACCGAGTCAGCTCGAGCAAGACTTGGTGCACTTCATTTACGGGAATGTCTCGCAATTCGCGGCTGCCACGCTGGCGTACAACGACTTCCTCGGTGCCCATGCGATGAAGAATCCAACGAAACAAGTAGTCAGAAGTATAATCGTCCGACCGCGCGATCAGTCCTCGCCCGACGACCCGCTCCACGGCAGATTGAAGCTTGCTCTGTGAGAGCTTCGAGGGTTGGTTTGGGTTGACCCCTGTCCCATAGAGCCTGAATAAACGGTATCCAGTGATAGGACCCTCGGTGCTCACTATGTCGAGAATAGCAGCATCAACCAACCAATCATCAGCCTTCCCAGGCTCCGGCAGAGGTTGGGTTCTCCACGGCACAAACGGGGGAGCTTCCACGTGAGATGAAAACCGAATTCGGCCGGGTTGATACTTCTGACGTCCGCCGGCCGTCACGGATTCTGACTCTAGGCCGGCCTTCGTCAGAACCTCTACGTCAAACCTCTTCAGTGCCGACCGCGCCGCTTCCCGAACAAACTCATCAGAATCCTCAGTTGCTGCTCTGAGAGCACGAGCAGCCTCTTCGCTGCCCACCTCCCCAAGCTCTATGACTGCCGCCCACCGCTCCATGGGATCATTCGATTCTGCGCGCTTGACGAGTACGCCAAGGGGAACGTCGTTTGCAAAGTAGTCGCGCCTTTCCAACTCTCCACCCTCACTAGCCGATCTTCAAAAGCCCAGCCAACTCCTTGATATCGGCCGCAAAACTACGTGCAAACTCCCCCGGTTCGTCCATCATCTGGGCCAACAGCAGTATCCCGCCCTCGGCGTACTGCTCGGCGATGGTCAGTCGCTGTTCCATATCAAGTAGCGTTTCTGTATCCTCTGTAGTCGCGTATTGTATTGCGGCCATAATCGCGTAGTCTTCGTCCTTCAAGTACTCAAGACGAACACCGGTGGCAGAGTGCTTGAACTCTTCGACCCTCATCTCGTTGTGATAGCCCCATGCCATCGCAATCAGAAACAGCTCGCGGTTGGTCAGGTCTCTTCCTGGCAGCCCACCGAGTTCTCGCTTGAGATGCTGGTAGTATTCCAAAGACTTCTCACCGAAGTCCAGTTGCGTACGCTTTGAGGCAACCATCTACCCCACCTCTACTATGTCAGAGCACCCACATTTAGTATCAAACTTGATATCGAAGATCTTTGGACTACGTTGAGACAGTACTTCTGCGACTTCTTTGTTATACTCAGTTTCAGTCATCAACATAATCAGTTGGTGTCCTCTCCCATCTTCGATCTTCATGTTGTCCACCAACACCTGAGAGACGTATTTTTGAACGTCGGGACTTAGCTTGCCCATGGGTGTATCAATCACCATGGGCAGCTCATACCCGGCTACTTCACTAAGTGCTATAGCGAAAGCCAGCGCCAGACACTCCCGTTCTCCGGCAGAGAGATCCTCAAGAACCTCGAAGCCAAACCGATTCCATACAGAAACACGGTACTGCTCATCGATCTTGACAGACTCATAGAAGTCCCGCTTCCAAATCATCTCCTTGAAGCTCCGCTCTAGAGTGGTAGCCACGGTTGTCCGTACCCGATCGGTGAGGTCCTTGTAGATACCTTTGCTCACCTCCAGACACTTGGCCGCAAATCTTGCTTGGTTAATGGCCTCTCTTGTCTTCTCTTCTCGACCAGCGATACGCTCTAATTCCTTTTCGATATGTGCGATATCGCTCTTGAGCGTGCCACAATCAATGTCAAGGTGGGTAATCCTCCTGTTTTCCTCCAACGACGCCTTTCGTGCCTTCTGGATCTCCTTCTGAAGCTGGGCCACTTCAGCATCCTTGTGCCCTGCAAGCTTGGCGTTGAGCAGATCTAGATCTTCGGTAGTCCTCTGGAGCCTTTGCGTCCAGTCCGCTATTCGTCGCGTAATGCTGTCGGCCGTGGCCTCGGTTTCTTCGAGTACGCCCGCTATCTTGCGAAGGTGCTGCTCAAGATCAAGCATTTCCGAACCCACCTGGCTAACACGCGCGTACTCCGCCAGAAGGTGTTCGATATGCCTTCGTCCCTCCGAGCCTTCCTCCAGCGATGCGCCACAAACGCAGGCATTCTCGCGCAGCAGTCGTTCCAAGACACCGGCTGATATTGGGGGTGGAAGCCGGCGATTTGCCCGAGCCTCTTCGATTTGCTTCTGAAGGGAGTGGAGAGCCGGTGCAACAATTATGACCGGCGCAACTCGCGAGGACCATCCGAAAAGTTCACCCCATGCTTCCTTCAGGTGGCTCTCGATCTGGGAGAGCTGCCCTTGGAGTGTCCTGCGGCGTTCAATGTCGCCCACCACTGTCGCGATATCGCCTATCCGCGAATCAAGCGAACGCATGGTCTGTTCGAGTTCCGCCACACTCTCGCGCCGCCGTGCCAGTTCTTCGGTATTCTTCTCAAGCTTCTTCTGCTTCTCTTCTAGACGAGCCCCAAGTTGTTGGGTCTCTGCCCCTCCCCTCTCTTTCGCCGCTCGCGAATACAGCTGCCCCGACACTTTGTAAAGGTGGTCGTTCAGCCGTTCCAAGAGATCGATCTGGGCAATCTGCAACACCGCGTCTCGAACCTTCTGTTCCTCCGCGTGTCTGAAAAAAGTTTCCAGCCGCTCGCCATCGAACAGGAAGTAGGGCTCGAGACGAGACGGAATCCATTTCTCAACCCAATGCTCCGGATTCGCTGCGCTTTGGTGACCGCCCCCGCCGCTCTCGGAGTAGATGACTTGCAGGTCCTTGGGCCCCGTGGTAGTTGCCTTACCTTTTTTGAAGAAGTCCTGAGTCCTCGTAACCCTGGCTTCGGCCCCATCGGCGAACAGAAGGTCCAGACTCACCGACACCACCAATAGATCCCCATCCTCGACCTCGTCAAGTGCGTTCTGGCTGCACATGGGAGACGAGTCTCGGTCGTGGCTGTAGTAGTCTTCCCGCCCATACAAGCACCAAATGATGGCGTTGAGCAGATTGGTTTTGCCAGCCCCGTTGCTACCAACTACCACCACGAAGTCTCCCCGAGAGTCAGAGAGATCCAGTGTCAGAGAGCGGTACTGGCGGTAGTTCTGGATCTCGAGCCCCCTAATGCGCATCTTCAGTCTCCCTCTTCGGGAGAAGGGGTCCAGTCCTTCGCATATCTGACTATGGTATTGACGTATTTTTCAGTGTAGCTGGGCATTCTGAGCTCAGCGTGCTCCAACTCAAAAGAGAACAGTGACCGAAGGCACTGCTTCACTGGCGCATCTTCCTGCAGATCCGCAATCGCCTTGGCTACAACTGCAACACCGCTCACTGGCTCTCCTTTCTTCAGACCATTGTGGTGAGTAACTGGAGGATCTTAGTCCGAGCCTCAATGGAGTTGTCGGCATCTCTGGCGAATTCGTCCATACGTTCGAGTTCGCGAGAGAAGATCTTACGTTCCAAGTCCCTGGCCACACTATCATGGAGGGCAGAGAGACTCGGAACGACCACCAGGTCGTAGATGCCAGCATGATCTTTGCCGGGCGCTCTCCGAAGGAGGCGTCCGCGTCTTTGGATGAACTCGCGCGGGTTTGCTGAACTTGCAAGAATGATGCCGATTCTGGCCATCGGCACATCCACTCCTTCATCGAGGCACTTGATGGCCACGAGGGCCTGTATGTTACCGTCTGCAAGGTCCTGGAGAATCCACTCTCTCTCGCTCAGACCCCGATATTTCTGAGAGGGTGTTGTGCCCTCGTCCCCGGTGAACCGATGATACCGGATGCCCTGTCTGCTTAGGACCTGCTGAACCTCGACCATCTGCTCACTCGCGTGGCAGTAAACAAGAGCGTGCGAGAAGTCATGCAGGCCGTCAAGGAGCTTGGCCAACTGCGTGATCTTCTGGGCAGCGGTCTTGACGATCCCGGCTCGTTTGAAAAGCAACAGCTCTAAGACCTGGTTCGTATCGGTGTCGTCATTGTGCTGCATCTGCCGGACGATCTGGCTTGTTAGGGATGCGTACTCCTCCAGCTCCTCTTCATCGAGCTCTACGAACACCGGGTAGTACCGGTATGGACACAGAACAGTTTGGCCGGTGTCAGGGTCAACCCAGTTCAAAGCTTCGTGAATACCGAATGTGTAGACCGTACCTTCAAAGTAGTCGCGCAGAACCTCCGATCCCCTGTCGTCGTACCAACGATTAGGTGTGGCGCTCAGCCCCAGTCGAGACTCGTAATAGTCAGCAAGGGCAAGCTGAAGAGTCGGTGCCCCAAGACCATGCACTTCGTCAGCCACGAGAGTGGTGCGCTCCACCTGGGCCGCAAGGGCGCCCGCAAGCCGAAGGAAGTCCTCAGTGGCAGCTGTGTTCTGGACAGCAACAACGACAGCGGCTTTCCGCAGACCCATCTTGATATCGGCCGAGAGATCCGCTATCGCTTTGCGGTAGTTGCCCCCAGAGAAGGTGCACACGGGTTGATAGTCTTTGAGCTCTTCGGCCCATTGGACCGCGATATGCTGGAAGGGCGCAGTGATGACTGTGAGGCTAGACTCATTGCTCCTCAGCACGGGTTCAATACAAGCAATCGCCGTCTTCGTTTTCCCGGTTCCCGTCGCCATCTCCAGGATGCCGCGACAATTGTTCTCTCGCCATGCCGTCACCGCCTGAGACTGATACTCCCTCAACTTGAAACCGATCTTGGAACGCTGGGCACACCGCGATTGCAATCGCAAATCGATGTCCTCCAGATGGTGCGGGGCGTAAGAAATGAGTCGCTCACGCGCTGCATCGGGAAGCGGAAGAGAGCGGAGTCCAGAAGCATGGCCGTTCCAATAGCGGGAAAACAGTGCCGAGTCATGGTTCACCCAGTCTGCCTCCGTGGTCTCCCAGCTCCTGAACACCTTGAACTCCTCAACGTTCTGCAACCAACCCGCAGCAGTCTCGTTGATGGAACCACTGAACGAAATCAGGTTGCCATGATCGTCCCTGAACACGCCGACTTTCTGGTGGAATATCCCTTCCCCGACGGCACCTAGTAGTTCAGGAACAACTACTCGTATCTCAAGCCGATTGTTCGCGAGAAGCCATGCCAGCGCGCGTACGTGGTTTCTTGCTATCTCGTCCGCCAATTGGTCCAGATCGACCGCGTTGAGTGTGACTGTACCAAGCAAGTGCAGTAGCTCAGATTCGCTGGGCGAACTCCTCAAGACTTCAAAGTCCGATCGGGTGAAATGGGGGCTGGCCACCAGTCTCATGCTCCCGCCCATTCCTATCAGGCCAGCAATGCCACGCGCCGCAACGGCCAGAGCCGCTGAGGAGAAGAACCCGGTAAGGCGATCGTAAGAAACGGCCTTGGCTAGAACCGGGACATAGAAATCGTGTAACACGTCCTGAGCTGAGTCACCTGTATCGTAGGCACGACTCAACTTCAGATCGAGAAAACTCACGCTGACCTCCTTTCAAGTGAGACGGCTTCAACACGCGTCCCCACCTGCTTCGCCGGCCACCAAGGCCCACGGCCCCTACCCAGCCACCCTTGTCGTCGCGACGGTAATACGACACAAATCGGTGCCGGCCTACCCACGGTCGACCGACGGGATATCCCCTATTTCATCATATTGTTCCAGCACCACCCGCTTTGTCCGGTACTCCCCCCAGCGCGTCTGGTCTTTGCGTCGCACGATTGGGAAGGTGTCCATGATGTATTCCACGTCTTGGCGACTGATGCCGTAGAGATGGAAAAACGCCGCATCGAGTTCGCAACGCAGCTGGAAGCGCCGCTCCTCGTCCCAAGCAAAAGACGGCCCGTCATAGCCACACTCCCGGGCGAAAGCCTGCAGATCCCAAGACGTATAGGTCAACTCAAGAGCTCGGGAGGCTACCCAGTCAGAAGTCACCTCCCCAATCACCCCTAGTCTGCGTTGGTAGGCTTCTGGAGGTAGCACGGGAAACTGACGCAATAGGTAGACGGATACGTGGACTCCGCCCACCTTCTGCCGGGCGACGTAGTCCAGGACAAACGAGTTCAGGTTCGCGCTGAGAAGCAGCAGTTCCGGGCCTTGAGGTCTGCCAATAAGAAGGGGCATAGAGTGACCCACGGCGAAAGGAGGAATGATTGCGGTGATGACGGTTCGTTCATTGGTAGCGCTCGTAACATCTGTATATCCCAGAACAGCCGTACGCCCGTCAATGCGCTTCCTCACCTCTGACTCCTGTACCCAATAGCGTGGAATAGGAACGGCGTGCGGGTCCTGACGAGCCTGCACAGTGAGCCGTTCCGGCTGGCCTTGCCTAATTGCTGCAGTTTCGCTGAGCACCACACTTGCAGCCCGATGATCAAACTGCTGCATCATCTTCGCCTCATAGAGCGGGAGATGACGCTCTCTATCTCGGTGAAACACATTGCCCTCAAGCCGCCAACCTTCGGTCTCCAGCTCGCTCCGTGTTCGGAATAGATGCGAATCGGTGGCCATCTGGAACATGCTCATAGTGGACACTCCCCAGGGATTCTCCTCAGTTAATCCCTCCTTCACGAGCACCGGCACCCGCCTGTAGACCGACATCGTGATCTCGGCATCGCGTCGACTCCGGAAAATGGGACAGGTTCGTGTGTTTGGATTCAGCAAACTGAGGTCAACAGGCGTTAGAGTCAGACGCCTATCGGCATGCAAAATGTCGGCTGACTGGTGACAGAAAAACGCGAAGGTGGCGCTGCCGGCGGACCGAGTTGACCCCGTGAGAGTGAGCAAACAGAACTTCATCCTGCCATCCACTTCTGAAAACAGCTTTGCCCGGTTCTCAAAGTCAAAGAGGCTGACCAGTGCTCCAGAGTCCAGTAGGTCTTGGAAGAACAATCTCGCCGTGTCATCCGTCGCCACCGCCGAAGGTACGATGGTTCCCACTCGACCACTGGCCGCCACAATGCTTCGCTTCAGCTCGGCGAAAACGGCGAAGGTGTTCACGTCCCCCCGCCCGCACAAAGGGAATCGACCAGCACTGCGAATGAAGTGTCTTTCTCCGTCAGCATGCCTGCTAGCCGCCTTGAATTCGACCATCAGGGCTGGGTTCTTCTCGGCCAGCCGCTCAATCATCCGCCTGCGCGTGGCCGCTTTTGGTGCCAGTGCGATCTCAGGATCCTTTGTTGCGAAGAACTCCTGTTCCCGCATCTTGATCCGTTCCCAAGGCGGGTTCCCCAGCACCACGTCGAAGCCGCCCGACCAGCCGGGGCCGTCGTCGGGGTCTGTGGTTGCGTCCACCGTCGTGGTGAGCACTTCGGGGAAGGCCAGGTGCCAGTGGAAGAAGCGGTACTCCCCGGCCAGGCGCTCGATTTCGACGCGCAGGGTCTGGGGCACGCTCTCCGAGTCCCGCGACAGCCGCACGAACACGTCGTGGGTGATGGCCGGCACTCCGCGGACCTTGCGGCAGACGAAGGCAGCGCACCAGGCATCGGCCGCCAGTTTGGCCCGGCGATACTCCGCCGATTGCGAGAATCCCTGGTAGCGCTCCTCCTTGGCCCGCACGGCCGAGAGGGAGTCGTCGGCGAGGTGGCCGATATCGGTGAGCGTCCGTGCCAGAGCCACGTTGTCGACGGACGTCGAGGTATCGACGAACAGGGTCTCTTGGCCCTTGCGTTGTTGCCGGTTCTGCTTACGGAGCTCGGTGACGACCTTCTTGTCGTCGCCCTCCAGAGCCTTGAAGGCCTCATCGGGGATGCCGTCCGCGAGCAGTACCGGCGTGGCGCCCAGCAAGCTGTTGCCGCACAGGATGCGGTGGTCGAGGAACGATAAGGGCTTGCCCGGCTCGAGCGCCTCCATCCAAAGACTGACCTTGCATAGCTCCACCGCCATGGGGTTGACGTCCACCCCATAGAGACAGTGACCGATGACGTCACGCAGGGCCGTGCGCTGGGCCTCGGGCGAGGGCTCTTCGTCGCCGGTGCGGATGGCGGCCAGGCGTTTGGCCAGCCGGTGCGCGGCCGCCACCAAGAAGTGACCACTGCCGCAGGCCGGGTCGCATACGCGCAGGGCCAGGAGGGCCGCCTCGGGGTCGGGTTTACGCAGGGCTTCGCCCACCACCGGGTCGAGGGCCGAATCGAGCAGACACTGGATGAGGCTACCGGGCGTGTAGTAGCTGCCGGTGGTCTTGCGTTCGCTGCCACCGCCGCTCGAGAGGGCGAAGGTGCGGGCCGGTACGTTCACTTCGGGATGGAGCTCGAGGAGCGCCTCGTAGACGCTGCCCAGCTCCTCGCTGCCCAGGTTGCGGTAGTCGACGGCACGGCGGACGCGGCCGTCGGTGGTGAAGGCCAGTCCCCGCACGGCGGCCAGCAGGTCGCGGTTGGCGATCTCCAGCGAGCCTAAGGCGGCGCCGTCGGCGCCGTTACTGTTGGCGCCCGCAACGGTGCCCGGACCGGCAGAACCCCGGTCGGAGAACAGGAAGCCTCCCAGGGCCGGCAACGCCAGCTCCGGGCAGCCGCCCTCCTCTCCCAGTTTGCTCACGACCAGGCGGAGCCCCTTATACAGATCGGGGTGACGACCCCCACGCCTGCGCTCGGCCAGACGCCGCAGCCGGGCGGTAGAGTAGAAGCGGGTGTAGAGCTCCTTGGCCTTGGCCGGAGCCGCCGGATCGAGTAGCAGCCCCCGATCCTCAGCCACGAACAAGAACAGCAACCGATAGACCAGGCGGAGCAGGTCGCGATAGTAGTCGTGGTCGGAGAGCTCCCCGTCCTGCAGCCTGCGCCGTAGCTCAGCATTGGCCGGATGAGCGAGGAACCCGGCTCCCAGAGCCCCGATGGCCTCCTCCACTCCGCGGCGCAGTTGATCGAGGGCCCGAGTGCCTTGGGCTTCGGCCGCCCGGCTCCATTTCTCGAGCCAACAATCCTCCGGACGCTCCCCCTCCACCCGCGACTGATGGCACAACAGGTAGAGCAGCGCGAAGTCGGCGTAGGCCTCGCCGGTCATCATGGCGTCGAGGTCGAACTCCACGTAGGCCTGGCGGGTGAGGCTGCGGTTGTCGCGCAAGATGCGGAGGGTCAGGCCGTTGGAGACGAACCCCCACAGATGCTCGTCGGAGCGGTTGAGGAACTCCTGCAGCAGCGAGTGCGGACTGGCCTGGGCGGCCCCGGCCACGCCCGGAGCCCGCTTGTCAAGATCGACGTTCAGCCCGACCAGGTGGATGGGAATATCCCGCTCGCCCGTGACCCAGGCATGAGAGACGGCGTAGGTGCGGCCGTCGATATCACGCGCCTTGGCCGTCTGCAGCCGCCCGTAGCCCAGCTCTTGGAAGAGCGGCAGCAGCCACCGCTCGCGGGTGGGGCTGGTGCCGGGATCGGCGACGCCGTGAGCACGGCTGCCGGGCGTGAGGGCCGCGGCAGTCCCGGAGGCGCCGTCCGGTGCGCAGACTTCGGGACGCAGCGGGTCGGTCTCTCGACGGAATGCCGCCCACGCGCCCTGCAGGCGGTTCCAGGCCCGGTTGGTGGCCTCATTAAGCTTCTCGCCCGAGAGATGGTAGTCGTCGGGAGTGAGGCCGCCGAGATCCTTGTCGCCAGCCGCGACGCGGGCCAGCAGGTCGCGGGGCAGGATGGCACCCTCGGTGCGGATGGTGGTGAAACCGTCTTGGCGGCGGGCGCGCATGTCAGCGGGCCCCTTCAGAATAACAAGCCTGGCGCGACGACCTATCGAAGTGGGCTCGCGCGGGGCGCGCTACACGTGCGCGATCGTCACTCCTGTCTTCGCAGACAAGCCAGCAGAAGGTTGCATGCCTCGTTCGGCATGGACCTCTAGATAGAGGGCGATCGCCTCCCGCACGTTGGCAAGAGCTTCCTCCCGAGTATCCCCCTGGCTCACGCAGCCCGGGATAGACGGGCACTCGGCTATCCAGACCCCGTCCTCGTCTGTGTATACCGTCACAGAGAGTTCCAAG
>JAAYJE010000153.1 GCA_012523095.1 Actinomycetota bacterium | reverse complement strand
CAGGGGGAACCGCCGTGCGACGTTCCTGCTCAGCATGGACGACTACGCCCTGTACTTCATCGGATTGCTCGTGGTCTTGTGCGCAGCGGTGGTCCTTCTTTCTCATGCTTACCTGGAGCATACGGAAGATAGGCGGGCCGACTACTATTTGTTGCTCCTCCTGGCCACCTTGGGGGCGACGGTACTCGTGGCCAGTACCCATTTCGCCTCTCTTCTCTTGGGCCTTGAGATCCTCAGCGTGTCGCTCTACGGACTCATAGCCTATCCTCAGACGCGTCCGACGGCTACCGAGGCGGCGCTGAAGTATCTGGTGCTCGCAGCCTCCACGGCCGCCTTCATGCTCATGGGTATGGCCTTCGTCTACGCAGCCTCGGGCTCGATGGCCCTGGGCGACCTATCCGCTTTCGCGGCTGTGGCGCCGGGATGGTCACGAGTCCTCTATTTCGGCGGGTTGACACTCCTTCTCACAGGGATAGGGTTCAAACTCGCCGTGGCGCCCTTCCATCTCTGGACACCCGACGTCTACCAGGGGGCGCCCGCGCCGGTCACCGCTTTCGTAGCCACGGTATCGAAGGGGGCCGTCTTCGCTCTGCTCCTCCGCTACGCCGACCAGGTAGACCCGGGTGGAGGAGGACCGCTGGTCATAGTACTGACCGTGATCGCCTTCGCATCCATGGCGATCGGGAACCTACTCGCTCTGTTGCAGGAGAACGTCAAACGGCTGCTGGCCTACTCATCTATCTCGCATCTCGGCTACCTGCTGGTGGCTCTGTTGGCCGGCGGCGCCGCGGGAAGGACAGCGGCGGCGTTCTACCTGGCTGCTTATACGCTGACCATGGTGACCGCGTTCGGTATCGTCACCTTCCTCTCCGGGCGGGAGGGCGAGAGCGAGACGCTCGGTGACTACCGAGGGCTCGGGAGAAGGAGACCATGGGTGGCCGGAGTCTTCACCATCGCGCTCTTGTCTCTGGCCGGCATCCCTATAACCGCCGGCTTCATCGGCAAGTTCTTCCTCATCCGAGCCGGAGTCGGGGAGACGCAATGGGCCTTGGTGGTGACCCTGGCCCTGACCAGCACGATCGGCCTCTTCTACTATTTGAGGGTCATCGTCACCATGTACGGTGCCGGCGTTACCGAACACTCCGCGGCTTCAGGCGCTAAGGCGGGGGTTGGGCCGGACGAGCGAAGCGGACAGGACGTGCCTCAAGTCGTTCCCTCGGGCGGACGTTTGGCGGCAGCGGTGCTCGCGGTTCTCACAATCGCCCTCCTGGCCCTGGGCGTCTATCCAGACGGGCTCCTGCGCCTTATCGAACGAGCCGCATCGACGCTGGGCTAGGCAACAACGAGGGACTGCTCGAAGACCGCTAGACCTCGACCGACCCCGCCGCCGCGAGCTGATGAAGAAGCAGATGGAAGTAGATGAGGCCGCGATAGGGCTCATACGGGGCGAGAAGCCGTTCCATCTGAGCCGCATCCGGACGCGCAGCGAGTCCCAGCCAGTCTCTTACCTTGTTCTGCCCCCCCACATCGTCGACGGGAAATACATCCCACCTACCCAGACCGCGCAGGGCCACGTACTGCGCCGTCCACCGGCCGATACCCTTCACTCGTCTCAGGATCTCCTCCACCGAAGCGTCGTCGAGCTGTGAGAGACCGT
>JAAYJE010000152.1 GCA_012523095.1 Actinomycetota bacterium | reverse complement strand
TCCGACCGATCACGGTGGAGACTCTTGAACTACTCTATGATCCCCCACCTCTTGAACAAGAGGGTGTAGAACTGTGGTTGTTCGAAATCCGCCTGCATCAGTTTGGTCAGATGGACATATCCGAGCTTGATCTCATCATAGTGTCTCAGACCCTCCACCAGGACCTTGAGCTTGTCTCGCGTCAGCGAGAAGATGATCTTGTTCTCATCGGTCAGTGCCCGCTCCTGTTCGCCCGGATCAGGAATAGTGATCACATAGTCTTGCTTACCCTCCATCAGAGGAACTAGTGAATATATACAGGAGTCTATAGGGTCGAACTCAGAAGTTACATGGACTCCTTCTTTGTACTTTATCGCCATCAAGATATTTCTTAGCTGTGCGTTGTTGGAATAGATGAAGACTACATCCGGTTCAAAGGTCGTATCCCTCAGGGGCGCCGTGAGGCAGCCGATGTATTTGCCGGCTTCGAGGCATGGGAATGTCATATTCTTCGCCAATTCCGGCTTTTCGAGAAAATGACCGAGGAACTTTGAACCCGTACCGCCCAGAGCCTCCCTTATTTCCGGGTCATCGTCGAATTGAGGGTTATACAAGCCCCCCTTCTTGAAAAAGTCGGGCTGCTCGACCAGCCCATAACCGATGACCGGCGCATAGCACCAGTGGTCTTCTTTCAGCATTGCCACAGTCTTGCCGTCGCGCCGCGTCAGGGAGAAAGCCTGACATTGAGCAATATGCTCATTGTGATCTCTCTTCGGCCTCACTGCTTCTGCCGGGATCTCTTCCATGTCACGGATCATTTTTACCGCTACAGTGAAAGAATCCAGCCGCAGAAGATCGTCAATCTCCTTGCCATAACTCCGTAATTCTTCAATCGTCGGCATGTACACAAACCTCCAGTCGGGTACGAAATCCTCACACAGAATCTCATCCGGGTGGATGGGCCGGCCCTTCGTCGAGGGCTCGCACTACAGGATAGCGCGTATGGCCGGCGAAGTTCCGAGACAACCGGCGGAAAGCCGCAGCCTATCGGGGCATGGATGCCCATCTTGTCTCCCACCGACAGGTTGTGAAGAGCCTTGCCGGCCTCGCCGGCCTCCGTCGTCCTTGACACCCGGACCCAGGTTGGGTCTAATGCTTAGGGGCGCAACATGGGCTTCAGACCGTTGCCCGCCTGGCCTAGAACAGACGAAGCCACGGAGGCAAGATCATGAAGATAGTCCACTCCGGCCGTAGGACCCCGTTCATCATCCTGCTTCTGATCGCGGTCTTCACGCTCGCGTTTACCGGGACGCTGCTGGCGACCGCGGACGAAGCCGACGCCATCCCACCACTGATGGCCCCGTTTCGAACCGTCTCCGTCTTCCCGGCGGTAGACGAGACCGACGCGCCCCTGGTCCCGCTCGTGGAGGTGAATTTCAACATCCCCTTCAAGCCCGCCACCATCACCAGCGACAGCTTCTACATCGAGAAGCCGGGAGGAGCCAAGGCCAAGGGACACTTCACGTTCAAGGAGGCCGATACCCAGGCTTTCCTCAAGACCGACGAGGTCCTGCAACCGGGCACCACCTACAAGGTCGTGCTCACGAACGCGATCAAGAGCAAGGGCCTGCTGTCTTATTCCCTGGTCTGGACGACCTGGACCTTCAGGACCACCACTCCGCCCAAAGTGGTCAGTACGACGCCGGCGGCCTCCGCCACTAGCGTCTCGTCCGACCAAGCCGTGCGGGTGACCTTCGACAGAGACATCGATCCGACCACAGTGAAACATGCCACCTTCTATCTCAAGGAGCAGGCGGGATCCTCCGCGCTCGATTCCCAGATCTTTTGCGAGGCCAACAAGCGCGACATCATGCTGGTCCCCGCGGACCAGCTCAAGAAGAACACGACCTACGAGGTGATCCTCACCACAGGGATAAAGGGAACGAACGGCCTTCCTCTAGCGAAACAGGTGAGCTGGCTCTTCACCACGGTCGCTCCGCCGCTGCCGCCGCCTCCGCCTCCGGCGCCGCTCGAGGTGGTGGAGAAGACTCCGGCACCTGAGGCCGTGGATGTTCATCCCGGCTCCTATGTACACGTCACCTTTGACGCCGATATCGACCCCACGACGATCAACAACGGTACCTTCTACCTCTACGAGCTCCATACGGGCCCGGTGCCCGCGGCGACCCTCTTCAGTCTCGACGGTCGTACGGTCACGCTCAAGCCGAATGACCAGCTCAATTGGGACAAGACCTACCGGATGACTCTGACGACCGGCGTGAAGGCGCTGAACGGCCCGGCTCTGTCGAGGGCGGTCAGCTGGACGTTCACCACGGCCGCGGCTCCGGCGCTGCCACCCCCGCCGCCTACCGTCGCGTTCACGGACGTCAAGCCGGGCGACCCTTACTACGACGCCATCATGGAGCTGGCCGTCCGACAGATCGTCAGCGGCTTTGGAGACGGCAGATTCGGTCCCAGCGACTCGGTCAGGCGGGCGCAGTTCGCCAAGATGATCGTGGGCGTCCTCGGCCTCCCGGTGGACGAGGACGATTGGCCCCACCCGGAGGTGCGCTTCGTGGACCTGGGAGCCGACGACCTGAGCGACCTCTATCCCCATGAGTACGTGTCGGTGTGCTTCCGGAACGGCATAACCCAAGGCAAGACCCCCACGAGCTTCGCTCCCTACGACCACATCACCCGTTACCAGGTCATAAGCATGGTGGTGCGGGCCGTGGAGAAGCTCCGGCCCGGATACCTCACCACCCCGCCGCCCGGTTTCGGCCTCTGGAGAGGCGACCCCACCCATGGACCCAACGCCGCCCAGGCGGAGTACAGCGGGCTACTCGAAGGGCTGGGTCACTCGGGCGGGCTCCAGTCTCTCGACCCTTACGGCGATATGACCCGGGGTGAGGTGGCCCAGGTGCTGTACAACCTGCTGCTGCTACAGCCGATGGTGCCATAGTGGGCGGGCCGGACGACGGCAGGCAGGTGAATCTGTAGCTGATCGCCGGCCACTGGGTAGCGCCTACGACAGCCCCGCAGAGGTTGCCGTACGTCGAGACCCGCTTTACAGAGATTTTACCTGCAAACCGCTATCTTACCTTGACGAAGAGAAGCCCCGATTCTCGGATTTTGCACACAGACGAGGATCGGGCAAGAGTAGGAGGCGATGTTGAGCGAGACGGTTGATCCCACCGCCGCCCCGACGGACACACCCGCGCAAGCACCGGAGGTCGCGCCCACGCAAACGCCCGAGCAAGCGCCTGTGACGGCGTCTGCGGCCACGACTCAGCCGACCGAGGTGTCTGCGGCCACGACTCAGCCGGGCGATACACCCCCGACCGGGAACAGCCGGCGTTCCGTAGGTTGGTTTGGCGGAGGTTGGCGTTGCGGCCTTGCCGCGGCGGTCATTGTTCTGGTGGCCGGCGGCTTTTTCACCATCGGATGGTTCACCTCCACGCGCGGAGACCACGACGGCGCTCCAGGCGTGCCGGAGATCAGCCGGCAGATGAACCCGCCGGGGCAGGGCTTCCGGCAGGACGATGGCCGCCGACAGGGGTCCGGCCAGAGACAAGAGCGTTGCTATCCCCAAGGACAACGTCCGTCCGACGGTCGGCCCGATCGACAAGCCCCGTCAACGCCGCAGGCCCCGTCAACGCCGCAGGCCCCGTCCGACGAGCAGACCCCGTCGACTCCGCAGACCCCATCCACCCAGCAGACCCCGTCCGATCAGCAGGGTTACCTTGGGGTACGGGTGACGACCGTCACCCCGGCCATACAGCAGCAACGTGACCTCTCCCGCACGGACGGGGCTCTGGTTGCTTCCCTTGATCAGAGCGGGCCGGCCTCCCAGGTCGGCATCCGGCGAGGTGACGTCATCATCAGCATCGACGGGACACCGGTGGCCACGCAGGAAGACCTCATCGATGCTGTAGCCCGCAAGAACTCCGGAGACAGCGTCTCGCTGGCCGTCGACCGCGACGGTCAGACCCTGACCTTCCAGGTGACGCTGGCGGCGCGGTCCGGCTCGATACGATCCGGCGCCGTCACAGGATAGCGCCGGCGACTGTACTCGGTCTTTGGAAGCCGAGTCGGCCCCCGCCGCTAGAGCGGCAGGTCCTTGCGTTTGAACACCCTGATGGCGAACACGTAGAGGATCACCGTCAGCACTCCCAGAGCCACGAACTGCGGGGCGTAGAGGAGTCCGCGCATGATCCGCTCAGTGTCGAACAGGGTCATCAAGGAGAAGAACTTCAGCGGCTCGAGTGTATCGTTGACCGTGCTCAACAGGTTGAGGATCAGGAAGGCGAAGGGGAGGCCCGCTCCCAGAGCGAGTGAGTGCTTCGACAGGTTGAAGGTGCACGAGGCCAAGAACGAGATGCCGCTCACCGCCAGCATCAAGAGGAGGAAGCCCAGGATCATCATCAGAAAGGCGAATGCGTCGAAGTCGACAGCCAGGTCGGCCGAGACCTCGTTGCTCGCCATCACCTGGGTGATAACGTAGTCGAGGGTCAAGACGTCCATCGTCGACGCCTCGCTCGCCACGGCCATGGCCCCCGAGTCGTCCTTGAGGAGGCTGAGGTCTGCCGCCAGTTCGGCCGTCCGCAGGCCCAGGTGCTTGGCGGCGGCGGTCAGGCCGTCGGTCAACTGTGTCTCGATGATCGCCTGCTCAGCCTTCGACGCCTCCATCTGGGCCAGCATCTCTTCGAGCTGAGCTCTGAAGGCAACTGGGTCTTGCTTCAGTACACCGGCGGCGGCCGCCACCGCCTCGGGGTCGTCGAGTATCGGAGAAGGATCCTTCGCCAGTTCAGCCGCCGGCATACCCAGCACTTCCGCCGCCGCGGCGGTGGCGTCGCGCTGCATGGCTTGGACCAGGTAGGCTGAGTAGACCATGGGGGTCAGGCCTCTCGCCCTGGCTCCGGCCGAGAACGCCTGCGGGTCTTCCGAGATGAGCGTCAAGTCGGCCGCCACCTCGGCGCGGTCGCGGTCGAGGATCTTGGCAGCCGCCTTCACGTCGGCCGTATAGGTGGTGCCCCAGAGGCCGTGATGCTTGATCTGGATGGTCACGGCTCCCACTCCGCCGATGATGACGAACATGAGAACGATGGAGGCGATCAGATACGTGGCCTTGGTGAAGATGACGGTGCTTCTCTTGATGGGCGTCGAAAGCGTGTAGGCCATAGAGCCCCTGTCAACCTCCGAGGCCACCAATCCGTTCGCGGTCACGACGACGTAGACCATGGCAATCATCATCCCGGCGAAGCCGAAGACGGTCTGGGTGATGATGCCGAGCAACGAGCCGAACAGTTCGAACTGGTCGCCGGCTTCGGCGGCCATGGGCGTATCCTCGAAGGCTTCCATGAAACTGGACATCACCGAGGGGTCGTGGAAGGCCGAGATGAGCGAGAGCAAGGCCGTGAGCACCACGGTGCATATGACCCACAACACGTAGTGGGACCGCACTGACTGCCAGAAGACCGGTCTACTGAACATCGGCTGCTTCCTTCTTGTAGATGCTGTTGAAGTATTTCTCCAGCGAATACTTGACCTCGGTGAAGAATTTGATGCGATACCCGGTGAGCGTGCGTACGAGGTGGTCGACCTCGGTGTCGCTGATGTTCACGAACACTTGGTTGAGCTGCTCACGGCGCTCTCCCAGCTCGAAAGGCTCAGAGAGGAACCGCTGATAGTCGGCAGAGTCGAGGAACTCGATCTTGTAGGTCTTGTTCTCGTAGTGGCGTATAGCCACAGTGGAGGCGATGTCGATGATGACACCGTCCCGGATCATGGCCACCCGGTCGCACGTCGTCTCGAGCTCGTTGAACATGTGCGACGACATGAAGATGGTCTTGCCGCGGCCGCGCTCCTCCTCGATCAACTCCAAGAACGATTCGCGCATGAGCGGGTCGAGACCGGTAGTGGGCTCATCGAGGATGAGGATCTGTGGATCGTGCATGAAAGCCGCGACGATGGCCGTCTTCTGCTTCATACCCTTCGACATCCGCTTCAGGTTGGCGGACGCGTCGAGCTGCAGCTTGTCGAGGATGTAGTCGCGGTGCTCGCGGTCGGACTCTCCCTGCAGGGTGGCCTGCCGATCCAAGAAGGCGAAGCCGTCCGGCGCGTCGGGGAAGGCGATCTCACCCGGCACATATCCCACATACCGGTTGATCTCGGCCGCCTGCTTCCAGCAATCCAATCCCCTGATGGTGCAACTCCCCTTGTCGGGTCGGAGGAATCCCATCAGGTGGCGGATGGTGGTGGTCTTGCCGGCGCCGTTCGTGCCTACGAACCCGAACGATTCGCCCTCCTCCACCTTGAGGTCGATATCGAAGACGCCGCGTCCCATCCCGTAGTCCTTGGTGAGTTGGTGGATCTCAACGAGCGACACGACCCACCCCCTCGGCCACGGTCTTCTCTCTGTCGTAGAAATCGAGGAAGTATTCTTCCAGAGTGAACTTCTCCTCCTTCAGGTACTTCAGATGGAACTGGGAGAGGATGAAGAAGAACTCGTTGATGTCGTTGTCGTGGATACCTACCGTCACCTGCAGTTTCTCACGGTGGGCGGCGATGATCCCCAAGCGGGTGTCGCCGGTGAAGCGGACGAACTCGTCATCGTCGAGAAGTTCGAGCTTGTAGACCTTGTCCTGACGATGGCGCAGGTCGTCGGTGACGATCTCTGAGACCACGCGGCCCTCTTTGATGATGGCGATGCGATCGCAGGTCGCCTCGACCTCATTGAATACGTGCGAGGACAGCAGGATGGTCTTGCCCTGTTGCTTCTCCTCGAGCACGAACTCGATGAAGGTCTCCTGCATGACCGGGTCAAGACCGCTGGTGGGCTCGTCTAGGGCCAGGATGCGGGGGTCGTGCATGAAGGCGGTGACGATGGCCAGCTTGCGCTTCATACCCAGCGACATCCGCTTGAGCCTGCCCGAGGGTTCGAGCTCGAACTTGTTGAGTAGGTATTCGGTCTTGGTCATGTCGGTCACACCGCGCAGCTCGGCCATGTAGCGGATGAACTGGGTGCCGGTCAGGTTCGCCGGCAGGGCGATCTCGCCGGGCAGGTAGCCCATTTCCTTCTGGATGCGGTCGGCATCCCGCCAGCCGTCCATGCCGTCGACCGTGGTGGACCCCTTCTCGGGCTTCGAGAACCCCATGATGTGGCGGATGGTGGTGGTCTTGCCGGCGCCGTTGGGCCCGAGAAAGCCGAACACCTCGCCCTCTTCGATGTAGAAGGATACGTCGAACACCCCACGGCCGAAGCCGTAGTCCTTAGTCAGGTCTGTGACTTCGATGAGTCGCGGAGTGCTCGCGGGTCCATCACCTCAAGAACAATCTGAATAATACGCTTAGTTGAAACTAACAGCGTCCCAACAGCGGGTCATGCTAACAGAGACGGCGGTATGGTGCAAATCAGACTACCTCGTGATCATGGCGGCGCCGTCCTAAACTTGCCGTAAACACGGAATGAAGTCGCGCCGGCTCATCGGATCGCGGGCATCGTGGCCCCTCGTCGGCCCGAAACCGCGGAGCCGGGAGCGCGCCGATCTAAGGGTGACCGGCAGGCCGTGCTCTTGAAATACCTTGAAAGTGGCCGCGCAGGATGGCGCCACTGAGCTCCAGGCCGGGCTCACTCGGAACTGTTCAACGCCTTCCGAAGATTGCCTCCGGTGAAGCTCTGGCCGCGCATGAGGATGGCCGCCCGAAAGATACGGATCGCTACCCAGAGGAAGACGACCGCCACAACCGCGACCGCCGCCAGTGAAAGGCTGATCTTCCACCAGGACATCTGTCCTCCCCCACCCAGTCTCACCAGGATGCCGCTTGAGGCGGTGAAAGGGATATAGGAGAGGAGCCTACCTAGCAGCCCGTCCGGTTGCCATATGAGAAAGCCGGCGAACCATATCGGGACGAACTCGATTATGGAGAGCCATCCTCCGTAGCCGGTGGCCTCGCGGCTGGAGGGCGCCACCGCCCCCACAAGGACACTGAGGGTGGCGATGAGAAAGTACCCGGTTACGAGACAACCGATGATGGTCAGCCACAGCCCGGCCGAGATCGTGAAGCCGCCGAAGCCGGGGATGCGGCCGAACATCACGGGGATCGTGATGGCCGCGGTGATGATCCACACCGCCGCCTGCGCCAGGCTGACCGCGAGCACACCCAGGAGCTTGCCCGCCATGAAGGAGGTCGGCGAGACCGAGGTGATGACCACCTCGACCAGTCTGCTCTCCTTCTCTTCGGAGACGCTGCGCACCATGTTGCCCGCTCCTACCGATAGACCCAGCGCCAGAAGACCGGCGAAGAGGATGGGGACGAGCAGGCCGCCGACCGCCTGGGCGGTCGGCGGCAACTCCGAGATCGTGCCGTCATCGGCCACCTGGTAGTTCTCGAAATCGGCCGGTGCCAGTACCCGCGCCGTAATGCCGGGGTCCACGCCG
Organism: Actinomycetota bacterium; assembly: GCA_012523095.1. GTDB lineage: Bacteria > Actinomycetota > Thermoleophilia > RBG-16-64-13 > RBG-16-64-13 > RBG-16-64-13. The sequence continues at coordinate 4,830 of JAAYJE010000152.1, read as the reverse complement.
TCGCGCATCAGACCCCGGATGAGCAGTGAGCGGACCAAAGCCTCGCCTTCAGGGTTGCTGGGGAACCTCCCGGTGAACCGGCCGTATTGGTCGACGCGACCTGTCGCCAGGTAGGCACTCTTGATCGCGTAGAGCCACTTGATGTCGCCGCGCTCCAGCGCCTGCAGTCCCTGCCCGCGATCGTCGAACTCGACTGCACCACCCGCCCCGAGGCCTGTCAGTTGGGCGCTCTCGTTGACGAAACCGATGTGCTTAACGCTCTCCTCGGAGCCGGGACCGGCGTCAGGACCTTCCTCGCCTCCCACAAGAGCCGGCACCACGAACATCGCCACGATGAGGAGCAGCACCACGACCACCGTCGATATCTGATACCAACGACTGTGCAGGTGCCCGCGGAACTCCTCGGCGAATATGACCCAGGTGTCAGGAGTCGCGCCGGGCACGAGACACCTCCTCGATGAATACGTCGGTTAGTGAAGGCAGCACCCGCTCGAAGCGGTCCACCGGGATCCGGGCGGCCGCGTATGCGTTATAGATCTGCTCCGGGGTCTGTCCGTCTCCGATCTCGTACTCGATCACATCGCCCGGGAGCTCCTTCATACGGCCGGTGCGCAGCTCGTCGGGGATGCTCGGGGCCTGCACCTGAACGGACTTGACCCCCCGCTCGCGACGGATCTCGGCCAGGTCGCCGAATAAGAGCACCCGTCCCTCGGCTATCAAGGCGATCCGCTCGCACATCTCCTCCACGTCGGACATGATGTGCGTGCTGAACATGATGGTGGTCCCGGCCTGCCGGCGCTCGAGCAGGATCTGCTTCATGAGCTGGACGTTCAATGGGTCGAGGCCCGCGAAAGGCTCGTCAAGGATGAGCAGCCGCGGCCTATGGATGATGGCAACGACGAATTGGATCATCTGCCGCATGCCCTGGGAGAGCGCCTCCACCTTCTTATTTCCGTGCTCTTGCAGGCCCACCTTGAGCAACAACTCGTCGGCGCGCCTTTCTGCCTCCGCGCGCGGCAATCCCTTGAGCCGGCCCAGGTAGCGGATGGTATCCAGCACCCGGGATTTAGGGGGGAGCCCGGCCTGCTCGGGAAGGTAGCCGACCGACCTGAGGACCGCAAGCCCGGGATGCGTGCCGAGCACCGAGATCGTGCCGGTGTCGGGTCGCAGTATGTCCAGCGCCATGCGGATGGTCGTCGTCTTGCCCGACCCATTCGGTCCCAGGAATCCGAAGATCTCCCCACTCCTGACGGCGAATGTGACCCCGTCGACGACGGTCCGATCGCCGAACGTCTTGGTCAGAGACTTGATCTCGAGTGCAGGTGAAGTGGCCATAGGTCGATTATTCTAGCGCAAGCCCCAGGCCGAGGAACCGGCCGGCTATGGCGGCCATGCAGGTGGAGGGGTTCGTGCGCCGTCCGTCGCACCTCATCTCGCTGAGGGGGCCGGCTCCGCAAACCGCGCCGTCGTCCGGCCTTGCTAGAATGAGAGCCGCTGGATCAAAGTCGCGGCCGAGAGACGCCGCTCCAGGCAAGGAGTGAGAAGACGCTGGATACCGACAGGGTATCTTCTCATCTATTTCGACCGGATCGTTTCGATGCCGTCCTCTTCGACATGGACGGTGTCATCACCACCACCGCCCGCATGCACGCATCTGCATGGAAGCGGACCTTTGACGACTTCCTGACGGCTTGGGACGCCAAGCATGGATCGAGCACCGAACTGTTCTCCATCGTCGAGGACTACCCTACCTCAGTAGACGGCAAGCCTCGACAGGATGGGGTTCGTGACTTCCTCGCCTCCCGCGACCTAACGTTACCCGAGGGAGATGAAGAGTCCCTTCCCGGCGAGTGGTCCATCAGCGGGATCGGCAAACGCAAGCAGGAGCACGTCGAAGAAGCTTTGCGCACAGAAGGAGTGGAGGTGTTCCCTGGGTCGGTGGCCTGGCTTCGTGAGCTGCGCGAAAAGGGTCTTCGGACCGCCGTCGTCACCTCAAGCATGAACTGCGAGCGCATACTGACCGTGGCCGGCATACTCGATCTCTTCGACACCCGCGTGGATGGTCATACCGCCGTCGAGCTCGGGCTGGCGGGCAAGCCGGCTCCAGATGTCTTCCTGGAGGCTGCGGACCGGCTGGGCGTGGAACCGGCCCGCGCGGTCGTCGTGGAGGACTCTCAAGCAGGGGTTGAAGCGGGACGAGCGGGCGCATTTGGTCTGGTGATAGGGGTCGACCGCTCCGATCGGGCCGATGTTCTCTACGCAGCGGGGGCGGACCTGGTGGTCGAAGATCTGTCGGTGTTGGTTACCGCCGAAACCGACCACTTCTATCATCGTCCGGCCGGACCGCGCAGCCATCGCCTGAGGGCGGCTGCAACACGTCTCATCGCGGCAGAAGGGGACTTCCCGGTCGACGAGCACTGCCTCGTAGAACGTGGGTTCGACGCCGCCAGGGTGCCGCAAATGGAGAGCATCTTTGCCCTATCCAACGGTTACATGGGTCTACGCGGAGTCCACGACGAGGGCCGGCCTTCCTATGACCCCGCGGTCTTGCTCAACGGCTTCTACGAGACTTGGCCCATCGAGTATCCGGAACCGGCCGCCGGCTTCGCCGAGATCGGTCAGACCATCGTGAGCGTGCCGGATGGAACTCCGATACGGATTTATGTGGGAGACGAACCGTTTGTTCTAGGACGCTCCGAGGTTCTGGAATACGAACGGGTCCTCGACATGGGTGCTGGTGTTCTGACCCGGAGAATCCTTTGGCGGAGCAGCGGTGGCGATCGTTTTGAAATCACGACCAGGCGGTTGGTGTCGTTCGTCAGCCGCCATCTCGCCTGCATCGAGTACGAGGTGACCTCGCTCGACGAAGACGCCGACCTGACCATATCCTCCGATCTCCTGCTCCATCCAGAGAATGGCGACCGGGTCCGGGAGGATCCTCGCCGAGGCCGGGCTCTGGGCAAGAGCGCTCTGGAGAAGATCGCTGAGTCGGCCGACGACCAGCAGGTCATCGTGGCCTACAGGACGAAGAACAGTGAGCTGAAGATGGCTTGCGGCATGGACCACAGACTGACCGCCGGCGTTCTTATGGATGAACCGCAGATCATCACCGAAGATGACTGGTCGCGGGTGGTCTATAGGTTCAACGCGGCGCAGGGACAGGCAGTGCGTCTCGTCAAATTCCTCGCCTACCACCACGATGGCGACGGACCGGTCGCGGAACTGACCTTCCGGGTCAAGATGAGCCTTCAGCAGGCGGCCGGCCAGAGCTTCGAAGGCACCCTGGCCCGGCAGCGAGACTACGTGAAGAGCTTCTGGGAGCGCAGCGACGTCGTCGTCGAGGGCGCCCCCCTCCTTCAGCAGGCCATCCATTTCAATCTCTTCCAGTTGCTCCAAGCCTCGGCGCGGGCGGAAGGATACGGCATCCCGGCCAAAGGTCTCACCGGCCGCGGCTACGACGGTCATTACTTCTGGGACACAGAGATCTATGCGATGCCGTTCTTCACCTACACCGCGCCGCACATCGCCAAGAACCTTCTCCGCCATCGCTACCGGATGCTCGACAAGGCGAGACAGAGGGCGCGTGAGGTCAACGAGCATGGAGCCCTCTTCCCCTGGCGGACCATCGGGGGCGACGAGGCCTCCGCCTACTACGTCGCCGGAACGGCCCAATACCATATCAACGCCGACATCGCGTATGCCCTGGTCCAGCATGTTCAGGCGACCGGCGACACCGACTTCCTCGCCCGCTATGGCGCTGAGATCCTGGTGGAAACAGCCCGGCTGTGGGCCGGCTTGGGCTTCTTCTCAGAGCGCAAGGGAGGGCACTTCGTCATCAACGGGGTCACCGGGCCGGATGAATACAGCGCCTTGGTGGACAACAACACCTACACCAACCTCATGGCTCAAGAGAACATGCGCCAAGCCGTACGGGCCGTGGAACACCTGCATAAGACCGACCTGGAGGCGCATGCGCGCCTACTCCGAGCCACCGGTCTTGACGACGGGGAACTCGAAGTGTGGCGGAGGGCGGCCGATCTCATGTACGTCCCCTACGACGAAGAAAGGCGACTTCATCTGCAGGACGACGGGGTCCTAGATCTCGAGCGCTGGGATTTCGAAAACACTCCTCTGGATCATTACCCGCTGCTGCTCCATTACCATCCCCTGGTGTTATACAGGCACCAGGTGATCAAGCAGGCGGACGTTGTGCTTGCCACGTTCTTGCTCTCCGAGCTGTTCACATTCCAAGAGAAGCGCAATATCCTCGAGTATTACGATCCCCTGACCACCAGCGACTCCTCGTTGTCGGAGTGCATACAGAGCATTATGGCCGCCGAGGTCGGCGACGACCTCCGAGCGGCGGAGGAGTACTTCATCGACGCGGTGGGCATCGACCTTGCCGACATGGCGGGGAACGTCCGGGACGGCGTCCATGTCGCGTCCGCCGGAGGCGTCTGGATGGCCTTGGTCAACGGATTCGGGGGCATGCGTGACCGCAATGGGCAGTTGTCGTTCCGTCCCCGCTTGCCGCGACGGATGACGCGTCTCGCCTTCAAGATACAGATGGGAGAAAAGACGTTGCGGGTGGAGGTCGACGAAGAGGCCACCTCATATCAACTCCTGGCGGGTGATGAGCTGACCATACTTCATGACGGCAGGCCCGTGACGGTCCGAGCGGGCGAAGAGGTCAGGCAGTCGCTGCTTCCATGAGAGGGCCAGCCCTTGTCAAGGTTGATCTTTGCATTCATGTCATTGTCGTCCGGTCCTTTTGCCCCAAGGAGAGTCGGCCCACCGGCCACGCTTCCATCCGCACTCGTTTGTGAGCCT
>JAAYJE010000018.1 GCA_012523095.1 Actinomycetota bacterium | reverse complement strand
GACTCCGAAGAAGATGTTCCTCTACACCGATATGGGTACCCGCCCCTGGAGGGCGCACCACGACGAGCTTCTTCGCTGGTACGACTACTGGCTGAAGGATATCGAGACCGGCATCATGGACGAGCCCGCTATCCGGTATAACACTACGGGCATGGAGCAGTTGAAGACGGCCGCGGAGTGGCCGCTCGAGACCACGCAGTGGACCGACTACTACTTCACCGGGCTGGGCGGACTTTCGCCGGAGCCTGAATACTACAACGACGAACCCGACGCCTTCGTCCAGCAGCCCCTGTTCGTCACCGAAGAACGGACGAGGGTCAGCTACGTGAGCCCGCCCCTGCCGCACGACACGCAGGTGACGGGGCCGCCGCGCGTCACCTTCTACGCGGCCATCGACCAGCCCGACACCAAGTGGCGGGTGGAGGTGCGCGAAGCGGACTCCGACGACATCTACCCGTTGGCTTCAGGATGGCTGAAGGCTTCGCTCAAGACTCGGCTGCCCGAGAAAGACACGCCTTGGGAGATCGCTCACGACTTCACGAAGTCGGTGCCCGTCAAGCCCGGCGAGATCTACGAGTATGAGGTGCAGCTACGGCCGATGTCTCACCTGTTCAAAGCCGGTAAGCAGATCAAGGTGGAGATCTCCAGCATCGATATCCCAACCGACATCGAGACCTACGACGTCATGTGGCATGTCTGTAACGCGGTGACGACCGTCCACAGGATATATCGCGATGGTTGCCACCAGTCCAAGGTGTCGCTACCGGTGATCCCCCTCGAGAAGTAGCCCCCCTCCCTTTCCGGGCCGGTGCGGACCACGCCCCTTCGGGCCGTGGTCCGCACCGGTTGCCCGTCTTACGAGGCGGTGCTGTATCGGTCTCGTCCGCCCTACTTCTCCACTTTGCTCATCGGGATACCCAGCGCCTCGGCCACACCCTCGCCATAGGCCGGGTCGGCCTTGTAACAGTTGCCGATGTGGCGCAGTTTGATGTCTTCCGTGGCGGGCCCGATGTCGCGCGCCGTGTTCTCAAATAGCAGCTGCTGCTTCTCCGGCCCGATGAGGCGGAAGAGCATGCCGGGCTGAGTGTAATAGTCGTCATCGTCCTTGCGTGCGTCCCACCGGTCGGCGGCGCCGTACAGGTCGAGCGGTGGCTCCGCGTATTCGGGCTGCTCCTGCCATTCGCCGTAGCTGTTCGGCTCGTAGTGAAGCGTGCTGCCGTAGTTGCCGTCTACCCGCATGAGCCCGTCGCGGCTGAAACCGTGCACCGGACAACGCGCCCGATTGACGGGGATGAGGTGATGGTTCACGCCCAAACGGTAGCGTTGCGCGTCACCGTACGAGAAGAGGCGGCCCTGCAGCATCCGATCGGGTGAGAAGCTGATGCCGGGCACTACGCTGGCCGGGTTGAACGCGGCCTGTTCCACGTCGGCGAAGTAGTTCTCCGGGTTCTGGTTGAGCTCCATCATGCCGACCTCGATCAGCGGATAGTCGCCCTTGAGCCAGACTTTGGTCAGATCGAAGGGATGGAACTTGTAGCCCAGCGCGTCCTTTTCGGGCATCACTTGGATGCAGAGTTTCCACTTGGGATAGTCCTTGTTCTCGATAGCTTCGTAGAGATCGCGTTGATGGCTCTCCCGGTCTTCTCCCACGAGGGCCGCGGCCTCTTCGTCGCTGAGGTTCTTGATGCCTTGTTGACAGACCCAGTGGAACTTCACCCAGTTGCGCTCGTTGTCGGCGTTGATGAGGCTGAACGTGTGGCTGCCGAAGCCGTGCATGTGACGGTAACTTGCCGGGATGCCGCGGTCGCTCATCACAATGGTTACTTGGTGGAGGGCCTCCGGAAGGAGGCTCCAGAAATCCCAGTTATTCTGTTTGCTCCGCATGTTGGTGCGTGGATCACGCTTCACTGCGTGATTGAGGTCGGGGAACTTCAACGGATCGCGGAAGAAGAACACCGGAGTGTTGTTGCCAACGAGATCCCAGTTACCTTCGTCGGTGTACATCTTGACGGCGAAGCCGCGGATGTCACGCTCGGCGTCGGCGGCGCCGCGCTCCCCGGCTACCGTCGAGAACCTGGCGAATAGATCGGTCTTCTTGCCCACCTTAGAGAAGACCGCCGCTTTCGTGTACTTGGTGATGTCGTTGGTGACTGTGAACGTGCCGAATGCGCCCGAGCCCTTGGCGTGCATCCTGCGCTCAGGAATGACCTCGCGATCGAAGCTCGCCATCTTCTCGAGATACCAGACATCCTGCAGCAGCATGGGGCCGCGAGGTCCGGCTGTGATGACGTCCTGGTTGTTGGGGACCGGCGCGCCGAAGTTGGTGGTCAATTTCTTATTGTCGGCCACGGTGCCTCTCCTTTCGTGTGCATCTCCTGCATTTCTCATGTAGCTGAATCTTCACGGATTCAATCGTGTCCGAGGTGCGGGCCTCGTTAGGTATCTTGATGCCGTCGAATCCTTCACTGTAAACATCGTTGATCAGACCGCGGCGCGCGGACGAAGCGATGGTGTCGGCCGAGGTTGGCGTGGTAACGCGTCCGGATGGCGGCGGTCACGAAAGGAGAGGTGCGTTTTGAGGTGTACCGTGCTAGGCGAAAAGCGAAGGCGAAGACTGCTGCTTCCATTCATCGAGGACGGCCTCGTTAGGCAGAGGCAGCGGCTTCGCGCCGACTATCTCGCAGCAACGTTCGTAGATGCAGTCGATCTCGTGCTTACACTCACCCGCGGACACTTCGAAGGGGGCGTGGCAGTAGAGACAGCAGAGCGTGTGGAGGTCCCACCAGGGAGTCCTGGTGAGGCGTTCTATGACCGAGCGCATGCGTCGCCAGTCATAGCACAGGGTTTCAACTGCTGAAGAGAGCCTGTCTACCTCTCTCGGCACCGGTACTCCGTCTTCGAACACGCAAACTCCCCCAGGGTCTAGGGCGGACCGTGACTAGTACCTTCTATCGGCAGGGACTGCGCGAAGACTGAGGACATAAGACAAAGAATCGTGTTAATCGCGCCAAGAGGCCGGGGCGATAGACGGCAAGGTGGTCAGTAGCCGTGGTCCTTGTCCTCCGGCAGGTTCAGTCGTTTCTCGTGGTGGAGGGTGATAAGCGCATCCACCACCCGCGGATCGAACTGTCCGCCCCGTTCCCGTTCGATCTCCTGCAAGGCGGCCGACACAGACCACGCCTCCTTGTAGGGACGTTCATGGGTCAGCGCGTCAAAGGCGTCGGCTACGGCCACGATACGGGCGGTGAGGGGGATCTCGTCGGCCTGAAGGCCGCTGGGATAGCCGGTGCCGTCCCATCGCTCGTGATGGTAGAGGGCGATTTCCTCAGCCATCTGTACCAGCTCAGACGTGCCACCGCTCAGCAGTTTCGCTCCCAAGGCGGAGTGTTTTCGCATGGCCTCGCGTTCCGCGTCGTCAAACGCGCCCCTCTTGAGAAGCACGACGTCTGGGATGGCCACCTTCCCTAGGTCATGCAGTGGAGACGTCCGGCCGATCAGCGTCACCGTCTCTTGGGGCAGGCCGAGTTCCCGCGCCAGCTGACTGCACACATGCCCCACCCGATCGGTGTGCTGGCCTGTAGCGTCGTCACGGTATTCGGCGACACGGGCCAGACGATCGAGGATCTCGACGTGAGCCTGTTGGAGCTGCGCGGTGCGGCGTCTGACCAGTTCTTCCAAGACGCCCCGGACCTCATAGAGACGGAGACTCATATACCTGGTCTCGAGAAGAGAGTGCACATGGGCGATGAAGACGTCAAGGTCGATGGGCTTGGATAAGAAGTTGACGGCCCCTGCCTTAAGGGCGCGTAACCTCGTCTCGGCCTCCGGCAGTCCACTCACCATGAGGACGGGCAGGAATGTATCCTCGTTCAGGTGCTGGCTGAGATCGTTGAGGAAATCGTAGCCGCTCATGCCGGGCATGTTGATATCGAGGACGATCAAATCCGAGGTGTTGTTCCGTGTGTAGGCTAGGGCCGCAACCGGGTCGGTGAATCCGACGATGGACGTGTACCCGGCGTCTTCCAACGCGCGTGTAAGGAGCCGAACGATGCTTCCCTCGTCGTCGACTACAAGAACCCTCGCATCCGGGTGAACCGGCTCGGTCATATCATCGCCTCATGATCTGGTTGGCTGCCCTACATATTCGACATGTCGGCTTGATTCCGGCCGAGGCTGGGCTACATTTTCTTCACGAGGGTGTCCGGTCCAACCGGGAGCGATCTCCTCGGTGCGTATGTCCGCCGCTCTGCGCCACCACGCCGTAGACCGTCGCGAGCCCTGCTAGATCTTTCCCTCCTCTACTAGGCGGGCGAAATGGGCGAAGGTCCGGTCGTATGTGCGCTCGGCGTCTGCCGGGAACACACATGCAGGCAACTCTTTGCTTCTGAGGTGGTACGCGATGCAGTCACAACACACGCCTTTGCGTGAGCAGGGCTCGTAGGTGCAGTTGCAGCGAGTCAGATTGGTCTCCTTCTTGCAATCCATGTCTTGCTCCTGTGACGTCGGATACGCTTAGGGCTTGGACGGCACGGGCGCGGCGCCCTCTTGGGGCGCCGCGCCCGTGCGGGTCCTACTCGACCACAAGTGTGCCGGTTACATCGTGACGACGGGCTTCACCACGCGGCCATCGGAGGAGGCTGCAAATGCTTCGTTGATCTCCGCGAAGGGGAAGGTTCCGACGATTCGGTCTACAGGCAGACGTCCCTGCCTGTACCACTCGATGAGCTTAGGGATGAAGACCCGGGGCACTACGTTGCCGCCCATGATGAACTGGATGCGGTTACCCTTCGATAGCATGATATGCGGGCTACCGCCCAGCGTCTCTTTGTCGGCAGCAGCGCAAACCCCGAAGACACCACCGGGGAGAAGAGTCGGAGCGGCCACTTCCCACATGGCGCTCGCACCCGAGCTGTCGAAAGCGTAGCGTACCCCACCGCCGCTTATCTCCATCACGCGGGGTACGACCTCTTCGGTCTTGGCGCTCACGACGTGGCTCGCGCCCAGCTCCAGGGCCAATTCCAGGCGCTTGGGGTTACGCGCGACTGCGATAATCGGGTAGGCGCCGGCCATCTTGGCGGCCATCACCGCGGCTTGACCTACTCCGCCGGCTCCAAGGATCAGCACACCGTCGGCCGGTCCCACTCCAAGGGCGCTGATGATGCCGCCGGCGCCCGTCATGACGCCACAGGGAAGAGCTGCGAGGACTTCGGCGGGCAGATCGTTGTCCACCTTCACCAGGCAGTCCTGAGGGACGAGAGAGTAGGTGGCAAAGGAGGACTGCTGGAACCAAGCCCCCGATATCCATTCGCCGCCCAGCTTGATGGTCGGAAAGCCGTCGAGCCGTTTTCCGCCGAACAGGAGCCGGAAGGCATTGTCGCAAATGTAGCGATGGCCGGCAAGACAGGTGGGACATACCCCGCAGGCAGGCCAAGAAAGGATGACCCTGTCCCCCGGCCTCACGTAGTCAACGGCAGAGCCGACTTCTTCGACGACGCCGACGCCCTCGTGGCCGACAACGGCCGGCATGGGTACCATCACCTGCATGTTGGCGTCGGTGTGGCATACTCCGGTAGCCTCGAGACGGACGTATACCTCATCCGGACGCAGATCATCCAGCTCAACAGTCTCCAGGGTGTACGGGCCACCGACCTCGCGCACCACCGCAGCAGTTGCTTGCTTTGCCATTACTGACTCCTTTCCGAGATTGCCCTCCAGACGAACGGACGGCTTCCGCGTGGCTCTGATCAGACGCCGAACGCCGCTTCGCAAAGGCCCGAACAAGACCGGGTCTGCGCGACCAGTATAGCCGAGCGAGGCCGGTCGACGGCATCGACTCGACCCCCTAGACAGTGGGTGGAGAAAACTCGACGCGCGTCTCTCCGCCCCCCGCCATTTCCACGCTTCATAAGCATGTTACAAGCCCAAGTATGCTTGGCGCACGTGATCACTCTGCCGCAGCAGGGAGCAGGTGCCTTCCAGGGCGATACGACCGTTCTCTAGAACATAGG
>JAAYJE010000017.1 GCA_012523095.1 Actinomycetota bacterium | reverse complement strand
GAGATGGTCGACCGCACCCATCGGGAGCTCACCGCCGCCGACATCGCCCGCATCGCCGACACCTACCATGCCTGGCGCGGGGAGAAGGACGCAGGCGAATACGAGGACGTCCCCGGTTTCTGCAAGAACGCGACCTTGGAGGAGATCCGCAAGCACGGTCATGTGCTCACCCCCGGCCGCTATGTGGGCATGGAGCCGGAGGACGACGGCGAGCCCTTCGAGGAGAAGATGACCCGTCTGGTAGCCCAACTCCGGGAGCAGCAGGCCGAGGCGACGAAGCTGGATGAGGCGATTGCCGCTAACCTGAAGGGGCTTGGGTATGGCGAATGAGATGGTGGCCACACGAGGCCCTTATTGTCACTTCGAGGCTCAAGTGATAATAAGACCTGGCGCTATTGTCACAAGTGAGAATAGGGGACCGTGAACCAACGAGTCCTACGACAACAGCTGTCCAATTATTTGGAGGGCTCCAAATAATTGGAGAATGATGCTAAGTGACAGCACGTGTAAGAAATCCGCGCGCGAGTGACGCGCCGCTCGCCGCGACTAGATGCGCTATTATCAAATATAGCGTTAACTGCAAATAACAACTACGTTATTGTCAGTTCTGACAATAACAGTGCCGGTGAGACGGATGCAAAGAGGAGAAACAGGGCGATTCGAAGTCACGGCCGCAGCCGGCGAACGGGTGCGGGCATTCGTGCCTGCACCGCTACCGCCTACGCCCGCTATAGAGATCACCTCGCAGAGACAGAAGCTGGTCGAGAACGCCCTGCTTGCTTGTGGGCGCCTAGATGCCGTATCTGGCCTTCTCCCCGATGCAGGCCTCTTCCTCTACACCTATGTGCGTCGCGAGGCGGTCCTTTCCAGCCAGATCGAAGGTACGCAGTCATCCCTCTCCGACCTCTTAATCTTTGAACTGGACGAGGCGCCCGGAATCCCGTTCGATGACGTGGTCGAGGTTTCGAACTACGTGGCGGCCCTAGAGCACGGGATCGAACGTCTGGCCGCCGGCTTCCCGCTCAGCAACCGCCTCGTGCGAGAGATCCACGCTGAACTCCTCTCTCGAGGCCGAGGGACCAACAAGCAGCCGGGTGAATTCCGAAGAAGTCAGAACTGGATCGGAGGGACCCGTCCGGGCGACGCACAGTTCGTACCCCCACCGCCACAGGAGGTCGAGGGATGCATGACCGCACTCGAACGCTTCATGCACGAGCCGGCGATTGACGGGGCTTTGGTCAAGGCGGGTCTGGTCCACGTCCAATTCGAGACCATCCATCCCTTCCTCGACGGTAACGGCCGGGTCGGACGACTGCTCATCGCCCTTCTTCTCCATCATGATGGCGTACTGCGACAGCCGCTCCTCTATTTGAGTCTCTACTTCAAGCAGAATCGAGCTGAGTATTACCGGCTCTTGGACGCCGTCCGTGCGACCGGCGATTGGGAGGCCTGGCTCGATTTCTTCCTGATAGGGGTGAGAGACACTGCGACGACAGCAGTGGAGGCGGCCCATCGTCTTCTCGCACTCTTTGAAGAAGACGCAGACGTGATACGAAACCTCGGGCGGGCGGCCGGCAACATACTGCGGGTGTTCGCCGTCCTTCAGCGCCGGCCGGTGGCCACCATCGACTACCTGGCGGCCGAGGGCGGGGTTTCTTATGCTACTGCTGTGCGAGCCGTGAAAACCTTGACCGAGACCGGCCTGCTCCGGGAGTTGACCGGTCGACGGCGCGGGCGTGTGTTTGCGTACGACCGCTACCTGACGATCCTGAGCGAAGGAGCGCAGGCGCTTTGAGGACGAATTCAATCCAAGCAGCGTCCTGAGGGAAGAGTGAGTGTGAGTAGAGAGAACGAAGCCACGAAAGCTCGCGACCATATGCGAGGGAGACTCGACAAGGGGCGGGGAGTGGGACAGTTGGGACAGGTGAACGAGCGGAGGAACGAAGTGGGGGTCGACTTGACTGCGATCGTAGTCAGGCAACGTCATATGAGGATTCATCCAAATATTTGGATGAATCCAAACCCGCTCCTCCGGATGGCGGAAACATTCCAAACGAGTCGCCAATAAGTATGGAACGACACTGGACGACTGCATCGACCAACTCGGCTGAAAGCAGAATCGCACGCGTGCATTTGCGCGTGCGATTCGTGCAATTGCCGTGTGCCAGCAGCATCAGTAACGACGAACTCGCCCACCTCCTGAGGTCTGGCTGTGGGTAGTGACTGGCGCACAGTGCTGCTGGGTGACCTTGCGGAAATCTTCGATGGACCTCACGCCACTCCACCGAAGACGGCTGAGGGGCCGGTCTTTCTCGGCATCTCCAATCTTGGCGGCGGTCGTCTCACTCTATCTGGCCTCGATCATCTTTCGGAGTCCGACTATCTGCGCTGGACCAAGCGGGTCGAGCCGCGTGCGGGAGATGTGGTGTTCTCTTACGAGACGCGGCTGGGGGAAGCAGCAGTGATTCCTGCAGGGCTTCGCTGTTGTCTGGGGCGGCGTATGGGGCTACTGCGTCCTCGTCCTGGATTAGTCGACCAGCGGTTTCTGCTCTATGCATATCTAGGCCCGGAGTTTCAAGGGACCCTGCGTGAGCGCACGATTCACGGCAGCACTGTCGATCGAATACCCTTGACGGCCCTGCCGAGTTTTCCTATAACGGTTCCACAGGATATCCTCGAACAACG
>JAAYJE010000151.1 GCA_012523095.1 Actinomycetota bacterium | reverse complement strand
TTGATTCCATGAACCGCCGTCGTGCAGAGATCGCCGCCCGCTTCACGGAGGCGCTATCGCAAGTCCCTGAGGTGGAGACCCCATCGACGCGATCGTGGGTGGAGCACTCGTGGCACGTGTACGCTTTAAGGCTCCACTTGCGGCGACTCACCATCGATCGGGCACGGTTCGTGGAAGAGTTGCGCGCGAGACACATCGGCACAAGCGTCCACTTCATCCCCCTTCATCTCCATCCCTACTACATCCGGGCGTACGGCTTCGCGCCGGATGATTTTCCGGTCGCTCACCGGGAGTTCCTGAGAGAGATCTCTCTTCCCATATACAGCGCCATGACGGACAACGACGTCAGGGACGTGATTGAGGCGGCGATCGATGTCGCCCGCGTCTTCCGAGCCTGATGCGACACGGCCATCGAACCCAGGCAGCGTCCTCAACCTGTTCGGCATACGCTGTCTCGACCTCCTAGGAGCGGGCCTAGGCCTTCTCCTGTTGTCCCCCCTGATGCTGGTCTTGGCCGCTATCGTCAGACTCACCAGTGATGGCCCCGCCTTGTTCCGACCAGCCCGGGTCGGCCGAGATGGCCGGCCTTTCCGGCTGTACAAGTTCCGCTCGATGATCGTGGGTGCTCCCAAGGTCGGTCCGGCCATCACCCCGGCTGAGGACCCGCGCATCACCTCCGTTGGCAGGTGGATGCGCCGGCTGAAGCTGGACGAATTGCCGCAACTACTTAATGTGCTGAAAGGCGATATGAGCCTCGTCGGGCCCCGGCCTGAAGATCCACAGTATGTCGCTCTGTACTCCCCCGACCAACTGACCGTGCTGCAGACCAAGCCGGGAATGACCAGCCCTGCCTCTTTGCGCTACCGGGACGAATCCTCCCAGCTCACCGGTGAAGACTGGTATGCTCACTATGTGAGCAAGGTCATGCCTGCCAAGCTTGCGATCGACGGTGCGTACATCGGCAGCAGGACACCTTGGACGGACATCGTGATCATCCTCAAGACGTTTTGGTATCTGACAGGCTCACGGAGAGAACAGGGGTAGTAGAACATGCCGGGGATGTTCGGTGCCATCGGATGCCCACCCTCGTGCCGAGATAAACTCATGGAGGAGTTCGCGGCGATCTGGTCGGGGACCGAGTCTGTGGAGATCGGCCGTGGCGTACTGGGGGGACATGCCTATCCCCCGGCAAGGGCCGTACACTCCCTGTTGGACGGCACTTACTTCGCCGTTGACGGGGAGACCGCACTCTATAGCGCGGCTGACGCTTATGTCGCATCGTCAGGACCACCCCTTTGGCAAATCGGACCGACGGGCCTTCAGGTGCGGGCGCCTCATGGGGGTAACCTGGCAATCTACGAGACCACCTCCGACTGCTGGTTCATAGCGGCAGACGCGGTCGGTGCCTACCCTCTCTATTTCTCCACGGCCGCTGGGGGCCTGCTGTTCAGTGCCCTCCTTCTTCCTCTCGCCCGCGCTCTTGGAGCCGTGTCGGCGGTGGCACCGGATTTGGTCGGCGTTCTCGAACGTGTCCAATCACACTGCCTCCAGATACGTCGCACCTACTTCAAGGGTGTGAGCGTCCTTCTGGCTGGACAGGTTCTTCGCTACGAGGCCCTGACGAACCGTCTTGAAATCTCTGAGACCAGTGATCTTTGGACGCAGACAAGCGAAATCTCCGAGCCGACCGAGATGGCGGATGTCTGCTGGGAGGCTCTCTGCGCCGACGCGGACCATACGAGGACGCTTGGTAGAGTCGCGCTCATGATGTCCGGGGGTTGGGATTCGAGAACGCTTCTCTCCGTGCTCAGGCGCAGTGCACCAGGCGGTGAGCTGCTGTGCTACACACATGGAGACCTGCGGAGTCGTGAGTTGGCGATCAGCCGCCGCCTCTGCAAGACGTCGGGCGTCCCCCTTGTGAATCAGGCTCTCACATCTGAAGTCTATGACCCCCGCTTCCTTGATTCGTTCTTCCCCAGGGTCGAGACGGCGCGGTTCCCCGAGTGGCTCCTAGCAGATGGGATGAGAGGGCCAGCCTCCACGGGGTACCGTTAGGTCCCCAAGGCAATCGGGCTCAAAGGCCCAAAGAAGGAGGCTGGCTATGAACGATGCTATCACCAAGGAGACGACACTCAC
>JAAYJE010000150.1 GCA_012523095.1 Actinomycetota bacterium | reverse complement strand
GGATCGAGACCATCGACGGTGACATCTGGCTGGAGGGCGCGGCGGCGGTGAAGCTGCCCTCTCGGCGCGCCGGCATCGGGGCGTCAGGGAACCGCCCATGAGAGCCGCCCTATACGAGAACAAAGGCGTCTTCACCCTGGTGGAGCGTCCTATCCCCCAGGCCGGGCCCGGCGAAGCCGTGGTCAAGATCGAGCTCTGCGGCATCTGCGGCACCGATCTTCACATCTACTTAGAAGGTGCGTTCCCTCCCGGGTTCGTTCCCGGTCATGAGAACGTCGGCACCGTCTTCCAGTTGGGCGAAGGCGTGCAGGGCTTCCAGGTGGGTGATCGGGTAGCGGCCGGCCCTCCCGGCTCTTGTGGACGCTGCTACTACTGCATCCACGGACGGCCTTCGCTGTGCGTGACGGCAATGAGTGAGACTAACGGTCTCAGCCGCGACGGAGGCTTCGCCGAGTACATGCTGGTGAAGGACCCGAGGCAGATGCTCTACCCCATCCCCGACTCCGTGTCGTTCGAAGACGCCGTACTCACCGACACGGTGGCGACCGCGCTGAGGGGTATCATCCAGTCGGCGTTCAAGATGGGTGACAATGTTGTGGTCTCGGGTTGCGGGCCCATCGGGCTTTCGGCCGTGCAGTTGGTCAAGCTGGGTGGGGCGCGACACGTCACCGCCCTTGAGGTGGTGAAAGAAAAGCGCGATCTCGCAGCCCGGCTGGGGGCCGACCTGGTTTCTGACCCGGCGGCCGACGGCGACGCTTTGCCCGACCGCATCCGTGATCTCTACAACGGGGTCGGCGCCGACCTGGTACTGGAGTGCGCAGGAGTGGCGCAGTCGCTCGAATTGTGCTTCAAATTAGCCCGAGCCGGAGGCCAAGTGCTCAATCTCGGCGCGGGTGGTAAGCCGGTGTCCGTAGTCCCCGCGCTGCTCGCCGTGCGCGAGATCGGTCTGGCCTCGAGTCTCGCTTACACTGCCGACGAGGCCAAGCTGGCCCTCAGCTATCTGGCCGACGGCCGGTTCAGGACCGACGGTATGCTATCGGACATCATCCCCTTGGCCGACATCGTGGAGAAGGGCTTGGAACGGCTGATGGCCGACCGTTCTCTCGTCAAGGTGGCGGTGGCGCCGTAACCGCCCCCGTACACGAGGAGGCTCATGCCTGAGGCCGAAACGCGGAGGGGCATCGTACTCAGGCTGCCCGCCGGTTATTCAGTAAATGGGTGGACAACGTCACTATGGGGGGGTCGACATCTTGATGTCTGTCCCCGGCATCCTTTTCATGCTGTTGTTCGCCGCGGCGTTGGGGCCGGGCATCAAAACCATCATCATTCCCATGGGGCTGCTGAATCCCAAGCTGAGACGCCGCTGATGGGCACAACGGGCGACACCCAAGCACGCCGGCCGCGTCGGCAGAAAAGGACCCGGCAATGGACCATGGGGCGCTGTTGGAGGTGCGAGATCTGCGTCACGACCGACCGCGCAACAACGGCCTGTTAAGCGGTCGGGACCGTCGCCATCTCTTCCGGCGAGAGACGCCATGCGGTCCCCGCCTGCACGTTGGTCTTCACCTGCTCGGGAGTGGTCGCTCCGGCGATAACTGAAGCTACCCCTTCTTGAGAGAGCAACCAGCCGAAGGCCAATTCGAGCAGCCTGTGGCCCCGGCCGTCGGCGAACCCGGACAACCTCTTCACCCGAGCAAGGTTCTCCTCGGTGGCGACCGTCGCGAAGCGGGGCATCGCGACCAGCCGCGAGTCCTCGGGCCACTCGCTCCCCTCCCCGTACTTGCCTGTAAGCAGACCTGATTCCAGGGGGAAGTAAGGGACGATCCCCAGACCGTGTTTGCGGAGCGTCGGGACCGTCTCGTCCTCCACCTCGCGGGCCAGGAGGTTCCAATGGATCTGGTCGGCCACGAACCCCGAGAAGCCCAGCCTCCCGGCGGCCGTCACCGCCTCCTCAACGAGCTCCCGTCCGTAGTTGGAACAGGCGGCGTGGATCACCTTGCCGGATGCCATGAGCTCCATGAGGGCCTCCAAGACCTCCTCCACAGGGGCTTCGGGGTCCGGATGGTGCTGATAGTAGAGGTCGATATAGTGGGTCCCCAGCCTACTGAGACTGATGTCACACCCCTCGAGGATGCGTTTGCGGAGGACTCCCGGCCGGTACGGCTCCTCCTCCGGACGGGCCGCGAACTTAGTGGCCACCACCACCGATTCCCGCCTGCTCCCTAAGGCCTTCCCCAGGAACACCTCCGACTGCCCACCTCCGTAACTCTCCGCGGTGTCGAAGTGCGTCACACCGACGTCGAGGGCGGCATGCACCACAGCGGCGCTTCGACGTTCATCCAACTTCATACCGAAGTTGTTGCATCCCAGCCCGACCACAGATACCTGCGGGCCGCTGTTTCCCAATCTACGAGTCTCCATACCGTCCTCCCGTCTGAGCCCCACGACCGCTTCCGACCAGAATCGAATCAGTCCATAGAACCACGACTCATCTGCGGACGCGGGCGCTATCGGCTACACTCACTGCGCCGACCGGCGGTGAACACCGCCTTGACAGCCCACCAGTACCCGTAGCCTTCTCTTCCCCTATGAGCCTCGTAGTATTCGTCGGCAATGATGGTACATCGACGCGAGAGATGCGGCGGCCCCGCCCGATTCGGCCTACTACGCCTCTTCAGCACCAGCACCGTCCTCCCGTCCGGCGTCTTCACCGAAGGCGGCTACCCTGAGTTCGCGAAAGGCCGCGACAAACCCCGCCGGCGTGTAATGGGCGTTTAGACCGCTGGTGTTGGGCAACAGCCAGATGCGTGAGCTGGCGATCAGGTCCTCCTGTCGTCCCGGCGTCGCCTTTCGCCGGCCGAAAGCAGTGGCGTAGGCACCGATCCCCACGAAGGCCGTCCAACAGGAAGCATAACGGGCGACTTTGTCTTCGAGTATGACCCTCCCCCCACGCAGTTCTTCGGCCGAGAGCTCGGAAGCCGAGGCGGTCGCTCGAGTCACCAGGTTGGTTATGCCCAAACCCAGTGCCGGCAGGTCGCGCTCCTCTTCGGGACGGAGCAACCGCGGGGTGAAACCGGCCCCGTGAAGGGCAGGCCAGAAACGGTTGCCCGGACCCGCGAAATGATGGCCCACAGCGGCCGAATAGCGTCCCGGATTGATGCCCACGAAAACCACGACCAATCCGGGAGCAAGCACATCGGCAACCGTGCGGCCGACCGCGGCTTCCAGATCAGCCTTCGTAGGTCTTCGCATCCCGATGCGCCTCCGGCGACCGCTCCTCGAGCACGGAAGCAGCCTGTGCCGTCTCTGCGCCCTTCCGGCGTCCGGGCCCCACCAGCGCGACGAACACGCCGATCACACACAGTACCGCGAAGATCAGGAAGGTCATCTGGACACTCCTGAGCAGGTGCACGTGGTCCGATGGGCCGATCTCGTGCCGCCCCACCACGACGGCCAGCACCAGCGCCGCGATACCCATGCTGAAGCTCTGTCCCGCCACCCGCATGGTGGACGAAGTGGCCGCCCCCACGCCCACATAGCGCCGGTCGATGCTCCCCATGACGGTGTGGATGATAGGCGATGCGAACAGTCCGAAGCCCAGGCCGAGGACGCAAAGCACGGCGATCACGTACCAGTAAGGAGTCGATTCTCGAAGGAAGATGAAGGCGAACAGACCGACGGCACAGAACCCCATGCCGGTAGAGGCGATGAAGCGCGCTTCCAATCGATCGGCCATCCTTCCCGCAAACGGCGACACCACGGCCTGTACGAACGGGCCTGTGACCATCACGAGTCCGGCCTTCTGAGCGCCCAAACCCCGATTGTAGAGCAGGTAGAGACCCATGAGAAATGACATAGCCGTGGTCGCGCTGTAGTTGATGAACAGCGCCGCGTTGGCCGACGCGAAGACCCGGTTGCGCCGCAGCAGATCGACATTGAGGATGGGATCCGCCGCCCGCGTCTCCGCGCGGACGAACCCTACCAAGCCCGCAGCGCCGACGACGATCAGAACGTAGCCGGTGATGCCGGGCAGATACGAGAACCCTATGATGAGGGCCGACAACGCGCAGACCCAGACCAACGAGCCCCAGATGTCGAAGGGGGCCGTCTTCGGGTCGCGCCACTCCAGCCCGCGCAACCGGCGGAACGGCACCATGAGGTTCACAAGGCTGAGAGCACCGACCACGATGAAAAGCGCCCGCCAACCGAGGTTCTCGGTGATGATGCCGCCCACCACCGGCCCGAGGGTGATCCCCAGATAGACCCCCGCCACCTGCAGGCCCAGAGCCCGCCCACGTGCTTCCGGTGGATAGGCCAGGGTCACCATGGCCACCGTCGTGGAGAAGAGCAATGCGCCGGCGACCCCCTGCAGCACCCGCGTGATGATGAGCGTCGCCGCGTTCGGTGCGAACGCGGCGGCCAGACAGAAGAGTCCGAAACAGGCGAGTCCTATGTGGTAGACGAGCACCCGGCCGCGAAAATCGGCCACTCTCGCCATCGGCATGAGCAGGGCGCCGGTCGCCAGAATGACGGAGAGCGTGACCCAGCTTATGGAAACGGCCGAGAGCTTAAGGTCGGACGCGATCCGCTCAAGAGCCACGTTGACGCCTGACATCGACAGGGCATGCAGGAAGCCGGTCGTCGTCACCGCCGCGAGCAGCGTCCGTTGGGTCGATCGTTCCATTCCTCAAAGGTTAGCAGGCTTCGCCTTGTGCCCGGCCGACCGGACCTTCGGGTTGTGCATCCGGCGGGATCGCGTTTCACTGCGGGCATTGCTCACACACGCATCCAACCGTACCAACGAGAACTCTAAGGTGCGCAAAGAAAGAGGGCGTCATCGGCAAGTCGCTCGCCGCTCCGATCCCCCCGAATCTAGCCCGCTGCGGGCTAGCGGCAGCAAGTGAATTCCCAAGACGCCCTCAGTCCGTATATCACTGTTCGCGATACTATGCAAGAAGAATGTGTCAACATTCTGCAAATACGCGATTGCCGACGCAGCACCCTGCGCGTGTACGGTTGACATGTCTGCCTGCCGCGCTTCCTAGAGGTGCGTGTCGAAAACCGCCTTCAACCTCATTAGGAACTCGGCCGCTTCGCTACGCGAGATCGACTCCTTCTTTGCCCATCCCTCTTCGGGACGGATCTCGAACCCCTCCACGATCTTGGTCAGCTCGTCCGGTTTCAGAGATGAGATCCGCGCCCTTAGATCGCGGGCTTCTTGCTCGGTCGTCCCCAGCTCGCGCTGCACGATGCCGGCCGGAAGCAGACGGATGATCATCCGAGCCGTCCAAGCCTCCGCGTCGCGGGCTAGGATGAGACCGGCCGCGTCGAAAGCGCTCTTGGTGTTCTCGTCCGGCCATGCCAGGACGATCCTGCTCTGGTAGGCATGGACGGCCTTCTCCCGAAGTGATGCGTCCAGGTCGTAGTAGAGCGTGTTGGGGACGTCTCCGGTCCCGGCCGGGATGCGCCGCACTCGGTCCAACCACACGAGGAACTCGCCGCGCTTAACGGATCTGCCCGGCAGGAAGGAGACCTCACCCGCCTCGTCGGGCATCAGCTGGATGATGCCGGCCCGGAGCGCGCCGACGATGTAGTCGCCGCGCGGATCGTCGGCTATGTCGACAACCCGAGCGTTGGCGCTTGGACTGCTGATGCCCGTAGACGTAGACGTCCCCGGGACGGTGGCAACGGTCGTCTCATCGCCGGAGAACAGCGACAGTCCTCCGAACCACACCAACCATACCGGCACGCCGACTGCCAAGGCCAAGAACCCGATGACGATGCCGGCGATGGCCAGCCATTCGCGGATGGGTCTCCGCATGCGTGGAGCTTTTTCGTGAACCTCGGCCGTATCGACGGAGTCACGCTTCCGGACGAGTCCCCGGAGGAAGGGTCCGCGCTTGGGCAGTGCGGCTTCGACGGCTTCGGGGGCCTCGACGAACTCGGGGGCCGGTTCCGAGACTTCAGCGGCCCCGACGATCTCCAGGATGGGCTCCCGGATCAGCTCGGGCGACGCCTCGACCACGGACGACTCAGGCGGCTCGACAACCCCATCTGCCGACCGGCCGGGAGCGACAGCAGACGCCGCAGAGATGTCGCGCTTCCGTGATATCTTCCGGAAGAAGGATTTGCGTTTTAACTTGGCGATCTCAAGCACCGCCGGGGACTCCAAGACGGGTCCGGAGACCTCAGCGATCGGCCCAACGGATGTGTCCACAGCCGGTGACTCCTCAGGCGCACCCCCTTCCAACGCTTCGGCAGCTGAAATCATCTCAGACGCCTCCCCAGCCTTTTCGACCTCAGAGACCTCTACGGCCGAGTCAATCTCCGCAGGCTCGGTAAGCGGCTCGATATCGACGCTCCCTGTTGGTGTGCCGGTCTCGGCGGCCTCGGCGGCCTCGGCGGACTCGGCGGCCTCGGCTGGTGCGATGGGTTCAGCGGTCTCGGCGACATATGCGGCGTCAGGTGGCGCCTGGGTCGAATCAGTCCCCTCGTCGGCGGACGCCCGGGAACCCCTGAAGAAGTCACGTCTCCAGGCGAGCTTACGTACGACTGATCTGCGTTTCGGCTCGGAGACTTCGGGGGCCCGCTCGGCGACCGCGGCGATCGGCTCCGCGGCGACCTTCAGCGCGGGCTCCACAGAGGCTCCCGACGGGACGGGGGCTTCTGCAGCCCCTTCCTCGGCCATTGCGGCCCTCGAGCCCGTATCCAGGGGGTCGACGATCGCTCCGGTCTTCACCGAGTCGACGGCGGGGGTCTCCACCAACTCGACGGTCTGCTCAGGCCAAGCTTCGAAGGCGGCGGCGGCTATGGCCTCCAGTTCAGGGGCCGCTCTAGGACGGGCAGGCGCGAGTGTCGCTTGAAGCCCATTGAACGGCTGTGAGGCCGGGGGCTTCGCCCGGACCGCGGGCTTGGATTCACTCTTCTCCTTGGCCGCGGCCGTGACGACGGCGGCTCTCAGTAGGGCGACTGCCCTCGCACGACCCTG
>JAAYJE010000149.1 GCA_012523095.1 Actinomycetota bacterium | reverse complement strand
GGGACCGCCGGCGGGGTGAAGAACAACTCCGGATTCCTAGGTGGCGACACCTTCTTGGTGATGAGCGGCGACTCTCTTACCGACATCGATCTCACCGGATTGATCGCGGCTCATCACCGTTATGGTTCCCTTGCGACCATAGCGGTGAAAGAGGTGGCTGATCCCAGTCTCTACGGCGTCGTGGTCGCCGACGACGATGATCGGGTGGTCGGGTTCCAGGAGAAGCCGACCCTCGAGGAGGCCCGTTCGCGTCTCTGCAATTGCGGTATCTACGTCTTCGAGCCGGAGATCCTCTCTCATATCCTGCCCGACCAGTTCGATGATTTCGGGCGACGGGTCTTCCCCGATCTGCTGAAGGAGCACATCCCTTTCCATGCCCACACCGTCGGTGGCTACTGGAGTGATGTGGGTAACCTGCACGAATATGTGCGGGGCAACGGGGACGCGCTGGCAAGGAGGGTCGATGTGGAGATCCCCGGGGTGGAGGTGCGCCCCGGTGTCTGGGTGGAAGAGGGTTCTGAAGTGGCTCCGTCGGCCCGCATCGAACCGCCGATGTTGATCGGCAGGGATTGTCGTATCGAAGCTGAGGCTGTGGTAGAGGGGCCGGCGGTTATCGGCGACGACTGCGTCGTGGGCGCCGGCGCGCACGTGACGCGGAGTCTGGTCTTGGCACGGTCTCACATTGCGCCGGGGGCGCTGCTGGTGGAGGGGATACTGGGGCAGATGTCCGATAGCCCGGCCGACGGCCGCTAGGTCTGTGATCGAGATCCCCAGCGTGCATGAGGCCGGTCATTCGTCCCGTTCACCCTCTCGCTCCGGCCGATGGCGGTGCGAATCGGTTGTCGAGCCGGTCCTTTCGGTACTGTTCCCGCCTCGTTGCGTGGGGTGCGGCGACTTCGAATCGTATCTGTGCGGAGCCTGTCGGGAGGCGTTGCCCGCTATCGGGTCCGATTGCTGCCCCCGGTGCGGGGAGCCCGGTCCGGCGCCGCAGGTCGGCGGCCGATGCCGGCACTGCATGGCGGAAGACCTCCCCTATGTCGGCGCTCGCGCGGCATTCCGGCATCAAGGGGTGGCGCGGCGGCTGGTCACCGATGTCAAGTTCGGTGGGCAGCCTGCCCTGGGTCGGGTGATGGCCGACGTGGCCGGGCCGGCGTTCCGCGAGTACGTTCTCTGTATCGCCTCTGACGATCGGATCGTGGTCACCTGGGTCCCCAGTCACAAGAAGGTCCAGCGCCAACGCGGGTATAACCAAGCCGAGTTGCTCGCCCGTCATCTTGCCTCCGGCCCGCGGCCTCTTGCGCGGGCCCCCCTCGTGCGCAAGACCGTGTCGACCAAGCACCAGAAGGGACTGAACAGAGCGGGGCGCCAGGCCAATCTACGCGACGTGTTCTCCCTCGATGAGCGGGAAGCGGCGGATCTGCCGCCTCGGATAGAGGCCGTCATCGTGGTCGACGATGTGTATACGACGGGAGCCACTGCTAAGGGTGTGTCTTCTGCGTTGGCGGCGGGTATGGGGCTACCAGTGCATGTGTTCACGTTCTCCCGGGCTGCGGGTGACGCGTCGGAACGGCACGACTGAGGGAGGTATATGCTATCTTTTATCGTTCCGCCAGCGGGGGCGGGATACCGCGATGCGGGTCCCCGTAGTGAATCCGTACGACGAATCAAGGAGCAGGACCGGCGTGAACCTCACGGTCAAAGGTAGGAATCTGGTTCTCACTGATGCCATCGGCGCCTATGCCGAAGAGAAGCTGGGGAAACTTGGCAAGTATCTGGTCGACGGAGCTCGTTGCGAAGTGGAGATGTGGACTGAGAAGAACCCAAGCATCGCGGCGAACCAGGTCGTGGAAGTAACGATCTTCACCAAGGGTCCCGTCATCAGGGCCAAAGAGGCCTCGCCCGACATATACGCGTCCATCGATCTCGTCTTCGCTAAGCTGGAGCGACAGGTGAAGAAGTACCGCGGCAAGCTCGTGGCGCGCTCCCAGGGGGCCCATAGGGAGGTTCTCGTGTCAGAGGGCTTCCAAGTCCCCGAGAGGGCGGAAGAACCTGAAACCGAGGTCTCGTCTCCGCGGATCGTCAAGACGAAGCTGTTCATGGTGAAGCCCATGACGCCGGAGGAAGCCTGTCTCCAGTTGGAGCTGGTGGGGCACGATTTTTACGTGTTCACCAATGCTGAGACCGGCGAGACGGCGGTGGTCTATCGCCGTCGCGACGGCAATTACGGGCTCATCGAAGCTCAAAGTTAGAGCGCGGTCGGCCGGCCGGCCTCCCGCCGGCGCGGGTCCGCCCTGCCGCGATAGGTACGGTCGATGATCAAGGTCGTTGACAGAGTCCTTCACTTCGGTGAAGGCAAGAAATTCAAGATGCTCGAACAGGCGGTGGCCAAGGTCACCGCATGGGAGAGTGAGATCGCCGCTCTTTCAGATGACGCGCTCCGTGCCAAGACGGTCGAGTTCAAGGGCCGTCTGGAGCAGGGCGAGACACTGGACGATCTCATGCCCGAGGCTTTCGCGGTCATGCGCGAGGCGGCCAAGCGGACCACCGGCATGCGCCCCTTTGACGTGCAGGTGATGGGGGCGGTGGTCCTGCATCAGGGTTCCATCGCAGAGATGAAGACCGGTGAAGGCAAGACGCTGGTGGCCACCATGCCGGTCTACCTGAACGCTCTTGCAGGACGGGGCGTCCACGTGGTCACCGTCAACGACTACTTGGCCGGTCGTGACGCTGCCTGGATGGGTCCTGCCTACGAGTTCCTGGGCCTGAAGGTGGCGTCACTCCAGAACGACATGGATTCCGCGGCACGGCGGGAGGCCTACCTGGCCGATATCATCTACGGGACCAACACCGAGTTCGGCTTTGACTATCTGCGCGACAACATGGTGTTGCATCTGGATCAGCAGGTCCAGCGCGGCCACTTCTACTGCATAGTCGACGAGGTCGACTCCATCCTCATCGACGAGGCGCGTACCCCGCTCATAATCTCCGGACCGGGCGAACGGGCCGCCAAGACCTACTACGACTTCGCGCGTATCGCTCGGCGGCTGAAACCCGGCGAGGATGAGGACTACGAGGTCGACGAGAAGAAGCGCACCGTGGCCATCACCGAGCAAGGTCTGGCTCGGGTGGAGAGAGAACTCGGCATCGACAACATCTACGAGGACCTCTCGGGTCAGCTCGTCAACCATCTCATGCAGGCTCTGCGGGCGGCGGCACTCTTCAAGCGCGATGTCGACTATCTCGTGCAGGACGGTGAGGTCAAGATCATCGACGAGTTCACCGGGCGCGTGCTGGAGGGACGGCGGTACTCGGAGGGCTTGCATCAGGCCATCGAGGCTCGGGAAGGCGTCAAGATCAAGGAAGAGAACCAGACCCTCGCCACCATCACCCTCCAGAACTATTTCCGTCTCTACGAGAAGATCGCAGGCATGACGGGCACGGCGGCGACGGAAGCCGACGAGTTCCGTGAGATCTACAAGATGGAAGTTGTGATCATCCCCACCAACGAGCCCATGGTCCGCGAGGATCGCAACGATCTCATCTTCAAGACAGAAAAGGCTAAGTTCAAGGCGGCCGCCGATATCATCGCCGAATGCTACGAGCGCAAACAGCCCGTTCTGGTGGGAACCATCTCAGTCGAGAAGTCGGAGCGCCTCTCCGAGATGCTGAAACGACGCGGCATTCCTCACGAGGTCCTGAACGCCAAGCATCACGCGAAAGAGGCATCCATCATCGCCCAGGCCGGACAGTCCGGGTCGGTGACCATCGCCACCAACATGGCCGGTCGCGGTACCGACATCAAGTTGGGTGAAGGGGTCGTCGATGTCGGTGGGCTCTGGGTTCTGGGCACAGAACGTCACGAAGCTCGACGCGTAGACAACCAGCTTCGAGGACGGTCCGGTCGGCAGGGCGATCCGG
>JAAYJE010000148.1 GCA_012523095.1 Actinomycetota bacterium | reverse complement strand
CCCGACTCGCCGGGGCCCAGAAGTCGAAGCCGGAGCCCAGTCCGGCGAGACCGTCCAGCAGCCCGGCATAGGCCGCCTTCCTGGCCCACTGATAGTGAACGGGGCTGAAGTAGTCGAATGGGGGTCTCGACCGTGATGCCCGTCTTGGCTGCGCCTCGGCGTATGGCGTACCTGGACACACCGCCGTCGTGGGCGGAGCAGAGGCTTTCGAACCGAGTAGAGCGTGCCTGGATATCCATGTGTCCCTCGGACCATTGAACCACAGGCGCACCCTGCAGGCACAATCCGGGGCCCATCCGGACACTGCATAGGCAAGGAAGGCCAGACAAACCGGCGCCTCGACCCACTCGAGAGGGAACCGTGAACGACGGTTTCTATCTGTTTCTGGCGGTGCTTGTGATCATCGCCACCGCGTATTGGATCTTCCGGAGCATGCGGAGCAGGAAGCGGCAGTGAGCGAGGTCCGAATCAGCGGTCTTCGTGTGAAAACTAGGGGCTGTACCCGCTTGGGCGACTAGAATCTGGTCTCAGCAGCTACAGCTCGACATAGAGCGAAACGGAGGTCCTGGGTTTGTTGTGCCAGGTTTCTGCATGTATTGATTACTCTCGGGCTCGGATGGTAGAGGGGGGCAAGTAGCCGGCCCATCCACGGTGAGACTGTTCCCGCGTCGGCCAGTGAGAGGCTGTGAGGCTCGATCCAGGCAAGTGCCACAAGGGCGCTTCTCCCCAGCGTGACGACCAACCCAGGGTTGACCAGAACGAGGAGTCGCTGCAGGTACAAGCCAACGCACGTCCGGATCTCGTCTGTCGTGGGTTTCCTGTTCCTACCACGGTCGTCCCTTGGGTTGCACAAGACGCAGTTCGTGAGGAAGACACTCTCGCGCCCGAGTCCGCAGGCCGCAAGCAGGAGATCGAAGTTGCGGCCCGTCGCGTCACCGCAGAGAGGCACTCGAGTCCTGTAGGCACCCAGCCTACCCGGCGCTTCTGCTACGAACATGACGGCAGCGGGGACGGGACCGTTTAGCGATGACAGGACGGGGGGGCCAGCAACTGCCCGGCACTGCCGGCATGCGGCGGCCGCAGACTCAAGATCGGTGAAAGATTTGATTTTCATAGATGCAAGCATCATACTAAATATAACTAAGGTCTCGACGCAGCGGTACCGCATGGACACACAGACCTACACGATCCCTCAGGCCGCCAAGCTCACCGGCATCAACTACCCTTGCCTCGACCGCTGGATTAGACATGACAAGCTGCTCGGGGACTCTGCCGCCAAGGGCCATGGCCGAGGCATCCCCCGAACCCTCACTTGGACTGACCTGGTGTTTTTGCGCTGCGTGAAGCGGCTCACAGATCGGGGTGTCTCCTATCGCTCGATTAAGAAGACCGTCCGTGAAGCCAGGACTTCATTCGGGATGCCCGATGGGGCACCCGTAGCCTTGGTGGCCTCTGGAGACACAGTCTGTGTGACGCGGAGCAACGACGAGATCATCGATATCTTGCGCGGCGGCCAACTAGTCATGGCTCTGACCTTTGCCGACGAGGCGGTCGTGGAATTGCAGCAACGGAACGGCACCGAGATCGCCGCCGAGCCAGAAGCGGATGCATATCATGGTTAACGACCTCTGGCAGCTCATTCTCGCCCTGGCCGTTTTGTTCGTCGTGTACTGCCTCGGAGACCTGGTATGGCTCTGTCTTGCCGGGTTGGCTGCAACAAACGCCATGAAACGCTTTGAAGACGATGATCTCGCGAGAGAGCTTCGACGCGACGCCTATGCCGCAGTCGTTCGCATGTGGGGAAAGACCAAGCTAGTCTCCGGGGTCGGGCTTCTCGCGATATCCACTCTGGTTGTTGTCTACTACGTCCTCGTGAGTGTGATCCGATGAGAGGGGAGCCGCAGGTACCGATTGACTGGGCCAACACACCTACGGGGTTCGTCACGGCTCAACGACTCAAATACCTCGTAGGCCTCGGGGCCCTGGTCAAACTGTTTGACGATTCCGAGAAGAGCCCGACTGACCGGGAGAGTCTGCTGAGGGACGCCATTAGCGATCAGGGAGCCTCCATTCAGCTGAGACTTGGGGATGAATACTACGTTACCGACATGGATGTGCCGAAGTACCTGTCGGCGTCAGAGGATTCACTCCAGATACCCGGAGGACAGTTTGCCCTCTTGAAGACACACGAGCGGGTAGAAGTGCCACGAGACTATATGGCGTTGATATCGCTCAGGTCGGGTACAAAACTGAAGGGCCTCGTGAACGTCTCCGGGTTTCACGTAGATCCAAACTACGAGGGTCCTATCCAGTACGGGGTATTCAATGCCGGACCCACGACCATAGTCCTGCGCAGGCGAGACCCGCTGTTCCTGGTGTTCTTCTATCGATTGGCGGAATCAGCCGAGAAAGAATACTGCTACGGCGGGAAACCAAAGGAAAGACTTGATGGCGGCTTGATTTCGGCGCTCAAGGGGCGTCCGGTCAGCCTGGCCTCGTTGGACAAGGATGTCGACAGCTTGAAGCTCCAGGTTCGTATCTTCATAGGTCTCTTCGGGACGCTTTTTGCTGCAGTCGTCGCCCTTATCGTGAAGGTGGTGGCAGACTCATGAGTATCTGCGAAGAACTCTGCGTAGAGCTGACTGACCACTGCAACCAAGCTTGCGTCCACTGCTCGACAAGTGCAACACAGGATACTGCGAAGTACACGAGCCTATCTCTTGAGACTGT
>JAAYJE010000155.1 GCA_012523095.1 Actinomycetota bacterium | reverse complement strand
GTGTAATGGGATGAAAAGCCATCCTCGAAAGCTTCGATCATGGTTTGGGTGACCGATGCCGGGATGGATGGGTCCGGGAAAAACGGATCCGCCCAGGCCATGATGTCATAGCCTTCGGCCATGAGCCGGCCGGCCCCCTCACCCACATCGGCCTTGGTCACCGTGGCGAACAAGCCCCCCTGCAGGTCGCGAAAGCGATCGTTCATTTTCTGTTTGATAGGCATAGCGATGCTCCTCTCTGTGTGGCGGCGGCCTCAGCGTTCGATGATGGCTTCCACCTCCACCCGCGCCCCCTTGGGCAGGGCCTTGACCGCCACGCAGCTGCGGGCCGGCTTGCCCGTGAAGTGGCGGGCGTAGACCTCGTTGAAGGTGGCAAAGGTGTCCATGTCCGTTAAAAAGCACAAGGTCTTGACCGTCCGATCCAAGCTGCTGCCCGCCGCCTGCGCGATGGCCTGGATGTTTTGGATGACTTGTTCCACCTGGTCTTCAAAGCGCGCCGGAATCTGGCCGCTTTCAGGGTCCACCGGCAGCTGGCCGGATGTGAACAGCAGGTTGCCGACAACGATACCCTGCGAATAGGGCCCGATGGCCGGCGCGGCATGTTCAGTCTGGATGGTTTCTCTCATGGTGATTCCTCTCTTTCTTCTCGAGTTCTGCAAGATAGCGGTAGATGGTCTGTTCGGAAACATGCAAATGGGCAGCCGCCTGGGACACCGCCCCCTTGATGCTGAAGACACCCAGGGTGACCAGTTTGGCGACAATGGCCCGCCTCAGTTCGACCGGCATCTGGGCCGGTTCCATGAAGCGGCTGTATGAGCGGATGGTCTGCAAGATCAGCTCATCGGCCGTCAGGGAAAACACCTCTGAGGTCCGCTTGTTGGTGTCTTCCCGCGGGATCAGCAGGGCGTCCTGGAGCAGGTCCAGGGCCTGGAATTGGCGGGTCAGGTCGATGTTGACGCACAGGAGCCCGATCAGCTGGCTCTCCTCCTTGATAAAAAAGGTGGAGGATCGCAAGACCAGGTCCCGGTGGTGGGCCCGGCCCACATAGTTGACCACATGGTCGGACTCCAGGTAGACCCCCTGCTGGAGCAGCTCCATGGCATAATCGGTCAGCGGGCCGCCCACGCAGCGGCCGGTGATGGACTTGGGCGTGATGTAGATGATCGACCGTGACGGCTGGGAAATGTCATGCAAGACCGCTTCTGCATCTGGTCCGTTCATTTCAGCGATAAAGCGGGCCATCGGGACATAAGCCAGCAGGCGCTTTCGGTTGGCAGCCATGACCCCTCCAGATTAATAAAATTTTCTCATCATCTTTATGATAAAAGGTTCTAAATGGGAATTCAATCCAGATTATCGGGAAATATTGCCGGTGCCTTTGTTTGTTTGTCTGGTTTTTCAAGGATCTTTTCTCAATTTTTGAGAAAGTGTCACGTGCAGGGAGCCAAGAAAAACCACTGGTGCCTGCCGTGCCTGTGGTATCATGAACAAAAAGCCGCACAGGCCACAAACAGGGGGGCGATCCCATGCTTTTTATCAACGGGAACATTGTTCTGGCAGACGGCATCATTGAAAACGGC
>JAAYJE010000016.1 GCA_012523095.1 Actinomycetota bacterium | reverse complement strand
GCCTCTGAGACTGCTCTGGACAGCCTTAAGGCTCTGGACGGTATCATAGTGAGGTCGGGGGTGGTGGCCGGCGTGTCCGACGACGCCGGTCCAAGCGCCTTCGAGGTGGAGGTAGCCGGAGCGCAGAGCCATGTGGCTTTGAGTTCTGAACTGGTACCGGTAGTCATCGTGGCGGCGCATATGGGCCTGCGGGTGGTCGCAGCGGTTCTGATGGTCGGGTCTTGAGATGAAGGAGAGCGATAGTGGTCGAGCATGACGTGAAGGACAAGAGCCTCGCGCCGGATGGGGTTCTACGGATCGAGTGGGCCGAGAAAGAGATGCCCGTGCTCGCTCAGATCCGCGAGCGGTTCGCCAGAGAGAAGCCGCTGCAGGGAGTGCGCGTCGGCGCCTGTCTGCACGTGACCAGTGAGACCGCCAGTCTTATGCGCACCTTGAAGGCGGGCGGGGCCGAGCTCGCTCTTTGTGCGTCCAACCCTCTTTCCACACAGGACGACGTGGCTGCGGCCCTGGTGGTGGAATACGGAGTCTCCACTTTCGCCATCAAAGGCGAGGATCGGGACACTTACTATCGGCATATCCAGAGCGTCATCGATACGCATCCACAGATCACCATGGACGATGGGGCCGACGTTGTGGGCCTGCTCCACAGCGAACGGGCCGACGCCGCCGCCGGAGTCATCGGCGGCACCGAGGAAACCACCACCGGCGTCATCCGCCTCAAGTCGATGGAAGAGGAGGGTGTGCTCCGTTACCCTATCGTGGCCGTCAACGAGGCTATGACCAAGCATATGTTCGACAACCGCTACGGTACCGGGCAATCCACCATGGACGGCATCATCCGGGCTACGAATCGCATGATAGCGGGTAAGATCGTGGTTATCGCCGGCTATGGGTGGTGTGGGCGCGGAGTGGCTATGCGGGCCAAAGGTCATGGGGCCGACGTGGTAGTGCTGGAGGTCGACCCGTTGCGGGCTCTTGAAGCGCTCATGGACGGTTTCCGGATCATGCCGATGGCGGAGGCGGCTCCTGTGGGCGACATCTTCGTCACGGCCACGGGCGATATCCATGTGGTCCGCAAGGAGCACTTCGAAGCGATGAAAGACGGGGCCATTGTGGCCAACACCGGGCACTTCAACGTCGAGATCGACATCCCGGCCTTGGAGGCCTTGGCGGCCAAGCGCAGGCAGATCCGCGAGTTCGTGGAGGAGTTCACGCTCGCCGACGGGCGGAATATCTATCTACTGGCAGAGGGCCGTCTGATCAACCTCGCGGCCGCCGAGGGCCATCCTGCCAGCGTCATGGACATGAGCTTCGCGAACCAGGCCCTGGCCGCCGAATACATGGTCAAGAATGCAGCTACGCTGGAGAAGCGCGTGTATGACGTGCCCAAGGACTTAGACGAGGAGATCGCTCGGCTTAAGCTGGCCTCTTTGGGAGCCGGCATCGACACGTTGACCCCCGAGCAGGAGCGCTATCTGGCCAGCTGGAGCATGGGGACGTAGGCGTGGTGCCTTCGAGGGGAGCCGGGGGAGCCGCCGGCGGCGACAGGGTCGCCGCACCTGCGGGTCCCGGGGGGGCCGGTGTGATCCGCACCGTGGAATGGCAGGACGGCGTCGTGGTCATGATCGACCAGCGCAGGCTGCCTCTCGAAGAGGTCTACGTTAGATGCGAGACCTGGGAGGAAGTGGCGGACGCCATCTGCACGATGGCGGTCCGCGGCGCCCCCGCCCTCGGTGTGGCCGCCGGCATGGGGATGGCTTTGGCGGCGCGGGCCGCACTCCGTGCCGGCGCCGCCGATCCTGCGCAGGGCGCAGGCGCCGGGGATGTCGCTCGATTCCGTACCGCTCTCCAAGCTGCGACCAAAGGTCTATTCGATACCCGTCCGACCGCCTATAACCTGCCTTGGGCGCTCAAGGAGATGGAGCGCATCTGGACCAGGGATGATTTCTCTCCGGCGGAGATCGTTGCCCAGATGGAGTCGCGTGCGATGCAGATCTACGAGGACGATCTGGCTTCGTGCCGGGCCATCGGCGAATACGGGGCCGGGCTTATACAGGGGGAACAGCCTGTGATACTCACGCACTGCAACGCGGGAGCTCTGGCCACGGCCGGATACGGCACGGCGCTTGGAGTCATACGGTCGGTACATGCCCGCACTCCCCGCCTGCGCGTGCTGGCCGACGAGACGCGCCCCCTTCTTCAGGGTGCCCGTCTGACCGCCTGGGAACTCATGCGCGAAGGTATTTCGGTCGAGCTCATCACGGACAACATGGCCGGCTACTTCATGAGTCAAGGGCTCGTCACCCACGTGGTGGTGGGCGCCGATCGCATCACGGCTAACGGCGATGTGGCCAACAAAGTGGGCACCTATACGGTGTCGGTCCTGGCCCGGGAACACGGCATCCCCTTCTACGTGGCGGCGCCTTTTTCAACCGTCGATCTTTCCTTATCCGAAGGGAGCGCCATCCCCATCGAGGAGCGCGCGGGCTCCGAAGTGACGGGTTATGGCGAGTCATGCTGGGCCCCGGTCGGGGTGCGGGTGCGGAACCCGGCTTTCGACGTTACTCCGGCCCGCAACGTCACGGCCATTATCACCGAACGTGGAGTAGCCTTTCCGCCCTACGAGGAGAGTCTGAGAACACTGGAGGTGTCATGAGAGTCATGATCATGGCCGCCGGTATCGGCACGAGGCTGCGACCGGTGACCGACCTTGTACCCAAACCGATGGCGCCGATCGTGAACAGACCGGCGCTCTACCACATACTCAGGTTGCTGAAGCGGCACGGTTTGCGTGAGGTGGTGATCAACCTGCATCATCTCCCGGATGCGATCAAGGGCTACTTCGGCGACGGAGCCCTCATGGGCATGGATATCCACTACTCTTTCGAGCCCGAGCTTCTCGGGACCGCCGGCGGGGTGAAGAACAACTCCGGATTCCTAGGTGGCGACACCTTCTTGGTGATGAGCGGCGACTCTCTTACCGACATCGATCTCACCGGATTGATCGCGGCTCATCACCGTTATGGTT
>JAAYJE010000154.1 GCA_012523095.1 Actinomycetota bacterium | reverse complement strand
GTCCCCTCTGTCTCCGAGCAGCACTAGGCATTCTCGGAGTCGACGCTGATCTTCAAGATGTGGCGACATGCAGCGGACTTTCCTACAACGGGACGTCTCTTTATGGTCTGAAGAAGGGCTCCGAGTCTTTCGGCGTGAATGCTAAGGTGATGGACAGGAAGGACGATGATGTCACCTGTCCGTTTATAGCGTTTCATGCCAAAGACAAGCATTTTGCATTGATTCTTGCTCGGTCCGACACGAGGATGAAGGTGTATATTCCTGGAGAAGAGACCGTCCAAGCTGTTGGCATCGAGAAGTTTAAGAGGGAATATGATTGCGCAGTTCTATGTTTTTCGCGAGCGAACGGAGAGGGGCGCTTTGGGCGTGCGGGTTTGATTCTTATCGTGCTTGGCGTAACACCCGTTCTTTTTGTGTGGGTCTCAGGAAGAAGAAAGGTCCGATCCGTTGTCCAGTGTCTCGTATGCTTTGGCGCGACGATAGGAATGCCGATATATGCTGATGAACCTAGTATTGCTTTTGAGCAGACTTTGGTCGATTTCGGCGTCGCACCTCAATTCACTAATTTGAATGGCAGCTTTCGCTTCTCAAATGAAGGGTATGGCGATCTAATGATTCGAAATGTAAAGACCAGCTGTCAATGTGTAACGGGTATCCGTGGACCCAGCAGTTTGACGCATGGACAGGCATCAAGACTGGATTTTTCTCTGAACACAAAAGCTCATCTAGGCAGACGTGAAGTGGAAGTACTTGTCGAAACAAATGATCCCCGCAATCCCTTTGTGCTGCTAAAAGCCGTGGTTCAAGTTGAGCCAGAGATGTTCGTTGCGCCCAATCATGTCGATTTCTGCTGGACATTCGGTGACACGAGTTCGAGAACTAGATACATCGAGTTTTCTTTCCTATCAGATGGATATACGTTAGAAAGCATATTAGCCAATTGCCGGACGCTCAAAGCAAGCGTTCGCCCAGAACTTAAGACCAAGAGTAATTCAGAAGTAGTCGCAATCGAATTTCTAGGAAATCCCGTGCAACGGGCCGAACAAGGGGTTCTTACTATTCAATTAAAGACACCAGAAGATGAGACAAAGACTGTTTCAATTCCTTGGAGGGTGAACATCTATTCACCACTAAGTTTATGCGGCGGTGCCGGTGTGCTCGGGTCTGTGGCGAAGGGGTCGCACGTTCAAGAATGTGTCGGAATGGTAGATTCCGGCTGGACGAAAGACATGAAGGTCTTGTCAGTCCAGGGAAAGGGGCTCGCGGCAGAGTTTAGGAAGAATTGTACCGGTTGCTACATTCTTGCTGTTGCATTTGAAGCCAGCGAAAAGGGCACTTTTTCAGGCAATATCAAAGTTGCATTATCGAATAGTCTGTGTGAACGATGCATCATTGAAGTTCCGATAGCCGCGAATGTATATGAATGAAGAGTCGAGCAGGAGAATGCAAACAATCGGAAATACACAGAGGCATCCACAACAAATAGTTGACAACAGACCGATGCCGCGGTCGGCTTTGGTTGTTTTTTGGGGGTGGCTTATCGGGTGTAGGATGGGGTTGTCATTGGCCAAGCAGTATGAGGGTACAGCAAAAGCTTGTTCGGCTTTTGGGCGGCGTACGGTAGTTCGGCACTGTGGCGAGGCCACGGAGAATCATCATGCCCGGCACGGCCCCTTGCGTGATGCAACGGAAGGAAACAGTCGGCAGTGCGCGTTTTTCGTGAGCCACGACCACCGGGTGTCTCTGTTGTACTTGGAGCAGAGCGCAAGGCGTTATCGGTGTGATTCTCAAGAGAATGCCTTGACGACACAAGGAGACCGTCCGTCCGCCGCATTCTGCGCCCCCGAAGAGGAGCTTGTCAGTGGAATAACAACCACACGAGGGCCCAATTGACCAGCGTTGCAGTCGAGAAGATTCTGGGCATTGTTTTCGTTTTGGCCGCAGCGATGAAGGCGTGGGATCTGGAAGCCTTCGCCTTCCAGATCCGGTATTACCACGTGCTGGAGGACCCCGGCTTGCTGTGGGCGGCGGCGGTGGCTTCGGTGGCGTGGGAGACGCTGCTCGGGGTGGCCCTGGTGGCCGGTCTGCGGTTGAAGGGCTGGACCTTCGCCCTGGTCGGCGCCACGCTGCTCGGGTTCACGGGACTCATTCTCTACGCGTGGGCGTTTTACGACCTACAAGATTGCGGCTGTTTCGGGTCCCTCGTGCCCCTGGGACCCGCCTCTACCACGGCGAAGAACGTCGCGCTGCTGGCGTTGACCGCGCTGGCGTGGCGGAGACTGCCCCGCGGCCAGCCGCACGCGTCGCGCAGCCTGCGCAGTATCGATATTGCTGACCTCAGCGGCAGCGGCGAGGCCCACGCGCCGGGCAATCTGTGGCAGCATCCCTACCTCAAGGCGGGCGTTTCGGCGGGGGCATGTGTTTTAGTAATTCTCGCGGGTATCTATCGCGTTCCGTTCGAGGATTTTCTCGCCGAAAAGGACGCCGGCGGCCGGCCGCACGGGCCGAGCCTTATTTTTAGGATTGAACACGAGGGCGAAACCTACGACACGTCCCGGGGAGAATATCTGCTCGCGTTCCTGAGCGACACCTGCGACGAATGCCAGGCAGAAATCCCGCTGGTGAACGATTTGACGTTGATTCCCGAGTTCCCGAAAGTGCTGGCCTTCATGCTGGTAGAAAACGACGAGACGTTGGAATTGTTCCGGGAGCGGGCTGAGTTCCCCTGCATCACGATGGACCTCATGGAATGGTTTCAATACATCGACGAGGCTCCGCCCCGGTTCTACCTCGTCCGCGACGGCGAAGCGGTCTGCTACTGGGACGAACACGTCCCGCCCATTGAAGAAGTCCTGGCCGCGCGGGAGGGTCGCTTGCCCGAAGCCGGCTTGGCCGATGCCAACGCAAAAATTGCCACAAGCAGCCCGAGCCATGGATGAGTATTGGC
>JAAYJE010000147.1 GCA_012523095.1 Actinomycetota bacterium | reverse complement strand
TCAGCAGCGACCCGCCCCCACCGCACAACATGCCGAGTTGGGCGGCGTCGAACCACTCAGTATAGAATCCACCGCTGCCCAGGACTGCGAGAGCCCGCTGGATGGCAGTCGCCTCCAGTGGACCACCACCGATGGTCCCTGCGATGGAGCCGTCGGCTTTCACCAGCATCATCGCTCCGGCATGCCTGGGCGAGGAGCCGACCGTGTCAAGGATGGTCACCCAAGCGAAGTCCTCGCCCTTCTCAAGCAGAGACAGACCGGTTTGTGCCGTATCGAGGTTCATCTTACGTTCTCCCTCAGTTCAATGATCTTCCTCTTCGCGGTGCCGGGATTGACCCCCTCCCGATCGTCCCAGTCCGACACGGAAATCGTCAGTCGTCCTTCGGTCAGGTCCGCAACCAGCGCTGGGATGGCGCTCATCGCTCCGCGAATCTCTCGCTCGCCCGGCCTTGGGCCCGTCTCGCAGTACCGGAACCTGACATGAAGCGTGGCGTGGGCTCCTTCACGCATGTACTCCGCGCTGAAGTCGACCAATCCAGGCAGTGGGAAGAGCGCCTCGTCCAAATCGCTCTGGCGGAGCATCCCGCCCCCGGGCAACCCGACGGCGCCACCAACACGTTCGTCGATATGCGCCAGACGTCTGAGTACGGTGCCACAAGGGCACGGGCCTGGGATGAACCGGCTCATATCGCCGGTGCGGTAGCGGACCACCGGCATGGCTGTGCGCGTGAGGGTGGTGAATACGACCTCTCCTGTCTCTCCTTCCGGCAGCGGCCGCATCGTGAGCGGGTCGACGATCTCGAAGAACAGATCCGCTTCTCTCAGATGGTACCCATCGCGTGCCCCACAATCCACGCCGCCGCCCAGTCCCATCTCGGTCGAGCCGTAATGGTTGAAGACCGCGCAACCCCAGGTCTCTTCGATGACGTTCACCACTGCGCGCGGCGCGCGATCGGTGCTCAGCAACACGCTCTTCAGGTGAGCGGACTGGGAGCGCCGCTCGGCCGCCGCCGTCCTCGCAAGCCGCAGCACCTGAGTCGGTATGCCCACCAGCGCCGTGGCTCTCTCCTCGGCCATCACGTCCAAGGTGGCTCGGGGATCGGTGACGGGTCCGTGCGGGATGCCCTCCACGTCCATGCGCTCCAGGCCTTCTCTCAACAGGTCACCTACACTGCCGGGAAGGCTGCCCGGCAGCAGTATGAGGACCCGGTCGCCCGCCTCGACGAGAGTGGACATCCCTCGGTGGAAGAAGTCCTTTGTCAGCTCCTGGTCCTCAGCGGTAAAAAAGATCCTCTTCGGGAGGCCGGTCGTGCCGGAGGTCGAGAGAGTGACGATCCGCTCCACCTCGTTCTGCGACGTGCACAGGAAATCGTGAGGCGCGGCCCTGAGATCGTCGGCCGTGGTGTAGGGCAGGCCGGCAAGAGCGTCGATCGTGGTGAGCGTCATCCCGTCGGTGCCCAGCAGCCTCCGGTAGAAGCGGCTCTGCGCCTGCACGCGGGAGAGTGTCTCGTTCAGTCGTTGGAGCTGACAGCGGTGGAGTCGCTCAAGATCGAGGCGTCCCCCTTCCGAGCCCGTCTTGGCGGCGATCCAGGGTTCGAGAGGGGTTCTCAGAACGTCCCCGGCCCTCGGGGTACCCTTACGTCTCGAGTCACCCCTGGGTTTGGAGGTGGCCCCGGACCTCGGCACGCGCTCGGCCGCCGTGGTAGGCCGGTGGACGGGGTCTCCCGACGCATCGGTGAGGTTGTAGGCGCAGAAGGGGATGAGCCTGTTGCCCGCTCCGACCACGTGCAGGCAGCAATCGCGCAGTCGTTCAAGATCGAGGTTCCAAACATCCTGAAAGGCCATCGCTGTGACCGAGAAGCTGTAGTGACGCAGCCTCTCGAGGAACTCATCCAGACCGGTGGTGGACCCGCCGGTCGCTTCGACCGGAATACCATGGGCTTTGACTCCCGATGCGCAGCACTCGCTCGTTCCCGCGGCGAGCGACCAGCGGCGGGCCACGTGGTCGCGTTTCTTCTCCGCCGGGTTCGTGTCAGCCTGCCGGCTGCAACAGGATCGAGGCGCTTCGGGAGCGGTCAGAGGGCGCACCGACCCGTCTCCCATCAGTACGTAGTCTCCGTGCAACGAACAGAGGGAGTGCTCGCAGCCCGAGGGGCGGAGGCCGGCAAGGGATATGAGGCCGTCCGTCTGCG
>JAAYJE010000146.1 GCA_012523095.1 Actinomycetota bacterium | reverse complement strand
GTACATCGTCGGTGTGCTTTGCGTGCTCGGCATAGGCTTAGCCTTGTTCGCCTCACCTATGACCCACACCGTCATGGGGAGCGTGGAAAAACGTCACGTCGGTGTCGCCTCAGCCACTCTCGCCACCATGCGGGTCACGGGTCAGAACCTCAGCATGGGGATCGCCACTCTGGTCTTGGCCATCGTGATCGGCAGGCACAAGATGGGACCCGTAGACTACCCACACTTCTTGACCAGCGCGCGCATCAGCTTCGCCATCTTCGCAGCACTTTGCGTCCTGGGATTCGCAGCCTCCCTCGTGAAGCCGGTGAACAGACAGCACGGAGACCCGACGCCGCCGACCTCAGGCCCCGGCCCGACACCGGCTTCCGGCGGCGATCACTAGCTTGCAAGGAGACCGACATGTATCCGAGACCATCCGCCCTCCAACGATTCTTCGCGCGCCACGAGTTCGACACGCGCCACCTACTCTCCGCTTCCGATTGTCGGAGCATAGCCATGTCCGACCTGGTCAACGGCGCCGACGCCGACCTCCGAGCTTCCTGGGACGGCCTTCGTCTCGGCTACACCAAGTCACAGGGGTCGCCGGAGTTGCGCGCCGAGATCGCGGCTCTATACGAGACGGTCGAGCCGGAGGAAGTATTGGTGGCGATACCGGAGGAGGCCGTCTTTCTCCTGATGAACGCATTGCTCGAACCCGGTGACCACGTGATCTCTACGTTCCCGAGCCACCAGTCGCTCTATGAGTTGGCACGGACCATCGGATGCGAAGTAGACTTCTGGAGGCCGGTCGAAGGCGTGGCGGGCCCCGACGAGAGCGGGGACAATGACGAGCGTCTCTGGTGGTTCGACCCCACGGAACTGGAAGAGCTCCTGCGTCCCGACACGAAATTAGTGGTGTGGAACTTCCCTCACGATCCCACAGGCGCCCTTCCTTCCCAGGATGAGTTCGCCACTATGATGAGCGCCGCCAAGGCGGTCGGAGCGTGGGTCTTCTCCGACGAGATGTACCGGCTGCTCGAGCCGACCGACGAAGTCCGCCTTCCCGCAGGCACCGATCGATATGAACGGGCCATCTCTCTCTCGGGGATGTCCAAGGTCTTCGGCCTCGCCGGCCTCCGGCTGGGTTGGGTCGCCACCCACGATGAGACCCTGCTGGAGCGCATGAAAGCGCTCAAAGACTACACCTCCATCTGTCCAAGCGCCCCCGGCGAGATCCTGGCGCTCATGGGGCTCCGGTCACGCGAGACGATCTTGGCCACGAACCGGGAGTTGGTGCGTCACAACAAAGAGGCGGCCGGGGCGTTCTTTGCGCGGCATGCCTCGGTTCTGAGTTGGATCCCGCCGCAGGCGGGTACGGTGTGTTTCCCGCGATTGGAGGAAGGTCACGCCGCGCGCCACGCGGCCCGCCATGCGGCGAACCTGATAGGCCGTGTACCACACCGGGCAGCGGATCGAGCAGCCCAGGCGGCTGCGCGTAACGTCATAGTAGGGCCGAGCGCAGAGGCCTTCTGCACGCGGGTCCTACGGGACACAGGCGTGCTCCTCCTTCCCTCGACCGTCTACCAATTCGGCGACGAGCACTTCCGGATGGGCCTTGGGCGAGAGGATTTCGAGAACGGACTCGCCGCACTCGACGCACACCTAGCGGCAAGAAAACCTTAGCAGAGGACTGCTGAAGAAGGACATATGACGCCGCGCAGGACGAGTCGACGGTCCGCACCTGCGAGGGCGCCGAGGCCGGGCCTTGGGTTAGGCCCGGCCTCGGCGCCGATCGTTGTCCGGCCACTTCGTTAGGTCGTCGACGTAGAAGTGGAGCGTTCGCCTACGGTGATGGTCAGATCCAGGGCCTGCCCGTCACGGTCCACGATCACCGGGACCTGCTCTCCCGCGCGAAGACCGCGCAGGACCAGGATCATGTCGGCCTCGGAGGTCAGCTCCTCCCCCTGCATCTCGGTGATGATGTCTCCCTGCCTGAGTCCCGCCTTCCAGGCCGGACCCTGCGGGTCGAGACCGGTGACAACCACACCGCTGTCGCGAGACAGGCGATACTGTTGCCGCAGCGAGGAGGTGACGCTCATGTAGTTGATGCCCAGGTAGGCATGACCGGCATGGCCGTTGGCGATCAACTCGTCGGCCGTTTTCGCCGCGGTCGCCGCCGGGATGGCGAAACCTATGTTCTCCGCCCCCGACGTGCTGGGCGGTATGTAGGCTACGTTGATGCCTATCACCCGGCCCTCTACATCGAGAAGCGCGCCGCCCGAGTTACCAGGGCTGATGGCGGCGTCGGTCTGGATGAGGTCCACGAGAGCGGTCGAGCCCGCGTTCTCGATACTGCGCCCCAGGCCGCTCACGATGCCTAGGGTGACCGAGTTGCTGTAGTCGAGCGGGCTGCCGATGGCAATGGCGTATTCACCGATGACCGGCGTGCCCTCAGTGGCGAATACCGCCGGTGTCAGCCCAGTCTTGTCCACCTTTATCACCGCGATATCGGTGAAGGCGTCGGTTGCGACTATGCCGGCGGAGACACTATCTCCTGTACTGAACGTCACTTCCACGGCGTCGGCCGGCTTGTCGTTTTGAGTGACTACGTGCGCGTTCGTTATTATGTAGCCGTCGGAAGAGTAGATGACGCCCGACCCGACGCCCTCATATGGTTGGTCGCCGAAGAACGAGCCGGCGGCCGTACCTGTCACTCTGACGTTGACTACGCTTGGACCCGCCGATGCGGCGACCGACTCGGCGGGGCTGATGTCCGAGCCCACGGACGACGCTTCGGTAGCTGAGACTGCCGCCGGACGTGCGGCGACGGCCGGCCCGAGGCTGCGTGTGGTTAGAAGAACCGTCCCCGCAATGACCGCTAAGGCGACCAAGATAACGACCGGCAAGGCTCGAAACAGACAACGTTTCATGGTGCTGCCTTTCACTAGATCTTGCTGCGTATCAGTGTATTCGAGCCTTGCTAAGGTCCTCGTAAGGACCTATGTATCCGAGACGGGGTCCGAGAGAGCCGTGATCCTTCTCGTCGCGCGAAGGCCGGGCACGTCTGCGACCGATCGCGACTAAGCGTGTGCGCCGTAGGCGCTATAATCCTCGCCTTGTTCGGCCGGTACGTCTCCGATCAGTCCGCCCGTCTTGACCCGATGAGGTACCCGAGGTCTCATGGCGCCTGCAGAAGCAACATATCAGGCAAACCGCATCCGCAATGTGGCGATCATCGCCCACATCGACCATGGCAAAACAACACTCATAGACTCGATCTTCCGAGCAGCCCGTGTCTTCCGAGAGAACCAACGCGTCGAGGAGCGCGTTATGGACAGCTATGAGCTGGAACGCGAACGGGGCATCACCATCCGCTCCAAGCACTGCACGGTGGAATGTGACGGATATCTGATCAACATCGTCGATACCCCTGGGCATGCCGATTTCTCAGGCGAGGTGGAGCGAGTGCTCTCCATGGTTGATTCGGTGCTCTTGGTAGTGGACGCCAACGAGGGTCCCATGCCGCAGACCAGGTACGTGCTCACGCGGGCACTGCGCCTGGGCCTGCGCCCCATCGTACTGGTCAACAAGGTCGACCGCCCCAACGCCGACCCCTTCGGAGCACTCGACAAGACCTTCGATCTATTCCTCGAACTCGGGGCCACCGATCACCAGGCCGACTTTCCGGTGGTCTACGGCTCGGCGCTGGAGGGTTGGATAGCCTACGATCCCAACACCGGCGTCCGCGAGGGCATGGATGTACTCTTCCAGACCATCATCAGCGAGGTCCCACCACCTCGGGCCGCGCTCGACGCCCCCTTCCGCATGCAGATATCCACCCTGGCTTGGAGCAACTACCTGGGCCGCATCGGTTGTGGAAAGGTGCTCGAAGGGACCCATCGCCGCGGGGAGGAGCTCGTTCGTACCTCGACACGCTGGACCGACCGGAGTCACAGCGCGAACACGCAGCCCGGCACGGAGACGC
Organism: Actinomycetota bacterium; assembly: GCA_012523095.1. Lineage (GTDB taxonomy): Bacteria > Actinomycetota > Thermoleophilia > RBG-16-64-13 > RBG-16-64-13 > RBG-16-64-13. The sequence goes on along the minus strand of JAAYJE010000146.1, from coordinate 4,486 downwards.
AGCCCGGCACGGAGACGCAACCCAGCTTCGCTATCGCCACCTATGGAAGCGCTCCTCTAACCGCCTGGGAAGTCACCGGCGCCGAGACCACCCGAAGCGCCCACCTATGGGTGACCAGGGGCTTGGAGCGTCGGGAAATCGACGAGATCAGAGCAGGCGATATCGTCTGGGTGAACGGCCCGGCCGACATCACCATCGGCGATACGCTGTCGGCCCCCGACCTGGCCGATCCGGCGCTGCCGCCCTTGGAGATCGAGGAGCCGACCGTCTCCATGTTGTTCCTCGTCAACAGCGGCCCCTTCGCCGGGCGGGAGGGCCAGGCCGTCACCCTCCGCGAAATCAAGGATCGTCTCGACCGCGAGCTTAGGGTCAACGTCGCTTTGCGGGTCGAGGACTTGGGTCGCCCCGATGGGGTCAAGGTCTCAGGCCGCGGCGAGCTCCATCTCGGCATCCTCATCGAAGAGATGCGTCGCGAGGGCATCGAGCTTTGCGTATCTCGCCCTGAAGTGATCATCCACATCGGCGAGGAGGGTAAGACCCTCGAGCCCATGGAGGAACTCACCATCGACGTCCCTAACGAGTTCCAGGGGATAGTCATCGAGAAGCTGGCCCAGCGCAAAGGTGAACTGACCGGCATTAACAACGCGGGTACCGGCATCGTGCGCCTGGACATAAGCATCCCCACCCGGGGTCTGATCGGCTATCGAGGGGACTTCCTCACCGATACCCGCGGCCTGGGCGTGATGTCGTCGCGTTTCATGGGATACGGCCCCTGGCGGGGTGAGGTGGCCCACCGCGAGCGGGGCTCCCTGGTCAGCATGGAGGACGGCGCCACCACCACCTACGCCCTCGAGAACCTCCAGGCCCGTGGCGTCTTGTTCGTCTCGCCCATGGATCCCGTCTACACCGGCATGATCGTGGGCGAGCACTCTCGTTCGGGCGACCTGGCCTGTAATCCCACCAAGACCAAGAAACTCGGCAATTATCGTGCCGAGACCAAGGAGATCGACGTGGGACTCAAGGTCCCCTGGAAGATGACCCTCGACCAAGCCCTTGAGTGGATTGCCGGTGATGAGCTGGTGGAGGTCACCCCCAAATCGGTGCGGATGCGTAAGGCCATCCTGGGCCTTGAAGATCGGAAGAAAGCGACCAGGGGAAGACCGTAGCAGTCCATGATCCCCCTTCATGCCGCGTGATGAGCTATACTTCCTCAACATTCTATTACAGACACGGTTGTCCCCGCGCTCTTCACCCTGAGACTCGACTGGATCAACTGCGTCTATGATCGCGGTGCCTCCAGAAGAGACGCACGGCAAGGAGCTACAATCTAGATGAGTTTTGCTGAACTGGGCCTGGAATCAGGCCTCCTCAAGGCTGTACAGAACCTCGGCTACGTAGACCCCACCCCCATTCAGAAACAGGCCATCCCGCTCGCCCTCACGGGCCGCGACCTTCTCGGGTGCGCCCAGACCGGCACAGGCAAGACGGCCGCCTTCATCCTGCCCACGCTGCAGCGCATGGGTGTACGACCCGCGGAGAGCGACGGCATCCAAGCCGGTCGACCCTCCGGCGTCGACAATGGTGGAAGTGACAACCGCCGCCCGGACGGCCGCCCTCGAAGCGGGCGCCGTCGAGACGGGCGTCGGCGTGGCGGCCGCCCCGACGCCGCGACGACCTGGTCGCCCGTACGCGCCTTGGCGGTGACCCCCACCCGAGAGCTCGCCGGCCAGATCGAGGAAGTGGGACGCGCCTGCGCCCGGTACACAGGCCGACGTGTCAGCGCCGTCTACGGCGGCGTCGGCTACGAACCCCAGATCAAGAGACTGCGCAAAGGCGTCGACCTACTGGTCGCCACCCCCGGCCGGCTGCTCGACCTGCAGCAGCGTGGCGACGTAGACCTCTCCCATGTGGAGATACTTATCCTCGACGAGGCCGACCGCATGCTCGACATGGGTTTCTGGCCCGACGTGCGACGCATCCTCAGCCTGCTTCCCGCTGAGCGCCAGAACATGCTGTTCTCGGCCACCTTGTCCAAGGACGTCATGCGCGTCGCCGGCCCCACGCTCACCGACCCGGCCCGGGTGGAAGTCGCCCCAAGCGCCACCACGGTCGAGACCGTGACCCAGGCGGTCTATCCGGTGGCCGAGATCCAGAAGCCCGACCTGCTGGTCCGTCTGCTCGAAGAGGAGAAACTCGACCGGGTCCTGGTCTTCACCCGTACCAAACATCGCGCCGATCGGGTCTGCCGCCACCTCGAGCGCAATCGCATCAAGGGCGCCGCCATCCATTCCAATCGCACCCAGGCCCAGCGCCAACGGGCGCTCGACGGCTTCAAGGACGGCACCTACCGCGTGCTCGTAGCCACGGACATCGTGGCCCGAGGCATCGATGTCGACAGCATCTCGCACGTCATCAACTACGACCTGCCCTCCCAGGCTCACGACTACGTGCACCGCATCGGCCGCACTGCTCGAGCGGGGGCGGTGGGGACGGCCATAAGCTTTCTGGCCGCAGAGCAGGCGAGCGAACTGAGGGAGATCGAACTCATGCTCGGGGAGACTCTGCCCTGCCGAGACCTCGAAGGCTTCACCTACATGCAGCGGTTGATCCCTAACCCGGACCGCACCGCGAAGAAGCCCAAGCCCCGCCTGGTCTACAACGGCAGTCGGCGCAGACGCCGATAATACCGTCCACCCCCGACTGCTCCGCGACCACCCGGGGGTGTTAGCATAGGCGGCATGAGCGAGGCCACTGTCAACATCGAGGTAGCTCAACCCCATGAGATCTTCTCTGTCCTCGAGCTGCTCGAAGAGCTGCTCATGGAGCTGGTTGACGAGGGGCATGAGCTCCCCGGCGTCGACAAAGATAAGCTCCACACCGACATCAGGCGCAACCTCGATTCCGAGACCGGGTCGCACGGCACCCCGGGGCGGCTCATAGCCATCCTAGCCAAGGAAGATCACGGTGTGGCCGTGGGCATCCTCATGCTCACCCAATGCTTCGCCCTGTATGCCGGCGGGGAATACGGGGTCATCGACGAGATGTACGTTAGGCCCGAATACCGCGGCCGAGGCATTGAACGCCAACTGCTCGATGAGGCCGTAGCCGTGGCTCAGAGACGCGGATGGCGCCGGCTGGATGTCACCGGGCCTGAGGCCGGCCGCAGCGAACGGACGACGCGTTTCTCCAAAAAACTGGAGTTATAGAGACTCCCGCGGCGGGCCTCCGCCGAGACCGATGGCTGCATTCAGCGGCGAGCCTGGGCTGCGTGGATCATGCGGTCACTCCCCAACGGCTGTGCGTACCCTCCGTGATAATCTCTAGCCGTTACACGCAGGGCGCCGTTCGGGCTGAAGGGGCCGTCTATTTGGTGATAAGAGCAGCATGCGGATCGGATCTCGTGACGATTCTCGACTTCCACGTGGACGCGGTGGTCGGCACTCTGTCTACGCCGGATGCGTCCACCCATGAGCATCGGCCGGGACCATGAACGAGTCGACGTGCCCTGAAGCGGCTCAGGACGCCGCCGGCGGCCGAGGCGGTCCGCCTGCGACTCCCGGCGGGCCCGACTCGTCCTCCGACGGTCCAGTCGCGGCTACCGACGGTCCAGTCGCGGCTACCTACACTTCGTCGCTCACCGGACTCACCTCCGCCGAGGTCCGCGATCGGGTCAAGGCCGGCCGGACCAACATCACCCCGCGCCCAGGCGGGCGCACCACCTGGGACATCATCCGGGGCAACGTGTTCACCTGGTTCAACCTGATCCTGGGAGTGCTCTTCGTAGCGATGCTCGCCTTCGGCTCGTGGAAGGATGCCCTGTTCGGCTGGATCATCTTCATCAACGCAGGCATAGGGATAGTCCAGGAGATGCGGGCCAAGATCGCGCTCGACCGCCTTTCGGTGCTGACGGCCCCGGCCGCTAAGGTGGTCCGCGACGGCGAACACCAGGAGATCCCCGTGTCCGACGTGGTGCTGGACGAAGTGGTGCGCGTCACGGTGGGAGACCAGATCGTGGCCGACGGGGAGACGTTGGAGTCGAGCAGCCTCGAGGTGGATGAGTCGCTGCTTACCGGGGAGTCCGTTCCTGTGATGAAAGAACCCGGTGCCAGGTTGCTCTCGGGGAGTTTCGTGGTGGCTGGGAGTGGGGTGTTCCGAGCCACCGCTGTGGGCCCCGACGCATACGCTCAGCGGCTGACGGGGGAGGGCAAGCGTTACGTACGCCTGAGTTCTGATCTCGTGAACGGCATCAACAACATCCTCCGGGTGATCGGCGTGGGGATCATCCCGGTGGGCATCCTCATGATATGGGCGCAGTTCCGCATGGGCGCCACCGTGGAGGAGGGCGTCACCAACACGGTGGCGGCTTTGGTCGCCATGGTGCCGCAGGGGTTGGTGCTCCTGACGAGCATCGCCTTCGCGGTGTCGGCGATAGTGTTGGCACAGCGTAAGGTCCTCACCCGCGAGTTGCCGGCAGTGGAGGGACTGG
>JAAYJE010000145.1 GCA_012523095.1 Actinomycetota bacterium | reverse complement strand
TACGTGAAGACCTCAAGGTCATCATCGGCGGAGGCCAGATGGACGACACCGTGCGTAAGTACACCGGGGCCGACGCCTACGGGGACGACGCCATGGCTGCCGTGGCCTTCGCCAAGGAGACGGTGGGAACGGCCTAGAGCATGCGATCAGACGAGAAGTCATGGCCGCTTTTGTCGCCGGAGGAGAAGACCGAACGACGTTGGGCCTCCTTCGTAGAGCCCGGGCTCAAGTTCGCGAGTCCGGAAGCCGCCGCAGAGTATCGCGCCCGAGCTGAGCGTTTGAAGGCGGCCATGTTACTAGAGGGGACTCCTGACCGGGTCCCCGTTTGTGCTTTGACGGGACTATATCCGGCTACGAGCCGGGGGATGACTCCTTACGAGGCTATGCACGACTACCCCAAGGCGGCTCAAGCCTGGCTCGACTGCACTCTTGCTCTGCAGACCGACAGCCTTCTCAGTCCGCTCTTCGCAGCCATTCCCGGCCGCGCCTTCGACATACTCGACGTCGCGGTGTTGAGCTGGCCGGGACACGGCGTCGCGGAAACGGCGGGCTTTCAGTACAACGAGAAGGAGTGGATGCTCCCCGAGGAGTACGATCAGCTCATCGATGATCCCACCGATTACCTCCTGCATGTCTGGCTGCCTCGCACGGTGCCGGGTATGAGCGGGTTTGCAGGCCTTGTGGCGCCTCTCGACATGGTCGAGATCGTTGCCTCGCCGACCTATCTGATGCGCTGGGCGTCGCCGGAGGTCCAGAACAGTCTGGAGAAGCTCGCGGCGGCGGGACGGGAATGCAACGATTGGGGCGCAGCCTTCTTCCCGCTCCTGGGCCGGCTGGTCGCCGAGGGGTTCCCGAGTCCTATAGGCGCTATGTCGCTGGCCCCGTTCGACTTCATCGGAGATACACTCCGAGGTACCCGCGGCATCATGGTCGACATGTTCCGTCGGCCGGACACCTTGCTCGAGGCCTGTGACAGGCTGGTGCCACTGTGCGTCAAGTGGGTCACAAGAAGGGCGGACCCCCACAGTGCGCCCCTTGTCTTCATGCCTCTGCACAAAGGCGCCGACGGTTTCATGAACGTAGAGCAGTTCGAGAGGTTCTACTGGCCGAGCCTCCGCAAGGTGATCATGGGCCTAGTGGAGGAGGGTTTCGTCCCGTATCTCTTCGCGGAGGGTGCGTACGGCTCGCGTTTGGAGAGCATTCGCGACATACCCCTAGGCAGAACCGTTTGGCATTTCGACCACACCGATATGCGCCGGGCCAAGGACCTCCTGGGGGGAATAGCGTGCATTCAAGGCAATGTTCCCCTTTCACTTCTCCAGCTGGGCACCGCCGAAGAGGTGCGGGATTACTCTCGCGACCTCGTTCGGGCTGCGGCGCCCGGCGGCGGCTTCATCCTTGATGTCGGCGCGGTCGTGGACCAAGCCAAGGAGGAGAACGTGCAGGCGATGATCCAGGTGGCTAAGGAATCCGTTTACTAGACGGGAGAAGGAGATATGACAGACAAACCTTGGGCCGATATGACGGCCGACGAGCGGCGCGCCTGGCGTTTGGACCAGTGGCGCAACCCTCCCATCCCCTTTGCCAGCGCTCAAGCCGAGGCCGACTACAAGGCCCGGGTGGACCGCACGGTGGCGGCGTCGGAGCTGCGCACGCCGGACCGGGTGCCCGTGCACATAAACGCCGGCTGGTGGCCGGCGGACTGGGCGGGCCTGACACCGTACGAAGCCATGAGCGACCCCGCCCGTTCGGCGCAGGCCTGGGTGGACTTCAACCTGGAGTTCCCCTCAGACTCGATAGTCTCGCCGCTCATGTACACGGCACCGGGAGCTATGTTCGAAGCGATCGACTACAAGCTCTATTCCTGGCCCGGCCATGGTGTAGCCAAGGAGGCTAGCTATCAGTACAACGAGAAGGAGTGGATGCTCGCAGATGAGTACGACCATCTGATATCCGACCCTTCAGACTACCTGCTGCGCAGCTACCTGCCCCGTACCGTGGGCGCTTTGGCCGGGTTCGCCGGCTTCTCCTCGATCTTCGATTACACCGAGCTCCCCTTTGTGGCGGGACAGGTGGGAGCGTGGGGATCGCCTGAGATGGTCGAGGGTCTTCAGAAGATGGCCGACGCCGCCCGTCTCTCGGCGGATTGGGCAGGAGCGACCTTCCCCAAGCTGGGCGAGCTGATGGCCCAAGGTTTCCCGAACTTCTACGGTGGGGCGACGAAAGCCCCGTTCGACATCCTGGGAGACACGTTGCGCGGCACACGCGAGGTCGTGCTCGATCTCTATCGCCGCCCCGAGAAGGTGTTGGCGGCATGTGACCGATTGGTACAGGTGGCGATCGACTGGGTGCTCCGCCGTCCCGGCACTCTCCCCACTCCGGTGGTCTTCATGCCTCTCCACAAGGGTGCCGACGGTTTCATGAGCGACGAGCAGTTCCGCAAGTTCTATTGGCCGTCGCTTCGGGCGGTGCTTCTAGGTCTTATAGAGGAGGGATGCATACCGTTCCTCTTCGCTGAAGGACGGTACGGCTCAAGGCTGGAAGCCATCATGGACGTGCCCAAGGGACGCACTATGTGGCTCTTCGACCAGACTGATATGACCGAGGCCAAGAAGACCATCGGTCAAGTCGCATGCATCGAAGGCAACGTGCCGCTGTCGCTCATCCACGCGGGCACGCCGGAAGAAACGACTGAGTACAGCCGCAACCTCATCGACTCGGCCGGTGAAGGTGGCGGGTTCATCCTTAACATAGGAGCAGTGGCGGACTCGGGCAAGACCGAGAACCTGCGGGCCATGTTGGAGGCGGCCGAGAAGTACGGGCGCTATTGACAGGGGTCAACAGATCCAGAGCGCCGAACAGTCCGTGGGGGCCATCGGGTGTGAAGGGGGTCAGATCATTCGGCGACATGAGACGCAGCATCTTGACATCAGTGAGTGACACGGAGGGAGGCTAGAGTTATGCCGGACGAAGAAACTCGGGAAACCAAAGACGAAGGTCTGCAGACCGCCAAGGTGGTCAGCAGGCGCGAGTTCCTGAAGTACGCTGGGATCGCCGGAGCGGCGGTAGCCGTCAGCGGCGGTCTAGGGGGAGTCCTGGCCGCCTGCGGCGACGACGAACCCACCACCACGACCGCCGGCCCGGACGTGACCGAGGGCCCGACCACCACGGCCGGCACGGGTCCGACCGACGCCCCGACCACCACGGTGCAGGCGGGACCTGAGCCTCCGGCGCAGGATACGATCCGCATCGGCGCCGCTCGTCCCATATCCGGCGCGAACGCGATATTCGAGGAGGCTCACTTCGGTCCCGCCTACAAACTGTGGGTGGAAGATGTGAACGCCGCCGGCGGCGTTGACGTGGCCGGCAAGAAGATGCCTGTCGAGATGATAGTCTACGACGATCAGAGCGACATGGACCAGAGCATGCGCCTGATCACCAAACTGATCGAGGAAGACAAGGTGGACTTCCTCTTCTCTCCGTGCAGCACCGCGTTCCAGTTTGCGGCGGCCGGCGTGGCGAACGCCCACAACTTCCTCCTCTTGAGCTCTGAGGGCGGGGCCACCACGCTCGAGAACGAGATGAAGAAGGGCAGTCTGCCCCTGTACTTCCAACTCCTCAACTACTCGAACCATGTGCAGATGCCCGTGTTCGCGGAGCTTTGCGCCGAGCTGGGCGTCAAGACCGTGTCGATCTGCTATATCGACGACCTTCACGGGATCGAGTATCAGGCCCAGGCACAGATCGAGTTGGCCGGTAGGGACATCGAGGTCCTGAGCAACGTCCCCGTCCCCCCGGGCATCAAGGACGTCACCACCATCGTCAAGCAGTGGCAGAGCGAAGCCGCGGATATGATCTGTTCCTTCCAGTACCCGCCTGAGAACATCCTGACCATCTCGACCTTGATGCAGCTCAACTACAACCCGAAGGGTATCCTTGTCGGCCCGGGCGGCCCCACCCAAGCCGTCTACGACATCTGGCAGGGCGCTGCGGACCAGTACTTCTTCGAAGGCGCGTGGACCTACGAGCAGAGCCCCGAAGTCAAGGCCTACTACGAGAAGCTGGCCGCCTTCGTCGGTGGTCCGGCGAACGTCGACTTCTGGGGCTCCTTGATCTACAAGGCACAGATGGAGCTCTTCCAGCAGGCCATCGAGAGGGCTGCTTCCCTGGATCATCAGAAGATCGCCGAGGTCCTTCGCACCGAGCACTTCAAGACGCTCATGAGCGACGACACGTTCTTCACCAACCAACTACTGGACGCTTCCTCTTACTCCGGCCAGATCGGCCAGTGGCAGAACGGCGTCCCGCACGTGGTCGACCCGGGCCCCAAACGCACGGCCGAGCCGATCTACCCGAAGATTCCCTGGGGTTCGTTCACGGTTTCCTAGCGGAGGTGCAGTCACCAACGCCAAACGCGTGCTGAACTGAGCCGGCCTCCGGGGGCGCCCTCTCCGGCGCCCCCGGAGGTGACCTCCGCTCCGGGCATGCTCGTACAGCTGTAAACAAAGGACTATGGATGGCAGCATTCAGGGACATCATCATCACGGGACTGCTGCTCGGAGGCATCTTCGCTCTTGTCTCCGTGGGGCTGAGCCTGCAATACGGAGTGGGGCGGGTGTTGAACGTCGCCCACGGCGAGTTCATCATGATAGGGTCGTTTGTGACCTTCTGGCTCTTCGGGAGCACTATCAGACTCAACCCGCTGCTCTCCATCGTGATCACGGCGCCTCTCGTTTTTGTTATCGGTTGGTTTCTTCATGCCACCTTGTTCCGCCGTCTCATGCACACCGCCCCGACCCTGGACATCTTTGAGGGCAAGTCCATGTTGGCCTCGTTCGGGCTACTGTATGTGGTGCAGAACATAGCTCGGATCATCTGGGGGTCTCAAACCCATAAGATCGACTATCTCAACACCACCGTGACCGGGGCGCAGATACCACTGAACCGTCTGGTAGCCTTGGGAGTGGTGATTGTTGTTGCAGCGGCCTTCTACGTCTTCTTAGCTCGTACACGCATGGGCAAAGCCATCAGGTCCTCCGCTCAAGATCCGACTACAGCCGGGCTCATGGGAGTGAGCATCAACACCGTGCTCGCGGTGTGTTTCGGGCTTGGTCTGGCCATGGCCGGCATAGCGGGCACCCTCCTCAGCTTCGTCTATGCGATCCAGACGAGCATGGGACTCCAGTACACGGTCATCGCCATGATCGTGGTGGTACTCGGAGGTCTCGGAAGCATCACGGGAGCCATGATCGGTGGTGTCATCTTGGGGATCGTGTCGCAGCTCGTCACGCACTTCCAGCCGACCCTGACGATGATCGCGTACTACGTGGTGTTCATCATCCTGCTGCTGGCAAGGCCTAAAGGGATCATGGGTAAGTAGATGAAAAACTATCAACTCACACCAGCAAGATGGATCTCCGGCGGGCTGATGCTCGTGATATTCGTGCTGCTTGCCATTCTGCCGACGGTCAATCACGGCTACACCGTCACCCTCTTCGCGGACATCCTCCGATATGCGACTTTGACAGTGGCTTGGGTGATCTTCTCAGGGCCGACCGGCTACATGTCGCTGGCCACATCGGCCTTCTATGGTCTAGGTTTCTACATCGCGGCTGTGGCCAACGGTCCGCTTCCCTTCGCAGCAGCCATCATCATCTCCGGCATCGCAGGCTTCGCGATAGCCGTGTTCGTCGGAGCGTTGACGCTCAGATTAAGAGGCGTCTACTTCTGCATCTTCACCTTCGCGCTCACTCTGCTCGTACAGAATGTGGTTATGGAGATCGAGCGCCTGGTGACACAGACTCGCGGTAGATTCGTGGTGAACGAGACCGCAGAAGCCGCCTACTACGCCATGTTCGTGGTCTTCCTGTTCACGATGGTCATGGCCATCATGATCAGGCGCTCCCGCTACGGACTTGCTCTGCAGAGCATCGGCGAGCACGAGGAGGCCGCGGCCCACAGCGGCATCAACGTGGTGAGGAGCAAAGTCTTGGTCTTCGGGGCCAGCGCCGTCCCCATGGCCATGGCCGGCGCAATCATCGCCACGCGGCGCACCTACATCGACCCCGGCATCGCCTTCAACCTCAACACAACCTTCCTGCCGGTGCTGATGGCACTGTTCGGAGGGATGGGCAACCTTGTGGGGCCGGTGATCGGCGCGGCGGTCTTCACGTACATCGGAGAGATCCTGCTCACCCGTTTCCCGGACCTTTATATGCTCATCTTCGGCGCCGTGCTGATCCTCGCCATCGTGTTCATGCCCAATGGTATCGTGGGCCTCGCCCAGATGGCCTGGAACAAGATGAGAGGGGGTCGACGTGCACCTGCTTGAAGGTGAAGGGCTCACGAAGCAGTTCGGCGGCTTGACGGCGGTATCCAACGTCGACTTCTATGTGGACGAAGGAGAGATCCTGGGGCTGATCGGACCGAACGGAGCGGGTAAGACCACGCTCTTCAACCTGATCTCCGCGGCGCTCAAACCTAAGCCGGGTAAGATCGTGTTCCAAGGGAAGGATATAACTCCCCTGCCTGCCTTCAAGATCTGCAGGCTAGGCATCGCCCGGACGTTCCAGACGGTCAAGATCTTCTCGAATGTCTCGGTGGTCAGGAACGTGATGGTCGGCGCGTTGTTCGGGACGGGCCATCACGTCAGCTCCGGAGAGGCGTACAGGCAGGCGGAAGAGGCCCTGGGGTTCGTGGACATGGTGCCCTTCAAGGATCTGCCGGCCGGCGATCTCACCCTCGCTCAACAGAAGCGCCTGGAATTGGCACGGGCTCTGGCCAGCCAGCCCAAGCTGCTCCTCCTTGACGAACTGATGGCCGGGCTCACCCCCACTGAGGTGAGTGAAGCCATGGTTGCCGTGGCCGAGATCAGGTCCCGGGGCATAACCGTCATCATGATCGAGCACGTCATGCAGGCCATCATGAAAATCAGCGACCGCATCATCGTGCTGGACTATGGAAAGAAGATCGCCGAGGGTACGCCGACTGAAGTAGCGGCGAACCCCCAGGTGATCGAGGTCTATCTTGGGGAAGAATGCGATGTTGGAGATTGAGGGTCTAAGCGCAGGATACGGTAGGGTGCAGGTCCT
>JAAYJE010000144.1 GCA_012523095.1 Actinomycetota bacterium | reverse complement strand
GCACTTTCCTTGATGATGTCACCTATTTCACGGGTGACGTACACATGGACTTGCTTCTCCACAAGGTAGAGACGCCCGGAGCGGTACCTTGCGTGCACCTGCGTTCGCAGGTATGGGCGCTGGATGCCATACGAGCCATCGCCGGCGCGCTGGAGGAGGTGCGCCGCTAGGTTCTGTGACTGCGGGTCTTGGCCGGGGCCTCCACCACCAGACGAGCGACAGACGGGACAGACGGGGGAGCGCATGGACACTGCACTCACATACGAGCAGATCCTCGAGCGGTTGGCCCCCTGCGGGCTCGACTGCGAACGCTGCGTACGTTATGAAAAGGGGCGTGTCAGGCGGCAGGCCACCGAACTGGCGCAGTCGCTGGCCGGGTTCGAGAACCTGGCTCCCCGGATGGCTGAGCACGCTCCCGTACTCCAGAGCTATGAGGGCTTCCGTGAGGTGCTCGACCACCTCACCCAGGGAGGATGTAGCGGCTGCCGCGCTGGAGGCGGTCTCCTGCCGTTCTGCGCCGCCCGCACCTGCCATGCGGAGAAGGCCGTCGACTACTGCTTCCAGTGCGACGAGTATCCCTGCGAACGCAACAGCTACCCGGAGCCACTCCACCGCGGCTGGCGGGAGCGCAACGAGCGCATGCGCACCCTGGGCGTGGAGCGGTTCTACGAGGAGTCGTTGGAGAGTCCGCGGTACTGAGCCGTGCGATAGACGACGCTGGCAAGTCGGCGGCAGGCGCGTGTTAGAAATCGGGGCCAGGCTTTGAGGCTAGGACGCCTTGTGTTGCAGCCTTTCTGCGATCCACACCTTGATCACAGATTGGCGCGTGACCCCGAGTCGTTTCGCCTCCCGATCCAAGGAGTCGACCATCCACGGAGGGAAGTCCACGTTCACACGACGCGAAGGCTCGTTGGGCTGCCTGGCCTGAGATAGGTCGAGATCGTCGACGACGTCCTCCACGCCTTCATCGAACTTCTTGTCGAAATCACTCGTCTTCATAGAGCTTCACCTCCCTCGCCCGAGACCGCCGGACCGAGATGATCCGGATGTGCTTCCCACGGTACGTGATGATCGCCGAATAGTGTTTGCCTTAGACAACGCCGACGACGAGTACGCGCGGCTCGTCTTCCGTGTTGGCGGGGATCTCGATCAGACGCTCGTCCAGCCACAGCGCTTAGGCAGCCACGAAGTCGATACCGTGTTTGGCCGCGTTCGCCTTGGACCCGGTCTCATCGAACTCGAACTCCACCAATCGCCCCCCCAATATACCGTTACGGTATATAAATTATACCGCCTCCGGTGCAGGAGTCAACCTTGGGGAATCAAGGGATGCTGTACTTCTAACGTCTCAGCCGGTCAGCGGCAGCCAAGGGCTGTACGTTGCAACGGCGTGCTAGGCAGGGCTTTCACAACGGGCTCAAGAACTCATCAATGGTCAAATGAACATCGGCTGCGATCTTGCGCAAGAGCGTGGGAGAGATGTCGCGGCCCGCGTGGATAGGAACAGTCGTGCAACGGCCGTCCGGATGCCGGAACTGCTTGTGCGAACCGCGCTGCCTGACCTCCGCAAAACCGTGGGCCTCGAGCAGAGTGACGACCTGCCTGGGCTTGAGAACCGGCAGGGTTCCCAAGGTCAGGCGACCTGGACAGTCCGCACGTCGACGAATTCCGACTCAAGAGTCGGCTGACCGTCCTCGAGAAGCATCTCGATGACTTCGCGCAGATTCTGCTGCAACTCATCCATATCCGCACCCTGAGTATGGGCGCCCGGCCATCCCGGCACATACCCGACCAGAACACCGGTCGCAGGGTCTCGTTCGACAACGAAACGATACGAGCGCATGGTCTTACCTCCTTGATACGACCATACGATAGCCTACATCGCCACAGATGGTATCGGTCTAACGTGATTGCGCGTAACCTGCGCCGCGCCCAGCGTGCCTCCCTGCCGAGGATACCGCACACAGGCGTGGCGTCTGGTTGACGCGCGGGTTAGGCCGATTCCACGTCCTCCACTTGGGGCTCCACGTTCTCCGGCTGCACTGCGGACTCGAGGTCCTCGAGTTCAGGAGGAGCAGCTTCGAATTGGCGCAGCCCCGCGTTCACTGCCTGATGCACGACATAGCCCAAGGGAGTGAAGCCGAAGGCTGGCTTGAGTTCATCAAACTCACCCACGAGCCGAATGATGCCTTTGTCCAGGAGCCGCTGTGTTGCGAGTGCGTACCAGCCCGCGATTCCCTTGACCTTTCTGGCCCAAGCGGTGCCCAGCGAGTAGTCCTTCATCTGCTTCAGCAGCAGGGTCTCCTCTGCGCTCAACGAGTCGATTGCCAGCTTGACCCGAGCATCGCCGACCAGCCGCTGCTCCCGTATCCGCGTAAGTAGGTGGCCAGCCAATGCCTGTCTCGCAGCTGCCGTGTCGGTGAAGTCCAGTGTTACGTGGGGAATCGTGCTCACGTCGAACAGGAAGGGGTCATGGTCATCTCTCACGAGGATAACGTCGCTTGGCTGACGACACGCCAAGGCAATCCCCACCTCGTACATCACATTCGCGTTCCTGTAGGCGTGACCTGATACCGAATCGCGGCCGACCGCGGACACGTCTGCAAGCACGAGGCGGGAATGCGCGATGCCACCCGTGATGTCAGTGAGTATCGAATCCCCGGACTTGGAGATGTCCACGCGGTGCGGAGCAAGCGGAACGCCGTCCACGAGGACGGAACGCACGGCCGGATCTATGACATCCGCAAACCGAGCGTCATAGACGGGCGAGAAACTCATAGCGACGAAGACCTGCGGGCGCAACTCAAGCCGCCATAGAGTCCTCAAGTACGCTTGCGGATATACGATTCCCCCTGTTCGGTCTAACGGTTTGGCAGTTGAGCCGCGAGCGAAGCAGGCCGGCTTGAACTGCTTGTTCGACGAGACCTCCACATCAGTCTGCCCATACCTCAAGATCTAGCCCGGGCACGCGCGCGAATTCGCGGACGTTCCCCGTGACCATGGTCAACCCGTGAGCCACACAGGTAGCAGCCAGCCACAGATCGTGTGGTCCAATAACCGCACCGGTCTGACGCAACTCGGCCCAAAGCCGGGCATGGGCCCGCGCACAGGTCAAATCGACTGACAACAAGGGGAAGCGTTCAAGTACCCCCTCAACGAAGGCGGCCCGCCTTGCTCTTACGTCCGGCACAGTCGCGCGGTGCACCCCGTGAAGCAGCTCGCTGGCGGTGATTACAGAGAGAAACGCTTCATTATCACCGTGACGTTCCACGTGCGGCTCCAGGTCGAGGCGTCCGCGTTCAGACTCTATGAGGATGCTGGCGTCGATCAAGACTCCCATGCGTCGCCCACCTCGCCTAGCTCGCCGCGTGCTGCGTCGAGATCAAGAGCGAATTCGCCCGCTTCAGCCGCCGAGAGCCGAGGCAGCGAGGCAAGCAGGCCGGGCAGCTCAGAAAGACGTGTCCCCATCGGCAGCGGACGTAATTCGGCAAGCGGCTTGTTCCCGCGCACGAGCCTGAACGACTCCCGCCGATAAGCTACGCGATTGACATACTCGGCGAAGTTGCGTGCTAGCTGGGTCACCGTGATATCGGTCATATGAAGGCTCCTTGGGATTACATCATATAGTCATATTATATGATTATTGGCCCTATGTCACGCTGGTTCTCAGGGTTCCGTCTAACGTCGGGCCGGTCAGCTGCGACCGATGCGCCTTGGGACTCAGTGTAGCTCGCGCGGTCTGCTGGACGCGCTTGTCAGCTCGACGGACAAAAACCACACTTACTCGAACACGGGAACCTCAGGATGTCTGCGGCCTATCTCTACGAGTGGGCCGGTCTGAGCCATCACGAAGGCGAGATTGCTGCCCCGTATCACGAGCAGTCTGTCGTCTGCGGCAAGCCCGAATGCGGCGACCGCTGCAGCAGGGAGCCTCATCACTCCATCATCGATCGTGGCTGAGGTGACCAAAGCGCCCTTCAGGCGAGCAAGTCCGTCGCCACAGGGGATTGCTGAGGCCGGGTCGAGAACCGTCCCCTCAAGACGCGCGGGTAAGCCGACCCGCATGCCGCGCGACGTCTTGCTGCCGGACAAGATGGCCACGCTCCCCTGTTGTGGAAGTCCGTACTCTGCCACGACCTCAGGAGGCAACAGCACGGAGTTGTCCAGACGAAGGACCGACCATCCGAACACGTACTTGCCGCCACGTTCGAGCTGGGGCACGGGCCTACCTCCGAGATGCGTCGGGAGTCACAAGCGGGAGTTCAGGCTAACGTTCTAGCGCGTCAGCCGCGCCCGCTGGCCATGGTACTCCATGCAAGAGCCAGCGCAGGATGCCGGGCTGCACGCGCTTGTTAGGCGTTTCTGGCAAGGGACTGATCCATCAGACGTTCGCATCGCCACACGCGCACGACCGTGACAACGGCCTTGTCCCCTCGATAGACGATTCGAAACGGCGGATGCTCGGGCTCGCGAAGCCACGGCGTCTCTAACTCCGGCATCACCCTGCCACTGTCGGGGGATATGGCCAACTGTCGCACGCGCTCCACGATCTCCAGCACCATGCGCTTGCCGACATGCGGCTCTTCTTGAGAGGCGTACCAGTCAAGGATATGGCGCAAATCGTCACGCGCCGATTGCGCGACGTCTATGCGGCAGCGCGCCTCGCTCATTCCAGGCCGAGAGAACGCACGGCCTCGTCGAGTGATATGACCCGTCCGGCCTCGATATCCGCAAGACCTGCGACGACAGCTCTCATGAACTCGCGCTCTTCTTGAGCCGCTTCGTACGCACCCAGACCCTGGAGCACCGCTACGCCGCGGCCATGGCTCGTCAGAAGCACCGGCCGTCCGGTCTCATCAGCCCGGCGGACTATCTTGCCTGGGTTGACCTTCATGTCGCCCAGGGGCACGACGTCCTCCGAAAACTTCACGGCCGGGCTCCCTATGGCAGACCTCCAAACGTAACTGTATTCTGGTGCCGCTTATAGCACCGACAGTGGCGGACAAGGCCGGACGCCGGTCGCACGCGTTTAGCTCAGCGATGGGAGCCGAGCCGCGTCCAGCGCGACCGCAGGCTCGTCCCAGAAGTAGATGGTGTTCACGGTGCTGGCCTTGTTGAAGCAGGCGTCGCCGAAGGGCAGGGATTCGGCTGTCGAGCAGTGGAGTTGGACGCGTCCGGCCGAGATGGGGCCGGCGAAGCGCCTGCTGCACAGGGTGACCATGTCGGGGGAGTAGTCGACTCCGGCGATGAGGCCATCGACGACGAGCGGCACCATGCGCCTGAGGAGGTCGCCTGCGCCGAGGCCAGCTTCGAGCAGGGCCGCGCCGGATAGCCCGCTTGGCTCATGGTTTTTTCTGCCTAGAATGGAATACAGGACCGGCAGGAAGAGCGAGGGTCGAAGGCCGCAAACGGCCGCTGCCTAGGGTGCGGCCCCGGCGGACATGAAGCCCGACGGG
>JAAYJE010000143.1 GCA_012523095.1 Actinomycetota bacterium | reverse complement strand
GATTGCCTCAACGGCGACAAATACAAGACCGGGAAGCTGACCCCCGACGGCAAGCCCGACCCGAGCGTGTTCTCGACCGAGCACAACCGAGAGGGGATCCAGGTGGGGACGGCGATCGCGCTGCTGGTGCGAGCCGGCTCAGCGCGTGGCTCGACGGTGAGGTTTCGATACTTCTGGGGTGTGACCAAGCATGAGGAACTGTTGGAGGCAGCGCGGTTGCAGCTTGGCCACGCGGGCAGGCGGGGGTAACCTCGATCCCCAGGCTGGCGACCTCGCCGTCAACGCGGGTTGGGGTCATGCGGGCAGGGGTGGCGTCACCATGCCGGGCAAAGGAAAGATCATTCTTAGACCGCATTCGCCCGAAGAGCGGGCGGCCGTGGAGCAGGGGGCGGAGGCCCCCGGCCTCCGTACGGAGGAGGCGTTTGCTTAGCTTGGAGACCGGGCGGTGGACGTCTACCTCAACGACGTCGCCTGCTGGAGATGCGTTCCGGCGGGGGTGCGGAGCTACACCATCGGCGGTTATCAGGTGATGAAGAAGTGGCTGAACTACAGGGAACGGCCACTCCTGGGGCGGGGCCTCAAGTCCGAGGAGGTGCGCGAGGTCATGCGCATGGCCCGGCGGATCGCGGCGATCTTGCTGCTGCAGCCGGAGCTCGATGCGAATTATCTGGTAGTGAAGGAGAACACGTACCAATGGACGAAGACCTGACCGTGAACAACGAGATTCAGCTAGTCAGCGACGGCGATGGCTTGGCGGTCATCGGGAATCCGACTGATGTCGAGCGCTTCTTCCTGGATAAGGGCCTCGACCGGATCCCGTCGAAGGACCTCGACCTACGCCGTGTCGGGCCTCTTCTCGGCGCCGGTGGGGCCGCGGCGCAAGTCGGTTCGGAAATCGCTGCGAATTCTGGCCGCTGGGTGAAGCTGACCGCCGAGTCCGCAAGAGCGGTCAGGCAGTATGGCCTCATGGCGACCAAGACACCCGGGGTGAGCCACGCCATGATAGGCAAGCCCGGCGAGGTCAAGCAATGGCTCCAAGTCGCGCAGGCTCCGGGAGCACTCCTGAGCGGCCCGATGGCACTGGCTGCGTTGTCCACCACGATGCAGCAGCGCGCGATGCAGCAGCAGATGGACGAGATCGTTGCGTACCTGCAAGAGATCAACGAGAAGGTCGACGACGTCCTTCGCGGCCAGAAGGATGCCGTGCTGGCGGACATGATCGGAGTGGATCTGGTCGTAGAGGAGGCCTTGACCGTCCGTGATCAGGTGGGACGGGTCTCGGAGGTCACGTGGTCGAAGGTCCAGGCGACCTCGATGACGATTGCGCGTACCCAGGCATACGCACTTCGCCAGCTCGAGGCCACAGCGGAGAAGTTGGAGAAGAAGGCAGACCTCGGCGAGATCGCCAAAGCGACCAAGGAAGCCGAACAGAAGGTCCGGCAATGGCTCGCAGTCCTTGCACGTTGTTTCCGACTTCAGGACGGGGTTTCAGTGCTAGAACTCGATAGAGTGCTCGACGCCTCGGCGGAAGAACTCGACCGGCACCGGCTTGGACTGAACACAGCACGGCAGAACCGCCTCGACCTCATCGCTCGGAGCAGCGCCTGTTTGCTGACGCAGATGGACAAGACCGTCCGCAGAGCGAACTCGAAGGTGCTGTTCCACCCGATCAACTCGCCGGCTGTCGTGCGGTCGGTCAACCAGGTCACGATTGATCTCCTCAACTTCCGTGGACGGCTCGGAATCGAGTCCGGTCATCAGACATGGGAGACGAGGCGATGGGGGCAGGCAGCCACAGAGATGCGAGAGCAAGTGTTTGCGACGACTGCGGAAGGTGTCGCTGCTGTCCACCGCTTTGGCACCGAGACGTTCCACCAAGCAGTCGAATCGTTGCGCGCGTTTGACACCGACGGCGACGGCGTCCCCGACGAACCCAGGGCCTTGACGGCGGTGCAAGATGCTGGTTCGGCGATCAAGGGTGCAGCTGCCGGCGCGGTTGGTTCCCTGCGCCGGCGAAAGCCGGACGCTGGTGCTCAGCCCAACGAGCTTGTCTCGGAGGCTACCGACAAGCGTACCGAACCACCGGATGGGTGAATGTAATACGACCGGGTGACCTTAGAGGCTCCCTTTCGATTCGCGTGAACGATCGGTGGCGAATAGTGTTCCGCCGGGAGGACGGCGGAGCACACAAGGTCCAACCGATGGACTGCCACAAGCTGGAGACGTGGCTATGATCCCGGAAAACCGCATCCCCACTCATCCGGGCGTTGTACTGAGCCAGGAGTTCTTGGCCTCGCTCGGCATCACGCAGGTTTCCCTCGCGGCGCACCCTAGGGTGCCCGTCCAGCGCATCAACGAGTTGGTTCGGGGCAAGCGGGGTGTCACTCCCCAGACGGCCTGGCTCCTGGCCGAAGCGCTCAACACCACTCCAGAATTCTGAATCAACTTGCAGACGGCGTACGATCTGGCGCTCAGCCGGCCTTCTAAGCCGACAACGGAGATTTTTGCGCGACACGACGGCGTGATGCAGGCCTCCGCCGCCGTCACCGCCGGTCGGGGCCACGCCGGCCAGGCCGGTGTCACCATGCCGGGCAAAGGAGACGATCATTCTTAGACCATGTTCGCCCAAAGACCGAGCGGTTTGATGGACATGCGCGGCAGGAAAGATCGTCATGTGGGTCTGATCAAAAAGGGGGGGGTCCTGGGCATGGATGAGAAGAAAGGGAAGGCCGGTGGCGAAGCCGAGGTGCTTGCTGCCATCGCCGCGATGCCGGACGCCGACCGCGTGATGGCCGAGCGGCTGCACGAGATCATCCGGGCCAACGCGCCGGTGTTGTCGCCATGAAGGAATTGACCTCCGTCGACGAGGCGAAGATCGCCACCCTTGTGAAGAAGACGGTCGGCTGACGCCGCGCGGGCGGTCTCACCGGGGCTCGACTCGTAGGCCGGTCCCTGCTTGCGTCAGGACCGGATCACCGATCGCACGCTATGAGAAGGGCAGCCGCCGCTCGTAGTTGGGCGCTTCCTTGGTGATGGTCACGTCGTGCGGGTGGCTCTCGGCCAGGCCGGCCGGTGAGATCCGCATGAAACGCGCCTTCTTGTGAAGCTCCTCTACTGAGGCGGCTCCGGTGTAGCCCATACCGGCCCTCAGACCGCCGATCAGCTGGTAGACCATGTCGGACAAGGGGCCTTTGTGGGGCACCATGCCCTCGATGCCCTCCGGCACCATCTTCTTCTGGTCTTCTTGGAAGTAGCGGTCGGCGCTGTG
>JAAYJE010000142.1 GCA_012523095.1 Actinomycetota bacterium | reverse complement strand
GCGCATGCGCTCATCGAGGTGAAGGAGACCGTGCGTTTCTGTTCGACCTGCTTCAATCTCACCGAACAGGAGCTGTGCCCCATCTGCCTGGACGCGAGTCGTGACCAGACCACCATCTGCGTGGTCGAGGAGCCGGCCGACCTCATCAGCATCGAGCGCACTCACGAGTACCGAGGACTGTACCATGTGCTGGGCGGCGCCCTCTCTCCACTCGACGGTATGGGACCGGCGAGGCTCAAACTGGCGGAACTCTTCGAACGGGCACGATTGGGAGACGTCCGCGAGGTCATCGTGGCCACCAACCCCAACATGGCAGGCGAGGCTACCGCGCTTTATATCGCCGAAGAGCTCCGACCTGACACAGCGGCGAGCACGCTGCGCATCACCCGACCCGCCGCCGGCCTGCCCATGGGAGGCGATCTCGAGTACGCCGACGAGGTGACTCTGGGTAGAGCCCTTGCCGGCCGTCGCGAGTTCTAGAAATCCGCTAGAATTCGGCGGTCGGAACCCTCTTGTGCAAATCACGCGAAGCGGAGCACTGATCTAGGTGGCAGACGAAGCGCGAATCCAGCAGAACAAATCGCCGGTGGCCGAGGAAGCACTTGGCTCCCAGTACGTCGTCATAGGTGAACCGGAGCGCAAGGCGGAGCGCACCAACATAATCGTGATGAAGTTCGGAGGGACGTCGGTGGCGGACGCCACCTGCATAAGACGAGTCGCGAACAAGATCGTCGACGCCCGCAAGAAGGGACATCCGGTGGTTGTCGTAGTGTCCGCCCGTGGGGACACCACCGACGACCTTATCAAGATGGCCCACGAGATCTCCGACAACCCGCCCGCCCGTGAGATGGACATGCTCCTCTCCACCGGAGAGCGGATATCGGCTGCGTTGGTGGTCATGGCTATCCACGAGCTGGGTTATAAGGCCGTCTCGCTGACCGGGTCCCAGGCCGGTATCGTCACCGACACGGAGCACACCAAGGCCAAGATCCTCGACATCAAGCCACATCGTATCCGCCAGGCCCTTGACGAGGACCAGATCGTCCTTGTGGCGGGCTTCCAAGGAGTCTCCACCGACCAGAACGTGACCACCCTCGGCCGGGGGGGCTCCGACACCACCGCCGTCGCTCTGGCGGCCGCGCTGGGCGCCGAAGCCTGCGTTATCTTCACCGACGTGGACGGCGTTTACACCGCCGACCCACGGGTGGTCCCCGAAGCGCGTAAGCTGGACTTCGTCTCCAGCGACGAGGTGCTCGAACTGACGGCCAGTGGCGCCAAAGTGATGATGTTGCGAAGCATAGAGGTGGCGCGTCGCTTCGATGTGCCCCTTTGGGTGCGGTCCAGTTTCACCGATGCTCCAGGAACACTGATAGGACAGGAAGAGAAGAGCATGGAACATGCCATCATATCGGGCGTCACCTACGCCCTCGACGACGCCAAGGTCACCATCCACGATCTACCCGACAGGATCGGCGAGGCGGCCAGGGTCTTCACCGCTCTGGCGAAGGCCAATGTCAACGTAGACGTGATCATCCAGAACGTCTCGGCCCAGGGCAAGGCGGACATCTCGTTCACCGCTCCCGAGGGCGACCTGCCGAAGATCACCACTGTGCTGACCGGTCTCAAAGACGAGCTGCAGTTCGCTTCGTTCGACCTCGACAAAGAGGTCGCCAAGGTCACACTTGTGGGTGCCGGCATGAAGACCTACCCCGGCATCGCGGCCAAGATGTTCGAGGTTCTTGCCGAGAACGGCATCAACCTCGAGATGATCTCTACGAGCTCGATCAAGATCAGCTGTGTGATCCGTGAGCAGCACGCCGAGACCGCGATCCGGGCCCTACATGCGGCCTTCAAGCTCCACGACGACATGGCCACCCGCGAGGAGATTCTCAGCTAGTCTCGAGGATGAACGGAGGGGGGCATGGTAGCGATCGAGGTCGAGCGGCTCCGGAAGCACTTCGACCCGCCGAAGGGGCCGGTGGCGGTGGCGGACGTCTCGTTTCAAATCGAAGAAGGCGAGATCTTCAGCCTCCTCGGCCCCAACGGTGCCGGCAAGACCACCACCATCTCCATCCTCTCCTGCCTGCTCAGGCCCGATAGTGGCGAGGCCCGCGTGGGGGGGTTTTCGGTCACCAAGGAGTCCGAGAAGGTCAAGGCGTTGATAGGCGTGGTACCGCAGGACATCGCTCTCTACGACGATATGACCGGCCGGGAGAACCTGCTCTTCTGGGGCCGGATGTACGGCATGAGCGGCCCGACGCTGAGCAAGCGCGTCGACGAGGTCCTGGAGCTGATCGGCCTCGGAGACAGACAGAAAGACCGCCTGGGCAAGTATTCCGGGGGCATGAAGCGACGAGTTAACATCGGGGCGGCCCTGCTCCACAATCCCCGCTTCCTATACCTGGACGAGCCGACCGTCGGCATCGATCCGCAGAGCCGCCGCTCCATCCTCGACAAGGTGAAAGACTTGAACGCCGCGGGAGTCACCATTCTCTATACGACTCACTACATGGAAGAGGCGCAGGAGATCTCCCACCGTATCGGGATCATGGACAAAGGAGCACTGATCGCCCTCGGCGCCCAGGATGAGCTCGTGCGACTGGTCGGCGAACGGACCCGCATAGACCTGACTTTGGATAAGGATGCCGACATACTCGTGGGTCGGTGGCGGGACCTGCCTGGTGTATCCAGCATCTCGCACCCCGAGGACGGGCGCCTCTTCCTGTCGACCGATGACGCGAACACTTTGATGCCCAGACTCTTTGAGAGTGCGCGCGCCGCAGGCGCGCGCATCACCGAGATCAGCCTGGCCGAACCCAATCTGGAGATGGTGTTCCTGCACCTCACCGGCCGCGCGCTCAGGGACTGAACAGGCTCATGTAGCTGATGATGCGGGCACTCGCCATCGCCTGGAAGGACACCGTCCACGTCTACCGCGACTTCGCAGGCCTGGCGATGATGTTCATCGCCCCGCTGGTCCTGGCGGCGGTACTGGGTGCGGCCTTCGGTTCCGGAGACAACTTCTCCATCGCGGCGGCCAAGACCGTGGTGGTCGACCAGGATGCGGGCGCCGGGGCGGGCATGCCCGCCGCCGGCGCCACGTTGGTAGCGGCGTTGCAGAGCCCCGAGGTCGGCGACCTATTGACCGTCACCGAGGTCGATACTCCCGAGGCCGCTCGGGAAGCCGTCGATAGCGGCGACGCGGCGGTGGCGGTCATCATCCCGCCCGGCTTATCCGAAGCTCTGGCCGGCGCTGCGCCTGTGAAGGTCCACGTCGAGATATATAAGGACCCCGCGCTCACGGTGGGACCCTCCATCGCTGAAGCCGTCACGAAGTCGGTCGCGCAATCATTCAACGGAAGCCGCGCGGCCGCCGCCGCGGCCGCTCAACTGGCAGTCGCCCAAGGTTCGACCGACGAGGCCCGGATCGCCGACATAGCCGCGAAGACGGCAGCCGCCGTCGCCCTACAAGCCCGCAGCAACACTCAGATCACCCTTGATCAGCGCAACCCGCTCGTAGCAGGAGCGGAGGAAGCGAAACGCCCGAACGTGGCAAGCCAGGTCCTGATCGGCATGATGTTGTTCTTCATGCTGTTCGGAGCGTCCATCCCGGCACGAAGCGTGCTTGATGAACATCGCGGCGGTACTCTCTCCCGCCTCTTCACCACGCCCACGCCGCACAGCCTGATCTTGGGCGGCAAGTTCATTGCGGTGTTCGTAGTCGTCCTTGTCCAGGCCATCATCCTGATACTGGCCGGCTGGTTGCTGTTCAAAGCCGACTGGGGAGAGCCGGGGCCGGTCACCGTACTCTTGATCTGTAGCGCACTGGTCGCCGCCTCGTTAGGATTGGTGACCGTATCGTTCGCGAAGACGCCCGGCCAGGCCGGAGCGGTGAGTTCGGCCATCTTCGTCTTCATCGGACTGGTCAGCGGGAATTTCACGGGGACGATCGTCACCAGCGGCCCGTTTGCGACCATCCGCCGCATCAGTCCGGTCGGTTGGCTGCTGGAGGGGTGGAGCAAGGTCCTCTACGGTGG
>JAAYJE010000141.1 GCA_012523095.1 Actinomycetota bacterium | reverse complement strand
TAGACTGTCCCGGTTCGGCCTGAACGGGAGGTCCTTTGCTCTTGGAAAGCCAGTCGTTGATCGAACTGTACACCACTATGCTGACCATCCGCCGCTTCGAGGAAAGGGTGGCGGCCGAGTTCCACGCAGGCAACCTCTTCGGTTTCATCCACTCGTACATAGGCCAAGAAGCCATCGCAACGGGCGTCTGCAGGCACCTGGACCCTGAGGACCGCATCGTCAGCCACCACCGCGGTCACGGTCATTGCATCGCCAAAGGAGCGGATCTGAACAGGATGATGGCCGAGATCCAGGGCAAGAAGACCGGCTATTGCAAAGGCAAGGGCGGGTCCATGCACATCGCCGACTTCAGTATCGGCATGCTCGGCGCGGATGGGATCGTGGGAGCCGGGCTTCCCATCGCGACCGGTGCAGCCCTGGCGGCGCAGCTCGAGGGAGAGAACAGGATCACCGCAGTCTTTTTTGGCGACGGTGCCTGCCAGGAGGGTGAGTTCCATGAGGCGCTCAACCTCGCGGCCATCTGGAAGTTGCCGCTTCTCTTCGTCTGCGAGAACAACCACTACGGTGTCAACACAACGCGCGAGTACTCTCTGGCGGCGGATGAGATCGTCCGGATACCGAAGGCCTATCACATCCCCACCCATGCCGTCCATGGCAACGATGTCGAGGCGGTCCACCGAGCGGCCGGAGAAGCCGTGGCGGCGCTCCGTGGCGGTGATGGCCCTCGCTTCCTGGAGTGCGAGACGTATCGCTGGCACAAGCACTTTCTCTCCGACACTCTCGAAGACCTACGCCCCCGCGAGGAGATCGAATCCTGGGCCCAGAAATGCCCGATAGCGGCCTTTGCGGCTAAGTTGGTCGAGCGAGGTGTGCTGACCCAAATGGATCTCGAACGCATCGACTCCGGGGTCTTGCGCGAGGTCGAGGAGGCCTATCAGTACGCGCTCGACAGCCCGTATCCGGAACCTGAAGATGCTTTAGAGGACGTGTACGCGCCATGAGAGAGATCACCTACGAGGGGGCCACCCAAGAGGCCATCCAAGAGGAGTTCCGGAGGGACCCGAAAACCGTTCATCTGTCCACCGACCTGTATGCAGAGCTGCAGAACGAGTTCGGCGCCGAGAGGATACGTGTCACCCCCATCGCCGAGAACTCCTTCGTGGGGGCGGCGATCGGCTTAGCCGGGTCGGGCTTCAGGACGGTGGTCAACATCCGCATGGCCACGTTCGGTTTCGTGGCAATGGACCAGATGATCAACCACGCGGCTAAGATCCACTACATGTTCGGTGGACAGGCGAAGTTCCCCATCCTGTACCGGATGACCGTGGGCGCCGGCATCTCCGCGGCCGCGCAGCACTCCGTGAGCCCCTATCCCATGTACATGAACGCTCCGGGGCTCAAGATAATCCTGCCCTCGACCCCCTATGACGCCAAAGGCCTGTTCAAGACCGCCCTCCGGGACATGAACCCGGTGGTCTCCTTCGAGCATGTGGCCCTGGGCGGCATGAGAGGCGAGGTGCCGCAAGAAGAGTACTTCGTCCCCTTCGGACACGCGAGTGTGAGGAGAGAGGGCTCCGACGTCACCGTGGTCGCACTGGCCAAGATGGTGCACGAGGCTCTGGAAGCCGCCCGGGAGTTGGCCGAAGAGGACATCTCAGTGGAGGTGATAGACCCGAGGACGCTCGTGCCACTCGACAGGGGGACCATCTTTGAGTCGGTCCGCAAGACCGGCCGTCTGGTGGTCGTGGACGAGGCCTGTCAGACGTGCGGTGCGGCTGCGGAGATCGTGGCGCTCGTCACCTCTGACGCCGCCGTCTTCGGTAGACTCAAGGCCGCACCGGCCAGGGTCTGCGGACTGGACGTGCCCATCCCGTTCAGCCCGCCGATGGAGAAGTTCGCGGTGCCCGACAAGGTCAAAATAGTCGAAGCTGTCAGGGGAGTGTTGGAGAGCCGGTCAGTTCCTTCTTGAGGTCGGGCAAAGCGAGGAACTCGAGCTTGCGGATGTTCGAGAGGTTGGCCTCGAAGAGTGACAGAAGGGGTGACGACAGCCGTCCATTATGGGCCGGCAGCAGAAGGCCTCCGTCCTTGGCCAGGTAGGCGCCCGTCACCAACCCATCGGGGAAGCCGTCGCCCGTTGCGATGGCCGTGTGGGCGAGGCTCGACCCGTTCTGAAGCGCGTAGTCGACGATCAGGGCGGCAGTGTCGAAACCGTCCGTCCCCACCAGCCTATCCACCTCACCGAGCGAGAGCTTGGCGAGCGTGCCCACCATGAGCGCCGAGTCCACCCCGAGTTTCTCGATCGACCTCAAGGTGGCCTTACGTATGACCCCATCGGGCGGCACAAGTAGGATGGGCCATCCTTTGGCTCCCGCCAGAGGCGCAACGGTCAGAGCTTCCACGAAACTGTCGGCGGGGGCGACGACGATCCTCGTCACCTCGCCCAACTGGCTCTTCATCTCAGCGGCGACGAGAGTCGCGGTCTCGTAGGGATCGCCGCCCGTCAGGTCTTCTACCTCCGGGTCGCCCAGCACGTCCTTCACCTGGCGTTTCACGGTCGAGACGCGCGAGACACCCACCAGGAACACCCTTGAGGGTCCAAGCCGCTTCAGCTCCGAGCCGATATCGGCCCTGACGCCCTCCGACGGCAACAGCAGAACGGGGGCACCCAGCGCAGCAGCGAGTGGAACGGCCGAGATCGCGTCCGTGTATTCGCGACCCCCTGCAAGCACCACCGCCTGAGCTCCCGTAGGGAACCCGTACTGCGATATCGCCGCCGCCGTGGCGTACCGATCTTTGCCGCCGGCCACCAGGATGTCCTCGCGAGCGACCGTCGTGGTAGTGGAGGAGGATCTCACAATCATGGAGGCGGTAGTCGTCACCACTTCGGCCTGCACCTTGCCGTCCTTGAGAAGAGGGACGAAGTAGCGATCCACCCCGTAGTAGATGCCGTAGAGGACCACTGTCGTCACAGCCAAGCCGAGCACCCATTTCAGCGCCCGGCCCACCCAACCCACCTCACGGTTCCGGCGCGGCGGACGGAGCAGCCCTCGGAGCGCGGCCCCGCAGTGCCAGCAGTACTGGTCGTCGGGCTTGTTGAGTCCGCCGCACTGCCGGCATATGATGTCATCAGTAGTCTTCAACGGCACAGATACCATCGGCCCGCCGCGGGCCGCACAGGCGACGCCCGCGGCGGGATTTTTCTTCCATACTGATTCGGACCCCCCGAATGGAGCCGTTTCTCAGTGACTGCAACTTCTCTCTCTTACCCCGGAACCCTACCCGCTAGACACGCCAGCCGGCTGCCCGCGGCCCACAGACAGGCGCTTCCCGCCGTCATCGGATGTCGCGCGCTTGCGTCGCACAGCCGGTTCGGTTCCCTATCGTGACAATAATAGACGAACGGCCTTGACCGCCCTACTCTGCTTCTTCCACAGGCCTCTTGAAGAGCAGCGAGTATGTGATGGTCCTCACCCCATGAGAGGCGTTCGGAGTTCTCGTGCCTTCGGTCCAAACGTCCGTGGGCAGGGCCGCCGCAAGCTCCCATCCCTCGCCCCCCAACTCCTGAAGAGCGGGTAGGAAGGGTTGGGGGCCGGGCTTGTCGGCGCCCAGCAGTTCCCAAGAGGTGTAGGTCCAGAGGCCGGTTTCTTCCTGCTTACCGCTGCGGTTGGCCGTCACCGTCTTGTACTCCCACTTCGTCATCGCATCCTCCTATGGCTTCGCAACATGTTCGTCTAAGAAAGATGGCTGATCAGGATCCTGGTGCTGATCGCGATCAGCACCAGACCCCGAACCGTTCCGCCCAGACCCCGAACCGGCAACCCAGCCGGGAACCGAAGACCGCGCCGATGGCGGTAAGAACGGCGGCGAACGCGTCCATGACCGGGCTTACAGCTATACCCAGTATGTACCAGAAGCTCACGAAGGCACACTCTATATCATGGAGGCTGGTCTGACGGATCGTTTCAAGTCACGGCCGAATCCGCTTGGATCCACTATAATATACGTATAAACGGTTACACATGATAAGGGAGGGGACCGGTGTCAGAGCATAGGGATGAGGATGCAGTGCGCGAAGCCGTTCGCGAGCGCTATGCTGAGGTAGTCAGAAAGGGCTCTGCGTGTTGTGGCGACTCGTCGTGCCCAGGTCCATCGAGAGCCGGGACGAGCAGCGAGCGGGGTGCGCTCATGCGCAGGGTGGGTCGTTCGCATTCCCTCAAGCTCGGATACTCGGAAGAAGAGCTGGCGGTGGCTCCGGAGGGTGCCAATCTCGGCCTGGGATGTGGCAACCCCCAGGCCATCGCCGATCTCAAGCCGGGAGAGGTGGTGGTGGATCTGGGCGCGGGCGCCGGCTTCGACTGCTTCTTGGCCGCGCGCGCGGTGGGCACGGAGGGGCTGGTCGTCGGCGTCGACATGACGCCCGAGATGGTAGCGAGGGCGCGATACAACGCCCGCAAGGCGGGATACGAGAACGTAGATTTCCGTCTGGGTGAGATCGAGCATCTGCCGGTGGGCGACCAGACGGCCGACGTTATCATCTCCAATTGTGTGATCAACCTCTCCCCGGACAAGCCGGCCGTATACGGAGAGGCCTTTCGGGTGCTGAGGCCCGGAGGCCGCCTCGCGATCAGCGATGTGGTGGCTACAGCCGAGCTGCCGCCGGAGTGGCGGGACAACATGCGTCTGCTGTCGGCCTGCATATCGGGAGCTTCCACCGTGGACGAGATGGAGGAGATGCTGCGCACGGCGGGGTTCGTCGACATCTCCATCAACCCGAAGGACCGGAGCAGGGAATTCATCCAACACTGGGAACCGGGCAGGAAGCTGGAGGACTACGTGCTCTCCGCCGATATCCGCGCGACAAAGCCAAAGCAGGTGAAACAAGGTCGGCCCACTGACAGCCAAGGGAGCCCTAGACGGCCCATGGATACTCTGAGCGATACGTTCAAAGCCCTCTCCGACAAGACCCGCCTGCAGATCCTGACGCTCCTCGTGGAGAACGAGGAACTCTGTGTTTGCGACCTCGTGGGCACACTGGGCGAGACGCAGTCAAAAGTATCGCGCCATCTGCGCTATCTGTACCACGCAGGCCTCGTCAAGGATCGCCGGGAGGGGTTGTGGACGCACTATCGCCTCTCCCCCGACCTCGAGCCGGAACAGGCCATCATCATCGCGGCCCTCTCCGACGCGACCGAGGGGGAGGAGAAACACGAGCTACGCGAGGCAGCGGTGCGGTGGTTCGCGAAAAAGACGGTCCCCGGACCGGTGTGGGCAAAGTCGCCACGCATAGGTTAATCTGTTGACTCTGAAGGCGGGCTTCCCGCAGGTTGCCGGCCGGATCGATGCAACCAACGGGATGCCAGGGGGAACGCCACCGATGCTCATCACCGACCTTCTCGCGCGCAACGCGAGACTCTATGGAGACGAGGTCTGCCTCATCGGGGTCAATCCTGAGGTGGACGAGAAGCGAGAAGTCACCTGGCGCGAGTACGAGCTGATGGAAACCGATCCCTTCGCACACTCGCGGAGAGAGATGAGCTGGCGCCAGTTCGATAGGCATGCCAACCGTTTCGCCAACCTGCTCCTCGACAGAGGTATCGGGAAAGGGGACAAGGTCGCCATCCTTCTTATGAACTGCTTGGAGTGGTTGCCGATCTATTTCGGGATCCTCAAGACCGGTGCTGTGGCCGTCCCCATGAATTACCGCTACACCTCCGAGGAGATCGAGTACTGTCTCAAACTCGCGCAGGCCAACGCCCTGATTTTCGGGCCTGAGTTCATCGGCCGCGTGGAAACCATCATCGATCGCATACCCAATGTGAATCCCCGCTTTTTCGTCAACGGCACCTGCCCGACATTCGCCGAGAGCTACGCACAGTCGGCCAAGGGGGTCTCAACCAAGGCCCCGCAGGTGAGAATAGAGGAAGATGATGACGCCGCCATCTACTTCTCCTCGGGGACCACGGGCTTCCCCAAAGCCATACTTCACGATCACCGCAGCTTGATGTCGGCCGCCATCGTCGAGCAGAACCACCATGGACAAGGCCGCGATGACAATTTCATGTGCATAGCCCCCCTCTATCACACGGGCGGCAAGATGCATTGGTTCGGCAGCCTCTTGGCCGGCAGCAAGGGCGTCCTCCTACGCGGCACCAAGCCTGAGTGGATCCTCAAGACCATCTCCGACGAGAGGGTCACCATCGTGTGGCTGCTGGTACCTTGGGTCCAGGACATCCTGGACGCCATCGACCGCAGCGACGCGAGATTGGACGACTACCGGCTCGACCAGTTGCGGCTTATGCACATCGGCGCCCAACCGGTCCCCCCAAGTCTGGTACATCGCTGGTTGGAGCGCTTCCCTCATCACGAGTACGATACCGACTACGGTCTCACCGAATCGGTCGGCCCCGGATGCGTCCACCTGGGCATAGAGAACGTACACAAGGTGGGAGCCATCGGCAAGGCCGGCCACCTGTGGGAGACCAAGATAGTGACGGAGTCCGGGCAGGAAGTCGCCCGAGGACAAGTGGGCGAACTGGCTGTGAAGGGCCCAGGGGTCATGAAATGCTATTACAACGACCCGGAGGCCACCGACGCCGTGCTCAAGGACGGCTGGCTCCTGACGGGCGACATGGCGCGCGAGGACGAGGACGGCTTCATCTATCTGGTTGATCGCAAGAAAGACGTGGTGATCAGCGGCGGCGAGAACATCTACCCGGTGCAGGTGGAGGACTTCCTTCACCGCCACAACGCGATCAAGGACGTGGCCGTCATCGGCGTCCCCGACAAGCGTTTGGGCGAGATCGCCGCAGCCGTTATCCAGCTGAAACACGGCCATGAGTGCACCGAGCAGGAGATCATGGACTTCTGCGCCGACCTGCCCCGCTACAAGCGGCCCCGCAGGATCATGTTCGACACGGTGCCACGCAATGCGACGGGCAAGATCGACAAACCTGCGCTCCGTAAGAAGTACAACGTGGATGGTCTGGTCGAGGCGGAGACGACCCAGTAGGAGTCGGCGCCGTCCGACGGCACCTTCTAGGGCCGTGGGGCACGGCCCGCTCATGTCGTTCCAGCCGTGGGGCCCGGTCCGAAGCGTCGAGGCGATTATTTGAAGTCTGCCTCGCTGCTCGCCACTCGACGGACCGTCCAACGGACCGTCAACCGCGATTCTTCTCCCCACGAACCCTCGGTCCTGTCCTGTGGTTACCCGAAGCTCCTCCCGGGTAGCATGCCTGTGAGCCCATATGTGAAACTCCATGCCCATCGACCACAAGGACAAAGCACCATGACACCCGATGAGAAGCCCGGCAGTCGAGCGAGCGGCAGTTCAGCCGCGGGTAACCGAATCGACGCCGACCGGAGCAGCTCAGCCCAACGGAGCGCCGGTGGAGGAGGACGCCGCGCCCCCGGAGCACCGCCCCAGACTCCCAACGACGACAACCGCCGGCAGGAGACCGGCCGCCGGGTCTGGCACTTCGTCGCCTACATCGTCGTTGCTCTCATCGCGCTCTATCTCTTCCAGCAGTACCTCATCGGCCCCATGGCTGCGCCCTCCAACCCCTTGGAATACAGCGAATTCAAGGCGGCGGTGACCGCGGGGCAGATACGCAAGGCGGTCATCGGAGAGAATCAGATCACGGGGACGATGGCCGACCCTCGTTCCACGACCGGAGGAACCATCGACTTCCGGACCAGCTACCAGACGGGCGGCGACGAGGATCTTGTGGCCACGCTACAGGCGGCGGGAGTCACATACTCGTTCAGCAAACCGGCAAGTCCCATCGGTGGCATTCTCATCAGCCTCCTCCCCTTCCTTATCATCGGAGTAGTCTGGTATTTCCTCTACCGGCGGATGGCCCGTGCAGCCGGAGGGGGCGTCGGCGGCATATTCGGCGTGGGCAAGAGCAAGGCGACCAAGGTGGAGCCCGAAAAAGTGGGGATCACCTTCAAAGATGTGGGGGGAGCAGACGAAGCCATCGCCGAACTGCGGGAGATAATCCAATTCCTGGAGACCCCCGAGCAGTTCGCGCGGCTGGGGGGACGCATCCCCAAGGGCGTGCTCCTGGTGGGCCCACCCGGCACCGGCAAGACGCTCCTAGCCAAAGCCACGGCCGGAGAGGCGGGCGTACCTTTCTTTGAGAGCAGCGGCTCTGAATTCGTGGAGATGTTCGTGGGCGTCGGGGCCGCCCGTGTCCGCGACCTCTTCGAGCAGGCCCGGAAGACCGCGCCCGCCATCGTGTTCATCGACGAGATCGACGCCATCGGCCAGAGCCGTGGAGCCGGGCTCGGCCTGAGCGGAGCGAACGACGAGCGCGAACAGACACTCAATCAGCTGCTCGCCGAGATAGACGGTTTCAGCACCGATGCCAGCCGCCCGGTGATCATCATGGCCGCCACGAACCGCCCCGAGGTGCTCGATCAGGCGCTCTTGCGCGCCGGGCGTTTCGATCGCCAGGTGGAGGTCGGCAACCCGGACCTCATCGGCAGGGTGCAGATCCTCACGATCCACAGCAAGGGCATCAAACTTGCCCGCGATTTTGACCTGGAGCGCGCAGCGCGAATCACGCCCGGCTTCAGCGGCGCTGATCTGGCGAACGCCATGAACGAAGCCGCACTGCTGGCGGCCCGCCGCCACGCCAAGGCCGTCACCATCAAGGACTTTGAAGCAGCCATGGAGCGCGTGGTCGCCGGTCTTGAGAAGAAGAGCCGGGTCATGAACGATAGCGAGCGGAGGACGGTCGCCTATCACGAGTCCGGCCACGCGCTGGTGGCTTCACTGGTGCCCCACGCCGACCCCGTGGCCAAGATCAGCATCATCCCCCGCGCCCGCGGAGCCTTGGGTTACACGTTGCAGATGCCCACCGAGGACCGCTACATCCTGACCGAGGATGAGCTCAGCGCCCGCATCGCGGTCATGTTGGGAGGCCGGGCGGCGGAAGTCACGGTGATGGGCACGATCAGCACCGGGGCGGGCGATGACATCCAGAAAGCCACGGAACTGGCCCGCCGTATGATCACCGAGTTCGGCATGAGTGAGAAGCTGGGTTCCGTCCGTTACGCAGGCCAGCAGCTCCGCTATCTCGGTAGCATGGTCCAAGACAACAGCCAGTTGAGCCCACGCACTCAAGAGATCATCGACTCCGAAGTGCGGAGTCTCGTCACCAAGCAGTACGAGAGGGCTCAAGCGCTCCTTCGCGAACATCGGGATGCGCTGGACACACTGGCCGCGGAGTTGCTCGAGCACGAGACCCTGGACGGGAGCGCCGTCCAGGCGGCTCTCGGCAGAGAGAGCGACGGTAGCGGCGCCGACGTGTAGCGGCGTCGACGTGTAACGGCGCCGTGGAACACCGGGTGACCTGCCGCTTCATCGGCATCTACGGCAGGCCGTCCCGACTATTGCTCCGGGCTACTCCACCCGTGAGAGCAGTCTGCCCTCGGCCTCCTTGGAGAGTCCCAGACTGTCCAGTTCGCTACGAAGCCGCTCAGCGGTCCCGTATCCATAAAGATAGGCGTTGGCTCGAGTGGCCGACGTCGAATCCACGATATCCCAAAAATCGGGGTACATGCGACGGTACTCATCCATGACCAACCGGTCGCCCTGCAGCCCGTACTTCTGGTGGTAGTCTTCCGCCAGATAGAAGGTGGACGCAGGCACGATCTCGGTATGGACGGTCTCGCCGAGCTTTCTTTCCAAGGCTGTTTTAGCCTCTACGGCCAGGCGCTGCTGCTCGGCGTCATGGTAGAAGACGGCGGATATATACTGACGTGACACCGCGGGCCGCGTGGCGTCGTGGCCCGCGAAGAACGTCGCGAGGAGCTCCTGATAAGTGATCACAGCCGGATCGTAGTCGAGCTCCACGGCCTCCGAATGGTCCCCGAGAGCGTGATAGACGGGGTCGCTCTTAGTGCCCCCCGTGTATCCTACCCTGGTCCTTATCACTCCTTTGAGATACCCGAACTGGGCCTCCGAGCCCCAGAATCAGCCTAGGGCGAAAGAAGCCGTCTGGAAGACGGCCGGGGCGGCCACATCGATGGGAGGAAGTGCCGTCATGGTGCTGTTCACGGTAGATCCTCCTTGCGGTGTCTCCACACTGGAAGCCCCGTCGGCCCCACAGGACTGTGCCGAAAGGCCGACGAACAAAGCAAGGCTGAGTACCCTGACGGCCGACGCGATGGCTCTTAGATACTTATGATCGCCGCGCATCATCTCAGTGCCTATCCCCTGCGTGCATCTCCGGGTCGACGGCCGGGTGCGTTCCTTATCATGATCCCCCTTGGCCATGGGAGATTCCCCTTTCTACCCACGCCAAAACCAACAAGGGGACTGAGGGCGTCCTGGGACGTCAGAGTCAGAGAAGCAGTAATTATCGAGTTAAACTCACTATGTGTTATACTCAACACATGTATGACCAAGGACACCAGGAAGCGAGGCTCGCAGGCGCATCTCCGGCGCCTGCACATCCGACCGACCCGGCCGGACTGGCCGAGTTGCTCACCCGCGCGTCTTGGCGCCTGCGCAACAATGAGCGCAAGGCGTTGGCGCCCTATGGTCTGACGTTCGCCCAGGCCAGGGCGCTTCGCGTGCTCCTCGACGCCGGCCCTATGCGCATCGGCGACCTTGCCGCCGTCCTGGAGATAGTCCCGCGTTCAGCCACCAGTCGGGCGGACGACCTCGAGGGAGCAGGACTGGTGACCCGGAGCACCGACCCCAACGATCGTCGCTCGGTTATCATCGCCGCCACCTCCCAGGGGCGGGAACTGGCCTCCCGCCTGAGAACCGAACGTAGAGCCGGAGCGGAGACCCTCTTCGCCCCCCTCACCACCCGAGACAGAGCCGACCTCACGAGGCTGCTCAGCGTCCTGACCAGGGACAAGGAAGAGTGATGCAGCCCTCGGGTGGACAGATGGTCAGATCCATGCGTCGGAGCGACGGCGTCCGCGGTCAGAAGGTCGCTCCTGGTACGGCCCGTCGCGTCCTCGCCTTCGCTGCGCCCTACAAGCGGCTCCTACTCCTCTTCCTGGGCCTGGTGGTGCTGAGCGCGATCATAGGGGCGGCCAATCCTCTGATCTACCGAGAGATCATCAACGAGGGGATCATTGGGCAACGCGGCGGCCTGATCGTCCTCTTAGCCCTCACCGTGGCCGGCCTCGCCGTCGTCGACGCCGTCCTATCGCTCGGCGAACGCTACGTTTCCGCTAGGGTGGGCGAGGGTCTGGTCTTCGATCTGCGCACCAGAGTCTTCTCCCACGTGCAGCGCCAGCCTATGGCCTTCTTCACCCGTGCCCAGACAGGAGCGCTGGTCAGCCGGCTGAACAATGACGTCACCGGCGCACAGCAGGCGTTCACCGACGTGCTTTCGAGCGTGGTCGGCAACCTCATCAGTGTCACGTTGGTCCTGGCGGCGATGTTCGTCCTCTCGTGGAAGCTCACGCTCGTGGCGCTGATTCTTCTGCCGCTCTTCGCGCTTCCGGCCCGCTGGCTGGGTCGCCGGTTGCAGCGCATCATGCGTGAGAAATACGATCTGACGGCCGACATGAACACCATCATGGTGGAGCGCTTCAACGTCTCCGGCGCGCTCCTGGTCAAGCTCTTCGGACGGCCGAGCGACGAGCAGGAAGAGTTCCACAACAAGGCCGGCCGGGTAAGGGATATCGGGGTCACTCAGGCCATGTACGCCAGAGTGTTCTTCCTCTCCCTCATGCTGACCGCCTCTCTGGCCACCGCTCTCGTATACGGTTGGGGTGGCACGTTGACCATCCAAGGGGCTCTCGACGTGGGGACACTCGTCGCGCTCGCTGCATACCTAGGCCGCCTATACGGGCCGCTCACCGCTCTTTCCAACATCCACGTGGATATCATGACCACGCTCGTGTCGTTCGAGCGGGTATTCGAGGTGTTGGATCTCGAACCGGCGGTCTCCGAAAAAACTACTGCTGTAGCCATCCCGCGTGGACCCACCTCCATTGAGTTCTCACACGTCGACTTCAGCTACCCCGCGCCCGAAGAAGTGTCGCTTGCCTCGCTTGAAGCCGTCGCCCTACCGTCGGCCGGCATACGCAAGGAGGTGCTGTTCGACGTCTCATTCAAGGCCGAGCCGGGTGAGTTGATCGCTCTGGTCGGCCCGTCGGGAGCGGGCAAGACGACCATCAGCCAGCTCGTGCCCCGCCTCTACGACGTTTCCGGCGGCGCGGTGAAGATCTCGGGTCTCGACGTGCGAGACGCCACCTTGGAGTCGTTGCGCGCGGCGGTCGGCGTGGTCACCCAGGACGCCCACCTCTTCCACGACAGTATCCGCGCCAACCTGCTCTACGCCAAGCCCAACGCGAACGACGCCGATCTGCGGGAGGCGCTCGCCGCCGCCCAGATCCTGCCTTTCGTCGAATCGTTGCCCGACGGCCTGGACACCATCGTGGGAGACCGGGGCTACCGACTCTCGGGCGGAGAGAAGCAGCGCATCGCCATCGCCCGTCTGCTGCTCAAGGCCCCCGATGTGGTGGTGCTGGACGAGGCCACCGCGCACCTCGACTCGGAATCGGAGGCCGCGCTCCAGAAGGCGCTGGACACCGCCTTGACCGGAAGGACCTCTCTCGTCATCGCGCACCGCTTGTCTACGGTCAGGGACGCCGACCAGATACTGGTGATAGATGAGGGCCGCATCGTCGAGAGCGGCCGACATGAAGAACTGGTCGCAGCGGGCGGATTGTACGCCGAGCTATATGAGACGCAGTTCAGATCGCGCGACCTGAGTCGAGCGGCCTGAGTCCCGACCGCCGGGCCGACGACGGTCGTGATATCAGTCGGGCCGAGCTATCGGCGCAACCGGCGAGGCAGGCCTCAGCCGCGCAACCAGCGAGGCAGGCCTCAGCTCCGCAGTCGCCGGTAGTAGGTAGAGCTGGTGTAGAGCGCGGCCACGGGATTGTGTCCCAGCACCCGGTCTTTCGCCACAAGCACCGTGACCGGCGCCTTCGAGTGCATGAAGAATATGCTGTCGTGACCGACGCACAGACCTATAAGGATGTTGAGCTCAGTACCGGCCTCGGCCAGGAGCGTCGCCTGCCCCACCGGGTTACACATGGCCTCGAACCGCCCCGGATGGACCTTCTCTTCGTCCTTGATGCCCATGGACTCCTTATCGATCGACCCGGCTTTGCAGCAGACCGTGAACACCTCGAACCCACCCGCGATGAAGATGTCACGAGCGGCTTCGGCCTCGCGCATCAAGCCCATGCAGTGCGCGATTCCCAGGCGCCGCCAGCCCATACGCCGCGCGAAGTCCATAGTCTCTTCGACCCTCGTAGCTTCACAGTAACCGGCCGCCTCGGTTCGCGACGATTCGGCCGCCATCCGCCTCAGCTCTTCGTCGTCTAGATAGATGCGTGACGACCTCTCGAGCACCTGGGGTTCTGTGACCATAGGGCAGAACCGAGGAGGGGTCTTGGACCCCGGTGCGGCGTCACAGGCCGCGATCCTGCAGAGAGCGCATACCGGTCCCTCACGGTCGGTCAAAGAGCACCACATTTCTAAGGGCTTCGCCCGCCCTTGACGACTCGAACGCCTCGTTGATCCGCGCGAAAGGATACCGGCCGGCGATGAGCTCGTCGAGCTTATATCTCCCCGCCCTATAGAGCGCAATGATGCCGGGGATATCCACCTGCGGGCAGATGGAGCCCATGTACCCGCCGGTGAGGGTCTTCTCGGTCATGGCGAACTCGCCCGCCGGTAAGCAAAGCGGGGGATCCGTAGCCGGCGGGATACCGACCATGACCGCGACGCCCCGCTTGGCCAGCATCGCGAAAGCCTGCTGCATCGCGACCGAACTGCCGACGGCCACAAAGGCATAGTCGGCTCCCTTGCCGTCCGTGAGCTCCCTGACTGTGGCCACCACATCGCCTGCCTCGGCGTTGACCCCATGGGTGGCCCCGAACTCCTTAGCCCTAGCCAGCTTGGAATCCAAGATGTCAACGGCGATGATGGGATTCGCCCCGCAGATAACCGCCCCTTGGACTGAATTGAGCCCTACCCCGCCCGTCCCAATCACGACCACGCTGCTCGTAGGCGGCACTTTGGCTCGGTTCACTACGGCCCCGTACCCCGTGGTCACGCCACAGGCCAGTAGTGACGCCACATCCATGGGGAGATCGGGGTCTATCTTCACCAGCTGTGATTCGTGGACCAGCACCTGCTCAGCGAATCCACCCACACGCGCCTTCTGGATAATATCCTCGCCCTTCTGATCGGTCAGCGTACCGCGCACATCGTAGGTGACCTTGGTTTCACAGAAGTACGGCCTACCGGTCTGACAGTAGAAGCACTTGCCGCAGGACTCGAGCAGGCTGACGATCACCGGGTCGCCCACTCCGACCCTGGTGACCTTGGCTCCGATCTCCTCCACGTATCCCGACGTCTCATGGCCTCCCACAAACGGCACTCCGCCCGGGAAGTCGCCGTTGATATCGTGAAGGTCGCTGTGGCAGATAGCAGTCGCTACGACCTTGACCTTCACCTCATCGTCCTGAGGTGCCCGCATGGTGAGTTCCTCAAGCACCAGGGGACTACCGAATTCGCGGCAGACGGCAGCTTTCATCTCCATCCTTTGCACGCGCAACCATGGACCATTTCGATCGCATCCCTTCGTTCTAACGCGGCTTGGGAGAAGCGTTCCGCAGCTTCACCTTCCGAGAGACTTGCACGGGACCGGCGGCTCATACTTTAATAGGGGTTAACTAACGCGTCAAGGAACCGGGCACACCGTATCGACCCGACGCCCGATCTCCTCACGAATGGTGGCGCCATGGCAACCGCAGGGAAGAAGACGGGACAACCCGACGACAAGGCCCGCAAGAGGAGCGCGTCCCGCATGCGTAGCCCCGAACGGCGGGAGCAGATCGTCGAGACGACGCTCGCCTTGGTGGCCAAGTACGGGGTGCCGGGTACGACCCTCACGCGTATCGCCTCGGCCGTCGGAGTGACCACGCCGGCCCTCTACGCCCACTTCGCGAACAGGAGGGAGATCCTGCTCGAAGCCCTGGAGGTCCTGATCCGGCGGAGAAGCACCGCCCATCACCTCGTCACGGAGGGCGCCCCGCTGGAACGCCTGCGCGAGATCGGCCACCGCCATTCCGAGCTCGTCGCCTCCGACGACACGTCTGTGCTGGCCCTTTTTGAGTTCATCGCCGCGGGGCCGGAAGAGGGACTGCGAGAGACTCTCGGAGAGAGACACCTGGGACTACTCGACGAGTTGGCGAGGATCGTGGAGGAAGGCCAAGAGGACGGGACCATCATCCGTGGGTTGGACCCCCAGCAGATCGCCTGGATGATGGTAAGTCGGGCCTGGACCGAGGATATCGCAGCACTGATGGGCATCTCTCACGCCTGGAACCAGGAGCGATCCAACCAGATGTTGGAACTGATACTCGACTCGATCGCCGCACCGACGCGCGAGGAGACCCCGCCAACCGAATAGTCAGGTCCATCACCCGCAGATAGGTCTCAGCCGTGCTCCCTACAGGGGCCGATGAAGACCCACCCGGCGCCTTCGTCACCGATCCCGCTCCGTAGCGGCGTGCGCATACGGCTGTTTACCTCGACAC
Source organism: Actinomycetota bacterium (assembly GCA_012523095.1). GTDB lineage: Bacteria > Actinomycetota > Thermoleophilia > RBG-16-64-13 > RBG-16-64-13 > RBG-16-64-13. The sequence continues at coordinate 29,968 of JAAYJE010000141.1, read as the reverse complement.
AGCTCCTGCGCCGTAAGAACCGCAAGGGCGGCGACTATGAGGCCCATTCCCAGGCCCTCCAAGGCGCACGGTCGTTCGCCCAACTGTATCCAGGCGGAGACGACGCCCACCACCGGGATGGCCAGGCTGCTGATCCCGGCGGTACCGGTCGGCAGGTTGAGCAGTATGTAGAGCCAGAGCAACCAGGCCAAAGCGCTCGCCGGCAGGATGTTATAGACCAGAGCCGCTATGAAGCTCGCACTCCACACAGGGAGACTGTCTGCGGTCAGAAGCGCGACCACGATCAGAGGGATCGATCCGATAAGGCCCTGCCAGGCGGTAAGTGACAACATGTCGATCTGCTCCCGCCTGCCCATGATCTTCGCCACCACCGAACCGGCGGCCCAGAGCACACCGGCCGCGACGGCAAGAAGGCTGCTGGTGAGACCGTCCAGGTTCCACGGTCCGAGAACAAACACAAGTCCGGCGAGGGAGAGGACCACCGAGAGCCACTGAAGACCTCTGATCCGCTCTCCCAACATGGGCCAAGCGATGATGAGAAGCCAGAACGGCATGGTGTACGCCAGCACCGAAGTCTTTCCGGCGCCGCCCAAATATATGGCCCACATAGCGAGACCTCCGAAACCGGTGGTCTGCAGGAGTCCGAACACCGCCGTCAGGCCAAGGGCCTTGGGCCTCAAGGGCCTCCGAAGAGCCGCGATCAGAGCGAACATGAAGACCGCTCCAAGGAAGTTGCGGAGCGCGCCGAAGGTGAAGGGGTCGGCGTACTGCATGGCGACTTTCATCACCACCCAGTTGTAGCCCCAGACCAGGGCAAGCAGGACCAGCGCCGCAAAGGGCAGATAGGACCGGCGGCTGCTCCTCAACGGGTTGTGCCTCTAATGGGGCGTCGCTCCCCCATCGACGAGCAGCCTCTGGCAGGTCATGAAGTCGCTGTCCGGTGAAGCGAGGAAGAACGCCGGACCGGCCAGGTCGTCCGGGACCTCGTTGCGGTCATACATGGCCTGCCTGTCACGATTATGGACGTACCATTCCGGCGAGTCCTTGGTCAGCTCGGGTTGCGCGTCGGCCACGGTGAATCCCGGAGCGATGGCGTTGACCCGGATGCCGAACGGGCCGAGCTCTTTGCCGATGGAACGGGTGAATCCGAGGACGCCGCCTTTGCTGGTGCTGTAGTGGATGAAGCCGGGCACACCTTCGAAGAATGATGACGAGCTGAGGTTGATGATCTTGCCGTATCCCTGCGCCTTCATGTAGGGGAAAACGGCCTGAGTACAGAACCACATGCCCCTGACGTTCACCGCCTGCATCTTATCCCATTCCTCGACGGTCCACTCGTCGAGGGCTCGCCAGGGTCCCATTCCCCCGTCCTCCTAATTCACGTCCTGTCCGCCCCCGTACTGCATACCACCGTCGATCATGTACATGCCGCCCGTGCAGTTCCGGGCCTCATCCGAGGCGAGGAAGAGCATCAGTTCGGCTACTTCCTCGGGCTGGACGAACCGCTTAAGGAAGGTGGCGTCCCGCAGTCGCGCCCGTCCCTGAAGCGGATCCTCAGGGCAGATCTCCGCTTCCACAGTCCGCATCATCGGGGTGTCTACCAGGCCGGGGTTCACGGTGTTCACCCGGATGTCATTGGGGGCGAGCTCTCGCGCAGCCACCTTCATGACGCCGGTGAGAGCGTGCTTACTCGCCGTATAAGCGACCGCCTCGGGGTTCCCGATGAGGGCGCCCACCGACGACATGATGATGATGCTTCCTCCCCCTCGCTCGGTCAGGTGCGGGACCGCATGCTTGATGGTTATCACCACGCCGGTGACATTCACCGTCATGACCCGGTTGAAGCCCTCGACGGAGGCCTTCTCGATGGGAGCTTGAGTGCCGAAGATGCCTGCGTTGGCGATCACGACGTCGATGCCGCTGAAGACTTCCGCAGCCGTGGCCATCGCCTGTTCGATCTGAGTCTCCTGTGTCACGTCGGCGATGAAGGGTAGGACGCGAGAGCCCAACGGCGCGACCGCTTCCCGCAGAGCATCGGCCTCCATGTCGACCGCGAGCACCCGGGCCCCCTCGCCGGCGAACAGCCTCGTCGCCGCGAGACCGATACCCGAAGCCGCACCTGTGATCACGGCCACCTTGTGTTCCAGTCTGGCCACTGTCACTCCTTTCGGTGATCGGATTACTCCCATCTTGGCAAGCCCGGCCTCCTGACGCAAGCCACAGGCGTCCGTTCATCGGTGGAATCCAGGGTCCGGCACCGGGATGCACCGCAACTTCCCAAGGCGCCATCAGCGAATGAAATGCGTGGGTTCGTGGTATTCCACTCCCTGTGACCATGCTTCCTGCCAACAGCGAATCCGAAACGAAACGACCGGCCGCAGTCCGGCGAGAAGTGGGGTGGGCAGCCATGGCAGCCGCTGTGGCTCTAGTCCTGAGCCTGGGAGGCTGCGGTGACGCGCCCGAGAACCAGAGTACAGTGGAGGACACATCGATGACATCTATCGAGAAGGTGATACGCACTGAGGAGGAATGGAGAGAGATCCTGCCTCCTGACAAATACAGGGTCCTCCGAGAGAAGGGCACCGAACGTGCCTTCACCGGAGAATACGACGATCATTGGGAGGACGGCGTGTACATCTGTTACGCGTGCGACCTGCCGCTGTTCGATTCACGGACCAAGTTCCACTCCGGCTCAGGATGGCCCAGTTTCTGGCAGCCCATCGCACCGGAGGCGGTGGAGGAACACAGGGATGACTCTCTAGGGATGAGCCGCACAGAGATCACGTGCGCACGCTGCGACGGCCACTTGGGGCATGTGTTCAACGACGGGCCTGAGCCCACCGGACTACGCTACTGCATGAACTCCGCCTCTTTGAAGTTCGTACCCCGGTAGCCCCGGCCGGTCGAACCACGCGGAGCCGGCGTGCCGCGGGCGTGATGGGCGTAGGCGTGATGGGCGTAGGCGTGATGGATGCGGTTAAGGAAGGCCGCTAGAAGGTCTCGGACTCTGAGACGACCTCGGTCTTGATGAGCCTGACCAGCTCCTGTAGGCCGGGGAACACGTTCTCGCGGATATCGCCGGCCACAAGCGCGTACATGATGTCGTCGCCGACGACCAGTCGACCTTCATTGACCCAAGCCCGCGTAGCGACGATGCCGGGGCGGGCCGCCACCTCGGCCAGCACCTCCCGCAGGCGACCGGCATCATATGACAGGTCCATCCCCGTGACCACGGCTCCGTCGCGCGCAGTGGCACGTACCACTCCGTTGTGACACAGATACATGCCTATCTTGGAACTATGGGGACCGCTCTTGATCTCTCGCAACCACGTCTCGAGTGTAGGGTGTGACGCGCCGATGATGACCTCCTTCTCATGGTCCGCGTCCGATGGAAGACGCAGCGACGACGGTAGCACAGCGTAGCTGTTCCACGGAGACCGTGCACCGGGAGCATCGCTATACTCATAGGTGTTTCTGAGAACCAGAAGGCTCGGGGGCAGTTATGTCGATCAGTCGCGCGGAAAGTCCGGCCGAACGATGACCAGAGGATACGTCCACGGGTACGACCTCCGAGAGGCCATCCGGCTACAAGACCAAGCCGGCGTTCTGGCAGACCTCCTTCACCATGATACCGCCTATCCTGGAGGGAGCAGGGTACTCGAGGCAGGCTGTGGTGTGGGAGCCCAAACCGTCACCCTGGCCCGCAACAGCCCGGACGCCCGGATCGTCTCGATCGACATCTCCACCGAATCCCTCAAAGCCGCGCGGGCTGCGGTGGACAAAGCCGGGATAGCCAATGTGGAGTTCCTGCAGGCCGACATCTTCTCGCTCCCATTCGAGCCCGAGTCTTTCGACCACGTCTTCGTCTGTTTCGTGCTCGAACACCTGCCCCAGCCGGCCGAGGCGCTCCGGGCTCTCAAGAGGACGTTGAAGCCGGGCGGCGCCCTCACCGCCATCGAGGGCGACCACGGATCGACCTTCTTCTATCCCGACTGCAACAAGGCCCGGACGGCCATCCGGTGCCTCGTCGACCTCCAGCGTGCGGCAGGCGGCAACGCCAACATCGGGCGGGAATTGTATCCGTTGTTGACCGGCGCGGGATTCGAGGCGGTGCGCGTATCCCCCCGCATGGTGTACGTGGACGGGAGCAATCCCCAACTGGTGGAAGGCTTCACCAAGAAGACCTTCACCGCCATGATCGAGGGGGTCCGTAAGCCGGTCGTCGAAGCCGGACTCATGGGAGCGGCCGACTTCGATACAGGTGTCCGCAGCCTTCGCCGCGCGGCCGGAGCCGACGGTGTATTCTGCTACACCTTCTTCAAGGGCGCCGGCCTGAAACCCGGACCATCCGGAGACGTGTCGCAAGGAGACCGCCCGTGAGAATCTCAATAGTCGATAACATCAAGATCACCATCCTGGTCGACAATCAGGCCCTTGGCGGACTTGCCTCAGAACACGGTCTGTCGCTGTGGATCGGGGCCGACGGAAGACATATCATGCTCGACACAGGCCAGGGTGAAGCGCTCGAGAAGAATGCAGCCGCTCTCGGCATAGACCTGAACGGGACCGACATCCTTGTGATTAGCCACGGGCACTACGACCACACCGGCGCCCTCCCCTACGTGCTTGCCCAGGCTCCCGACGTTGAGGTGTATTGTCACCCAGAGGTCGTACAGACCCGTTACGCCATACGCGACGGCGAAGCCAAGTCCATCGGCATGCCCGAACCGGCGCTGCAGACCTTCCGGGATCACTCGCCGGGACGAGTCAATGCGGTCGAGGGACCCACGATGCTGTCTAAGAACGTCGGGGTAGTGGCCGCCATCCCGCGCCGGACCGCCTATGAGGACACGGGCGGCCCCTTCTACCTCGACCCGCAGGGCCAGACACCCGACCTGATCGAGGATGATCTGGCCCTCTGGATACGGACGGACACAGGGGTGATCGTCTGCCTTGGTTGCGCCCACGCCGGGCCGATCAACACCTTGCAGCACATACGCGACCTCACGCAGGGTGCTCGGATCCGCGCCGTCGTGGGAGGTTTCCATCTCATGGACGCCTCCCGGGTACGCGTGGACAGGACCATCGACGCCTTGGTACACCTGGAACCCGATCTGGTGGTCCCCTGCCATTGCACGGGCAAGACCACCTTCGGCCCCCTCCGTGAAGCCCTTGGCGGGCGGATGCAGGAGGGCTCCGCCGGGATGGTGCTCCGGTTCTAGGTGCGCGGAGTGACCGGACTGAGAATCGCCTCGGTCGAGAATGTGCCGACAGTGTCGTGGGGAGAGTAGCGTCAGGATAGACGTTGGTCCTGAACCTCGACATCCTCCGTTCGGCCAAGGACACGAGCGAGGCCGACCAGCATCTCGGCCGTTGCTCCCCAGATGCGGCGACCCGCGTAGGGTATGACATAGAACTCGTGACGCACCCCGTCGACCACCAGGCTATCCCGTTGATGGTTCCTAGGGTCGAGGACGTGGTCGAGAGGCACCTCAAAGACCTCGGCCACCTCGTACCTGTCTAGGGCCAACCGACCGACGCCTTCGATCCAGCCCACGAACGGGTAGACCCGGAAACCGGTGACGGTAGTGTGAGGGAGCAGGCACCCAAGCAGTTCCACCCGGCCCGGAGCGAGACCGATCTCCTCGTAAGCCTCGCGCAGGGCGGCGGCGGCCGGCCCTGCATCGCAGGCCTCGATCCTACCCCCAGGGAAGCTGATCTGTCCCGCGTGGTTACAGAGATGCTCGGTCCGCCGGGTGAGGATGATGGCCGGGCCCTCCCGGCGCGCGACCAGCCCCACCAGGACCGCCGCCGGTACCCCCAGGTGCGGCGCCGGCCATTCTCGCTCGACCGCGGCGCAAAGGCCCTGCAGCCTGCACCGCACCTGCTCTCTGTCTATCCGTCCAACGTCCAGCACACACGCTCCAGGTTCCAGGGGGCCTGCCGTGAGACCTCCATCCGTCCTCAAGGATACCCGGACCCGCTTGGACCCAGCCGCGCCTGCGGGGCGCCAGGGCAGGTGTTCATGAGGAGCCACCTTCACACGCTCGAGGAGGTGACCCCGAGGCCCGCCGGCACTGCTAGCGGCCGACGATGATCTCCACCAGCCGGGGCTCTCCTGAACTCGTGGCACGCCTCAGCACCGGGCCCAACTCGTGGGGCGCCTGAACACGCTCAGCTTCGACGCCCAGCGCCTTCGCCAATAGACTGAACTCCATGATGGGGCGGTCCAACTCCATGCCCTCGTGCTTCTCCTCCAGTGGGTAGTCGCCCAGCACCTGTCTGCGAACCAGCTTGACCTGGCCGTACGTAGCGTTGTTGGTGATGACGAAGGTGACCGGGATCCGGTATCGCGCGGCCGTCCAGAGCCCCTGGATAGACCAGGCTGCACTTCCGTCGCCCAGCACGGCCACGACCTGCTTGCGGGGCATCCCCAGCTTGACTCCCAGCGCCCCGGGCAATCCCCAACCGATGCTACCCCCTTTGCGGGAGCGGTAGTAGCGACCCGCCTGGGAGGGGGCCAGGATCTCCCGCAGTATGCCGGAGGAGGACCAGCAGTCGTCCACGATCACGGTGTCAGGAGTCGTGGCCGATGCGACCTCGGTCATCAGGCGTGAGGGCGCGATAGGGATACGGTTCCGCTGGGCCGTCCAGCGCTCCTGCAACTCGGCGAGCGCCTGCGTCTTCTCTTCGGCCAGCTCAGCCGTCCGTTGCCGGACCCGTTCGCGGGCATCGGGCCCGCCGGCCGGTAGTCCCGCCGCTAATGCCACCTGAAGCGCGGTGTTCAGCTCCGTCAATACCGTCTTGATATCGCCTTGGATGCCACAGTCGGTCCGGAGGTTCTTGCCGATCTCCCAGGGGTCGTCGTCAATGTGGATGATCTTGGCGTGGGCCACCGACGGCGTCTGACTATCGTAGAAGCCGGCCGAAAAGAGGGAGCAGCCCACGCCGATCAGAACGTCGGCTTCCTTCAGCACCGGTTCGGCCGACCGGTCGGTCGGATCCAAGTCGCCCAAGTACTGCGGGTGGGCCACCGGGAAGTTGACGTCGGCCATCCAGGCCTGGTGCACGCGTGCCCCGATCAATTCCGCGAACCTGACCACCTCATCCAAGGCACCGCTCCGTGCCACCCCGCTCTCGACAAGCAGAAGGGGTCGTTCGGCTGCGACGAGGATCTCCACGGCCTTGGCGACCGCAGTCGTGTCGGGCCGCAACCGGGCGCGGACCTCCGTGCGTGGCGCGTGGGTGAAGTCGAACTCCTGCTGAAGCACGTTCTGAGGCAGAGAGACGACCACGGGACCCGTGGGCGGCTGCAGCGCCATTTTGAAGGCCCGTTGGATCACCACGGGGATGTCCTCGGCGTGCACGAGCTCAGTCGCCCACTTGGCGTGAGGCCTGCCGATGCCCACGATGTCACCGGTCAGATGCGGATCGAGCTGAAGGAGCCGCGTGTCGTTCTGGCCCACCGTGACCACCAGCGGGACGCCGCCCAGCTTCGCGTTGTAGAGAAGCGGCGAGGCGGCGGCCAACCCGGAGGCGGTGTGCAGATTGAGGAAGGCCGGCCTACCGGTGGCGCGGGCATACCCTTCGGCCATACCGGCGCAGACCACCTCCTGCAATCCCAAGATGTACTTGATCTCGGGGGCTTCCTCCAGTGCGTCCATGAAGTGGATCTCGGTCGCCCCAGGGATGCCGAACACATACTCGACGCCTTCTTGGCGCAGCACTTCGATGAGAGCACGCTTGCCGGTGGTTATGTTCATGAGGACAGGATGCCAGAGCCGGGCCGCGGAGTACAGTGCTCGTTCATCTATCGTGCCCGTTCATCTATCCGGCCGGCTGTGCTAACGTCGACGTCTACGGCCGGGGCCCACGGCCGGCCCCAGATACATCCGGCTATCGACGCACTCGGAGGCAGACGTGGAACAGACTATCCAACTCCCGCAGCCCCAAACGAGTGGGGGCATGCCCCTCATGGACACCATCCGGCAACGACACAGCACCCGGGAATCGTACAGCACCAACGATCTCCCGCCCCAGGAGCTCTCCAACATCCTCTGGGCCGCCGTAGGGATGACCCGAGAGCAGGGCGGCACCGGCATGGGGACCAAAGGCTGCCACGCGTATCCGACGGCCCACAACTGGCAGCAGATCGACGTATACGTCGCGCGGGCCGACGGTCTATACCTTTACGACGCCGCCGCCAACACCCTCCAAGGGATCGTTGCCCGGGATATCCGGCCCATACTCGCAGGCGAGCATCAGCCCTGGATAGCGGATGTACCCGTCAGCCTTGTCTACGTGGCCGACATGGCCAAGATGTACGGGGGCGGGGCCGGTGACTTCGACGTCTTCCGTTGGACCGACACCGCCGCCGCTGCTGAAAACGTCTACCTGTACTGTGCTTCGGCAGGGTTGGCGACCGTTCTCAGGGCGCTCTTCGACCGAGCGCCCCTCTTCGAGGCTATGCGGTTGGAGGCGGGCCAGGTGGTCACCCTCTCGCAGCCGGTGGGATACCCGGCCTAGACTGCGACGACCGGGCGTTCTTGAGGCGATCACCGCCATCGTGACCGATGCCGACGTGGCCTTGGATCCCTCCAAGCTGGCGTCCGATCCCGACCTGGCCGCGACGATGCGGGCAGCCGGCTTCTATCAAGAGGCGACAAAGGATGGGAACCCCGTCGGCATATGGTCTTCCGTCCTGGAGATCGCAGGGGTCCCACTGTAGTCAAGGTCGCTCTGCTTGTGCCGGCGACTCTGGGTGGTGCCGTCAGACGGGCGGCGCGGCTCCCGAGGTAGGCAAGGGGTTCGGTCCTCAAGGTGCCCGGGCTGGAGGGCCGTCTTGTCGACTGCACCTCGCACATCATCGGCTCTTTCGAGCCGGAAGACCGACTGCGGCGGATAAACGTCTCGAGGAGCGTCGCCGAGACGGCCATTGCCGCGCTGCCGAGGCTCTTCTGCCGGGCCGACAGTCCTGCCAGCGTGATGGCCGCGGACGCGGCGACGCCTGTCGAACCTCGGAACGTCATCGCGGCGTCCTGCGCTGGGCTGGTCGCCGAACTGCGGAAGACACTGGGATAGGGCCCGTCTTCGGCGCCGCGAGCCGGTCGTTCACCCCGCTCCGTCTTGACCTGCCGGGCCGGTCTGGTAGCATTGGGGACCACCCGGAGATAGAACGAGCGGTCGCTCTAAGCACCGGCGGCCGGCGGCTCACCCGATGTTCAGCGGCACCCAGCGCCCGGGACGAGCGGCACCAACACCCCCCCGTGTGGCTCAACAGGAGTAGAGGTCATGGCCAAGGCGAAGACCCGCAAGCACGATCAAGCCGACCCGATGCCGCCGGGCGCGGACTACCAGTGGCCGGCCGCCGACCCGGCCCAGCGCGGCCGGACCCGCACGCTCTTCGGCATCTGTGGGCAGTGTATGCAGGGCGACTGCGCCACGCTCATCCACATGCAGGACGGCGTAGTCACCCGGGTGGAAGGCAATCCCGCCGCTTCGCCCAACTACGGCTCGCTGTGCCCGCGCGGCGCCTCCCAGCTCATGAACCTCTACAACCCCTACCGGGTGAAGACCCCCCTGGTCCGCACCAATCCCGAAAAGGGCCTGGACGTCGATCCCGGCTGGAAAGAGGTCTCGTGGGACGAGGCGATGGCCCTCGTCATCGAGAAGCTGAACCAGGTGCGGACCAAGGATCCCCGAGGACTCCTGGTCATGGAGGGGTTCGGCAACCGGGACAGCCTGCTGCGTGATCACTTCGCGCACGCCTTCGGGACCCCCAACGTGGTCGGCTCGCACGCGCCGCTCTGCAGCATCCACTACGCCTCCAACCTGGTCCACGCCGGCTGCCCGGAACAGGTGGCCGAGATGGACTACTGCGAGTACCTGCTCACCTTCGGCCGCTCGCTGGGGCCCAACTTCGCCACCACCGGTGCCATCCGCCGCTTCACCAAGGCCATGGACCGGGGCATGAAGTTGGTGGTCATCGACCCCCGTTGCTCGGTGGAGGCCTCCAAGGGGGAATGGATCCCCATCCGCCCGGGCTCCGACTACGCCTGCCTGTTGGCCATGGCGGGCACCATGCTGAACGAGGGCCTACCCTTCGACGAATGGTTCATGAAGCACCGCACCAACGCGCCCTACCTTATCAACCCGGCCGGGGACTACCACCGCGACCCCCTCACCGGTAAGCCTATGATGTGGGACGCGGCCGCCGGATGCGCCCGCGCGTTCGATGCCGAGTTCGCGGATATCGCCCTCACCGGCGCCTATACCGTTGACGGGGTGGCCTGCCGCACCGGGTTCGACCTCATCAGGGAAGAGTTCCGGCAGTACACGCCGGAATGGGCCGAAGGCATCTGCACCGTGCCGGCGGCGACCATCCGACGGATCGCTGGGGAATTCGTCAAACACGCGAAGATCGGTAGCACCATCCAGATCGACGGGTTCACCTTCCCCTTCCGCCCGGCGTCGGTCAACACCCACCGCGGCATCACCAACCACCGGGGCGGCACCTACGCGGAGCTCACCGCCAAGCTGATGAACATGCTGGTGGGCAACATCGAGGTGCCGGGCGGCTGTGTGGGCGACAGTATGCGCGGCCCCCTGCTGGAGCCGGACGACGATGGAGTGCTCCGGCCGCAGTTCAGGGCCCAAGCCTTCCCCTTCAAGTTCCCTCCCGACACCATCGACGGCAACGAGTTCTACCCGCACAAGAACGCCACCCCGCACCTGGCCGTGCAGGCCATGCTCGACCCGGCCAGATACCATCTCGATTACAGCATCGAGGTCTGGCTCAATCTCGGCGCCAACGCCATCCGCAAGAACGCCCAGCCGGAGAAGTACGTGGAGGCCATGCGCAACGTGCCCTTCGTGGTCTCGGTGGCCTACCACATGGATGAGCCCACCATCATGGCCGACGTGGTGTTGCCCGAGCACGCCAACATGGAACGGGACATCGTCTCGGTGCTGGTACCTCCCCACCAGACCACGGGAGGCGAGCTCTACGGAGCCGACACCGTCCGCGTGCGGCAGGCCGTGCCGGCGCTGTTCAACACCCGTCACTGCGACGACATCCTCACCGACATCGCCGAGGGCACCGGCGTGCTGTATGGGCCGGGCGGCGTCTACGACCGGCTGAACCGGTCCATGAACGACCTGGTGCTCACCGACGGCTTCTACTTAGGCGAGGGGACGCTCGACGTCGACCGCAGGCATACCCGCGAAGAGATCCAAGACCAGTTGCTCAAGACCTGGCCCCGCGGAGACGGGAAAGGTCTAGCCGAGATCAACCAAGAAGGTTTCTTCCGTCAGCCGCGTTCGAGGAAGGAATTCTTCACCTACTACTTCTCCCCCGGCGACGGCGTTCGCCACCCCTTCTACTTCGAGCGCCTGAAGAAGACCGGAGACAGCCTCCGCGCCCAGCTGCGAGAGGTCGGCATCGCCTACCCGGGCATCGCCGACGAGGAGACCGTCTGGGAGCAGTACCGGCCCATCCCCCACTGGATAGAGAACTCCGAGATCCAAGCGCCTCCGGAGTACGACCTCTGGGTGGTGAACTGGAAATCGCCCTACCATCCGCACGATTCGGGCAATCCCGAAGGCAACCCCTGGCTGGCGGAGTTGTACGCGCAGGATCCGTTCGATTTCGCCGTGTTCATGAACGCGGCCACGGCGGCCAAGAAGGGGCTCAAGGACGGCGACCGGGTCACCGTGGAGTCGCGCTACGGCCGGACCTCCGGGGCGCTGCGGGTCACCGAGCTGCTGCACCCCGACGCCCTGGGCATCCCCGGCAACTACGGCCTGGGGACGCTGCAGTCCAACCCGCTGATACGGCAGGGAACCTTCTACAACTCCCTGCTCTCCATCGACGACAACACCCTGGACGCCATCTCCGCCGGGCAGGAGATATCGCCCCGGGTGAGGGTCTACCGGCAGGAGGGCGCGCGATGAGATACGGCATGGCGATCGACCTCAAGAAGTGCGTGGGCTGCAACGCCTGCACCGTCGCCTGCCGCATGGAGAACGGTACTCCCCCCGGCATCCTGCTCTGCCAGGTGGAGAAATACGAGGTGGGCACCTACCCAGCCGCGCGTATGGATTTCTTGCCCCGCGCCTGCATGCACTGCGCCGAACCGCCGTGCCTGGAGGTCTGCCCCACCGGAGCGACATACCAGCGGGAGGACGGCCTGGTGCTGGTGGACCCCCGCAAATGCATGGGCTGCCGGTACTGCGTGCTGGCCTGTCCGTACGAGGCCCGGCATCCACTGCGGAGGATCGAGAACTACTACGGGCCGGGGACCGTGACGCCTTGGGAAGAGAAGAAGCACAAGACTCTGACCAAAGGCACGGTGCAGAAATGCACCTTCTGCGCACACCGACTGGGGGACGGACGGCAGCCGGCCTGCGTGGAGGTCTGCCCCGCGAACGCCCGCTGCTTCGGCGACCTGGACGACCCCGAGAGCGACGTGTCGCGGGTGGTCGCACGGCAGGGCGGCTCGGTCTTGAAGGCCGAGCTGGGTACGTGCCCCTCGGTGTACTACCTGAACTCATGAAGACGATCGCGTCAAGGACGGAGCGGATGACTGAGATAAAAGGGCAGAAGCACTGGGGCTGGATGGTCGTGCTCGACCTCTTCCTGGCCGGTCTGGGCGCGGGCACGTTCCTCTTCAGCTTCGTCCTGGACAGGCTGGGTGAGTGTCCGGAGCTGGCCCGCATCGGCACCCTGATCGGTCCGGTGGTGGTGCTCTTGGGCAGCGTGCTCCTCCTCCTCGATCTCGGGGAGGGCGGCCACGTGCTTCGCCTCTGGTTCCACCCGGCCGCCCTGAGGACCAGTTGGATAACCCGTGGCGCCTGGCTGCAGACAGGTTTCATCATCTTCGGCTTCGCCCACGCCTTGCCCCGGTTCGCGGGCTTTGCCTGGCTGCCGTGGGACGCCTCCGGCGGCCTGGGACTGGCGTTCGGGTGGGCGGCGGCGGTGCTGGCGCTGACCGTGCCGGTCTATCCCGGGATGGTGCTGGGAGTGATCCGGAGCATCCCGGCGTGGAACAACGCGGCCCTGCCCGTGCTGTTCCTCTTCGCCGGCCTCAATACGGGGATAGCGGTGTTGCAACTGGTGGCGCTGGGTGTGACCGTGGATGTGGCAGGGCTTCACCTGCTGGCGATCGCCGGACTCGTTCTCAGCGTGCTCTTGCTGCTGACGCTGGCCGCCTACGTGGAGATCGTGCGCCACACGGGGACGACCGGGCGGGCCTCTGCGCGGCTGCTGACGTCGGGCGTGTTCGTCTGGGGGGTGGCGGTCGCAGGGCTGGTGCTGCCGATCGTCCTCCTGGCCGTGAGCCTGGCGTCGACCGGCCTGGCGCAGGTGCGCGTCCTGGGCGCCGTCTCCGCCGTGCTGGTGCTGGCGGGAGGATTGCTCCTGCGGCATGCGGTGGTGACATCTGGCGTGAGGATGACTGTGCGGTCGGACTGAGAAGGCTCTCTGTCCACTGTGAGCGAGCCGACCGAAGGTCGACGCTTACAGAGACACAGGACCCTCCCTTGTCGGAGCGGCCGCCCGGCGTCGGCCGGCATCCGCGGAGCACACGAAGCGTCATGCCCGCCTATAATGGCCCAGCAACGATGAGTTGTCGTCCAAAGGAGCTGAGTGACATGTCGAGACACCCTCTGGCCCTCTCCCCTGCCCGCTTGGGTGCTCATCTGCTGAAGAACCGCATCATCACCGGTCCGTCCACGCCGCACTGTATGTCCAGCGGCCAGCCCTATCCCACGGAAGCGATCATGCGCTACTTCGAGAGCAGAGCGAAGGCCGGAGCGGGTCTGGTCACGGTGGCCAGTGTGGGCGTGGGCCCACCGGTGGACGATGGGGTCCACGTGTGTTGGGACCTCTTCAGGCCCAACTGCACCAACGCGTTCGCGGAGCTGGCCAGCCGTATCCACTTCTACGGCGCCAAGGCGGCCATGGAGATACTGGCCAAGTTCCCCGACGGCTACGCCGTCTCCGACGGAGCCCTGCTGATGGATGGGACTCCCGGGCGTGAGGTCCCCATCGAAGTGATGGAGCAGGTCAAGGACTGGTTCGCTCAAGAAGCCGCCGTACTCCGATCCCTGGGGTACGACGCGGTGATGCTCGAGTTCGGCCATTCCGTCCCGGTGGCTCAGTTCCTGTCGCCGCTCACCAACAAGCGCACCGACCGCTACGGGGGCTCCACTGAGAACCGCTGCCGCTACATCAACGAGATCGTGCGGGCCATCCGGGAGAAGGCCGGCCCGGACATGATCATCGACGTCAGGTTCTGCGCCTCCGAGTTCCTCGCGGGTGGCATCGATCTGGAGGAGGGACTGCGCATAGGCGAGTGCATACAGGAAGGGGTGGACCTGCTGGAAGTGTCGGGCGGCACCCTGCGCCCCGAAGGCATGGAGATAGCCCATCCTTGTGGCTTCCTGCCCCCCACGCCCCTGGTGTTCCTGGCGGAGGCGCTCAAAAAGTCCGGCCGTATACACGTCCCCATCTCCACCATCGGGGCCATAAGCAACCTCGACGAGGCCGAGGACATACTCCAAAGCGGTAAGGCGGACTTCGTGACCATGGTGAGGGCGTTCATCGCCGATATCGACGTCCTTGAGAAAGACATCCAGGGGCGGCCCGATGACATCCGGCCCTGCATCAAGTGCCTCCGCTGCCACGACAGCAACGCGTACGGCCGCCACTTCAGCTGCAGCGTGAACCCCACGGTGGGCCTGGCACACCAGATCAAGCGTATGACTGAGCCCCCCTTGCGCCCGAAACGCGTCGCTGTGATAGGGGGCGGTCCCGCGGGCATGCAGGCCGCGCTCACTGCGGCCGAAAGAGGCCACGAGGTCACCCTGTTCGAGAAGTCCGACGTCCTGGGAGGCAAACTCACCTTCGCCGAACACGTGCCCTTCAAGTACCCGCTGGACGCGTTCAGGAGGTACCTGATCGGGCAGGTGGCGAAGTCGAGCATATCCGTTAACCTGCGGACAGAGGTGTCGGCCGGCGACCTGACGGGCTTCGACACGGTCATCGCCGCTGTGGGGAGCGAGCCCATCGTCCCCAGCATCCACGGAGCCGCGAGCGCCCGCCTAGCGGTGGACGTGTTCGGCAGAGAAGCCGAGTTGGGCCGGAATGTGGTGGTCGTGGGCGGCGGCCAGGTGGGATGCGAGACCGCTCTCCACCTGGCCCGCATGGGCAAGCACGTCACCCTGCTCGAGATGCAGCCGAACCTGGCGCCGGACGCGTCTCCCACCTGTCGCGAGACCCTTATCGCCGAGATGGCGAAGACCTCCGACAACCTGGACGTAGTCCTCGATGCCCGCTGCACCGCCATCACCCCGGACCACGTCACCTACGAGACCGACGGCAGGAGCATCTCGGTGGAGGCCGACGACGTGGTCCTCTCCGTAGGGATGCGACCGCTCACTGAGCTGGCCGACAGCTTCATGGGTGCGGCGGAGGGCTACGCGCAGGTGGGCGACTGCATCCGCCCGCGCTCCGTCGAAGAGGCCATCAGAGAAGGCTACATCGTCGGAATGAACTCGTAGGCCATGAGGATACCGGCCGCCGCGCAACGGCGGTGCGGACTGCGGCCACACATGCCCGCGCGGTCTACGACCAAGAGCACTAGACGGCCGCGGTGCCCTCTATCTCGATCAGGAACTCCGGCATAGCCAGGCCGGCCACGCCGATGAGCGTCGAGGCGGGTCTGCAGCCCGCGGCTTCGAGGCGGGCGCTCAGCGTAGGCTGGGCTCGGTGGAAGGCGGGGATGTCGGTCACATAGTAGTTGAGGCGCACCAAGTCGGCCAGCGTCAGACCGGCACGGTCGAGCACCTGCTGGAGATTGTCGAGCGCGCGGTTGAGCTGGGCACCCATGTCTCCGGGGTGGATCGGAGTCCCGTCGTCGTCCGCCGATGTCTGACCCGCGAAATAGAGGGTCTTGTGGGCTCCTGCCACCTCGATCGCGTGAGCGAAACCAAGTGGTTCGTGCCAGGTCCAAGGGTTGACGGCTCTCTTCTCCACGATGGCGCTCCTTTCTCCATGTTCGTCCATATCACAACGTACCACCGGAACGCGGCACCGAAACGCCGCCCATCTGAAAGCCGCAGATGACCATATGGACCCCTCGCGAGTGCACGCGTTCAACAGAAGACCCACACAAAGCGGCGCGCGGAACCTGCCGCCCGGCCCTGCGGCGGCGTTCATGGCCTTCACCGGCCTGGTGCCCGGCGAGCATTCGAGTGGGGGCACGTGCTCAGGCGGAACGATCAGGGGCTTGCACGTGCTACGCTGCACCGTATAGACGGCGTGCAGGCTGCAACTAGAAAGCAGGGATGGGCCATGTGGGTCCGGTAGAGATGTGTTGGCTCAAGCACGAGGACCATTACATAGAGTTGTATGGATTCAACTCAGAGCAGCGGCCTTTCGACCTGGCCGATTACTGAGCAAGCCTGGGGACCAAGCACCTGTGCCTTTGGGGAAGAACGAGGAATTCGAGCCGTTGGAGGCTTACTTCAGATCAAAGGACGTTGAGGTCATGTACATCAAATACCCGGACGAGATTCCAATCGAGATACAAGAGGAAATCTGGCCTTAACAGTATCCACAACTGTCGCTGCCGCGCTGATCGAATGGGTTGGCAATGATAAAGACCATTATCTTTCATCACCTTCTCGACATGAACGACTTGCCCGCAGCCGAACGCTGGTTTTATCGCTATCACGTCCCGGAGGTCATGCGCTTTCGTCCCCTGAGCTACGTTAGCTACCGGGCGGTACCGGCTCCCTTAGGGGCCGAGGAGTTCGGATACTTCAACTACAAGATCCACGAGAACATAAGTCTCGAAGCCGCACCGGCACCGCTGGCGCTCACCGCGATGACCCCTGAGGCAGTCCCGCTTAGAGTGATCATGGTGAATGTACCTGCCAGCCCCACCGACGACTTCAAGGGCGCCGAATTGCATCCAGGCGACAAGACGATCTTCCGTTGGGTTATGGTATTCCGCTATCCAAGCGGCGTGAGCGTGGACGAGGGCGACGAGTGGTATCTTGGCGTGCACGCCCGGGAAGTCATGCGCCAGCCCGGGCTCACGCGCTTCTTCAGTTATCGGGTACTCCCGTCACAGGTCCCGGTGCAAGAGGGCGTGTCGACCTTCCTGCACCCGAGGTCTCACATCTCGTCTGACTGGCACCGGGTGTCTGAGTTGTGGTACGAGAACAGCGCGGGCTGGGTCGAGTCAGTGATCGATTCTCCTGTGATCTACACGAGCCCCTCCTGGGCGACATACAAGATGTACCCGTTCCTCCAGCCTGACGTCGATTTCGCGAGCACGTTCATCCTCGAACGACCCACCGACGACTGGCTAAGAGTGGTGCCACCTGCCTATGTCTAGGTGCTTGGCTGCGTGAATCCTCACGCCGCCGGGGGCGACTGCATCGATGACGCCGACCGGCTGCGCTCCGGAAGAAGCGCCGCGGTCCTCGGGCATGAGCTGCGGGCTCCTTCCACTCTAGGGACCTTCCTGCGCTCGTTTCAGTGGGGACATGCCCTGCAGCTGCACGTGGTCGGCCGCCAAGCTCTGGAGCGGGCCAGACGCCAAAGACCCCGCCGATTCTCCCCGCCGAGGAACACCCGGTCCAACAACCGAACGGCCCCGTGTGGCACAATGGACGTCACCTGATCGTGAGCATGTCACGCCTGATGCTCTCAAGAGTCGGCGTGGCAGAAAATGTGAATCTCAGGAGCTCAATTGAAAGCATCACGTTCTGACGACAAGTCCCGCCCGGCGAGCATGAGGACCGCGGCGATCCATGCCGGGACCCCGACGAATGCCTTGACCGGCGCATCGATCCCCGATATCGCCATGTCGACCACGTTCGTCATCGACCCCAGCGTGGCGTTCTCCGCGGACGAGATGAACGATGAGACCCCATTCGTCTACACCCGATGGGGCAACCCTACCATCCGTCAGCTGGAACAGAAACTCGCCGTGCTCGAGAGCGGCGAGGAAGCCGTCGCCTTCGGCAGCGGGATGGCCGCCATCGCCGCTCTGCTCTTGAGCGAGCTTAAGGCGGGTGACCACCTGGTGATGAGCGACGTGGTATACGCAGCTGCATCTGAGTTGGCCAACCAGAAGCTCCCCGGCCTAGGCGTGGAGGTCACGCGGGTGGACGCTTCGGAACCGGAAAACGTTCGTGCCGCCCTCCGGCCCAACACGCGCCTTGTCTATCTGGAAACCCCTGTGAATCCCTTGCTGCGGCTCACCGACGTGGAGGCGGTCGTCAAGATCGCGCACGGAGCCGGTGTCGCCGTGGCGGTGGACTCCACCTTCGCAACCCCCGTCGGCCTGCGGCCGCTCGAGCTCGGCGCGGACTATGTGATCCAGTCGCTGACCAAGTACATCTGCGGGCACGGCGACGCTGTGGGCGGCGCGCTGATCGGCCGAACTGAGGCCATGAAGAGACTTCGCACCATGGCCATCCACATGGGCGGCATCATGAGCCCCTTCAACGCGTGGCTCATCTTACGTGGAGTAGCGACCCTCCCCATCAGGATGGCCGCGCACGAAGAGAACGCTTTCGCCGTGGCGCGCTATCTGGAGCAGCATCCCAAAGTGACCCGGGTGATGTATCCGGGGCTGCCTTCTCACCCTCAGCACGAACTGGCGGAACGCCAGATGGACAACTTCTCCGGCATGCTCACTTTCCAGGTCGAAGACGGCCCCAGGGCCGCCCAGCTATTGTCGGACAGACTGGAGATCATCCACTACGCCGTCTCGCTGGGACACAACCGTACCCTCACCTGCTACCTGCTTACGGACGATCTGCTGCGCTCGTCGTTCCATCTGACCTCCGAGCAGGAGAAGGCGTATCGGGCCTTCGCGGGCAAGGGCGTCTTCCGGTTCTCTGTGGGGTTGGAAGACCCGGCCGATCTGATCGCCGACCTGGAGAACGCCCTGGCGCCCCTCTGATCGGATGGCACCGGCGGAGAGGCGCTCCGGGTCCTCCCGGCAGGTACGAGGGAGGAGGGCGTCAAATCGCTCGGCCGCCCATGCGGCGGGGGCAACCGGGTATCATGGTGCCCGACCCAATGACTTACAACCACAACAATTCGCCGGTCTTCTCGCCCTTCGCCCTCGACGGTATGACACTACGCAACCGGACGATCCGTTCCGGCTGCTTCGAGGGCATGAGCCAGGAAGGCACGGTCACCGAGCGGCTGATCGATCATCACAGACGACTGGCCGCCGGCGGTATCGGCATGACCACCGTCTCCTACTGCTCGGTCAGTGAGGACGGACGGGCTTTCGGGCACGAGCTCTGGATGCGGACCGAGATCCTCCCGGGCCTACGACGCCTCACCGACGCCGTACACGCTGAGGGCGCGGCGGTGTCGATCCAGCTGGGCCACTGCGGGTTCTTCGCGAGCCCATCTGTGATCGACCGCCGTCCCTTCGGGGCTTCGCCCAAGTTCTGCCTTTTCCGCCTCTCGTACTGCGACGAGATGAGCGAGGAGGACATAGAGAAGAAAACCGACGACTTCGTCCGGGCGGCGCGCCTCGCCCGCCAAGCCGGTTTCGACGCAGTCGAGATCCACGCGGGCCACGGGTATCTCCTGAGCCAGTTCTTGTCACCCTGGACCAACCGGCGTGGCGATCGTTACGGGGGCTCACTCGAGAACCGCGTGCGCTTCCCGGCGGAGGTCGTACGGCGTGTACGGGCCGAGATGGGCGGCGGATATCCAATCCTGGTCAAGATGAATCAATGCGACGGCATGCGCGGCGGCTTGGAGTTGGATGAGTCCATCGAGGTGGCCCGATCCTTCGAGGCCGCGGGAGCCGGCGCTCTGGTGCCTTCTTGCGGCTTCACCGCCAAGACCCCGTTTCACATGCTCCGTGGCGGTGTGCCCGTCAGAGAGATGGTCCGGGCGCAGAGTAGCTTCTTCTACAGGCTCGGCCTGTCCCTGTTCGGCCGCACGATGGTCCAGAGATATCCATTCGAACCGCTATTCTTGCTGGAAGGAGCCCGGCGCATCCGGGACGCCGTCAGCATCCCCGTCGGCTATATCGGAGGCGTGCTCTCGCGGACCGACATGGAAACCCTCGTCGATGAAGGGTTCGCGTTCGTACAGCTTGGTCGTGCCACCATACGCGACCCGGATTTCGTCAGACGCCTGGAACATGGAGAATTGGACCGTTCGGACTGCGACCAATGCAACCGGTGCATCGCCACGATGAGCGTGGAAGGGGTCCGATGCGTAACGGCGGACCTGGCGACGACTGACCGCGCGCTTTCCCAACGAGGCACCCGCCTGATTAGGAGGCGGCTCGTCGGGGAATACCATTCTTCGGTCGCCAACCCTAAGGAGGATCACGAGTGATGAATATCAAAGGCACTAAGACCGAGCAGAACCTGCTCAAAGCCTTTGCCGGGGAGAGTCAGGCCCGCAACAGGTACACCTTTTTCGCCGGCAAGGCTAAGGAGGACGGCTTCGAGCAGATAGCCGCCATCTTCCTGGAGACCGCCGAGAACGAAAAGGAGCACGCTGAAGTCTTCTTCAAGTACCTGGAGGGCGGGCCGGTGGAGATCACAGCCACCTACCCCGCGGGCAAGATCGGGACAACCGCGGAGAACCTCCTGGCCGCGGCCGAAGGCGAGAAAGAAGAGTGGGACATCCTATATCCCGACTCAGCCGCGACCGCCAAAGAAGAAGGCTTCGCCGACATCGCCACCTCCTTCGAGGAGATAGCTGAAGTCGAGGAACAGCACGAACTCCGCTACCGCAAGTTGCTGGCAAACGTCGAGAAGGGCCGCGTCTTCAAGCGCGAGACCTCGGTGAAGTGGCACTGCCGGAACTGCGGCTACATACACGAAGGCCCGGAAGCCCCTGATGAGTGCCCTGCCTGCAAGCACCCTCAGTCGTATTACGAACTCTGGGTAGAGGCTTACTGATCGAGGGGGACGGACGGTGCTCTCCTCATGCGGCCTGACGGAGAACCCACCGCACTGCCACGGAGCTCACAGAGACTACTGAACTGAATCGGGGCAGCGCGTCGCGTCGGCTCTTGGCGGCTCAGACCACCCTTAGGTTCGCGGTCCCGCGGTTGGCGGCGATCTGGTCCGACGTGTTCACGTGTCCGTTCTTGAGGCAGTCCAAGAACACACGGGCCACCTCCGGGTCGAACTGTGTACCGCTCCCCTTCCTCAGTTCCTCCATAGCCTCCTCCTGCGACAACCCCGCTCGGTATGGCCGGTCGGTGATCATGGCCGAGTAGGAGTCGGCCACCGCAAGGATGCGGCCCAGCATCGGGATGTTCCGGCCGCTCAGTTGAGCAGGATAGCCGTTGCCGTCCCATCGCTCGTGATGCGCGGCCACAGCTTCCCGCACCTCTTCGAGCTCAGGGAGGTGCTGGGCGATCATCATGCTCCCCAGAAGCGAGTGCTGGCGCACAGCATCGGCTTCCTCGGGCGTGAGCGCGCCCGGCTTCCGCAGGATGCGGTCGGGTAGACCGATCTTGCCCACATCGTGAAGGAGCGCAGCCACGCGAAGGAGTTCCTGCCGTTCCTTGCTGAAGCCCAACGATTTGACGATGGCATTGGACATCTCGGCCACATGGGCGGAGTGCCGCCGAGTGTAGTGATCCTTGTTGTCCACGGCGCTGACCAGGGCATCGAGGGTGCTGAAGCCTCCAGAATCGATGTGGTCACCGCCGATGGGCTCACGGCGCAGAGTGACCGTGTCACCCCCCCATCGCTTAGACTCATACAGGTTGGCGTCGGCGACGGCGATCAGCGCGGCCGCATCGTGGCCGTCCTCCGGGTAGGAGGCCGCACCGAAGCTCATGCGCAGCGGGATCAGCATGCCATCGGGCGCGATGAAAGGCTGAGAACCGAGGGTCAGCCGCATGTGATCGGCCACAGTCGCGGCGCCTGAACGGTACGTGGCGGGCAGGATCAGGATGAACTCATCTCCGCCGAAACGACCCACGAAGTCCGAGCTGCGGTTGCGGTGATGGAGCATATGGGCCACCCGCTTGATGACTTCATCGCCGGCCGGGTGGCCGTAAGTGTCGTTGAAGAGCTTGAAATTGTCGATATCCGCGATGAGGATGGAGAACGTCCCCTCGTACCGGCGGGCCCGCGCCACCTCGATGTCGAGCTGTTCGAGAGCCCGGCGCCGATTGCGGAGACCTGTCAGAGAATCAATCTCCCCAAGAGCCTTGATCTCTTCGTACAACCGCGTGTTCTCGAGAGCCTGCGCCACCTGGGAGGCGAAGAGCACGATGGTCGATCTCCTGTCGTCGGTGAACCGCCTCGGCCTGGCGGAGGCCGACATGGCCAGACCCACAGGCAGATCCTCAGCGTACAGTGGCACCACACCCAGAGAGTGAAAGCCGGCGAGGATCGGCACGGCCCCGCCGAACAGGCGGTTCTTCTCTTCCTCGTTCAGTTCGGTCACGGATTCGATGAAGACCGGGCCTGTCCCCTGGAACACGGTCCTCAGAAGCTGATGCTTGTCCAGAGGCACCTCGCCGAAGGGGTCGGCGCACCCGAAGAGCCTGGGCAGGCGGGTGAAGCCCTCACGATGGTTCGAATAGGCGCACAGACCTTCCAACTGCTCGTTGTCATCTGTCAGCCTGAGCAACCAAACCTCGTCGGCTTCGAAAATGCCGAGAGCTACCTCCTTCATCTGTCCCAGGGCGTCCCTGATCTCAAGGCTGCCGCCCAATGACGCGCTGACCTCCGCGAGCTGCTGAAGATTCTTGTGTGCCGTCTCCAGATCAGCGTGCCTGACTTTGAGTTCCTCGAGGGCCTGAGTGAGGCTCTGAGACTGCTTCTCCTGCTGGGTGCGGGTCCTCTCGAGTTCGGCGAAACTCGAGCCGATCTTCTCGGCCAGTAGACTGAGCTCATCGCTCTGGTTTCCTGTGAAGGGAGCCAGATCCATCATTTCCGACCCTCCGACCTGCACGTTGGAGGTCAGGCAGGCGAGCCTTCGGAACAGGTATTTGTCTAGGATCCAGCAGACCGCGCAGCCCAGAATGATGACCACTCCGATCAGCGAGGTCATGAAGATGAGGACTTCACCGGTCCATTGACCGTCGCGGACGACCACGGCTTGCGAGACCGCGAATATCGCGAGTGCGACTACCAGCTGCGTAGCACCGACAAGCAAATAGGTCTTGCGACGAAGCGACAATGACCCTCCAGAGGTGTGGATGAAACCCGACGTGCGGCCTCGAAGCGGTTATCGGCTGGAAGCGAACCCGGCTTGAATCCCGCCGGTTTGGTTCGCTGAGATGTGTGACAATTGACTGCATGAACGGCTTGAGCAACGCAACCGAGACCGTCGAGCAGGCAGACGCCGATGCCGATCCGGAAACCGGCGCCGCAGGTGCCGGGATAGGCGAGGCCCGGTCGAGACGAGGTGTCTTCCTCCTCCTGGCTGGGCTGGTGGTGACGGGCATCGCCGCCGGCTACAAGTGGGTTCGGGGCCTCCCCAAGGACTGAGCCGGGATGCGGGACTCCGTCAGCCCTCCTTACGTACCTTCCAAATCTGCTCGCCCGGCCAGCGACGGCACCATCCGCGGTCCGCTTCATCGCGGTATGTGCTGGTGGCGTCAGGCCCCGGCCGCAACTCGATGAGATCTTCCACGACGAACCCATGAGCCAGGAAGAGACGGATCCAGGCCCCGTATGGAAGCATGTAATCGACGTACCCTTCCAACGGGAAGGCCCACATGCTGAAATAATCCCTAAGCAGCCGGTCTCCCGGGTGTTCACCATCGTCCGGATAGCACATCTGCACGATGGGCGTGCTTCCGCAGAAGGCCAATAATCCGCCGGGCCGCAGCAGACGAGCCGCCTCCGGCACCGTGGCGTACGGGTCTCCGAAGGTCATGCCTCCATAGTCTGAGAAGACGATGTCGAAGCTCTCGTCGGGGAGAGGCGTAGCTTCCGCGGTGGCGTGGACCAAGGGGAAGTCTACCCCTGCTTGGTCCATGAGACGCCGGGCGTGCTCCAGTTGCCGTTCCGAGAGGTCCAACCCTACCGGGCGCGCGCCGAGCTTCGCCAGCCCGATGGACCACTGGGCGGCACCGCAACCGAGCTCCAAGACGTCGCGGTCCGCGACCTCTCCCAACACCCGCAGGTCGGCCTCGGGCATCTGCCACACTCCCCAGCCCAGCCCCCCCGAGGCCGCCAACTGGGACCCGTGGTCCGCCTGATACCTGTCGCTGTCGGCGTTCCAGCTATCACGGTTGTCCACGGAGTGTTCGGACAGCGATCCCGGGTCCAATCCTGGGACGTCTACCGTTCCCATCTCCGATCCTCCCCTCGTCTGTTGGCCGGATGCAACAATACCAGTCGCTCCGGACTGAGACCGCGACGCTACCCGCCGCAAGGCCTGCTGTTCGTGGGCAAGCGTCGCTCCGACTGAAGAAGGAGCCTTATTGTGGGAACATAGGACCTCGAAGAGAGCCGTAGAGCCGGAGGCGTGTCCCCCCTCGGGCTCCACCCACCAGGAAAGGGGAACGCCGTGACGGACAAGAACAACCCTCGAGTGCTCATCGGTACGTCTCACGGGGACATCACGCTGGAACTCGATGCGGTGAAGGCTCCCGCCACTACCGAGAACTTCGTCGCCTACGCCTCGGACGGTTTTTTCGACGGGACCATCTTCCACCGTGTGATCCCCGGCTTCATGATCCAAGGCGGTGGCTTCACCGCCGACATGCGTCAGAAACCCACCGGACCCTCGATCGCGAACGAGGCCGACAACGGTCTCAAGAACGACCGCGGCACCATCGCCATGGCTAGGACCTCAGACCCGCACAGCGCCTCCAGCCAGTTCTTCATCAATCTGGTTGACAACCGTTTCCTCAACCACACGGCCAAAACTGGGGCAGGTTGGGGTTACGCGGTGTTCGGAAAGGTGGTGGAAGGCATGGAGGTAGTGGATGCCATAGCCTGCGTATCTACCGGAGGCCATGGTCCGCATTCCGACGTCCCCCGCGAACCCGTCATCATGAATCAGGTGAAGGTCCTCGAGTAGCCACCACTCCGTGGGCCGGGACGACTTGAGCAACACCGATAGACAAGAGACCGTGACCGGATCCCTGCCGCTCGGGGAAAGAGGTATATCCCCGGGGTCCGGGTCACTCGGACGCCGGGGACGCAGGGGAGGCTCGGCGTGCGCCGTTGTCATGATGTCCTTGGTGCTGGTGTTGCTCCTCTTCACCGCCCCCGTATACGCCCTGCCGACGATCGAGGGTTGGACGATCAGGGCCTCCTTCCCCTCCGGGGAGCCGGCCCCACCGCTGATCACATGCACGGCCGCCTTCCTCATCGACGCCGACACGGGAGACTACCTTTTCTCACACAACGCCAATGCGCGCCTGCCGATGGCGTCCACCACCAAGATCATGACGGCGGTCTTGGCACTCGAGTCGCTCAAGTTGGACGCCAAGATCAAGGTCTCGAAGAACGCTGTGTCGACTATAGGCTCCAAGTCGAGATTGGTGGCAGGCGAGGTGCTGACGGTGGAGCAGCTCCTCTGTGCCCTGATGGTGGTAAGCGGCAATGACGCTTCCATCGTCCTCGCGGAAGCCACTTCCGGCAGCGTCACGGCCTTCGTGGAGAAGATGAACGCGAAGGCGGAATCCCTGGGCCTCACCAACACGCACTTCGTCAACCCCTGTGGGCTGAACAACAGGAGACATTTCTCCTCGGCCAAGGACTTGGCCTTCCTGACCCAGTACGCTCTGAGGAACCCGGTGTTCGCACGTATCGTCAACACGATCTACTTCTCCCTCCCGCCTCTGGAGCCGGTGGCGCCGGCGGTCAAAGGGGAGCTCCGAGACTTCGACAACCAGAACGAGCTGCTCAAACGGCGGGCATGGGTCACCGGGGTGAAGACCGGGTCCACTCCATACGCGAGGTCCTGTCTGGTCGCGTCGGGCACCATGGAAGGCGTGGATCTCATCGCCGTGGTCCTCGGCGCCAAGGACAGTGAGACGCGCTGGGAAGAAGCTCAGGCCTTGTTGGAGTATGGGTTCAGCCTGTACCCCAGGACGTTGCTCAGCGATGCAGGTCGATTGGTGGCGGAGATCGACATCGGCGACTATGTCGGCCGCAAGGTCCGGCTCGTCACCGATGGACCGCTGGTAGCCCGACTGTCCCGTAACGACATAGTCGAGTGCCGGCCGGCGCTCGATGGTGAGGTGACGTTCCCTGTCGAAGTTGGAGACAAGTGCGGAACCATCGAGTTCACGGTCGGGGGAGAGAGCATAGGATCACTGGGCTTGATAGCCGCTCAGTCGATAGAACGGCCTTCCATACGGATGATCCTCGAGCGCTGGATGCAGTGGTGCCCTCCGCAGCTCAGGCTGGGCGGCTGAACACAGACAGGGACACTCGGGAAGGAGGCGATGTGGTCGAGCAAGATCAGATGAAGAATGATGAGCGGTCCGCCGGCGATGGTCCATCCGGTCCGGTGCTCATCATCCCGTGTCTGGACATGAAGGAAGGCAGAGTGGTCAAGGGTGTCCACTTCGAGGACCTGCGCGATGCCGGCGACCCGGTGGAGAACGCCGTCTACTACCAAAGGGAGGGCGCCGACCGACTGGCGATGCTGGACATCGCCGCCACCGTTGAGAACCGTAAGACCAGAGTAGAGTGGGCCGAGCGGGTGGCTTCGGTCGTAGACATCCCCTTGGTGGTCGGCGGAGGCATATCGACGCCGGCCGACATGGAGGCACTCTTCTCAGTCGGGGTGGCCGCGGTGTCGATCAACCCGGCGGCCGTCACCCACCCCTAGCTCGTAAGAGATGCTTAGGACCATTTTGGCAGCGTACGTATCGTCGTGGCTGTTGACGGCAGGCGTAATACCGATATGCCTTCGGGCTTCGAGGTGGTGATAAGCGGCGGCCGGAGGTCGACGGGCCTGGATGCCGTGGAGTGGGCCCGCTCCTGCGAGGCCATGGGAGCCGGGGAGTTGCTGCCGACCAGCATGGACGGTGACGGCACGCTCGCGGGCTATGACCTCGCCTTCACCAGAGCCATCGCCGAAGCCGTGAGAATCCCGGTGACGGCCTCAGGAGGAGCCGGAGAGTTGGAGCACTTCTACGCCGGAGTCGTGGAGGGGAAGGCTTCCGCTCTGCTGGCCGCCTCCGTGTTCCATTTCCGCACCTTCACGGTGCGGCAGGTCAAGGAGTACTTGGCGGGTCGCGGGATCCACGTGCTGCTCTGAGCAGAATGGTTACAGCCCCATTGCCGCGGGTATACATTGGGGAAGCACATCCTTCGAGTCACGGAGGCGAGGCATGGGACTGTTCGATTTCTTGAAGGGCGGAGCCAAGAAGGCTGAGACGGCGGCGCGGGGCGTAGCCACTGCGGCCACTTCCGCGACCGACGCGACCCCCGAGGAGAGTGTGATCAGTACTCTTCTCGGTGAGGGCGGCACGAAACTCACCGGCCTGCTGGACAAACTCAACGCCGGCGGTCTAGACGACGTGGTCAAGTCCTGGATGGGCAAGGGTGAGAACAAGACCGTCAACGCCGATCAGATCAAGGCGGCCCTTGGATCTGAAGAGGTCGCCGCCGTGGCCGCGAAATTGGGGGTCTCCCAGGACGAGGCCGCAGACAAGATCGCGAAGATGCTACCGGGCATCATCGACAGGCTCACCCCCGACGGCCTGGTCCCTGATCCGGATGCCGTCGCCGACAAGATCATCGGCCTGTTCAAGAAGTAGGCCCGGCGGCCATTCGCCAGAGAGCGCCGAGACGGGCGCCCCCGAGGACGCCCGTCTCCGTTTCATGACCTCCTGGGCTAAGGCTAAGCTGTGCCGGCCACCATCGTCTCCAGGTAATGCACGGCATCGTATACGGCGAAAGCACCTCGTGCGCACGCGGTGACGACCTGTTTGAGCTTGTAGTTGGAGACGTCCCCGGCGGCGTACAGACCGGCGCGCGAGGTCAACCCGTTGGGATCGACTTTGACGAAGCCCAGTTCGTCCAGCTCGCACAGATCGGCCACCAACCCACTCTGGGCGTCGATACCTACGAACTCGAACACACCATCCAGAGCCAGCACCGTCTCACTACCGTCCGTCTTTGAGCGAAGCTTCAAGCCCGTCAGCTTTCCGCCGTCTCCGAGGATCTCCTCGGCGATATGTGACAGATGCAGGACGATCTGCGGGTGGAAGAGACACTGCTCCTGCAGGCACTCGGTTGCTCGAAGCTCGTTACGGCGGTGTATCAGGTGCACTTCTCTCGCGATCTTGGCGAGATAGACCGCCTCCTGGGTAGCCGAGTCTCCCCCTCCCACGACGGCGACCACCTTGTCGCGGTACAGAGGTCCGTCGCACGTAGCGCACCACGACACGCCCCTGCCGGCGAAATCGGATTCGCCGGGGATGCCCAGCTTCTTGGGTATGGCCCCGGTTGCGAGGACCACTACCCGCGCTTTGATCTCCTCACCACCCACGCTGAGGACGTAGTCGTTGCCCTCCGGCCGTATGGCCTCCACCGGAGATATGGTGCGGAACTCCGCGCCTGCGTTCTCGGCCTGCTGGTACATGAGATCGGCCAGGTCCTGACCCGAGATGCCGTCGGGAAAGCCGGGGTAGTTCTCTACCCAGGAAGCGGAGACGATCTGACCCCCGGGCAGTCCGGTCTCGAACACGACCGTCTTCACTCGGGCCCTCGCGCCA
Source organism: Actinomycetota bacterium (assembly GCA_012523095.1). Taxonomy (GTDB): domain Bacteria; phylum Actinomycetota; class Thermoleophilia; order RBG-16-64-13; family RBG-16-64-13; genus RBG-16-64-13. The sequence goes on along the minus strand of JAAYJE010000141.1, from coordinate 1,247 downwards.
TAGATGGCCGCGGTGAGTCCCGCCGGCCCCCCGCCTACTATCGCGATATCTATGATGTCACCCACGCCATCCTCCCTCCCAGAGTTACGCGCAAGAAGAGAAGACTGTAGCATTTCCATGCATTTCGTGGCATGGTGAGGAGCCATGAGAGCCGACGTCACGATCTCAGGTCCTTCTCTCCGCCAGCGTTTCCCGCTCTACCCGAGCCAGGTCATCGGCGCGATGATCATGGCCTCCCTGGGACCTCTGTTGGACTCCATGATGACCGACTTGGGCATTCCACTAAGCAGGGGCGGGATCATCAGCGCGGGCTTCTTCGTCGGGGGCGTCATGAGCATCGTGGTCGTCAACACTGCCATGGCGAGGGTCCCTGCCAAACGGATGCTCATTTTCGGCATGCTCCTACAGGGCCTGGGTCTCCTCGTCGCCGGATTGGTCTCGTGGGATCTGTGGTCGGTCACACTTGCCTGCATGCTGGGCGGATTCGGCGGCAACTTCGCCAATACCATATGCTGGATGTGGCTCCCGGCGCACGTGAAGGAGCACCTTGCCGCAGCGCTCCTCTTGATGATCACCTTCTTTGCGACGGGCATGATAGCCACCCCCTTCATAGTCGGAATCGCCATCGACCTGGGTGCATCGTGGAGGTGGATCCTCGCGGTAGAAGGCGGCATATCGGCGATCGCCGGACTCGCCTACATCAGCCTACCCTTCCTGGACATCTGCGGGCGCCAGAATGTACGCCTGGCGCACCTCAAGCAGATCTTCGCCCGCAATCGCGGATTGCTGGTGGGGATGCTGGTTGCCATTTTCGTGTATACGGGCGCCGAGACCGTGCTGAACGTCTGGCTGCCCAAATTCAACATCCACTTGTTCGAGGCCGGCGACACGTGGGCAAGCTTCTCCGTGACTCTATTCTGGATAGGACTGATCGCCGGACGCCTGGTGATCATGCCGCTCACCAAACGTTTTGCACCGTCTCGACTTCTATTGTTCTGCGCCTGCGTCCTTACTGTGATGACCATAGCGGTCGCGTTTGCACCGAGTCTCGCCGCTTCCCTAGCGCTCACGGTCGGCGCCGGTCTGGGAGCGTCCGCCTCCTACGGACTCATCGGCAGCTACTCAGGACACTTCCCAGACTGGGAGAGTGGAGTGGTGAGCTCGTCGTTCATCCTCGTGGGATCGCTCGGCTGCGCCGTCTTCCCCTACCTTTTCGGTCCCCTCGCCGATGCGGCCGGGTTCAGGGC
>JAAYJE010000004.1 GCA_012523095.1 Actinomycetota bacterium | reverse complement strand
TGGGAAGCCCTGGCGGGAGCGCGACTCACCGTTCTCGGCAGGCGCATCTACGGCGATAAGGTGGAGTACCGTGAGGCCAGGGGGAACCGGAGGGTCTACCATATCTACAACGACGATCTCAGCTGGCATCGAGAAGAGGGAACAGATTTTGAAGCGATAGCCGGAGGCTGGGTGTCGATCACTCCGCTTCACTTCGACCTCATGTCTCACGACGCCCTTGACGAGTTGCGCGGCTGGGAAGGCGCGCTGGATTGCCGGAAGAAGAGCTGATGCCTGGACCGGCGCCCCAACCCCCACTTGAAACGGGACGCGTATCCCCGGCGTATAAGGCCGTCGTCTTCGACCTGGACGGGACTCTCTTAGACTCGGTGGAGCTCATCATCATCTCCTTCCAGCACGCCATCCGCGAGGTATTGGGTAGGGAGGTGTCGCGAGAGGAATCGATCGCCTGGGTGGGCCGGCCGCTCCGTGAGCAGATGGAGCGTTTCAGCCCCGAGTACGCGGAAGAGCTGGTGGACGTCTACCGGGAGTTCAACCACCGGGAACACGACCGTATGCTGAAGCTGTACGACGGGATACTCAACCTGCTCGAGGCTCTGCTGCGGGCGCGTGTGAAACTGGGGCTTGTCACTTCGAAGTCTCGCTACACGACGCAGATGGCCTTCGATCTCACCGGCATCGAGAGTTACTTCGGCATGTCCGTCTGTGCCGACGAGTGCGCCGGCAACAAGCCTTCCCCATTTCCCATCCTAGCCTGCCTGGACCGGTTGGGTGTCGAGCCTGCTGAGGCGGCGTACGTGGGCGACAGCCCGTCCGACATCCAGGCGGCCCAAGCCGCCGGAGTGCGGGCGATCGGAGTCACGTGGGGCGTCTTCGATAACGGCACTCTCGAGGCTGAAAAGCCGGACATCCTGGTTCATACTATCCCTGAGTTGGCGGAGGTTCTTGGGATCTAGGAGGGACCGGGTGGCAGAGGACGACGCGGCAGGACGTATCGATGAGCTGCGGACGCTCGTCCGCCATCAAGAGCACCGCTACTATGTCCTCGACAGCCCGGAGATATCCGACGCTGAGTACGACGCCCTCTTCCGCGAACTGCAGGACCTTGAAGCCGCTCATCCGGAGTTGATCACGCCCGACTCGCCCACGCAGCGGGTGGGGGGTGAGCCTCTCCCCAGCTTCACCCAAGTGCGCCACGGCGAACCGATGCTCTCACTGGCCAACGCCAAGAACGAGGAGGAGCTACGCGCCTGGCATGCCCGGGCGGTCAAGCTGGCGGCGGAAGCGGGCGCCGACCCTGGGGGGCTGCGTTTCGTCCTTGAACCGAAGATCGATGGTCTGGCCGTCTCGCTGCGGTATGAGGGCGGACGTCTGACGGTCGGGGCGACTCGGGGGAACGGCGAGATCGGGGAGGACGTGACCGCTAATCTCCGCACCATCTCGTCGGTGCCGCTCGTCATGCAGGCAGAGGCGGCACCCTATCCGGTGGTGGTGGAGGTGCGGGGCGAGGTCTACCTGCCGCTGGCGGCCTTCGCCCAGCTGAACGAGCAGCGTATCTCTGTTGGCGGATCCACCTTCGCCAACCCGCGTAACGCAGCGGCAGGTTCGTTGCGTCAACTGGACCCGCGGGTGACCGCTTCCCGCCCCCTCTCCACCTGGGTCTACGGCGTCGGATACGTGGACGGGCTGGAGTTCTCCGGGCATTATGAGGTGCTCGGATGGCTGCGACGGGCAGGGTTCCGGGTCAACCCCGACGTGCAGGTGGTCGCGACGGCCGACGAGATCGTTGCGGGGTGTCGCGATTGGCAGGAGCGGAGGGAGCAGCTCGACTACGACATCGACGGAGTGGTGGTGAAGCTCGACGATCGCCGGCTGCAGGATGCGCTCGGCGCCGTGGGCCGCGATCCGCGCTGGGCGGTTGCCTACAAGTTCGCGCCTACGACGGCGCAGACCAAGCTGATCCGCATAGGTGTCAACGTGGGTCGGACCGGGGTGCTCAACCCATGGGCGGAGCTGGAGCCGGTGGAGGTGGGCGGGGTGACGGTGGAGCGGGCCACCCTGCACAACGAGGACGACATCAGGCGCAAGGATCTCCGCGAGGGCGACATGGTCATACTTCAGAGGGCGGGTGACGTCATCCCGCAGGTGGTGGCGCCGCTGACCGATCTGCGCACCGGAGCTGAGAGACCTTTTTCCATGCCCACAAAGTGCCCGTCGTGCGGCACGCCGGTGGTGCGCATCCCCGGCGAGGTGGCCGTCCGGTGCCCTAACCCGGATTGTCCGGCGAAGAGGACCGAGGCGGTGAAGCACTTCGTCAGCAAAGGAGCTATGGATATCGACGGCGTGGGGGACAAGCTGGTCGAGCGGATGCTGGACCTAGGCCTGATCCGCGACGGCGCCGATCTGTACAGGCTGGAGGCGTCGCAGCTGGCCGGATTGGAGCGGTTGGGCGAGAAGTCGGCTGTCAACATCATCGCGGCGGTGGAGGCGTCGAAAGCGCGGTCGCCGGCCCGGGTCCTATTCGCTTTGGGCGTGCCTCACGTGGGCGCCGAGAACGCGGACCTGTTGGTGCGGCGTTTCGGCGGTCTCGTGGCGCTCCGGGAGGCGTCGGTTGAGGAGATCGGCGAGACGCCGGGCATCGGCCCCGTCATCGCGGAGAGCGTGTGGGAGTACTTCCGCGAGCCCCGCAATGTGGATCTGATCAGGCGCCTGGAGGAAGCGGGTGTGGCGATGACGACGCCGGGTGGTGGCGCAGGCTTGGCGGATGCCGCGGCGGATGGCGCACGGGGCTCGGTCGGACCGCTGGACGGGAAGACCTTCGTTCTCACGGGAACCCTCCCCACCCTTACCCGTCAGGAGGCCACCGACCGCATAGTCGCGGCCGGAGGTCGGGTCGTAGGATCGGTCAGCTCCAAGACCGATTACGTGGTGGTGGGTGAGGAAGCGGGGTCTAAGCTCGCAAAAGCCCGGCGGCTCGGTATCACCCTTCTCGAGGAGGCGGGACTGCTGGATATGCTGGAGACTGAGGATGAGTGACGTAGAGGGGGGAGGCGGGGCCGGGGCACCGGCTGAGGCAAGGAGCGCCTACGGAGGCCGGGGCGCCGGCTGAGTTCAGGAACGCCGGGCGAGCTCGGAATCGCGCTCGCTCTTGGCCAGGGGACTCCGTTCGCCGCCTTGGACCCCCACCTGCTCGCTGTCGACCTGTTCGCGTCGTGTCACCACCAGGTTGCCCCGGTCGGTAGTCACCTCGATGACCCGCTCGACGCGGGGGGCGCCTTCTGCCACCAACTCCAGATGGACTACCAATGGATTCAGTTGCTTAAGGTGCTCGGCGACCGGTTTGTTCATGGCGAGCCAGTCGTTGAGCGTGGCTTCGGGGTCCATGGTCTGGACGGTCGTCAGTCCGCCGGTGGTGCCGGCGGTGAGCGACTGGAGGAACCCGGGGCCGTCCCGTCGGACCAGCTCCCCAGCAACCACCCAGGTGGGCTTCATCTCGCGCGCCCTACGGAACACGGCGGCTCGGGCGGGCGTGCCCCGCTTGGCTTTCAAGTGCACGGTGAAAGAGCGGTCGCGCAGGGTGGGCAACCCTTCATCGGTATCATCGATGGTCACGATGCGGTGGTCTCGGGGGAGGAGGTCGATGAGGGCGTTCAGCAACGTGGACTTGCCCACCTTAGGGCCGCCGCTGATGATGATGGTTCGTTTCATCCCCAAGTTACTGTTGAGAAAGCGCGCGTACCAAGGCGTCATGAGATTGTCGTCCACCAGGCGCCGCAGGGAGACGTTGAGGACCCGTTGCTGGGCGCTCGAGCCGGTCAGACCCCCCTTGGCGGCCTCCATGGCGGCGGCCAAATCGAGCTGATGCGACCCGTACGACTTGATCACCCCCTGGGCCAGGTGGGCGACCAGCAGGAGATGAGCGCGGTCTTCCGCGCTGGGTTCAGTCTCGGCGATAAGGTCCGCGGCGAGCTTGGCGAGACGGGTCTCAAAAGCTGCCAGGATACGTTGACTCGCCATTCGTCCTCCGACGGTAGCAGGCTGCTTGGATTCTACTCGGTGTTCCGGTCTCCTGCCAGGGCGCAGTGGAAGAGATGCCGGGCCCGACAAGGTGGTCGGACCGGCGAAAGCCGATAAGCACACGTTTCTTGGTGAAAGTCGATGAGCACACCCTCTTCGGCGGCGAAGGTGAGGTAATCTCTTCTGTTAGGCGGGCGTCGGCGGACGGACTGGGGCCCGCTCCCGGCATGCCGGTGACGGCCGGTGCGAAAGCGACGGCGTCGTGCGTGCCGGCAGGTTGATACGACCATGGACACAGGTGGCTCATGACACTCTTCTGGCAGCCGTACCGATCGGATGTGAGCTTGGCGCTGTTGGCGGGTGGGCAGTCTACCCGCATGGGCGAGGACAAGGCATTCGCGTTGCTGAAAGATGGAACCCTCCTCGAGTGGATGCGTGACCGGCTGGCGCCGCTGTTCGCTAACGTCTTCGTGGTTACGAAGGACCCGTCTCGCTTCCATACTTTGGGACTGCCCATCGTCAACGACGCTCTGCCCGAGATGGGCTCGGCGGTGGGAGTCTACTCTGCGGTGCTCGCCTCGCCGACCGGACGCGTGATCTGTGTGGCCTGCGATATGCCGTTCCTTACCCCGCGCCTGTTGCGGACGCTGGCCGACGGCTCTGAAGGTTTCGATGTGTACGTTCCTCGGCACGGGGGCTACCTCCAGCCCTTGTGCGCCGTATACGGCAAAGGCACGCTCGACGCATATCGTGAGTTCATCGCTTCGGGCGGTCGGCGCATCTTCGACATCTATCCCGACCTCAACACCGGCTATCTGGACATAGACGACAGCACATACGGCGATCCCGACAGGCTCTTCTTCAACGTGAACACGCACGTGGAGCTCGAAGCTGCGAGGAAGGAGCTTGCGGGTGAGGAAGGGGGCCGGCGCGCGGCGCTCCGGCCCCGTATCCAGGCCTTCATGGACGCTTCTCCCCTCCCCGTCGTTTCCTTCATCGGCAAGAAGAAGTCCGGGAAGACCACGGTCGTACTGGGGGTGATCGAGGAACTTCGCAGCCGAGGCTACCGGGTGGCGGCTCTGAAGCACGACAGCCATGGGTTCGAGATCGACGTGCCCGGCACCGACTCCTACCGCTTCCGGGAGATGGGAGCCGAGGTGGTGGGCATCTCTTCTCCGGACAAATATGTCTGGCTGAACACCGTGGCTGAGGAGAGACCCCTGGGAGAACTCATCCGTCAAATCCGGGAGCCCGTCGATTTGATCATCACCGAGGGGTTCAAGAAGCAGGACGCGCCCAAGATCGAGGTGTCGCGCCGTGCCCGGAGCACTGAGTTGGTCAGCTTGCCTGACGAGCTCATAGGCATAGCGAGCGATCAGAGATTCCCGGACTACCCGGTCCCCCAGCTCGATCTGGACGACTTTCAGGGATTGGCCGACCTCATCGCAGAGCGTATACTTGCACGAGTATAGCGCCTTTGGAATCGGGGAAGTCACAGGTGAACCCACCCGCCGGCCAAGTCGTCGACTACCTCCGTCTCTCGGTCACCGACAGATGTAACTACCGGTGTGTCTACTGCATGCCTCCGGAGGGCATACCTTCCATACCGCACGAGGACATCTTCTCCTATGAGGATATGGGCTTTTTCGTGGGGGCTTCCGCCGAGATGGGCATCACCAAGGTCCGGGTGACCGGAGGCGAACCGTTGGTGCGAAAGGGTCTTGCGGACCTGATCTCGTTGATCCGGGCGGTCCCGGGCATACAGGGCATATCTCTCACCACCAACGGCGTGCTCTTACCACGATTCGCTGAGGGACTCAAAGCCGCCGGTCTCGACCGAGTGAACATCAGTCTTGATTCGCTGGATCCGGAACGCTATCGGTTCCTAACACGAGGCGGCTCATTGGAAGCGGCCCTCGCGGGAATTGAGGCGGCCCTGCATCACTCACTGGCCCCGGTGAAGCTGAACGTGGTGATGATGCCCGATATTCTGTCCGAGATCGCCGACTTCGTGGCGCTGACTCGCGACAGGCCCCTCCATGTCCGTTTCATCGAGTGGATGCCGGTGGGGGGCTGCGGCCCACGCTCGGCCGGAGAGTCGGTCACCAAGGCCGAAGTCATGAAGGTTCTGCACGGTCTGAACAACCGCGGGTCTCTCGCGCCGGAGCCCGTTGACCCGCCGTTGGGCTGGGGACCGGCGCACTACTTCAGGTTCCCCGGACATCAAGGGACATTGGGCTTCATCGGCTCGGTGTCCGACCATTTTTGCCGCGAGTGCAATCGTCTGCGATTGACCGCCGACGGACGGCTGAAGAACTGCCTGTTCTCCAGCGCTGAGGTCGACGTGAAGGGTGCGGTCCAGGCTCGGGATCGGGACGCGGTACTCGCATTGATCGGAGAATCGTTGGAAGGTAAGACGTTCGACAAGAACGTCCTACCGGGCCGCACCAATCGAGGTATGTCTCAAGTAGGAGGCTGAGATGGAGGAGTCGCGCCTCACCCATATCGATGCAGCAGGCGAAGCACGCATGGTGGACGTGGGAGGGAAGCAGCCCACCCGGCGCGCGGCTCGGGCCGGCGCGCGGGTCTGGATGGCCCCGGCCACCTTACGACTTCTGAAAGAGCAGGCTCTGCCCAAGGGAGACGTTCTCGCCGTTGCCAAAGTCGCCGGCATCATGGCGGCCAAGAAGACCTCGGAACTCATCCCGCTCTGCCACCCCCTCTTCCTCACCCAGGTGGACCTCGCCTTCTCGGTTGTGGACGACGACTCTCGGATAGACATCGAGTGCATCACCCGCACCGAAGACCGCACCGGGGTCGAGATGGAGGCTCTCGTGGGAGCCGCCACGGCCGCCATCACCATCTACGATATGTGTAAGGCCGTTGATCGGGGCATGGTCCTGGGCGACATCCGTCTTCTGGAGAAGACGGGCGGGAAAGAAGACTACATCCGCCCGGGCGAAGAGGCTTCGCCACGACCGGAACGGGCGCCCGGCGTCACTGCCACGGCCGCCTCTACCCCCTCGGCCTCCGCGCCGGCCGGCCCTGCCGCGGCCCCCTCGGCCTCCGCCCCCGCGCCGGCCGCCCCCGCCTCCGCGTCCGGGGGCACGATGTGAACCACAGACGGCTCCGCAGCCCTGTCCGAGCAGCCGTCGTCACGCTGAGCGACAAGGCCAGCGCTGGGCTGCGTCCCGACGCCTCCGGCCCCACTTTGGTGGGACTGTTAAGAGCCACGGGCGCCGAGGTCGGCGATCCTCTGGTCATCGCCGACGATCAGGCCGGCATCGAGGAGGTGCTGGCCGGACTCGCCGACGGCGGTGAGTTCGATCTTGTGCTCACAACGGGAGGCACGGGTTTGGCGCCTCGCGACCGCGCTCCCGAAGCCACCCTGGCCGTCGCCGAGAGGATCGTGCCCGGGGTCGCCGAGGCCATGCGCTCCGCCTCGATGCGGGCTACCCCGCACGCCATGCTGAGTCGGGCCGTCTCGGTGGTGCGCAGGCGTACCCTCATCATCAATATGCCGGGCAGCCCCAAAGCATGCCGGGAGCACTTCGCCGTGATCGCAGACGTGCTTGAGCATGCGATCGAGACTGTTCGAGGAGAGGCTTACGAGTGTGCGTCGCCCGCCGGCGACTGACGGCTAGAAGGCTTCTAGGGCGCCGAAGGAGCTGTGTGCTGTTCTGACTTCTCTTGCTTGGCCCGGTATAGGTTCGCATCGGCCTCCTGCAGGAGGACGTCGGCTTCCACCCCGTTTTCCGGGCAGGCGGCTGCGCCGAAGCTGACTTGGAGGCTGGCGAATGAACGGCCCAGCTTGAAACGAGTCTTGTTGATCGACTCAGAGATCCTACGTCCTACCATCTGGATGGCGTTCTTCTCCGCCTCAGGCATGAGTATCAAGAATTCGTCGCCTCCGAACCGGCAGGGGATATCGACATCGCGGATGCTCATGCGCATGACCGTGGCCAAGTGGATGAGCGCCGTGTCGCCCGCCGCGTGCCCGAACGTATCGTTGACCCACTTCAGGTTGTCGAAGTCGAGCATCAGGATCGCGAAGGGGTGGCGATAACGCTTGTACAACTCCACGTGACGCGCCAGCTCCGGCTCCCAGTAGCGGCGATTGTAGAGCCCTGTGAGGGCGTCGGTGTGGGCCAGGCGGTTGAGTTCGGCGTTCGATTGGTGGTGATACGCGGCCGTCGCCGCGGTCATGATCCGGTGGAGGCCCAGGCGCAAGATGCGCACCAGTTGTAGCACATCCTGGTCTTGCTGTCGGAGACCTTCGGCCAACCTGTCCCAGATGGCCTCTTCAAGGGCGGCCAGATTATCCGCCAGCGAGCCTATCGCTCCGGAGCTGTCGCGTTGTAGCATGCCCAGGTTCTCGGCCTGCTTATAGAAGACGCCGTCTACTTCGAATTCCGCCAGGGCCTCCTCGTCCGCGAGGCACTGGATGAGGCCTTCGATGAGCTCCACCGACGTGCGGATGCTCTCCTGGGTGGGAAAGCGCTCGAGCGCCTCGAGGTCGTCGAGTCGGCCCACGAGGCGACTGAGCCAGCTCTTTGTGATGTCGAGCTTGTGCTCGTCGAGAATGCTCCTGGCCTTGATCAGGATTGAGCCCTGGTCGACCCCCCCAGAGGGCTCACCGGTGTTGTTAGCGTTCAGCACAGGATAACCTCTACGCTCAGAACGAAAACATCTACATATATTACATACAACATCGCCCAGGCCGCAAGCGGACATGGAGGTCTTTGATACTATTTCGGGCGAACGGGGGAATAACTTGACCGGTATTCCGGCCTGCGTGAGGGCGCGGGAGGTTGCATGAGGATAGGATTCGATGCACGAACGGTGCGCTATCGAGGCGGCATCGGTATCTACTCTCGCAATCTTCTGCGGCAATTCGCCGACTTCGGAGAGGAATTCGTCATCTTCTGCGAGGATCAGGAGAAGGCCAACATCCCTCAATCAGACGGCTTCACACTTGTCTCGGCGAACATGGACCCGATCTCCTGGGGCGGACAGAGCGCCTTCAGAGCGCTCGTCAAGCAATACGACCTCGACCTCCTGCATGTGCCCAGTCCATGGGCGCCCACCCCCCTGCGGGTCCCTCTGGTGTCGACCATGCACGACATCACCCCGTTCCTCTATCCGAGGAGCGTACCGCTCGCTCTGCGCGTCCGCTACAAGAGACAGTTGCACCGGACTCTCGAGGAATCCAGGCGGGTGATCACGGTCTCTCAGATCCTCCTCTCGGCTCTGGACGTGTACGCCAACATCGATTCCATGAAGGCGAGGGTGATCCACAACGGAGTCTCGGCACGCTTCGGTCCCAACATCGACGAGAAGACGCGTTTGGCGGTGCGGCGTCGTCATTCTCTGCCGGCGCGGTTCGCCTTCTGGGCCGGTGACTTCCGGCCGGAGAAGAACCTTTCGTTCCTGCTGCGGGCTTGGTCTAGACTACGCAAGCGGCTGGCCGTCGCTCCTGATTTGGTGCTCGCCGGACAGAAAGAGATGTCGTATCGCAACCTGGTTCGGGAGGCGGAGAGCGCCGGGCTGGCGGGGACGGTGCACTTTCCAGGCTTCATTCCCGACGAGGATCTTCCTGCTGTGTACTCTGAGGCTGAGTTGTTCGTCTTCCCGTCGCTGTACGAAGGGTTCGGGTTGCCTCCCTTAGAGGCCATGGCCTGCGGGACGCCCTGCGTGGTGTCGAACTCCTCGTCGCTGCCGGAGGTGACCGGTTCGGCGGCTCTGCTCTTCAACCCCACCTCCTTTGATGACTTCGAGGATTGTGTCGTGCGCGTGCTCACCCAACCCGACCTCCGCCAAAATCTGCGCGAAGCAGGCCTGCGCCGCGCCGGCCTTTTTTCCTGGCGTAGGGCGGCTGAAGAGACCTTAGAGGTTTACCGTGGCGCGCTGAGCGAATCGACGGCTTCGTGAAGGACCTCCGAGACTTCATCAAGCTTCTGCGTGACAGGGGTGAGTTGGCCACTATCGACACGCCGGTCGACCCCGTCCTTGAGATGACCGAGATCGCCGATCGCGCCGTGAAGACGGGCGGCCCGGCCCTGCTGTTCACGCGGCCCAAGGGTCACGATATCCCGGTGCTGATGAATCAGTTCGGCACCGAAAGGCGGATGTGCCTCGCATTGCGGGCGAAGTCGTTCGACGAGTTGGCCGCGCGGGTGGAGAAGCTCACCGCCTTCGAGATTCCGGGCAGCACTTGGGATAAGCTCAAGGCCCTCGCGCGCTTGAAGGAACTGGCGGCTCTGCAGCCGAGGGTCGTGAGACGCGGCGCCTGCCAGGAAGTGGTGCTCACCGGTGATGAGATCGACCTGGGGAAGATCCCGGTGTTGCAGTGCTGGCCGCTCGACGCCGGCCGCTACATCACTCTGCCGCTGGTGTTCACCCGCCATCCCGCCACCGGGAGGCGGAACGTCGGGATGTACCGGCTTCAAGTATTCGACAAGCGCACCACGGGAATGCACTGGCATATCCACAAGGACGGCGCCGAGCACTACCGCAAGGCCAAGGACGGCGCCGGAGCCTCTTCCGGCGACGGGGCGGCCGGACACGGCGGCGGAGGCCCGCCCGCGGGAACGGGTGCCGGCGGCGGCCGCCCGCGGGGTCGCATGGAAGTGGCGGTGGCCATCGGCACCGACCCGGCCCTCACGTACGCCGCCACGGCACCTTTGCCGGGCGCGATCGACGAGATGCTGTTCGCAGGATTCCTGCGAGGTGAGGCGGTCGATCTGGTGCAATGCCGCACCGTCGATCTGCAGGTCCCCGACCATGCCGAGTTCGTGCTCGAGGGCTATGTCGATCTCGACGAGACTCGCGAGGAGGGCCCCTTCGGCGACCATACCGGCTACTATTCTCTTGCCGATCAGTACCCTGTTCTCCATCTGACCGCGATCACCCATCGTCGAGACCCGGTGTACTCCACCACCATCGTGGGGCAGGCCCCCATGGAAGACGCGCAACTGGGCAAAGCCACGGAGAGAGTCTTCCTCCCCCTGATCCGCCTCACCCTGCCCGAGTTGGTCGACATGGACCTACCGCGGGAAGGGGGCTTTCACAACTGCGCCATAGTGTCGCTGGACAAGAGCTATCCCCTGCAGGCCCGCAAGGTGATGCACGCGCTGTGGGGTGCGGGGCAGATGCAGTTCTGCAAGTGCATCGTGGTGGTGGATGCCGGCGTAGACGTGCATGATTACGCCCAGGTGGCTTGGCGGGTCTTCAGCAACGTGGACTGGAAACGCGACGTATTGGTGGGCGAGGGGCCACTGGACGTGCTCGACCACTCAGCGCCGCAGCCTCTGTGGGGGGGCAAGATCGGCATCGACGCGACGACGAAGGGGCCGGCCGAGGGGCATCACCGGACCTGGCCCCCCGACGTGGAGATGTCGCCGGAAGTCAAAGCACGGGTGGACGAACTCTGGCCGTCGCTGGGCTTGGGGTCAGGCGACAGGTACGGCGCTGCACCCGGACCTCAGGGGGACTAGACACGTCTGTGTTGCTCACCTACACGCGTCGCTTCGCGAGTCTGATCAAGTTCGAGCACTCCATATTCGCGCTCCCCTTCGCCTACGCCGCGGCGTTCTTGGCGGAGATGGGGGTACCGGGCTTCTGGCGGATGTTCTGGATAACCGTCGCCATGGTGGCGGCGCGCAGCTTCGGCATGGCGCTCAACCGGTTGATCGACGCCGGCATCGACGCCCGCAATCCTAGGACGGCCGAGCGCGAGATCCCGGCGGGGCTGGTAAAACGGCGGCAGGTGTGGATCTTTGCCCTCGTGTCGCTGGGGGTGCTCGTCTGGTCCACCTTCAACCTACCGGTTATCACCCGCTATCTCTGGCCGGTCGCCATCATCCCCATGGTCGTTTACCCTTACACGAAGCGGTGGACGTGGCTGTGTCATGTGGTCTTGGGTCTTGCCGACGGTCTGGGGCCGGTCGGGGCTTGGGTGGCGGTCACGGGCAGAGTCACCTGGGAGCCTTTCCTGCTGGGCGCCGGCGTGGGTCTGTGGATCGCGGGATTCGACGTCACGTATTCCTTCATGGACATAACCGTCGATCGGGAGCAAGGTCTCCACTCCATCCCGGCCGACCTGGGCGAGAGTGCGGGACTCTGGAGCACCAGGACATTCCACCTGCTCGCAGTGGTGCTGTTGGCGCTGACCGGGTGGGTCCAAGGAGCCAACTTCGTCTACTATCTGGGGGTGGCGGTCTGTGCGCTACTTCTCTTCTATGAGAACTGGCTCATGAGAAAGGCCGATCTGACCAAGGTGGGAGTAGCCTTCATGACCATGAACGGCATCATCAGCGTGGTGTTCTTGTTCTTCACGACGCTCGGGCTTTTCGTGCCGTGAGCGGATCCGACGCTTATCCGGAGCCGGGTAAGATCCGGCAGATGTTCGACGACATCTCGGGCAAATACGATCGTCTGAACGATCTCATGACCGCCGGGCTGCACCACCGCTGGCGGGAGATGGGGGTCATGCTGGCCGGCGTGGGCCCTGGAGACTCGGCGCTGGACGTCTGCTGTGGCACCGGTGACTTCGCCTTCGCTCTACGCCGAGCCGTAGGCCCGACCGGGCGGGTCGTGGGAGTGGACGTCTCGGAGGAGATGCTCAAGCTGGCCCGCGAGAAGTGCGGCTTCAACCAGCTCTATGTGGAGTTCCGCAGTGCCGACGCGCTCGACCTGCCCTTTCCCGACGGCGACGCGCCGGGTCGGGAGGGCGCGCCGGATGGGGCCGCCGAGGCACGCTCCGCCGAATGGATGCGGGGCACCGTGTCGGCCGCCGCACCGGCCGCCGCACCGGCCACCGCACCGCCGCCGGGCGCGAGGCACGGCTTCGATGCCTGCACGGTGGGATTCGGCATCCGAAACGTAGTCGACATCGCTAAGGCCTTCAGTGAGATGCGGCGGGTATGCCGCCCCGGCGCCAAGGTGGTCTGTCTGGAGATCACGCAACCTCAGATCCCGGTGTTCAAGCAGTTCTACGGTATCTGGCTCGACCATGCCGTGCCCTGGTTGGGGAAGTTCGCCGCAGGCGACGAGTCCGCCTACCGCTATCTGCCCGCTTCGGTCCGGCGTCTGCCCGATCCCGAGGAACTGAGGGACGTGATGCGGGACGTCGGGCTGCGGAATCCGCGTTACGAGATCCTCGCCGGGGGGGTCATCGCGCTGCACCACGCGGTGGTGTAGGCGGCGTCCGCCGGCTCCTTGCTCATCGGGGTGCATAGGGTGACCGGCTCGGTTCGGGCCGTGTTAGACTCCGGGCTATGTCCGGCCTCACTCATGCTGATCCGCTTGCCGTCGTCGAACAGAGGGTAGCTTCGGGGGAGCGCCTTTCCGCCGCCGACGGTATCGCTTTGTTCGAATCCAAGGATCTGCTCCGTGTGGGGCGGTTGGCGGACCAGGTGCGCCGCCAACGGGTCGGCGACGACGTCTACTTCGTGGTCAACCGGCACATCAACTACACCAACGTGTGTCGCAACCGCTGCCGGTTCTGCGCCTTCTCGCGTGCGGAAGGGGAGCCCGGCGCCTACACGCTCACGGTCGACGAGGTGGTCGGCAAGGCTCGGGAGGCCGTCGACCAGGGAGCCACCGAGATACACATCGTCGGGGGAGAGAACCCCACGCTCCCCTATGCTTCCATCCGGGCCATGATAGCCGGGGTGCGGCAGGTGGCGCCCGCGGCCCACATAAAGGCCTTCACAGCTTCGGAGATCGCCTGCTTCGCCGAGATGGAGAAGACGGATGTGGAGGACGTCCTTAGCGATCTCAAGTCGGCCGGGCTCGACAGCATGCCGGGAGGCGGCGCCGAGATCTTTCGGGCGGAGGTACGGGCCGAGGTGTGTCCCTCCAAGATCTCGGGCGAACGGTGGCTGGATATCCATCGAATCGCTCACGGTCTGGGGCTCAAGACCAACGCCACCATGCTGTATGGCCATGTGGAATCGTACGCCGACCGGGTGGACCATCTGCTGCGACTCCGAGAGGCAGAGGATGCAACCGGTGGTTTCCAGGCCTTCATCCCCCTGGCCTTTCAGCCGAAGAACAGTGCCCTCTCCCACCTGCCGCCGACCACGGGGGTGGACGATCTCAAGACCTTGGCCGTCAGTCGTCTGCTCCTGGACAACTTCCTGCACATCAAGACCTACTGGATCATGACCGGGCTGAAGCCCGCCCAGGTGGCGCTTTTCTTCGGTGCCGACGACATGGACGGCACCGTGGTGGAGGAGGTCATATCGCTCATGTCGGAGGCGGGACACGGACAGACGGTTTCGAAGGCTGAGCTGATCAGGGTGATCCGAGACGCGGGGCGGACGCCTGTGGAGCGCGACGCCCTCTACCAGGTGGTACGGCGGTACGGGGCGAGACGCGGGGCGGCGTCCGACGACGATGGCGAGTGCGGCGTAGCCGGCGACGGTGACCGACACGGGCGGCAGAGCCCGCCGGTCGCAGAGCCCGGTGCTCGAGGACCGGGTGCAGGAGGCTCCCCATGACTGTGCGGGTCGGCCACATCCGCTTTCTCAACTGCTATCCCTTGTACTACGGGTTGGAGCACTGCGGCGTCCTTGCCGAGGGACGCGAAGTCGATGGGCCGGACCGATGGGGCATCGAGTTGGTCCCGGGGGTGCCCACGCAGCTCAATCGTTGGCTCGTGGAGGGGCGGATCGATATAGGTCTGGTGAGTTCGATCGCTTACGCGCGCAGGCACCGGCGGCTGCTCCTGTCGCGCAACGTCAGCATCTCGTCGCTGGGGGCCGTCGACAGTATCCAGTTGGTGACCCGTAAACCCCTCACCCGCATCGCGAGCGTTGCGCTCACTCAGCAAAGCGCCACCTCGGTCGCGTTGCTCAAGACTCTTCTCAAGCTGCGCTTCCGGCAGGAGGTGTCCTATCACGATCTTGAGGGGCCGGTCTCGGAGGCGCTGGAGCAATACGACGCGGTCCTGCTCATCGGCGATCAGGGGCTAGAGGCCCTCTATTTCCCTGAACCGCACACCATCTGTCACGATCTGGGGGAGCTGTGGCAGGAATGGACGGGCCTACCCATGGTATACGCTGTGTCGGCGGCACGAAAGGACTTCGCCCTCACCAACGGGCCGGAGCTCCTGGCCGTGGAGCATGAGCTGGCCGGTTGCGTGGACTACGCGCGTCATCATCTGGACGAGGTGGTCGAATCGGCCGTCGACCTCTACCGCTTCGACCGGCCGGCTCTCTCTCGGTACTTCGCGCTCCTCCGTTACGATTTCACCGAGGAGTATCAGCGGGGGTTGCGGCGCTTCTACGAGCTTGCGCATGAGGCCGGCGAGTTGGATGAGGCACCGGAGCTCCATTTCATCGACGAGGTGGCCGCCCCATGACCCGCATGACCGAGCGTGAAGCCTTGGAACTCCTGCGCTCGCGTGACCTGCTGGGAGTGGGGGCGCGAGCCCACGAAGTGCGCGAGCGCCTCGTCCCGGGGCCGCTGGCCACCTTCATCGTCGACCGCAACATCAACTACACCAACGTCTGCGTATCGGGATGCCGGTTCTGTGCCTTCCACCGTGCGCCCGGTTCGCCGGAGGCCTACGTGCTCTCCCGGGAGGTCATCCGCCGGAAGATCCAAGAGACCGTCGACCTGGGCGGCACCGGGATCATGATGCAGGGCGGGCTCCATCCCGAACTCGACATCACCTGGTTCGAAGACCTGTTCCGCTCTATCAAAGAATGGTTCCCCTCCATCACCATACATTCGCTCTCGGCGCCGGAGATCGTTCACATCGCGAAGGTGAGCGGCCTCACCACGGCCGAGACGCTGCAGCGGTTAAAGACGGCGGGGCTCGACTCACTCCCGGGTGGTGGAGCGGAGATCCTCGTTGATAGTGTCCGCCGGCAGGTCGCCCCGCACAAAGCGAGCACGGAAGAGTGGCTGGCCGTCATGAGGGAGGCCCACAAGCAGGGCATCATGGGCACCGCCACCATGATGTTCGGTAGCGTCGAAACCCTCGAAGACCGGGTGGAACACATGCGGGTGATCCGCGAACTGCAGGACGAGACCGGCGGTTTCCGTGCCTTCATCCCCTGGAGCTTCCAGTCGGGCCGCACCGGACTGGAGGGTACTACTGAGGCGGCAACGGGGGTCGATTATCTGATGACCCTGGCCGTCTCCCGTCTGTTCCTGGACAACATCACCCACATCCAGGCGTCGTGGGTGACCCAGGGGTTGCGTATCGGGCAGGTGGCGCTCCTCTTCGGCGCCGACGACTTGGGCAGTACCATGATCGAGGAGAACGTGGTGGCGGCCACCGGCCTGAGCGTCCAGGCCAACCGTGAGGATCTGGTCCACGCCATCCGCCGGGCCGGTTTTACTCCCGCCCAGCGTCGTACGGACTACAGTCTCGTCTGATTTGGGGCCCGGTCCGCAGCCGGCGGAGCCGTCCGGCGCTCCAAGCGGGGCCGTCGGATGTATCATATGTCTCTGCCGAAACGCAGGGAGGGACGGGCGATGAAACAAGAGGGAACACTGAGAGTCAAGACCGGCCTCGCCGAGATGCTGAAGGGCGGGGTCATCATGGACGTGACCACGGCCGAACAGGCGTGTCTCGCTGAGGACGCGGGCGCCTGCGCGGTCATGGCGCTCGAACGCGTCCCGGCCGACATCCGCAAAGAAGGCGGCGTAGCCCGCATGGCCGATCCCGAGAAGATCATCGAGATCCAGGAAGCGGTTAGCATCCCCGTCATGGCCAAGGCGCGCATCGGCCACTTCGTGGAGGCTCAGATCCTGGAAGCCCTCGACGTGGACTGGATCGACGAGAGTGAAGTCCTCACTCCCGCGGACGAAGCGCATCACATCAACAAGTGGAAGTTCAAGGTGCCCTTCGTCTGTGGGGCCACCGGGCTGGGAGAGGCCTTACGGCGCATCAATGAGGGCGCGGCCATGATCCGCACGAAGGGCGAAGCAGGCACGGGCAACGTGGTGGAGGCGGTGCGGCACATGCGGGCCATAATGGATCAGGTCCACGGCCTCGCCTCTATGGACGAGGACGAGCTCTTCCGCGCGGCCAAAGACTACCAGGCGCCATACGACCTTATCGCCTGGGTGGCGAAGAACGGCAGGCTGCCGGTGGTCAACTTCTCGGCGGGCGGTATCGCAACGCCGGCCGACGCCGCGCTCATGATGCAGCTTGGCGCCGACGGGGTGTTCGTCGGTTCGGGGATCTTCAAGAGCCAGGACCCGATCGCCCGGGCTATGGCTGTAGTGGAGGCCACCGCGCGTTACCAGGACCCGAGTGTTCTTGCCCGGGTGTCCCGGGGGCTGGGCGATGCCATGCCGGGTTTGGAGATCGGCGGCATGCGACCCGAGGATCTGATCCAGCACCGTGGGTGGTAGCGCCTAGAAAACACCCTGCAAAAGCCCGTGTTCGGCGCGAGACGGCGCAATACTTTGTTCGGGAAAGCCGTCCCGCAGATGATATACTGACTTGCTGGTGTGCCGCACCAGCCTGCCCGTGCATTCCTCATGTCGGCCGCTGGGCGCACTTTCTCTCTGTATCACAGCCTTGCTTAGCGACAAGGAGGATCGGTTTTGATCCGATACGACGCAGACCAAGCAGCGTTCTATCGGGAGAAGTTGGTGAAAAGGGTCGAGGCGGACGTCCGCGACTGTTACCAGTGCGGCAACTGCTCCGCCGGCTGCCCGGCCGCCTTCACCTTTGACTACACTCCCAACCAGGTGATGCGAATGCTCCAGGTGGGACTGGTCGACGAGGTGCTGGACTCCAGTGCCATCCAGCTCTGCATCCAGTGCCTGACCTGCACGGCCCGCTGCCCGCGCAACATCGACATCGCCGGTATTTTCGAGGACCTCAAGACCGTCGTCACCGCCCAGGAACGTGACGTGCCCGAGCATGTGAGGACCTTCAACAAGACCTTCCTGGACGCGGTGGCCCGGTTCGGACGACTGCCCGAGTTCTACGATATGGCCAGGTTCTACGTGGGGACCATGAACCCCAAGATGGCTCTGGGCAACGTGGGTATAGCGGTCCCCATGGTGACCAAGCGCAAGCTGAAGCTCATCCCGCGCAGGGCCAAAGGGGCGGACGAGGTGTCCCGCATTTATAAGAAAGCCATGAAGAAGGCGCGAGAGCGGGAGAAGGCCGAAGCTCAACAGCGGGAGAAAGCCGCCTTGATTGCTCGAACGGCCGCCGCGGCCACGACCGGCGCGCCCGCGCACGGTTCTGCAGGAAACGGGGTGGCCGAATGAGCCTTGCATACTACCCGGGGTGCTCGCTGCAACACTCCTCGCAAGAGTTGGATCATTCGACCCGCGAAGTGTTGACGGCCCTAGGGGTCGACTTCAAGGAAGTGCCCGACTGGACCTGCTGCGGCTCGACGCCGGCGCATATGATGGATCATCTGTTGGCCCAGACTCTTGCGGCGCGCAACCTGCGCCAGGCGGCAGAAGTGGGCGACGAGTTGCTCGCCCCCTGTCCCTCATGCTACCAGCGCGAGAAGAACGCCGAGATCGAGATCCACATGGACGACGCCTTCCGCGCCGAGGTGAATGAGATCCTTGATAAGCCTTATGACGGCAGGGTCCTCGTGTATACGCTGCCTGAGTACCTCATCAAGTTCGTGGGTGAGGAGAAGATCGCGTCCTTGGTCAGAACCGACCTCTCCCAACTCAGAGTCGTCCCGTATTACGGCTGCCTGCTGGGTCGCCCGAGTGAGATGGTCGGAGAGGTCGATTCGGAGCAGCCCATGCTGATGGACCTGCTACTGCAGGCCGCCGGGGTCGACGTCAAGTGGTGGAACTATAAGACCGAGTGCTGTGGTTCGAGCGTGGGCATGCCCAAGGAGGAGATCCAACGCCGGTTGAGCGGCAAGGTGTTGGAGCAGGCCCTGGCTGCCGGAGCCGACGCGGTCGTGGTCTGCTGCCCGCTTTGCCACGTGAACCTGGACCTCAAGCAGGGCCAGATCAACAAAGCCCTTGGCACCGACTATAAGGTACCCATCCTGTATCTATCGCAGGTGCTCGGCCTCGCCTTCGGGTTGAGCGAGGAAGATGTGATGCTGCATAAGAATATTGTGGACCCAAGGCCGCTTATCAAGCGGGTCATAGCCGAAGCGGCGGCCGTAAGGGCTGAAGAGGAGCGCAAGGCCGCGGAGAAGGCCGCCAGAGCCGCCGCCAAGGCCGCCAAAGCCGCCAAAGCCGCCGCTACGGTTGAGTCCGGCGGTGCCACGCCCGGCGCGGACGAGGAGGTGGCGCCATGAGGATAGGCGTCTTCGTCTGTCACTGCGGCAGCAACATCGCCGGCACGGTCGACGTAGATCGGCTGGCCGAACGGGCCCTCACCCTTAAGGATGTGGTCCACGGCGAGGACATCATGTACACGTGTTCCGAGCCCGGCCAGGCCGCCATCCAGAAGGCCATCGAAGAGAAGAAGCTCGACCGCGTGGTCGTCGCCGCCTGTTCACCGCACATGCACGAGCCGACTTTCAGGCGCTGCGTGGACAAGGGCGGCCTTAACCCCTACCTCTTCGAGATGGCCAATATCCGCGAGCACTGCTCCTGGATCCACACCGATATGCCGGTGGCCACCGATAAGGCTTGGGACATCATCAAGATGGCCGTGGCCAAGGCCCGTCGTCTGGAGCCTCTCTTTTCCAATGAGGTCGAGATCAACAAGGACGTCCTCGTCATCGGCGGGGGAGTGGCCGGCATCCAAGCCGCCCTCGACTTGGCCGACGCCGGTCTCAAGGTCACCATCGTGGAGAGGGAGACCACCATCGGCGGGGTCATGGCCAAGCTGGACAAGACGTTCCCCACCATCGACTGCTCGGCCTGCATCCTTACGCCGCGCATGGTGGACTGTGGACAGCACGAGAACATCGAGCTCATGACCTATTGCGAGGTCGACAAGGTCTCGGGCTACGTGGGCAATTTCACCGTCGACATCCGCAAGAAGGCGTCCATGGTCGACTGGAGCAAGTGCATCGGCTGCGAGATCTGCGTGCAGAAGTGCCCCTCGAAGGCTCCCGATGTCTTCAACGTGGGGCTGGAGCCGACCAAGGCCATCTATATCCCCTTCCCGCAGGCGGTGCCCAAGCGGGCCGCCATCCAGACCGAATACTGCCGCTACTTTCAAACCGGCAAGTGCAAGGTGTGCGAGCGGGTCTGTCCGGCCGACGCCATCGACTTCGAGCAGAAGGACGAGATCGTCCAGAAGAGATTCGGCGCCATCGTTGTTGCTACCGGCCTTGACGTCTTCGACTGGGAGACCGGGTACCCGGAATACGGGGGCGGCAAGATCAAGGATGTCATCTCCGGCCTGCAGTACGAGCGGATGCTGAACGCTTCCGGTCCGTACGGCGGGCACGTGCACAGACTTTCCAACGGTGAAGACCCGAAGACCGTGGTCTTCATCCAGTGTGTCGGCTCGCGCGACGAGTCGGTGAACCGCCCTTACTGCTCCAGTGTGTGCTGCATGTACACGGCGAAGCAGGCGCTTCTCACCAAAGACCACTGCGGCTCGGATGTGGAGGTCTACGTCTTCTACATCGACATCCGCGCCACCGGCAAGGGCTACGAGGAGTTCATCAAGCGGGTCCAGACCGAGTTCGGGGTCAAGTACGTGCGGGGACGTGTCTCCAAGCTCTACGAAGACGGCGGCAAAGTCATGGTGCGCGGTGTCGACACCCTGCTCGGCGAGCAGGTGGAGATAGCGGCCGACCTGGTGGTGCTGGCCACCGGCATCCAGGCCCCCGAAGGAGCCAAGGATCTGGCTCAAAAGCTCAACATCAGCTACGACGAGTTCGGGTTCATGAAAGAGGGTCATCCCAAGCTACGCCCGGTGGAGACCAACACGGCCGGCGTCTTCCTGGCCGGCGTTTCCCAGGGTCCCAAGGATATCCCGGCCACGGTCGCTCAGGCCTCGGGGACGGCCTCCAAGGTCCTCGGTCTGCTGGCCAAAGATAAGCTCAAGACCTCGCCGATGATCGCCATAGTCGATCAGAAGAACTGTGTTTCGTGTTGGAAGTGCATCGACGTGTGCCCGTTCAGCGCTCCCGAGAAGCAGGAGCAGCGCGACGGCACGTTCAAGAGCCACGTGATCGAGACGGTCTGCCAGGGCTGTGGGGTCTGTGTCGCCACCTGCCCGGTGAACACCATCTCGCTCAAGGGCTTCCCCACAGACGCCATCCTCGATCAGATCGAGGAAGTCCTC
This sequence comes from Actinomycetota bacterium, assembly GCA_012523095.1. Lineage (GTDB taxonomy): Bacteria > Actinomycetota > Thermoleophilia > RBG-16-64-13 > RBG-16-64-13 > RBG-16-64-13. The sequence goes on along the minus strand of JAAYJE010000004.1, from coordinate 20,222 downwards.
CAACCGACGCCCTCCCACTGAGAAAGGCGGTGAAGATGGCTGATCAAACGACAACTCAAGCCAACGACGCCGCTGTCGTGGCCGGTGACACCGCCGCGGCCGGCACGATCGACGCGGCCTCAGGTGCGGGTGCCGCCGTCGCGGCCGACGGCGCAGCCGGCGATCGCCCGGTCAAGATCGTAGGCATCGTCTGCAACTGGTGCAGTTATGCGGGCGCCGACACCGCCGGGACGGGTCGCTTCAAGCAGCCGCCCAACCTGCGGCTCATCCGCGTGCCCTGCACGGGCCGGGTCGACCCGTTGTTCGCGCTCAAGGCATTCGAGAAGGGCGCCGATGGCGTGCTCATCAGCGGCTGCCATCCCGGCGATTGTCACTACTCCGAAGGCAACTACTACGCCCGGCGGAAGTTCGAACTGCTCGAGCGCATGATCCACCATCTGGGCATCCCCAAGGAGCGTTTCAGATGGACCTGGGTCTCGGCCTCGGAAGGGCAGCGCTGGCAACAGGTGGTCACTGAGTTCGTGGCCGGAGTCGAGAAGCTCGGCCCTCGTGAAGGGAGGGCCCTATGAGCCGGCAGGACCACATCCGGGAGTTCGCGGCCCAGGCGCTCGCGGACGGCCGAGTGGACTACTTCATCGGCTGGAAGCAGGGCTACAACTCGAGCGAGGTGGTCCCGGCCTTCGTGAAAGACCCGGCGGACGTGGACCAGCTCATCTGGACCCCGCTCTGCCACCACAACCTGGTGACCTTCATCAAGCGCAACATGCCCGACCCGGCCGACGCCAAGATCGGCCTCTGCGTGAAGGGCTGCGACAGTCGTACCTTGGTGGCTCTGCTTCAGGAGGAGCTGGTCGACAAGGAGAAGCTCTACGTGGTGGGCGTGCCCTGTGACGGCATCGTCGACCGGCGCAAGCTCGAGAAGGAGTTCGCGGACGAACTCGTCGATATCGCGTTTCCGGAGAGAGGCAGGGTGGTCGTCACCACCGGAAAGGGAGAGACGAGAGAATTCGCCCAGGATGATGTGCTTCTAGATGTCTGCGGGCGCTGCCGCTATCCCAACGCCCTCTACGCGGACGATGTGGCCGGCCCGCTCGAAGCCGAACCCGACCGGGAGGAGAGCGGACCCGATTGGAGCGACATCGCCGACTTCGAGAACCTCTCCGACGACGAGAAACAGGCCGCGCTGGAGAGAGTCTACGCCACCTGCATACGCTGCTTCGCCTGTGTCCACGTGTGCCCGGTGTGCGTGTGTTGGGACAAGTGCGTGAACCGCTCGCGGGAGCCGGAGTTGGTGGCTCAGAAAGTGGGCGCCAAGGAGAATCTACTCTTTCAGATGATCCACATGTTCCACGTAGCCGGCCGCTGCACCTCGTGCGGCGCCTGCGACCGCGCCTGTCCGGTGGAGATCCCGCTCTACCTGTTGCATCGTAAGATGAACAAGGAGATCTACGACATGTTCGGTTTCGAGCCGGGCACTAAGCTCGATGAGAAGCCGGTATTCCAGTTGTTCGACCTTGCTACCGACCACTTCGGCGACTGAAAGGAGGGACGATGGCGATCAGATTCCTGAAGCAAGATCAGCTGCCGGCCTTCCTGGGCCAACTGGCCGAGAAGGCCCGTGTGGTGGCCCCAGTCAAGACCGACGGCGTGGTGCAGTTCCAACCCTGGGTGTCGGGTCAAGACGTTGAGCTTGACGTGTTGCTCGCCAAGCAATCGCCCAAGGAGTATGTGTTCCTACAGACCGAGACCTACCTCAAGTTCGGGTATGAGATGGTGAAGCCCGAGGCGGCGGGTGGCGACACGGCGGCCGAGGAGGCTGATCCGGTGTCGGTCGACGACGCGGCGGTTGAGGTGGCCATACCTTACGAGACGGTGACGGTGGAGCCTCAGAACGAAGCTCCGGCCCAAGTCATCTTCGGTCTGCGGCCCTGTGATGCTCGCGGGTTCGTGCAGATGGACCAGGTCTTCGGCGGCTACGGCGGCTTCTATTATGATCCGCTCTACAACGCGCGCCGCGAAGCGACCACGCTGCTGGCAGTCACCTGCCGTGAGCCGCGCTCGACCTGCTTCTGCACGGCCATAGGCGGCGGCCCGGCCGGGGAGGAGGGCGTGGACGCGCTCTTCACCCAGGTCGACGGAGGCTTCGTGGTCGAAGCGCTCACCGAGAAAGGCGAGGCGGCCCTGGCGGCGGCCGGCGCGGCGCTCACCGACGCCACCGACGCGCAGATCGCGGCGGCCGGCGAGGTCAAGACCGCGGCCGGCGCCAAGATCGACGTGCCCTTCGCCCTCGAAGGCATTCGTGACAACCTGCACGACAACATCGCCGACGACCGGTGGCACGACCAGGCCATGCGCTGCATCTCCTGCGGCACCTGCACCTACGTGTGCCCCAGCTGCTACTGCTTCTCCATCAACGACGAGCTGGTGGAGTCCACCGGCGAGCGCTACCGGGTGTGGGACAACTGCTTCAACCCCCTCTACACTGAAGAGACCTCGGGCCACAACCCGCGGGCGCAGAAGTCCAACCGGTTTCGCAACCGCTTCAGCCACAAGTTCTGGTACTACCCCGACAAATACGACAGCCTGCTGTGCTCCGGCTGCGGCCGCTGCATCATGAACTGCCCGACCCGCATCGATATCCGCGAGATCGTCCGGGTCATGGGCGCGCCGGCACCGGCGGTGGCGGCTGGTGCGGCAAGCGAGGCACCCGCTGCGACCGGCGACGCGCCTGCTGTGGCTGAAGGGAAGGAGGCGTAGATGGCTGACAACGGCAAACGCGTCTACACTCCCGCCGATCTCGTGGTCGGCGCCAGCACCGCCCGCGCGGGCAAGCTGGGCGGCAATCCCTATCTGCCCGAAGTGGCGACCGTCATCGACATCATCGAAGAGACCCCCACCATCAAGACCTTCCGCATGAAGTTCGACGACCCCGAGGTGCAGAAGAACTTCACCTTCCTACCGGGTCAGGTGGGCCAGTTCGGCATCTTCGGCGTGGGTGAGTCGACCTTCGCCATCAGCTCGAAGCCGAGCGAGAAGGAGTTCATCCAGTTCTCGGTGATGAAGGCCGGCGAGGTCACCAAGGCTCTTCACAACCTCTCGGTGGGCGACAAGGTGGGTATCCGCGCCCCCATGGGTAACGGCTTCCCGGTAGAGGCCTGGAAGGGCAAACACATCCTCTACGTCCTCGGCGGCATCGGATCTGCGGCCCTCAAGGCCACCATGGAATACACTCTGGAGCACCGCGCCGACTACGCCGGCATCACCATCCTCTACGGCGCCACCCACCCCACCAACTTCACCTACTGGTATGACGTCCAGGAGTGGCAGGAGCGCTCAGACATCGAACTGGTGCTCACCATCGACCGCGACTGCGACGGCTGGCAGTGCGACGTAGGCCTGGTGCCCACGGTCCTAGAGCGCATGGCTCCCAAGCCCGAGAACACCATCGCCATCACCTGCGGACCGCCCATCATGATCAAGTTCGCCCTCATCAGTTTCGAGAAGCTGGGCTTCACCCCCGAACAGACCTACACTACCTTAGAGAAGCGCATGAAGTGCGGCATCGGCATCTGCGGCCGCTGCAACGTAGGTCCCAAGTATGTATGTGTGGATGGGCCCGTCTTCTCGCTGGCGGAGCTGAAGGAGCTGCCGGACGAACTGTAGGAACTGACGACACTCGCTCGGCGGCCCGCGAGGTCGTCAAGGATCGGTGACATAGCCCCGCCTTGATGCGGACCGTCCGGGTGCCGACGCCGACCGTCGGGGCTCTGGGTAAGAATGAATCGCTTTGTTTGGGGGCGCCGGAAGGCGCCCCTTCTTGTTGTCGTCAACGGCGGTGGTTCCGTCACGGTTCCGATTCTTGTCGTGCCGTGTCATGGGTTCGGCCCCTCTCCACGTGTATACGAGTGGAAGAACCAACCCCAGCCACTCCGACGGAGACGGAGAGAATCTACGCAGTCTGCGACTTTCCTTGCGCAGGACCCACGAAGGTTGGCACATCTACGTGGTTGCCGGACATACAGCACGTAGAAGGAAGGATTGCCACAAGGAAACGGAGGCCGGATGACCGAGAACCCGGACGACGGCGCCCTGTACGGAATTGAGGTGCTCACAGCTCGGGAGCGCGAGATCCTCGAGCTGTTCTGACAAGGGCTGCAGAACAAGATGATCGCCACCGAGTTGTCCATCGCGGAGGAGACAGTCAGGTCTCACGCCCGTAGCTCCAGCGCTACCCGGTGGACCCTCCGATGCTGAGGGCTACCCGAAAGGGTTACCCCGAACGGGGGATCGTAGGCGGCCAGGGCTCCCATGTCAACGCCGACGGGTCAATCAATGTTGAAGACGACCTGGATATGGTGGTCCCCTTCAAGATTGGCGGGGCGGTAACCGGTACCACGCGAAAGGGGTATGTGATCAACTCCTCTTATCCGAACGACCAGCGACTGACGGTGTATTTCCATCGGGTCCCAATGGCCAACGGATCTGAATGCTGGGAATACTGGACATACTACGGGGACAACTACACACCTGTCGACAGACATGAGCACGACTGGGAGTTCTACTTCGTGTACCTGCGCTCTCAAGATAGGGGTGCAAGGTGGGTACCATTGTATTGATCCAGCGTATCAGCATCTCCCAACGGGCGTCCGGATTACGTATGACGGCTACATCAACAAGAGGCAAGGGAGGCTAGACCCATATTGACGATAGCGGGTAGGTCATCCACTCGCGCAGGTGTCAACCCCGGTTGAAACTTGAGCAGAAATCGCCGGTCGAAAACTGAGCACCCCTAGTTCCTTCCTTCGCCTTCGAGAAGCTCTTTGCCCTCGCCTTTCAGGCGGTAGCCCTCCCCGCGCATGACGATGACTTCTGCGTGATGGACGAGCCGATCGACAAGAGCGGCCACCGCCACCGGATCGCCGAAGATCTCCGCCCAGCTCGAGAAGGTCTTGTTGGAGCTGACGATGAGCGAGCTGCGTTCGTAGCGTGAGGAGACCAGAGCGAAGAACAGTGAGGCGGCCTCCGGATCGAAGGGGATGTAGCCCACCTCGTCCACGATGAGAAGGGGGATGCGTCCCAGCTTCTCGAGCTCCTCGTCCAAGCGCCCCTGCTTCTTGGCCTTGGCCAGCCTCGTCACCCATCCCTGGGCGGTGGCGAACTGCACCCGGTATCCCAGCCGGGCCGCCTGGACGGCCAAGGCGATCGAGAGATGCGTCTTGCCCGTTCCCGGAGGCCCCAGGAAGATGACGTTCTTCTTCTCGCGCAGGAAGTCGAGCTGGGCCAGGTGCATCACCTCGTCGCACTTCACACTGCGCTGGAAGGCGAAATCGAAGTCATCCAGGGTCTTCACCTGGGGGAAGCGGGCAAAACGCACCCGGTTCTCCCCGCCGTGAGAGTCACGGGCGGTCACCTCCTCAGAAAGGACGGCGGCCAGATAAGCCTCGTAGTCCCAGCCTTCGGCCCGAGCCTGCTTGGCGAGCGTTTCTGCGGTCTGGCGGATCCTGGGGGCCTTGAGGGCAGCGGACCTCGGACAAGAGACGGCCCGCATAGATTCCAAGTGGGGGGCTTCTCAGTTCGATTCCCACGCCCGACCGTTAACGGAGCCTATCTACCAACCAGCGGAGTTCATCCTCATCCCCCGCCTGGAGTTGGATGGCAGTTCCGTCTTCGGCCCAACACATGCGGCTCCCGGCGTCTGAGGTCTCTATCGTCGCCCGGTTCTTATCTACAATGAGTTTGGGTGGGTACTTGTTGGCCCTCTTCTCGGCCAGGCCCCAACTGGACACCACGACGGCGATCATGTCCGGGTCGCCCACTCTCGAGTACTCCAGACGGACGTGGTTCCAATCATCGCCCGGCACGATGTTCTTGAGGACGAAGGCGGGGTCATCCAGTTGGAACACCTTATAGGGGGGCTGATCGAGCTTGGCCGACCTCTCTTGCTCAAGGGTGGCCAGCGCCTCAGTCAGTGACACCGGGTCGAGAAGGGCGGATATCTGCGGCGTGCGGACCACCAGTCGCCTTGTTATGATCATCGCCGTCTCGCCCTCGACTCTCCACTTCTCGCTCACCCTGAGACCCGTGTCTTCATCCACCACCACCTCGACGGATGGCCGGAGATCCAGTTCAGGCTCGGTGATCTCGACCGTCAGGATGCGGACTCTGCGCTCATCCCGTTGGGACTCAGCGGACTTGACCACCTGGCTCCGCCACGCTGCCAGTGGGTCGAGCATGTACACACACTCGTCGAAGCCTGCTTCGGCGCCGTAGAGCTGGAGCCTGATGCTGTCAAGGGCAGTGTGGCCGTTCTTAGAGAACAAAGTGATTGAATCACCCACTCCCGATTCGGCCGGTTGCACCACTCGGCAGACCTCGTTCTCTGCATCGATGAGGGCGGACGCGGTGGTCTCCGCTTGTCTGTCCTACATCTTCTCCTCGAGGACGTACCCCTTCGGAATGTGTTCGAGAATCGAGCCTATGGTGCCGGTGGACATCTCGTCTGTGGCAGTACCTGCGGTTGTAGCAGGCCGTTCAGTCTTGACCGGTTCGCCATCGGCAGACCGGCAACCTCCGGGCAGAAGAGCGGCCGAGAACACCATGATGAGCATAGCGGTCACCACGAGCACCGTTCTAGACCTGGTCTTCATCGGGGGCCCCCACTTCTATGCAGGTATGGAAGAACCGCCAGCAATGGACTATACAGCCGGTGTTACAGCCGGTTTCGTGCCGGTCCTTAGCTGTTCAAGCTGTGACGACCTCAGGACCCCGCGCCCGACGAGCGACGGGCCACTTCTACCAGATAAGTCGCCACCCGACCCTCAGCGGACGGATCCCACCCGGCTTCGGCGGCCAACACGAGACGAGCGAGGAATCTGAAGAGGGCAAAGCCGAGGATCACTCCTAGCCCATTGAACAGTAAGTCGTTGATATCAACCACTCGGTAGGGGAAACCGATGGCGAGAGATATGAGCAACTGCAGGCATTCGATGGTTGTTCCGAACAGAACGGCCGACCATGCCGCACGCCTCCATGACACACGGACCAAAAAGGGCAACCCGAAGCCGAAGGGCAATGCCATCAGTACGTTGTACGCCGACTGCTTGATAGCCAGAGTCTCGAATCCAGCAAACCGACCGGGGACCAGATTCACCGTCGACCAGAAGGACCCCCCTTCGCTCGCAAACGCTTCTGCCATCGATCCTGACACGGGGATCGCGAAGAAAGCCACTTTCACCACCCCAAAAGCGTATAGCCAGAACACCGATAGCGCAGCCAGGTGCGGCCAATCCCAACCACGGCTCCTCATGAGGATCAGAACGACGACCAGTGGCACCATGCCGGCGCCCCACGCCACTGCATCGAAATCAACCACGTCCGCTAACGAGTCGTCAGTGTGCCGGAGCCCTTCTCATGCCGTCCATCGTACTCCGCCTTCCAAATGACCAGATAGTACTTACCTGCAGATTGCTGCCCGCAGTATGTCGTGAAGTATTTGCGTACATTAGGCACAGTGCCGGGGTTGATTGCCGATGAGCCCACACACTTATCTGGACCGGTCCGGCTCTTATACACATCTACATTGACTCGGAACGGTCCTGTGGCGCCTATCAACTGTTCGTGTATGTAGACATAACCACTGTTTGTCATGTTGCCGGCCGTCATCTGCTTGAATGCGCCGTTGTCGGATCCGTTGACATAACGCCAGTTCATAGTGAAAGACCATCCAGCGCTGTTGGCCAACGCAGGGGCCGCCATCACCAAAGTCGCGAATACGGTTACGGCGAACAAACACCAACGCCTACGCATCTTCCTTTCCTTTCCTCGGCTACCGCCGCCTGCACGACATGCATGACCATGATGACTCCGACCGCGCCCGTCCGCCTGCAACCTTGGTTGTATATTGGGCAGGACGAAAAGGGGAGGCATCAACATGATGAAGGGGAGCGACGTCCCGGAGGTCCAGCCATGACACGACCGTCGACAGACGAGCACGCGCAGATGATCGCTGCCAACAAAGCCGCTGTCCTCCGGGCGGGAGGAGAGGTGTGGAGCAAAGGCGATCTCGACGTGGTAGACGAGCTCTGCACTCCCGACTACGTCTGCCACTTCGTGGTGGGTCTGGAGTGGCGGGGGAGGGAGGGCATCAGAGAACAGGTGCGCAGCCATCGCACCTCCTTCCCCGACTGGCACGAGCAGGTCGACGACATCGTGGCCGAGGGCGACCGGGTGGCCATCCGCTTCACCTCCACCGGCACGCACCTGGGGGAGTTCTCCGGTATCCCGCCCACAGGGAAGAAGGCGAGCATCCGAGAGATAGCCATCCACCGTATGGTCGACGGCATGATCGCCGAGCAGTGGGGCATGCCCGACCAACTGGGGCTGATGCAGCAGTTGGGGGAGGGCCAGGCGGGGGCAGGCCAAGGAGGTGACTCATGAAGCTGCGCGCGCTCAAAGCCGATATCATCACGCTGGCGGTCGACGCCATCGTCAACGCGGCCAACTCGTCCCTGCGGGGCGGAGGCGGGGTCGACGGAGCCATCCACCGGGCGGCCGGGCTGGAGCTGCTCGAAGAATGTCGGCGCCTCGGCGGCTGCGCCACCGGAGACGCCAAGCTCACCAAGGGATACCGGCTGCCGGCCGGCCACGTGATTCACACGGTCGGCCCTGTGTGGCATGGAGGAGGGCAGGGCGAACCCGACCTCCTCCGCTCCTGCTACGTGAAGTCGATACAGATCGCCCGCGAGAACAAGTTCCGCAGCATCGCCTTCCCCAGCATCAGCACCGGCGTCTACGGATATCCGTTCGAACTCGCGGCCCGGGTGGCGGTGGAAGCGGTGACGGAGTCCGCCGAGGCGCACCCCTCCGATCCATATCCCGGAGAGGTGATCTTCTGCTGCTTCAGCGACGGTGACCTGGCCGTGTACGAGGCGTTGCTCGCCGAGACGTGCCCCGGTGGGGCGGAATAGTGTTTAGAGACCGCTCCCCTGATGGCTATCACGAACCGCTCCCTGGGATCCGCCAGAAGACGTTGGTCTTCGGCGCGCGCACCCTCATGACTGAGTTCCTGTTGGAGAAAGGCGGCAGCCTCCCCATCCACAGCCATCCCTATGAACAGACGGGTTATCTCGTCTCCGGGCGCATGCTACTGAAGATCGGGGAGGTCGAATCGACTCCCGTCCAGGTAGCCTGAACGGGGGGTGCGCCTTCACCAAGCGCAGAGTGTGTGGGACTACTGGACGACTGCGTCGCGTTCTCCGTGGTCACGGCACCAGATGGGGGATCAGATGACTTCGGAATCGGACGAGGATACGCGCGGTATCGGGGTGTTGTTGAGGTTCGCGGGCGTGACCATGCCGGCGGCGCTCTTCTCCTTGGTGTTCGGGTGGCTGATGGCCACGATAGTGGGGCAGGCATACGGGTATTGACTCACGCTTGGCTGTCTGCGGCTCATCCGGACTGTCAGTGAAGACGGAGGTGGCCGGGGTCGGTTGGACAGCAGTAGCGAGGGCTGCCCGACTCAGGCGGCATCACCATCCTCTGCGGCGCACCCATCCCACCAACTTCACCTACTGGTATGATGTCCAGGAGTGGCAGAAACGCGACGGCATCGAGCTGGTGCTCACCATAGCCATCACCTGTGGACCTCCCATCATGATCAAGTTCGCCCTCATCAGCTTCGAGAGACTGGGCTTCACCCCCGAGCAGACCTACACCACCCTGGAGAAACGCATGAAGTGCGGCATCGGCATCTCCGGCAGATGTAACGTAGGTCCCAAGTATGTGTGCGTGGATGGGCCGGTGTTCTCGCTTGCCGAGCTCAAAGAGTTACCGGACGAGTTGTAGGCGAGTGACACCCGACCGGCGACCGGCGAGCCGCGAGCGGTGACCGGCCGGGTTGCGACGCCGCGAAGCCGACGACATAGCCCCGCCATGGTGCGGGGACCCAGGCGCCGACGCCGACCGTCGGAGCTCGGGGCAAGAATGATCGTTTCCTATTGGGGGCGCCGAAAGGCGCCCCCTTTCATTGGCGGCAGCCGGGCTTGTACTGGCGTATCCGTTTGGATACAATGGGACTCGTGAACACCTTTCTACGCACGGTTGAGTTTGACGCGTGGCTCGCTGCGCTCGAGGACAAGATCGGCCGTGCACGGATCATTCACCGCATCCGGTCCGCCGAGCATGGCAACTTCGGCGATTGTAAGCCGGTCGACGAGGGCGTGATCGAGATGCGCGTTCACGTCGGGCCCGGCTACCGGATCTACTTCACACGTTGTGGAGAGGTGGTCTACTTGCTTCTGTTGGGTGGCGACAAGTCCTCGCAGAAGCGCGATATCAAGTGTGCCATCGAGATGGCGCGGGATTTGGACAAGGAGTGAATCATGCCTCGTCTGGCACCATTTGACGCGGCCGACTATCTCGACGACGAGGAGACTATCGCCGAGTACATCACGGCTGCCCTAGAGGATCCCAATCCCGATGTGTTCCTGGCCGCCGTGCGCGACGTCGCACGAGCGCGCGGAATGGCTCAACTAGCCAAGGATGCCGACCTCGGCCGCGAGAGCCTCTACAAGGCTCTTGCTCCCGGAGCCAAGCCGCGTTATGACACCATACTCAAGGTGCTCCGTGCCTTGGGAGTCAAGCTCTCCGCTACGCCGGTCCAGTAGGCTGTGGCTACAGACTCAACGCGACTGGCCTGACCTTCCTCCGGCCGGACTGGGTGAACCGTGGGGCGCACCTGCTCATCTGCATTGGATGCGGCGAGATCCGATGGTTTCTGGAGAAGCCCGACCGAGTCTAGATGGGCATACGACGAATGCGTCATGTCGGTTCCCCCCATGGCGGGTCTTATGGAACGAACTTGCTTTGCCGGCCGGCGACCGCCAAAGCCCCACCGCAGTTGGTAGCCAATATCACGGCCAGCAGAAGAAACGCCACAGGCACAGACAACGGTCGTGAAACCGACAGCAGGTCGCCCGCGGCCGGGAAGTACCTGTGACCTATGACGAGAACGGTATTCCCCAGATCGTAAGTGCCGAGATTGGGCACGAGCAGATAGTAGGCAAGCACAACCGCATAGACGACGAGTCTGCCGCGGATGGCGATAGCGAGGAACAAGCCCAAACAGGCGAAGAGCAATCCCACGAAGAAGGATACGCCCACCTACGACAGCCAAGAGGCGCCCACCGTGCCCGCCGTCGACGGGATCACGATACCGTCGGCTGGAAGAAGCCCCCAGAGGTGGCCGGGGTCGGTTGGACAGCAGTAGCGAGGGCTGCCCGACTCAGGCGGCATCACCATCCTCTGCGGCGCACCCATCCCACCAACTTCACCTACTGGTATGATGTCCAGGAGTGGCAGGAGCGCTCAGACATCGAACTGGTTCATTAGGGTCACGCCCCCAGCCCCGTCCGCCCCATCGTGTACGATGGAATCACAATGAAGGGATTCGTTCCGACACCGCCTGAGACCGTCGACGGCATGGTCGAGCTGTTGTTCCGCGGGCGGCCGCCCGGGCCCGATGACCGGTTGCTCGACCCTGGATGCGGCACCGGGGCCTTCATCGAGGGGATCCTGCGCTGGTGCGCTAAACGTAGCCGTCCTCTTCCCCGCATCACCGGCGTCGAATCTGATCCGCGGCACCTGGATGTGCTGCGCCGGCGGTTCGACGGCGATTGCGCGGTCGAGATAGTCCCCGCGGACTTCCTTCTGAGCGAATCCGGGCCGTACGACTTCATCATCGGCAATCCCCCGTATGTGGCCATCACGGGGTTGTCGGAGGACGAGAAGCAGCAGTATCGGGCCCGTTTCGTCACGGCATACGGCCGGTTCGACCTCTACATGCTCTTCTTCGAGCAGGCGCTCGCCGCTCTCGCGTCTGGGGGCCGGTTGGTGTTCATCACGCCGGAGAAGTACCTCTATGTGGACAGTGCGGCGCCGCTGCGGCGACTTCTGGCGCAGTATCGGGTGGAGGCGATCGACCTTGTGCCCGAAGACACCTTCGGAGAGCTGGTCACCTACCCCACTATCACCAGCGTGCACAACGCTCCGCTCGGCAAGACCGGAGTGTCGCGGCGCGACGGTAGCCGGGCCGAGGTCGATCTGCCGCAAGACGGGAGTTCTTGGTTGCCCACACTCGGTCGATCGATAACTCAGGTCAGTCGTGTGACGCTGGCGGACGTCTGCGTACGCCTCAGTTGTGGCGTTGCCACGGGGGCGGATCAGGTCTTCGTACATGCGGCCGAAAAGCTGCCCGCTGAGCTGCGGCCCTTTGCCCGGCCGACGGTCGCGGGGCGTGAGCTCGTGCCGGGGTCGACCGTCGTCCCTCGTCGGAACGTGATGCTGATCCCGTATGACGCGGAGGGGCGGCTGCTACCCGAGGAGGATCTCGGAGCGCTGCGCTGCTACCTCATGCAGGACGAGATACGCGGGCGCCTGTTGACTCGGACGTGCGTCCGGCGCAAGCCATGGTATGCGTTCCACGAGACTCCCATGCTGCCCGACATGCTTCGGCCGAAGATCCTCTTCAAGGACATCGGGGCGACACCTCAGTTCTGGGTCGACTGGACCGGCGACATCGTGCCGCGGCATTCCGTGTACTACCTCGTGCCGCCCGATCTGCACGCCCTCCGAGTGCTGCTTAAATACTTGGAGTCTCCGGCGGCTCACGAATGGCTGCGCGAGAACTGCCAGCGCGCCGCCAGTGACTACCTACGCCTGCAGAGCCGCGTGCTGCAACGCATGCCCTTGCCAGACTCAGTAGCGCAAGAGCTTGCCGCCGATGGTACGGGAGACCGAGCGGCGCTCCGGTCCGTGGTTTCCCCGGTCCCGGTCAACCCTGCGCACAAGGAGAAAACCATGGTTGAAGTGGCGCCCAGATGAACACTGCCTATGCGGACCTCATCCGCAGGATCGAAGAGCGTGGGTTTCACAACCATCGCCTCGAAGATCATTCGGAAGCGATCAGCCGGGGCATCCTGTGGGACCTCTGTGCAACGTGCGAACTCTTCGCCGTCGACTTTGCGGAGGGGCGGATTAAGGAGTGGCTAGATTTTCCGTCACCTGCGGGGCGGTCACGCAAGCTCGACCTGGTGGTGGCGGAGCCCGATCAAGACCAGGACCGGCCGGACCTGACGCATCTGCGGTTGTGCGTCGAGAACAAGTCGGTGGTGACGGCGCATCGCAATTGCACCAATCGGTACGATGACCTGAGTGACTTGGTCGCTGTGCTGCACAACAGGCGGCCCGATGCCATCTTGGTGGCAACCGTGCTGGTAGGGCTCTGCGAACGGGTACTCAACATCCCGGACCGGGTGAAACCCTTCGCAGGGGCCATGGACATGGACTTCGAATCACAGGTGCTGCCGCGTCTATCCCGCGGTGATGCATCGCTGTGGGATGAGTTCTCATTCGCAGTGAGTCGAAACAGGCCATCCGACCCGGCGAAGACCGTCGACAAGTTCAGGGAGTTGCCCGCCCGCCCACCCGCCCGCACGGACCTGGTCGCATACGACTACGTGCTTCTGGTGCCGGTGTACATCGACAACGTGAATCCTCCTCGCATAGCGCGAGACAACAACCTGGGCATCGATGCGGACGGCGAGTACCAGGACATGCTGGAGCAGATCTGCCGAGCCTACAGGGCCAGGTGGCACGTGTAGCTTGCGGCGGGGGCAAGACTCACCGGCTTGTTAGGCGCGATTCCCGGTCCACACAAACCAGATCTTGAGCGAATGTGCGCCGGGTAGGCCGAGCGGCGTTGGTACCTAGCACCTCCCCTTCAGACGGAAGCCACACGAACGCGCCGCACTATCACATCACATTCATCCGCGACCTGGCCGTCTTCCTCCATGATCACGATCTTTCTCATCGGTGTTCCACCTCGATGCCGGACTGTTTGGCGATGCTGCTCAGCGTCTCTGGATCGCCGATTCCTGGCTACCAAAGCGTGATGCTTCCTCTGCTTCAGTTCGCCGGAGACAGACTGGAGCACTCGCCACGCGAGACCATTGACGTTCTTGCGGAACCGCAGTACGCACTGTTGTGGGGCCGGGACCTGGGAGCCTTGCCGGACGATGTGCAGCGTTCTGGGTATACGAGAACTGGGTTGCTGAGAAGAAGGCCGTCGTGCATCGAGCCGAGTGCGGCCACTGCCGGAATGGTCACGGCTCGCACCCGAACATCCACGGCGGTCAGAATGGGCGTTGACATGGGCCCTTCGTTGACTATGCCGCCGGCCGTATGCCGCCCGCTGTTGCGTCGCCGGGACGGCGCCGTCTGTCACGCTCGGCAGCGCCGGCCCTCATCAGACCTTGCCGAGCGGGACTCGAAGTAGGACCATGTGCGCAGCGTCAGCCGACAACAGGGGGTAACGGTGGGCTTCATCGAGGAGTTCAAGCATGCGTACGCGGGCGACGAGACGCACCACTATCACGTCGCCAGGAAACAGGTAACGTGTCTCCATTGCGGGGGCGAGGATTTCGACAGGGGCAGCGCGCTGCTCAACACGACTGGCCTGACCTTCCTCCGGCTGGATTGGGTGAACCGTGAGGCGCACCTGCTCATTTGCGCTGGATGCGGCGAGATCCGGTTGTTCCTGGAGAAACCCGACCGAGTCTAGATGGGTATACGAATGTGGGAGGTGTCGATGTTCTGTCCGCGTTGCCGAGCCGAGTACCGGCCCGGGTTCACTCATTGCTCCGACTGCGGTGTCGATCTGGTCGACTCGTTCGAGCAGAAGCCTGCGGGGCGGCGTCCCTCTGCCGGTGACGCTCCGATTGTTCTGGACACGTTCGCTACTGCCTTCGAAGCCGGCATCGCGCAGGCGTCACTGAAGGATGCCGGTATCGAATCGTTCATCAGAAGCGACGACGCCGGCGGCACGAACCCGGCACTAGTCTTCACGCGTGGCGCGGAGCTTCTTGTCCATCCCAAGGACGTCGCCATGGCGAGGCGGGTTCTCGCCGTTGACGATGCTCGGTAGGATTGACTAGTTCGGGGAGAAGGACGTAAGGCTCGGCTCCCGCCACAGCGCCGAGACGGCGGGCATTCTCTTCTTGATAATCGGTGCGGCCGGGCCGGCTAAGGTAGCGGAGGCGATAGAGAACAGCGAATGGGACGCGGCTGCGGAGCGAGAGAGGGTGGACGAGATCCCGGCCGACCTTGAGCAGGCCCTGAAGCAACAGGAGCCGGTGTGGGAGGCGTACGAGCGCTGGCCTGCGTCGAGGAAGGAGCAGTACCTGTACTGAAACGCATCGAGGCCATAGTCCACGCGGTCGCGCTGCTGGCTGCGCCGCCGCGCGGCATCCACTCGCGCCCGGCGCGTGAATCCGGCAGACGCGAAGTGTACTCGTGGTTGGCCGAATCGGACGCGACGCCCTCCGTGATGGGGCCTCCGTTGTGCCCCGACTCGTCGCCTCCGACATGGGATGAGTTCTGCGCCGATTACGGACCGCATTTCTTCGACGCGTCGGCGTTGGAGTGGGAGGCCTCGTATATCATCGAGGCGGCGGGCTTGACGGTGGGCCCGTATTGCGTGCGAAAGATCAGCGAACGGCAAGGGCCCGGTGTGACGGGCGACGATGCCCGTCCGGTGCGACGACGGGCGCCGACGTCCGCCTGCCCACGGCCTTCTCTCCGCCCTCCCCCTGTTGTAGAGTGGACCGAAGATCGTGCAGTCGACCCGAAGGAGTCGGGCATGAGCAGGCGAGTGAGGCGTACTCTCTTATTGATGACGGGTCTGGCGGCGCTGGTATTTCTGGCCCTCGTCCCGGTGACGACCGCTCAGGCGACGGTGCTCTGGGAGCAGGGGGACTACTTGGGCAGGAACTACAACACTGCGTCCGCGCCCCGGATGGAGATCGTCATGGGGGACGACTTCTCCAATGCCGTACCATGGGTCATAGACACGATCTCTATCTCCATCGAGCCCGGGGGACGTGAAGGCGATATCCCTGCGTATACCTGGGACATCTACGCCGATGACGGCATCGATAGGCCTGTCGGTAGCCCCTTCTTGAGCGATGGTGACTCCCCGTTATGGAGCCTCTACCTGGAACTGCCCGATCCGCAGGTGGGGTTCACCAGCCTGGGTATCAGAGAAGCAGTGGAACTCGTCCTCACCCTAGAGACCCCCATCGTCCTGCCCCCCGGCCACTGGTGGCTCGTCCCCTATCCGACGTACAGCGATCCGGAGGCTTCTGCCGGGGTCTGGTGGCTGGGGAGTCGCGACCGCTGGGGGAGGCCGATGCTGAAGAGTCTGGGTGCAGAGGGTGGCGACTGGCTGATCATGCCTAACGGGGATTACAATTCCGCCATGTTCCGCCTCGAAGGGAGGGTGGCGATGACCGGTGCCCCCACTCCCACTCCCACTCCTACCCCCACCTTCACCGACGTGCCCGAGAGCCACCCCAACTACGAGGCCATCGCCGACCTCTTCACCCGGAAGATCGTAGAGGGCTTCGACCAAGAGAGCTTCGGACCGGATAGACCGGTCATCCGCCAGCAGTTCGCGAAGATGCTCCTTCTCACTCTGGCCGAGTACGACCCGGAGCGTTTCACCGCTACAACAGCAGATGATTGCACCTTCACCGATGCCGCAGCTATGCTCGCGGCCACCAAAGCCGGCTCTCTCTACCCCTACCACTATGTGGCCAAAGCCGCCTCCACCGGTCTCACCCTGGGTCTTCTGGACGGCTCCTTCGCCCCATATGCCGAGATCACCCGAGCACAAGCGGTGACCATGGTGGTGCGGGCGGCTGAGGTCGCTCTTCCGGGGATACTCCCAGAATCGCCTCTAGGTTTCAGTCTGAGCTGGACTGGGCTGGACACCGAGCACAGGCAGAACGCCGCCATAGCCGAAGCGGCCGGGCTCCTTGAAGGATTGGCGCCTTCGGGCACTCTCCTGTCAGAGCTCGACCCCTACGCGCCTATGCCGAGAGGCGAGGTGGCCCAGGTGCTATACAATCTCCTTGAGAATATCGGAGAGGTCACCCCTCCCGGAGCGGAGTGAATCACCAGACGGCCGCCTCTTCCCATCTCGCGCGGTCGTCATGGTGGCATTGAGATCGTCCACGCTTGCGATGATGCGGTAAGTCCCGGGGTATCTCGTAGTGAAGATGGGGATGCCCGTCGTCTCGTCGGTCCCCATTCCGAGTCTGCCTCCTCGTCCAATCTACAACCGAAGTTGTAGAGCATGTGCGTGCCCTCGTGGTCATGCTGCTGTTGCGGGGCGGGCAGAGCTGTGCCGGGGTGACGGCCGGTCGCGGAAGGGAAACAGTGAGTTGGCCGATGTGAAGGGGGTGGGCAGAGTCGAAATATCAGTCGTCTACTTGTGGTTGTGTGGGGGCTGAGCGGGGTAGTGTCCGGAGCAAACAACCCGGGGTAAGGATGACGCTTCTCCGGTTGGCAAAAGTGGAGACCATGCGACTCCTTAGCCGTCCCAGACTCTGGGTATTGCTCATCATCCTCGCTTCGGCCGGTGCGCTGTTCGCGATCCATACGGTGGGTGCGGATCGTGACACGCTGTTCGCGCTGGGGGCAGGAGTGGGGCTGAAGCCTTTCGGTTACGCGACAGGAGTGATTTTCAATCAGTTGCCCCGGCTGCAGTATCTGTTGTGCCTGGCTCTGCCATTCGTGGTGTGCGACACGTTCGCGTCCGATAGGAGCACGCGCTATCTTGGGCTTCTCATGACTCGCGGGGCTCCGCGCTGGGGGTTGGTCGCGAGTCGAACACTGGCGAATGCGATCGTCTCGCTCGTCGTCGTGAGCGTGGTGTCTGTCGTGGTGGTGGCGACCTCGCTGCTGGCCGCCGAGCAGATCCACGGAGAGATCGGCCGGATCAGCCTATTTCTACCGAGGCTACTTGACACGACTCCGGCTCTCTACTTCGCGATCGTGTTCGGCACGCTCGTTCCCATATGCGCAGGTGTCACTGCGATCGGGGTCCTAGCGGGAGTCGTCTGGCGTTCGTGGTTGGTCGCCGTCCTCGCTCCCCCGATCGTTGTACTGATGAGCTATGTTCTGCCGCTGCCGGCGTCGTTGGTCCCGTTCAGTCCGGGGGCCAGAGCACTGTATCTAGATCGGGTGGCTCCATGGGCGACACCTGGGTCGACGGCTCTCTATTGGGTGGTCGTTTTCGTCCTGCTAACGGCTGTTGCGATCATCGTATACCGGCGCAAGGAGGATCTGTGAGTCTTGTTCGACTATCGGGTATCGGCAAGCGCTACAAGGACAAAACGGCGGTCCTTGGGGCCGACCTATCTGTCGACACCGGGGAAGTACTGGGGCTGGTCGGGCCTAATGGGGCGGGCAAGAGCACTCTTCTCAAGATCATCGCCGGGTTCGTCCGGCCCACCGAAGGTGCAGGGGAGGTGCTGGGACAGGCCATCGGGCCACGCGAACACCCGTGCCCGTTCGTGGGCGTGATGGTCGAGAAGCCCGCATTCATCGAGCACCTGGGCGCGCGTCGTAATCTGCAGCTACTGGCGTCTGTCCGCAAACGCATCGGCAATGCAGAGATCGACACGGCCTTGTGTGAGGTGGGGCTGGACCCGAGTGATAAGCGCCCGGTGCGGACCTATTCGCAGGGCATGCGGCAACGTCTGTCGCTGGCACAGGCCATCATGGAGCACCCGAGTCTCATGTTGCTTGACGAACCCACCAACGGGTTGGACCCCGAGGGGATCGTGGAGATGCGTGGTTTCATCCAGACCATGGCAGAGGGAGGAGCGGGGGTCGTACTTGCGAGTCACCTGCTGGGTGAAGTGGAAGCGGTGTGCGATCGCGTGATCATGGTGCTGAATGGTCGTTGCGTGCGTGGTTTCGTCCCGAGGGCCGGAAGCTCAGAGCCCACCGTGCTACTAGTGGTGTCTCATGAAGAGCACCTTGATGCGGTGGCGGCCATCGAAGGCGTCGTTCTGCTGGAGCATGTCGACGGGCGCACGGTCCGGATGACCTGTCGGCAGAGTGTTCCCGATCTTGTCCGGTCTTTGGTCGCCGTCGGTGTCGATGTCGAGCATGTGGGCAGGGTCGACTCGTCGCTGGAGGAGGCGTATCTCAGCGAGATCAAGGGGTGCAGGCGGTGAGGGCGTTCCTGCAGGTGGCGGCTGAGGAGACTCTTCGGCTGGGTCTGTCGCGGCGTTGGGTACTCGTGGGTCTACTATGTGCGATTAGCGCATATCTGGCTGCGGGTGATGTGGGCCTTGCGGTGCAGCACACCGCACTCGAACCGAGTGCATGGGATGTCCATGCGGCTGCCGTCAACCAGTTCGTGTACATCGGCTACCTGGTCGTGGTTGCGTATGTGGCCCTCGTGGGTGACACGTTGGTGGACGACCGAGAGAACGGCATGGCGTGGGTGATCCTGCCTCGTTTGGGGAGTCGGTTCCGTTGGTGGGCGGCGAAGATCGTGTCACTGCTGCTGGCTGCTATGGCGGTGCAGTTGCTGTTTCTCGTCTTCTGTCTGCTGAGTGGTGCTCTCAAAGGGGGATGGTCGCTGTCGTCCACAGCGTCCGCATACGCCACTGTGGCGACGGAGGCGGCGGATGCGGGTGGGGTGGGCGAGGCAGTGCCCCTCATGCTGTTGTTCGCGCCTCTCGGCCCTGGAAGCAACATGGCTTGGCACGAGATCGTCGTTTGTCTCTATGAGGTTCTTGCTTTCACGGCGGTGGGGACGTTCTTGGTGGCCATCACCGTTCGTTTTTCCAAAGCGTTCATCCCCGTGACGGCCGCTTTGCTCGGACTGGTAGCAGACTGGGCTCTCGGCCACTTCTTCGACGGATGGTGGAGGTTCAGTCCGGGCAGGCGCTTGCTGGAGAGCATCCACTACTCAGGGGAAGGTTACTCGGGGTTGTCTTGGTCATCGAGCCTTGTGTATTGGGGGGAGTCCTGCTCGTAGCCGGCGTGGTCCTCGGCGGGTGGATGCTGTGCCGTGTGGACGTCTAGGGGAGACCTTGCAGAAGCAGATCTTGTTCTGCATGAGGTAGGCGGTGGCGATGAAGTAGTCGATGGCCATGGCCCACTGGGCGACCTGCTTCGCTACGGCGCCGTGCCGGGCTCGTCTATCGCGCCACCGTGCCTGGCCCGCGTACCGAGCCACTTAGCAGATGGGATGAGAGGGCCAGCCTCCACGGGGTACCGTTAGGTCCCCAAGGCAATCGGGCTCAAAGGCCCAAAGAAGGAGGCTGGCTATGAACGATGCTATCACCAAGGAGACGACACTCACC
>JAAYJE010000140.1 GCA_012523095.1 Actinomycetota bacterium | reverse complement strand
TCCGCCTCTGCTATCAGGCTCCGCCTCTGCTGTCAGGCACGGCCTTCGTTCGCGGCATTGCGAAACACGGTTCCTGCGGCACGCGCTCCTACTGTGTGGGGACGAACTTCACCGCGTCGGCCACTACGTACCCGTTTGCCCCTGTGGCCCAGATACTTATGCTCCCGCTCCCGGTGGAGTACCCGGCATTGAACGGATACCGGCCGAGCAAGTACCAAGTGCCTCCATTGATCCGCTGGTTCACCGAACGGGTGTATTGACCCAGCCGGCTGTTGACCGTCACCTTGGCACTTGAGGCGCGGTTGGTGCCGCTGGTCCAGCGCATGTAGATATTGTAGTACCCGGTGGTCGGGAACCGAGGTGTCCAGCGGGCCCAAGCAGTCGCCGACGTGGCGGCTTGGGTCTGGTAGTTGTCGCCGTAGTATCCCGGGTTGCTGGTGGAGCGGGTCCAATTGCCCGCGATATCGCTACCCCCGACGCTCTTGGCAGTCGGGTTGTCGAGGATGATCTGGCTGGTCTCGAGTACGGCGCTGCGCCGTCTGGGCAGATACTCGCTGCCCAGATACCGACTTGCCCTGCGGATGGCCTGTCCGAAGCCTGGGGCTTCGTAGACCACGGGCGAGTTCCAGGCGTCTCCGCCCGCGTAGATGACCACGTGTCCTGAGCTGCCGTTACTATAAGCGAGGATGTCACCTTCCTTCAGCAAGGATCGGCTGCTCAGCGCGCTCCAGGGCCCCGAGCACTTGTAGAACTCGTAGCTGGTATATCGAGGGCGGATGGTGGCATTCTCGCCATCCTCTTCTTGGTAGAGCATGGTGCGGGGAACTTCCCAGCACTTCAAGGTGAGTCCGGAGCAGTCGGTGCCGACGCCTGTGCCGAGGTTGGGCACCCAGCTCTCCCGTCCCCATTTGTACATGAGTCCGAGGGCCGACTCCGCCCTTGCGACGATCTCGGACCGGGTCATGGTAGGTATGGCTGCTTGGGCTGCCGGTACGGCCGGGCTCAATGTCGCTCCCAGTCCGGACAAGACCAGGGCCAGACCACCCACGAGAACGGCAGTGCGTTTCACGGTTGCACCTCCTCCGCCGCGGGGAATGTGTGAACCATGATGGTGTAACCTTCCTCACCGGCTATGGGCTGGAACACCCGGCCGTCGGGAGCGACGACGTACGGCTGCCCCACATAGGCGATCGACCTGTCGGCCAAGAGCATGGTGTAGGAGTCGGTGGAGACCGCGTGGGGGGCGCCGGCGCCACGAGCTGTCCTCGCCTCGGCCGCCACTCTAGTCAGCGCGAGCACCGCCCGGCCCCGCACGCCCGGTTCGACGTCGGCCAATCGCGCGCCTATGACGAGGCCACCCCTGCCGTCGCCATCGACCGAGACGAGGTGATCGATCACACGGCCGGGAGCCACGGCGGGACTGATATCGGACGTCTGGACGGCGCTCAGGGAGTCTCCGTCGACCTGATAAGACCTGGCGCGGACGCCTCCACCGGGAGTGTAGGTGACCTTGGCCGCTCTGCCTAGATCGGTGGTGAGGGGACGTCCGGCCAACGGGCGGAGCGCCGCGTCGGTGGACGCCAGACCGGCGGTGGTTGCAACGCGGCGACCGGTGGCCTGCAGCAGAAAGACACTATCGTGAGCTATCTCGATGCTCGGCCCCTGGGGAGTCGCGAACACGCCGGTGACCACGTCGTCCAGTTCCGGCAGGGCCGTCGTATCCAAGAGGGACCCGTTCCAGTCGAGGGTGACGAGCAGTCTGTCGGCGTCGCAGTCGAGGACATAGAGACGTTTGTCGTCGACCGCCAGGAAGCGTGGTTCGGAGAGCGGTACCGTGGTGTTGCCGGTGACCAGTCCGGCGGCATCGAGGTAGACCAGGCGACGGTTGACCGAGTCAAGCACGGCGACGCGCCCGTCGGCCGCGATCGCCAGGGCCTCCGGGCCGCGTACCAAGCCCTCGGTGGGCTTCGCCAATCCGACCTCACCTGCGCCGACGCCCCAAGGCAGAGTCACAAGCAAAGCGCCCTTAGAGGTCGTCGACGGTGAGGAGGGCTCCTCCGTCGTCGAGACTGACACGTCCCTATTCACGCTCTCGGTGGAGTCTCCGGCCGCCGATTCCTCCGTGACGTCGGCCGCCCTCACCGCCTCTGTGACCTCGGTCGCAGTGGCACCGAAGACGAACCCGGGGACTAAGAGTGCGCTCGCTGCGAGCGCGCAAACGCTTGCGCCGACGAGTAGGCTCAACGCCGGAGCCACCCGTCTGCGTGCCCGGGAGCGGGGCTCCGGGCCGGAAGGTGATCGTTGTCGCATCGTGTTCTCCTCCTTTGCCTCTGTTGAGCGGACCTCCCGAGGCTATGAAAAGGCGCCAAGAGGGAGCCATGGGACGAAGGTCGGAGGTTGGCAACCGGTGGCGTCCAATAACAGGCAGCGGGGCGCCCGGCAGCCGGCGGCGCGGGGCTCGGCAACTGACGGCGCCCGACAACCTGGGCGCCCGGCCGCCCATCCTCCGTGCGCTAAACTGTTGCGGGCGCGGAGCACCGGTGCAACGCGCAGCCAAACAGGCAGGAGGCCTTTTTGATCATCCTATTCTTCGGCGACGTGATCGGCAGGCCCGGTCGGGAGTCGCTGATCGCCAAACTTCCCGGACTGCGGAAGCGCTTCGGCGCCGACGTGGTGGTCGCCAACGGGGAGAACGTCACAGACGGGACCGGCATCCGGCCCAAGCACGCCGAGGCTCTTCTGGCGGCCGGTGTGGATGTCATCACCACAGGCAACCACGTCTGGCGCCAGCGCGACATCTACGGTTATCTGGACGAGCAGCCCCGCATCGTGCGGCCCTTCAACTTCCTAGATTCCAGTCCCGGAAGGGGCGTGACGGTCGTGGAATCTCCCGCGGGACGCCTGGGGGTCGTCAATGTCTGCGGCGACCTCTACCTTCACCCGGCCCGTTCCCCGTTTGCGGCGATAGACGAAGCGCTGGAGCAACTTGAAGGAGTGCGCAACATCCTTGTCGACATCCACGCAGAGGCCACGAGCGAGAAGGTGGCCATGGGTTGGCATCTAGATGGGAGGGTGAGTGCGGTCGTGGGCACGCATACGCACGTGCGCACCGGCGATGCACGCGTACTCCCCGGCGGCACCGCCTACGTGACCGACGCCGGCATGTGCGGCCCGCGAGACTCGGTGATCGGAGTCAAGAAGGAACTCGTCCTTGAGCGCCTGCTGACCCAGCTGCCGGTTCGTTTCGAGGTGGCGGACGGCGATGTGTGGCTGGAAGGAGTGGTCGTGGAGATCGGCCCTGACGGCCGGGCGCGGCGGATTGAATCCCTGGAGGTAAGCGCCGACCATTAGCAGGCTCCTAACATCAGGCTCCTAACGGCGGCGTCTGTGCCGTATCGGCCATAGGCTCCCTTCGAGTTCGTGAAAGACCAGTCCTGTCGGGAGTTTCGGATAGAAGAAGGTGGCTTTCTGCGGCATGCGCTCCCCCGAGAACGCCGCCTCGCGGATCTGGTCGAGGCCGGTGGGATTCATGAAAAAACCCACCTGGAAGTCGCCCGCTTCGAGCCGGGCGAAGGCTTCCTTCTGGTCCTTGAAAAATGTCACGTATCTTTCCGCCGCCATGTCGGCGGCGCCGATGCCGAGCGCCTTCCCCAATACCTGGCTCTGGAGGATGGTGACGTCGAGCTCCCGATAGGCGGCGCTGCGGCCCGACTCCGTCGTGCGCGCGGCCGCCGCGTCCGTCAGCTTGAGTCCGTAGGCGGCCTCGAACCCGGGGCCCCATAAGCCGAACGCCCGGCGTGGGTGCTTGGCGAGATAGGCGGTCACAGCAGCCTCGGCGGCCGCGGCGCCGGGCGGGGCCGCGGCCGGGCCGGCCGCCGCCGCGATCGACGGAGTCGCCCCAGTGTTTCCGCCGGCCGCCTCTCGGGCCGGCTCCTCGCCGCCGGTCAGGCGCTCCACCTCGAACGTTCCGGAGAGCGTGCGCGGGAGCGCGGCGACAAGTTCCGGAGCGAGTCCCGTCACCAGGCGGTGAGTGCTGTATATCGCCATCCCCGAGTCGGCCATATTGCTGAAGTAAGCCAGGGCGTAGTCGTAGGCCGGGGTGCTTGGAGGAGCTGGGCCCTGGGGTGGAGGGCCCTCCGGCCCCTCTTTCACGCCGGCTCTCGGTCCGCCGCGGCCGGCCCTGCCGCCGGCGCCTCCCTCGGCCGCCTCCTCGGCGCGCCGTTGATCCCTATAACGCAGGGCGGTCTCATACCGGTGATGGCCGTCGGCGATGATGAAACGTGCATTCTCAAGAGACTTCCGTATGGTATCCAGCAGATCGGGGTCGGAGGTGGGCCACAGCTTCGTGGCCGTGCCCATCTCGTCTACGATGTCCGCCGCCGGGTCCTTCGAGCCTACTCCCGCTCTCCAAGCGGCGGTGATCTCGTCACCCGGCAGGTCGTAGAGCAAGAAGACCGGGCTCAGGCTCATGGCCGTCGTCGCCATCAGGCGATAACGGTCCTCCTTGGGGCCGGACAACGTCTGCTCGTGCGGATACACGACGCCTTCATCGAAGTCATACAGACGCATGGCGGCAAGAAAGCCGTGACGCTCACAGGGCCGCCCGTCGGGGCCGGTGAAACTCTCCTCCACGAAGGTGATCGACGGCTCCGGGTCGCGCACCAACACACCGCGCTCCTTCCATTCGGCCAATTGAGCCGCGGCACGCGTGTACCGGTCGTCGCAAGGTGTATCGCTGGGAGTGGTGATGCCGAGGTCCACCCGCACCACATTATGGGGACCGGCGGCATACAGACGGGACTGGAGATCCGGTCCGATGACGTCGTACGGGGGGGCGACGAGAGAAGTGAGGTCGCCGGCCTGGGGGGCGTAGCGCCACGCTCGAAACGGGACCGCCGTCTCCAACTGTGTCTCCTTGGTCCTTGATCAGAAGAGTGACCGTCTTCGAATGATAGCATCGGCTTCTGGAGCGTCACTCGGAGGCGGGGGAGGCGAATCCGCTCAGATCTCCACCGTCACGTTGAAGCCCTCGTGCACCGCGGCCATGAGATCGCGCGGAGTCGTACAGTCTCCTACGGTGAATGTCTCGGTAGCCGGTCCCTGCAGTGAGGCCACGACGTCCGACAAAGGCCTCATGCCGAGGGCCAACACCACGGTATCTGCGGGGATCTCGGCCGATCGTCCCGACGCGTCGGCGACCACGACCGATGTCTCCGTGACGGCTGTGAGCGTCACCTCCAGTCTGAACACGACGCCGTGTTGCCGTAGTAGATCGAGCAAGGCTATCCTAGATGCGCCGCTGGCGTCCCCTGCGATCTCGTCTTCCCTCAGCATATCGATCACGGTGACGGTCCTGCCCTGCTGGGCGAGATGGAGGGCCGTCTCGCAGCCTGTCAGTCCCGCTCCGGCTACGACCACGTCGTCGCCGGTGCGAACAGCGCCCATGTCCACCTCTCCCGCCCAGACCACATTGGGGCCGTTGACTCCAGGGACGTCCGGGACGAGAGGCTCGGCTCCGGCCGCTACGACGAGCACATCGGGTCTCAGGCGGCTGATGTCGGCTGCGGAAGCGCTCGTGTCCAGTTTGATGTCGATGCCGGCTTGAAGCGTCTTGTTGACGAGCCAGTCAAGATACCTGCGCATGTCGGCCTTGAAGCCGGGCGCCGCCGCGTACCTGAGCGACCCGCCCAGTGACCGCTCTTTCTCGAACAGTGTCACCTGATGGCCCCGAGAGGAGGCGGTCAGCGCGGCCTGCATGCCGGCAGGACCGCCCCCCACTACAACGACCCGCTTCTCCTTCGCCGGCGGACGGATGGTCCTGTGTTCGGTCTCCCTGCCGGCGATAGGGTTGACCGCGCAGCGCACCGGCATGAAGCGCGCAGGGCGCTCGCCGCAGCAGTTGCAGCGTACGCACGGCCTGATGTCGTCCAACTCTCCCCGGCGGGTCTTGTTCACGATATCCGGGTCGGCGATGTGCGCGCGCCCCATGGCCACGATATCGGCTCTGCCCTCCGCGATGATCCTCTCGGCCGAGGCCAGATCGCTGATGGAGCCCACCGCGGTCACCGGTATCCCGAGCGTCTTCTTGATCCGCTCCGCCCTATGCACGTTGAAGTCGTGGGGGAAGTAGGTCGGCTGTGCCATGTGGGTGATGGAGTGCGGATCGGCGACCATGCCCACCGACACGTGGACGAGGTCGACTCTCGTTTGGATGAGCTTCAAGAACTCGATGGTCTCGTCCTCGTGCATGCCCTCGGCGGCGATCTCGTCACCGCTGACCCGGTATTCCAGGGCCAGCCGGTCGCCCACCCTGGCGCGTACGGCGTCCAACACCTCCAAGGCGAACCTGGCGCGGTTCTCCAAGCTCCCGCCGTATTCGTCGCGCCTCCGGTTGGTGCGGGAGGAGGCGAACTGGCCGATTAGGTTTCCGTGGGCACCGTGGATCATCACCGTCTTGAATCCGGCTCTGAGGCAGCGGTCTGACGCTGCGGCGAAGCTCTCCACCACCTGGCCGATCAGAGCGCGATCCATCTCGGTGATCGTCACTCCCGCGGCGGTCGAGGGCTCACCCGGGCCGATGACGTGGCCCACCGTTGCCGCTGAGGGCCCGATGGGGTTCTTGCCGCCCAGAGCACCCGGGGATGCGAGCATCCCCGGGTGGTTGAGCTCCACGGACGCCACGGCGCCATACTTCTGTATCGCCTCGACCAGCGTGCTCAGACCGCCCACGACGCGTTCGTCTCCCAGACTCAGCTGCAGGTGGTGTCCCTTGGCGTACTCGTTGTCCACGGCGGTGTCGCCTATGTTGACCATCCCGGCGCCGCCTCGCGCGAACGCTTGATAGAAGTCGATCATCTCCCTGGTGACGAAGCCGTCGGGCGAGGCCATGCAGGACAGCATCGGGGCAGTAGCGATGCGATTCTTGATCTCGACTCGGCCGAAGTGAAACGGAGAGAATACGTGTCCATAGGTAGTCATGCGCTACGTCTCCTTGGCGGTGCGACCCCGGGCTCTCGTGAAGCGGTTACCGAGGTTATGGCCTCGATGGCCTCGATGATAGCATCGCCGGTCGAGCGACCCCCGGCAGGTGCGGACGGCGACGGTCTCCCGAGGGCGACGCGACGTTGCGTCTCATCCGACAAGTCGGTACATTTGACGAAGTGATCCACGAAGGAAGGTGCGCTCATGGGCCTCACGGACAAATTCGCGGCGGTTGTGGAGCGTCTGGCCGAAGGAGCCGACAAGGCGATCGACAAGGGCAAGGTCAAGGTCGGCGAACTTCAGATCGAGATGCAGATGGACGGTCAGGCCAAGAAGCTCGGGTACCTGGTGTTCGATTTCTATCGAGGGCGCCAGATCGACCAGAACCTGCGCCAGAAGATCCTCGAAGAGATGAGCCGGCTGGAAGACCAGTTGCTGAAGAGCAAAGCCGAGGCCGCGGCCAAAGCTCAGGCCGAGGCCGCCTGGAAGGCGGAGCGTGACGCTCATACCGCCCAGGCCGCGCAGGGCGCAGGCGAGCCGCAGACCTCGTCGCCCGCTACTCCCCCCGGAGGGGCGCCCTCTTGGGCAGGGGCTCCTGCCTCGGAAGACGCCGTCCCCTCCCCCGACGCTGTGGGGGAAGTTCAGCCCGGCGGGGAACATCGGCCGACTGAGGGTGTGTAGGAGCATCACCGATGGCCGACGAGAGACTCGTTCTTAGCTATCAGGGGTTGCTCGCGTTGCTTGCCGGAGACGCCGGTCTCCAGGCCGGACTCTTGGCCGGTGACCGGTTCCAGGCTAAGACGCCGCTCACATACCCCGGCCGCTTGGGGCCGGTGGTCGCGTATGTCGGTCTGGCCCCGGCAGGGAGTGAGGATCCGGGGCGCTCAGATGCGCCTGTACTGCGGGCCACCCTCGATTCACCGGCCGGCTTCGACCGGCAGCCTGCGCCCCCGGAGCCGTCCCTTGGGGAACCATCGGCCGATCCGATGATACGCATCAGCGACGGAGGCGGCCTGATCAAGTGTCTGAGCGAACAGGGGATGGATCTCGAGATCGACATGATCATCAGCAAGACCGTGTTCCACGCGGTCAAAGAGTGTGAGGGGGCCGGCATAGCGGCCGGCCACGTCTACGTGGACACCCCACCGGAGGACGTGGGTGCGGGGTTCTGGCGCTTCATCCAGCTGATGGGCGAGGTCATGGGGTTGCGGCACGCCAAGTACAAGGACGCTCTGGTACAACTCGAACGCCGGCGCGACGCGGAATCCGACACCTTGGGGCTGCGTCCGAGCTGAGTCCAGGGTCTGTTGCCGCAGGCGGCTCTCTAGCCGATGGTAACGAAGGTCTCCAACACAGGGGGGTTCTCGAGGTGCCGCTTGACGGTGCACATGTCGGCCGCGCGCACCACAGCTCTCGAGTACTTCTGCGGGAAGTCGGCGGGCAACTTGATCTCCATGGAGACCTTCTTGAGTGATCGGGTCTCCTCGTCGCGTTCCTCGCGGAGGATGATGCCTGCTCCTTCGGTGGAGAGTCCACGCTCTTGGAGGAAACTGAGCACGTATATGCCCGCGCATGTCCCTATGGAGGCGATGAAGAGGTCAAAAGGCGCGGGAGCAGTCTCGTCGCCGCCCTCGGCCACCGCTTGATCGGTCTCGATGACGAAACCTTTGTACCGAGCGTGGACCTTCTTGTTGCCGGGAAAAAAGACTTCCATGTCCAACGTCGTGCCCCTTTCGCCACGTGTGATGCGACCTAGCATAACCCAGAGGATCTTCCGGCACCCGGAGGTTGCACCAAGCACCTGGAAGGCAGCGCAGAAGGTCGAGCAGGGTCAGCGGCCGGAGCAGTCGATCCTATCGGTCATCGCCCTGTCTACGAGATCAGGCTCCTCGGGCAACGACGACAACCGGTCGAGTTCATCCAGTGCGTCGAGTATCCGGCCGAAGCCCTCCTCAACCGCCAATGCCAGGTAGAAGAGCTGCGAACGATCCAGCATCGCCGCCTGTTCGAACCCACATTCCGGGCACCACAGCCTCAGGCTCCACAGCGGCTCCTCCTCTTCCCAGTCGAGAGCCTGGACGAGCGGAGAGGCGCATGAGCGGCAGAAGATGGCAGGCGCAGCGGTGTGGGATATGTTGTTATCCATGCTATTTCCCATGGTTGTGATATCGGCGACGGGGGCCCCAGGGTTTAGCGGGTATCTGCCGCGAACTGGATCTCACCCTCCAGGGGAATATCGAGCGACTGCCGGCACAGGTGGACAGGGCTCTGGAAAAGATCGACGAGGGTACCTACGGTCGTTGCGACCGTACTACTGGGCGCCGGGCGGCTCAGTGACGTCCCCTACAGTGCCCTCACCGGGGCGCCTCGGGCGTCCATGAGATGCGAGAACCCCGCCTCCATCAACATACCCCGACAATCCGCCGTCGTGATCTCGCTGCTTTGTCGCCACAGCGCAGTGGTGAAGCCGCCCTCGCCCGTCTGCATGACGGCGGTCGCCTCCCCGGCCTCGGGTTCACCTGCTTCTGGAAAGAAGGCGTTCGCCCCGCTGAACAGGCCGACCGAGTTGGACACGTTGACCGCCACGCTCTTCAACTCCGCGTTTTCGAGCGTCGCAAGGACCACGACGGCCACGATCTGTGCGAGGCGCTCAAGCGTGACTCGACCGTGGCGGTGAAGAGGCGAACCGGGTACGGGGAAGCGCTGCATGGCCCCATGTTGTGTGCAGGGGAGATCGACGCCCAGCCATATCTGCTCGACCAGCTCCTCCGGCGTGTGCTCAGGGCCTACAGGTTCGCACATCGTATACCAGCCAAGGCCGGCTTCGAGGATACGCTCTATGGTCCGACGTCTCGACTCCGGCTTCATGTGAGAGTCGATCCCCTCTCGTAGCCGGCAGACGTGATAGGCGCCCGTCACCCCGGCCTCTCGGAGCTCCGCGAGTTGGATGAGTGAGATATCTCCCACGTTGGCGAGAATCTCAAAACCGGCCGGCATGGCGGCGCGCAGTCGCTCGCACAGATCGCAGAACCAGTCGAAGCCGAACCGGTGCATGGTCATGAGAAACACGCCTTGGGCGCCTCCCGCCAGGTACCGCCGGCAGCGATCGAGGACCTCCTCAGCGGACAAGATCGAGGGTTCTACGCGGGTGTGAGAACGCGCGAAGAAGCAGAAGGCGCAATCCCCGTCACAGGGCGCCATGTCCACCCCGATCTGGCCGAGGAGAAGCCCGGCGTTGCCGAATCGCCTGCGCGATATCGAGTTGGCTGCGGAGCGGAGCAGCGCCGCTCCCAGTGAGCGCTCGGGCAGCGACAGGAGAAGCTTCGCTTCCCACCTAGTGATGGGCCTGCCCTCTTCCGCGTCCTTCAGGATGCTGGTCACCTCGGGGTCCACACGTACCTCCACCCTTAGTTGTATTCCTCCCCATATCACGCGCTGCTACCCTGCACCCCGGTCGTAGTCGCCATCGGGCACCGGGCCATCACAGAGTGATCACGAAGCATAAAGGAGGAAGGAATGAACAGCGTACACCTAATCGGACGGCTGGCCACCGACGTGGATGTGAAGGAGGTGAGCGGCGGCTCCAAGGTCTCCAGCTTCATCTTGGCGGTGGATAGGAACGCCGAGGAGGCAGACTTCTTCAGGATAAAAGCCTGGAACTCCCAGGCTGAGGCCGCCGGAGATCACCTCGGCAAGGGGCGCCGCATCGCCGTCGAGGGTTCGCTGCGGCAGGACGTCTACGAGAAGGACGGCGAGGAGCGCAGGGCGGTATCGGTGGTCGCGAAACGGCTGGAGTACCTGTAGTCGCGCCGTGACCGAGCCCGGCGTCCGGCAGGGGCGCCGGGCTCGGTCACCTTCGCTGCACAGGCGGCTTCGCCGGATGCCTCGACAGACAGATATCAACCGATGAAATCTCCTGAGGGCCTGCTTCGCGTTGACACAAAGGCTTCCGCCATGGAAACTGTGTCCACTGATCGTCTTCTCAACCGGAATCTGCGGGAGATACCGGTGACAGAACCCTTTGATGTCTCCGAACAGCGGACAAGGGCTGTGGCGGCGAAGCTCAGCCTGCCCCACATGGGCTTTGTCCACAGCCGCGAGCGGCTGCGTACTCGGCTGGAGCCGGTCCGCAACGGAGGTGTGGTCCAGCTGGTCGCGGGGCCCGGGTACGGGAAGACGGCCTTCATCGTCGACCTGCTCTCGTCCGCTGCCGGCCGCACTATGTACGTCTCCTTGGATGAGGGTGATCGCGATCCCGTACGGTTTCTCGGCTACTTCATGGCCGGTCTGGGGATGGAGTCGCCTGACGGCGGCGGTGCCTCATCCTTGGAGCGGCAGGTTCTTGGAGACATCGAAGGACCGGTGCTTGAACTCACGGCCGGGCTTGTCGACTTCATATCCGATCTTTCGGGCGAGCAGGTGTTCGTGGCCGTCGACGACTTTCACTTGGTCGACTCGTCCCCCCAGGTTGTGAGGGTGCTGGAGTTCATCATCCGGGGACTGCCGCCGGGATGGACCATGGTCGTGTCGTCTCGCCGTCCGCTTCCG
Source organism: Actinomycetota bacterium (assembly GCA_012523095.1). GTDB lineage: Bacteria > Actinomycetota > Thermoleophilia > RBG-16-64-13 > RBG-16-64-13 > RBG-16-64-13. The sequence goes on along the minus strand of JAAYJE010000140.1, from coordinate 49,518 downwards.
TTGCGTCAGGACAGGGTCAGCCTGGGGGGACGCCTTGTGGAGCTTCGAGCTCGCCATTTGCGCCTGACCCCAGGTGAGGTGGCCGCCTGGACGCGACACAACTGTGAGGTGGAGCTTCAAGCCGAAGAGAAGCGCGCGCTTTGGCGCGTCACTCAGGGTTGGCCGGCGGCGCTCGTGCTCCTGGGCGGGCTTCTGCGGTCCGGGGCGCCCGGTGCCGTCTGCAGGAACATCTCGGAGGCGATCTTTCGACGGCGCGACCTGAGGGCCTACGTCGAGGACGGCGTCCTCTCCGGCCTTGACCAGGAGACCACTCAAGCGCTTTTCACCGCGGGGCTGCTCCCTCGGGTCATGTTCCCCCGTGACGACGGTTTCTTTCACGAGTCGGTCGGGAGCACGGAGGCGGCCTTGGAGGACTGCGCCTCGAGAGGGTTCTTGGTCAGCCGATCGGGACGTCGTAGCTACACCATCCACCCGCTCATCCGAGGGTTGGCCAAGCGGCGGGTCACCCAGGGCGACTCCGAGGCAAGTCTACTTGAGCGCGCTGCGACCCACTTAGAGAGTGTCGGCGACACCGAGGAGGCGGTATCGCTCTATCTTCGAGCCGGTCGGTTGGCGCAGGCGGCCCGTCTCGTACGTTCTCTCATTGTGGCCTCATTGAATAGCACTGCGCGCTGCACGCGGGAGGAATGGGCGGGTTTCATACCGGATGAAGTATCCGACGATGACCAAGCGCACGCTTGGTTGTTGACCGCCAAGGCGCGGATCCTGCAAGAGCGGTCGGAGCACGCGCGGGCCGTCACGTTGTACGAACGTGCGGCGCAGATCATCAACGCACAGGGTGACAAGGAAGGTCTGTTGCCGGTCTTGCTGAGCCTGGCCTTCTGTCTCTACACCCGGGGGCTGTGGGAGGAAGCGCTGGCCGTGTTGACTCGGTGCAGGTCTCTGGCCGGGACTGCGCTTGAGAAGGCGGAGATCCTGATACCGGAAGGCGGCCTGTTGGTAGGACTGGGCCGGTGGGACGAAGCGGTCGAAAAATGGGAGAAAGCCTTGGCCTTCGCGCCCGCGGAATCCCGGCCGGCCTTGTCATGGCGTGTCCACGGTCATCGTGCCCGCCTCTTCTACTGCCTAGGCCACTACCGTTTGGCCAAGCTCTGGGCGGAAAGGATCCCGGCCGGCGAGAACGGCAGGGGCACTCTATCGCACGCGATGGCGCTCAGCGGGCTCTCAGTATTCTCGTGTCTCACCGGTGATTACGACAGAGCCGCCAAGCTGATTCAGAAGTGTCTGCGTCTGCCACGCGCCCGCGGTCACGCCTTGGTCGAGATACCATGTCTTCTCAGCCGAGCTATGCAGGCCGAGAGTAGATGGGACTATCGGGGCGCGGTGGCGAGAATGGTGGAGGTTCAGACCCTCGTCGCCCAGGCGGGCGACCCTGAAGAGACGTTCCGGGTCGAGATGATGCTCGGCGACCTGTGCCGGCGCACCGGCAACGCGGAGCGCGCCTTGGGGCGTCATCAGGCGGCACTGGCGGTCGTCGAAGAGAACCGGCTGGCCGTGTTTCAACGCATGCTGGCCGTCGGCGCCACGGGGGCTGATCTCGTCTTGCTCGGGAGGGGGACGGAGGCACAGTCCACTCTCGAAGAGGCGGTCCGGCACAGTCGTAAATGGGGTCTGAAGGGCTCGTTGGTCCCCGCACTCTTCTATCTGGGCTGGTTGTACGCCCTCGCAGGACGGGAGCACGAGGCGGCTCGCTGTCTCGCCGGGTCGATGCGCATTGCTGATGAGCATGGGCATATCCACTACTTCTGTCAAGAAGCCAGGGTTGCAATCCCGATTCTCGCTTTGTGTGACAGGTTCGGAGCCGGTTCGTTCGTCAGGCAGCAGATCGTGCCGCTCATCCCCGATCGTCTTAGAGTCCATTTTCAAGCATTGGCTGAGGGTGGGACCTATCCTACCGACGTGCCTTTGGGACCGCCAAGACGCAGAGATCTGCACAGACCGGCGGTTGCGGACCGAGCGGGTGCGGAGCAACCGGCTCCGACGGTGGTGGCGGGCATCGAAGCTCTGACCGATCGCGAACGCGATATCCTCAAGATGGTCGCTCTGGGCATGCCCAACAAGGTGATAGGGGCCAAGTTGTTCATCACGGAGAAGACCGTGAAGACTCACACCAATCACATCTTCCGCAAACTGGGAGTGGCCAGCCGCCTCCAGGCGACGCTCGTCTTCCAGAGCCACCAGCGTCTTGTCGCTGCCGAGACGATGAAGCGGGGTTCCCGCAAATGAGATGAGCCGCCCCGGGGCCGGCCGGGGCGGGCCGGGGTCTCCCCGTGGGCGGCTCGGGCAAGATAGGGGCCCGCTCCAGTGCCGACTACTGCGCCAGTTGCAGAGGTATCTCGATCACGTTGATAGGGGAGCCGTCCTTCCCTGATTCTGACGAGACTATCAGGGCTCCGAGCCCTCGTTTGTCAACGGTGAAGGAGACGGTCTCGTCGAACTCGCCACGAGTGCCGGTGCCCGAGGTGGCGTGCGCCACCTTCTCGGCGATGATGAGGCCGTCCCAGTTGACGATCTCGATCTTGAACGCAGCCTCGAAGACGTTGGCGGTGCCGGTCACGCGGAGGGGACTACCCACCGTATTACCCAGGGTGGGCGATTCGACCAGGATCGCGGGTGACAGGTCCTCGAAGTCCGCCCGGGTCATCGGATGGTCGATGATGATGCCTTCTCCGCCGAGGACGTCTATCGGCTCACCGTCGAGCTTGAAGTCGACGCCCTGCACCGTGGGGAACTGGGTCAGAGTGAATACCACCTCGGCCAGGCGCATGAACATGGACAGACTGCCTCCGCCCGAGGAGTATTCCTTGGAGAGGTCCACCGTAGCGATGCCGTCGGCGATCGTGAGACCGAGAAAGGTGGTGCCTTTCGGGATATTGCCGACCATCCCCCCGGTCTTCTCAACCTCGGTGGGTCCATCGAGCAGGGCTCTCATCGCGGCGGCTCCCACCTGCTGGGTCTCGGGGACGACCCGGCTCGCGGCACAGACCATCTCGTCTTTGGAGAAGTACACTTTGAGCGCCACCGTGTCTGCTGAAGGCAGGGTGGTCGCAGGCGTGTCGGACGCCAAGGTCGTTGTGGTGGTCTCTTCGGGAGCTTCGGTCGTGGTAGTGATGGCTTCGAGCACCTCGGTAGTGCTGGTGCTGACCGTGCCCCCGTCGCCGACATCGCTGCCGCTGCCACAGCCGGCGGTGAACATCAGCAGGGCGATCACCATGAGGGTCATCAGGCCGGTCGGCAGGGCCCGCCTAGGTGAATCGGTCAAACGGCTTCTCATCAACGCTTCCTCCTTCAAGGGTGAACCCCATCCATACTTATGTTCGACCATGGACTTAACAGGCCTGATGCGTTTGGGTAACGATCGTGTTACAGGTTACCCGCCGGAAGCGTGACGACGAATCCGGCTCCTCCCCCCGGGACGTTGCCGCCGGTGATGTCCCCGCCCAGCAGACGGGCGTTCTCGCGGGCGATGGCAAGCCCCAGGCCGCTTCCCCGGCTGGACGAGCGGCTTGGATCAGCCTTGTAGAAGCGGTCGAAGATATGGGGCAGGTGTTCGATGGGGATGCCCGGACCGCGATCAGTGACCGCTATCTGGACGGTCTCGATGGCATCGGGCGCCGCGGCGGGGCCGCGGCGCGCTTCCACCCTCACCGGCGCTGCCCCGTGCCGGAGCGCGTTCTCCACCAGGTTGACCAAGATGCGCTCCAACCGGCGCCTGTCCACCGGGACGACGAATCCGCCCTCTGAGGCCGACCGTACACCCGGGGCGGCGTTGCTCGGCCCTTGAAGGCGCGTCATCCTGACCTCGACCGTCTCAGCCCAACCGTGGGCTTGGACCAATCGGGTCAGGAACAGACCGATATCCACGGGCTCGATGAGTGTCTCGACGGCTCGCGCGTCGAGACGGCTGATCTCGAGAAGGTCGTCCACCAGCTGGCGCAGGCGTGTGATATCGGTGTTGATCATCGTCGCGAGCCGTCTTACATCGTCGGGACAGGCAGAAGGGTCGGCTTCCAGTCTGCTCCTGAGCAAAGACGCCTCACCAACCAACGCCGAGACCGGCGTGCGCAGCTCATGGGTCACGTCGCCTACGAAGCGCCGCTCTCGCGCCCGGCCGGCCTCCAGGTCCTCCATCTTCACCTGCAGGTTCTCCGCCATCTGGTTGAACGAAGCCGCCAGAACGCCGAACTCATCCGAGCCTACGGGCAGACGGATATCCAGGTTACCCTGGGACATCTGAGCTGCGGCCCTACTGGCCTCCCGGACGGGTCTCACCACGGCGCGGGCGAGTAGATAGCCGGCGATGGCGCCTAGAACGGCCAGGATTGACCCGCCGATGGCAAGGACGTTCCGCAGCCGGGCCAGGTCCGCCAGACGCGTACCTTGGGGATAGAAGAAGTAGACTGTAAGTCCGCCGGATCGCAGCTCTGAACCCACGATGATCGTGCGCTCGTCCTTCACCGTGACGGTCTGGTATCCGATGCGGCCCTCCGCCACCTTGGCAGCCAACTCCGGTGTGACCGGGGCCTTGGTGACGTCGATTCCCGAGACGTAGGGCCTGGGCTCGGAGTACACCTCCATATAAGTAGCGAAATCTCCGCGGATTTGAAAAGCGGCCATCAGGTCGGTGTAGTCAGAAGGTCCCGGCTGCTCCGGCAGCATCGAGTCGGCCACTGTGAGGTTCTGCTTCGACTGGCGTAACGCGTCCGACAAGGCGCGCTCGTCCTGGGCGCTCTTCGTGATGAAGTAGGCCGAAAAGGCCAGCGCAAGAGCAGTCACCACCACGGCGACGACGAAGATGAAGGCGATTCGCCGCAACAGCGAGCGACGGGCGCGAGGCAGGTGTCGAACCTGCGGGCACATCAGCCCGCGTCGCGATCGTCGGCCTTATAGCCGACCCCACGGACGGTGAGAATGAGGGCGGGATGGGCCGGGTCTTCTTCAATCTTAGCCCGTAACCGCTGCACGTGCACGTCGACCAGCCGGCTGTCGCCCAGATAGGAGTAGCCCCACACCAGTTCGAGCAACTGGTCACGGGTCAGCACCTGCCCCACATGGCGGGTCAGCTCGTAGAGCAGGCGGAACTCAGTGACCGTCAGAGGGATATCCTCGGAGCCGCGGCGGACCGCGTAGGCGCCGGGGTCGATCGTGAGAGGGCCCAGGGTCACAGTCGGGGAGGTCGCGAAGACCGTCTCCGCCGCTCTATCCGCGCCTACAGCTGCCCCGGCTCTCCCTCCAGGAACCTCAGATCCGGCAATCGGGACCCTGATGGAAGCACGGCGGAGCACGGAGCGCAACCGGGCTATCAGTTCGGGGAACTCGAAGGGCTTGGTCACGTAGTCGTCGGCACCGGCCTCGAGTCCTTCGACGACATCGGGAGTGGACGTGCGGGCCGTCAGCATCACGATCGGTGCCAGAGAGATCTTACGTAGCTCTCGGCACACCGCGAAGCCGTCCAGGCCGGGGAGCATCACGTCGAGCAGCACCAGATCGGGCGGATCGGAGGCGAACGCGATCAATGCGGAGGGCCCATCCTCAGCCGTCACGACGCGGTAATCCTCCCCCTCCAGACCGAGGCGGATCACCTCGCGTAGAGAGGGATCGTCTTCCACGACAAGCACTCGCTCTTTCACGCCTGGATTATACCGCTCAGGCCGATGCCGCTCAGACCGATACCGCTCACGGCGTACATCGCCATTGTGTGAGAAGGAGGGAATTCGGCGCAAAGAGCGCAAATATTGGTTTTGACATCCAATATATAGGGTGCTAGCATCCGCACTACACAAGATATGGTATCAGACGACTATGATGCCGATTCACACATGTCGTCGTGTTTGTACGCTGCTGGTAATGGAAGTGCGGTCCTGTTCCAGGAAAGGTGGGGGTCTTGTGAACTGCCCATACTGCGGTTCTCCCGACAGCCGGGTGATCGATTCTCGGGAGACGGAGGGCAAGGAAGCGATCCGGCGTCGCCGGGAGTGTATGGCATGCACGCAGCGTTTCACTACCTACGAGAAGATCGAGGAGATTCCCATTACCGTCGTGAAACGGGACGGCAGCACCCAGCTATTCCATCCCGACAAGCTGCTTCGAGGGCTGGTACGGGCCTGCGCCAAGCGCCGTGTCCCCGTGGAACGGCTGCAGGGGATCGTGGCCGATATCGAGCGAGAACTCCGGGAGGAAGCGGCCTACCAGGTTTCGTCCGAGCGGGTGGGCGAGATGGTTCTTGAACGTCTACAGCGGGTCGATTTGGTCGCGTACGTCCGTTTCGCCTCCGTCTACCGTCAGTTCGAGAGTGTGGAGGAGTTCAAACACGAACTAGAGTCGCTTGCGAGAGAGGGGATACGATGACCGTCGCCGAATTACGGGCCCTGTCGGCAGAGCTGGATAGTAACCTGTCCCCCAGCGCCAAGAAGGTCCTGGAGAGGCGTTATCTCAAGCGGACTCCAGAAGGCGAGCCGTTGGAGACGCCGGTCGACATGTTCGTCCGGGTGGCGGAGAACATCGCCGAGGCCGATCACCTCTATCACCCCGAGGAATCGCTCGCCGAGACCGTTGCCGGATTTTTTGCGGTGATGGCCAGGCTCGAGTTCTTGCCCAACACCCCGACCCTCATGAATGCAGGGCGGGAACTGCAGCAGCTTTCGGCCTGTTTTGTGCTCCCGGTCGAGGACAGCATGGAATCCATCTTCGGTGCCATCCGCGATGCGGCGCTCGTGCATCAGTCGGGGGGAGGTACAGGCTTCAGCTTCAGTCGCCTGCGTCCCAAGAACGACCTGGTGAAGTCCACCATGGGTGTGGCCAGCGGGCCGGTCTCATTCATGCGGGTCTTCGATATGGCTACCGAGACGATCAAGCAGGGCGGCACCAGGCGCGGCGCCAACATGGGCATCCTGCGGGTGGACCATCCGGACATCATCGAGTTCATACGGGCCAAAGAGGACGAGCATATCCTCAACAACTTCAACATCTCGGTGGGAGTGACCGAGGAGTTCATGGGTGCGGTGCTGACCGGCGGCGAGTATGCGCTGCGCAACCCGCGCAGTCACGAGCAAGTGGGCAGCCTGAACGCCCGCGAGGTGTTCGATCTCATCGTCAACCTGGCCTGGAAGAACGGCGAACCCGGCATCGTGTTCCTGGATCGGCTCAACCGGGACAATCCCACGCCGGGATTGGGTGAGATCGAGTCGACCAATCCTTGTGGAGAGCAGCCGTTGTTGCCTTATGAGAGCTGTAATCTTGGCTCCATCAATCTCGCCGTCATGCTTAAGGACGGGACGGTGGACTGGGAGCGTCTGCGCCGCGTGACGCGTACGGCGGTCCATTTTTTGGACAACGTCATAGACATGAACCGTTATCCTCTTGCCGAGATCGGCGAGAAGACCCGCAGCAGCCGCAAGATAGGCTTGGGCGTCATGGGCTGGGCGGACATGCTGGTCGAGCTTGACGTGCCCTATGACTCCGAGGAAGCGATCCGGCTCGCCCATGAAGTGATGGGCTTCATCCATGAAGAGGCCATCCAGGCCTCCGAAGAACTCGCCGCCGATAGGGGCACGTTCCCCAATTGGGAGGAGAGCACCTGGAAGGCCAAGGGCCGACGGGTCCGCAACGCCACTCTTACCACCATCGCTCCCACCGGGACCATCTCCATCATAGCCGGATGCTCCAGCGGAGTGGAGCCTATCTTCGCGCTGGCGTTCATCCGCAACGTCATGGATAACACGGAGCTTCCCGAGGCCCACCCGGTGTTGGAGCGGGTGCTGAAGGAACGCGGCCTCTATTCAGAAGGCCTGATGAAGGGCATCGCGGCGGTGGGCGGTCTGCACGATATGGATGTGCCCGAGGATCTCAAGAAGATCTTCGTGACCGCGCACGATGTTGCCCCCGAATGGCATGTCCGTATGCAGGCGGCGTTCCAAGACCACGTTGACAATGCTGTGTCTAAGACCGTCAACTTTCCCAATCAGGCCAAGCCTGAGGATGTGGAGCGCGTCTACCTTCTTGCTTACGAGTTGGGGGTCAAAGGGGTCACCATCTATCGCGACGGCTCCAGGCAGGACCAGGTGCTCAACATCGGGGAGGTCAAACGCAAAGGGGCCGACGGCGACCCGAGTGGGGCGTCTCTGCAGATGGAGTTAGGGCCCCAAGGCACGCCCATCATGCCGGTGCGGCCCAGCCGCTCCCCGGTGTTACGCGGAGAGACCAGGGAGAAAGTGACGGGTTGCGGAAGCCTTTACGTCACGGTCAACGAGGACGACTACGGCCCCCGCGAGGTGTTCGCCAATATGGGCAAGGCGGGCGGCTGCGCGTCGGCTTCCACGGAGGCCATCGGACGGCTGATCTCCCTGGCCTTCCGCTACGGCGTGCCGCCGGACAAGATCGTCAAGCAGCTCAAAGGGATCCGCTGCCACGTGCCGCTGGGATTCGGACCCAATCAGATCTTATCGTGCCCGGACGCCATCGGGCGGGCACTGGCCGACAAGTACTATATCGGCGGCGACAACGGCGGCCCGGCGGTGGGGCAACTGGCCATGCCTATCGCGGTGGCGCAGGGAGCTTGTCCGGACTGTGGCGGCGCCATCGAGCACGAAGGAGGCTGCGTGGTCTGTCGGTCGTGCGGCTATTCCAAGTGCGCGTAATGGGCGACGGTCACTCAGTCACGATCCACTCGTTGGTCCAGACCGGCCGCGGAGGCGCCTGACCGGAGTCGAGAAGCGCCGTCCATTCCTCGTCGGTCATGCGCCGGTCCAGTGGGACGGTGAACTCGTAGTATGCGTAGGAAGCTCCCGCGAAGATCTGCAGTTGCCCGTTTAGCTCGAAAGCCGCGTAGAACGTCAGTGGGTAGCCCGTTCCTTCCTCCAGTGCCAGCTTGGAGTTGTAGCTCGTGTGCACATCGGCCACCAGAGGACTCTTCTCTGCGCTGGGCGAAAGGGTAAGGCCATGATCTGACGCTACATCGAACTGTTCGAGCATCTCCAGGTAGTGCCCGTACTCGGTGATGACGGAACGTTCCTCGGCCGTGAGCTCTTGCCCCGCCAGCTCTTTTTCGGCGATCGACGCGAGCGTGTCGACCACGTAGATCATCATCTCCAGCTTGTTGGCGGCTTCGGAGTCGATCAGGTCGTATTTCAGAAGACTCTCCCGAAGGGTGGTCGCCAGTTCTCCGACCTTGGTGTAGAAGGCCGGGTACGGCTCCACATAACCCTGTGGCGTAGGTTCTTCGCCGCCATCCCCCTCAGCCGTCACCGACTGCTTCGCGTACAGTATGGTGTCGTGACGGAGCTCCGTCCAGCTTCCCAGGGCGGTGTTCAGGCTCTTGCGGGCCCAGGCCCGGGACTTCATGAAGTCGGGCGCACCCTCAGCGGGGATCGTCATCACGTGCTGCAGAGCTTCGAGCCAGCCGGTGTAGAGGTTGGTCGGCCACAGGTCGGCTCCGCGGTCCGCGAACTCTTCGTAGACCTTCTGGATCTGGTCCTCCCAATGTAGATACCGATCCTGGCCAAAGTCCTCCTTGGCGATCTTGTAGGCCTCATGAGAGCCTAGGACCGCCATGGCGTCCAGGCCCATGGGTAGGTCGCGCTTCGCTTCGGGAGGAGACTCCTCACCCACGTACGCCCACACCAGCTGCTGGAAAGCGTAGGAGTCGGGGATATAGCGCTGGCCCATGACCCGAAAACTTCGCTCGTTCTCCTCTCGATCCTCGGTGTCGCCCGGCAAACGGACCACTCCGGAGAGGATCCTAGGGGGGCGCAGTTGGTTGAGTCTCTCGCGGACGGCGGCGATCTTGCCGCTATCGGCAAGAGCATCGGGTTCGGGTTGCGCAGTACCGAACACCTTGCTGAGTACCGACTCCATGTCGTCGACGGTGAGATCGTCGGCTCTACCCACTAGGAAGCTGGTGGGCTCGTAGATGGCCAGCCAAGCCTGCTTGGCCTCACCGACGAGCGATGACGAGACCAGGATCGCCCGACGCGTGAGGTCGGCCGCCTCCTCTTCAGTGATATCGGGGTTCCGCGGGTTGATGAAGAAGCCCGTATGTCCGTACCACATCAAGGTCTTGAAGTAGCGCTCCAGTTGCTCGCTGCGGGTGTAATGGCCGCGAGGCTTGTACTGACTGTAATCCTCCGTATAGCCGAGAATCGGCGATTCATCTGGACCGTCGGCGTTCTCGATCAAGAGCAATTCGGCCTGCACCTCGTCCCTGGTCAGATCCGGGGCCGCCAACGCGTCTTGGAGTAGGGAGCCCGCTACGGCGAAGAAGGCCATATTCAAACGGGCATCTTCTTTGATGACGGGGTCGGTTGCCGTGTTCCATTGATCGGAGGCGGCGTTGTAAAGAGCCTCAGTCATCGTTACAGCCTGGTCGTAAAGGGCCGTCTCCTCCATGCGCTGGAGCAGCGTATCGAACAGTCCGTGATACGCGTTCAGCACAGAGTCGGTGGTGACGAACAACGGAAGACCCTGGTAGCGGGCTGTTTCATAAGTCTGCCAGAACTTCCAAGGCCCATTGAGGGGGTCCTGGACAACGGCCACGAAGCTCTGGCGGGCCAGCACCTGCTTCTGTGCCTCGGTGAGCTGGGCGGTCTCAAGGTTCGTTATTGACGCCAGATCGACCGGTTGGGATCCTAGATACGAGGGTTCGATGAAGGGGCTGCCGACCTGAAGCGGGGGCTGGGTATCCCCGTTGCCTCCGGTGGCCGGTGGGCCCTGTGAGGTGGTCGAAGCGCCGGCGCTCACCGAATCGCTGGGGCCGAGTGGTCCGGTGGTGGAGGTCCCGCCGGGTTTGTCTCCGCAACCGGCCACGAGAAGACCGGCGGCCAAAACGAACACACAGATTACGATCAGGCTCCGCTTCATGGCTCCCCTCCGGTTCACGGTCGGCGTAGTGGGCTCGTAATACGGCGCATCTTGTGATGAGTCCGCATCGCGCCCGTCCAACGGCGGCTTAGGTGTTCGACCCTGATTATCATGTTTGCCCAGGATTGTCACACGTCAACCACGGCTTTGTAACGATTCGGTCACGAATGATCTCACGATCCCGCGATCGCTATTCAGGGGGCAACGGTCCGAGGCCGGTGAAGCCGAATCCGTTCCAGCGGCAAAGTATGGATTGCTGGTCGGTCCGGCCCGGCGCGGGCTCCAGTATGAGCAAGACCAGGTCGCCGTTCGATGCCGGGGCTCCGTCGGGGCCCGCGGGAGCCCTGTCGGGGGGCACGATCTCCAGGGAGAGTGGTCGGGGGTCAAGTTCAGAGGTCACCAGACGCTCCCGGTAGCGCCCTCCGAAGTGGGCGAAGAGGCCCAGGTGTCGCCCTTCATCGGAGTCGAGCAACGCGACCACCTCGAGAACCCCGTTGTGGTCGGTGTCGCCCAGGTGGGCCTCGACCACCCGCCACTTGTCTCTGCTGCGGTAGACGGTGCCGCCGTCGGTGATGATGAGGGTGCCAGGCGTACCGTCTACGACCACCTGCTCGCAGGCGCCGTCACCATCGAGGTCCGCCAGATAGACGATCCCGTGCTCGAGCTTGGCGCCTGGGGTGGCTGCCACGCCTTCGGGGCCCGAGCAGCCCGTGAGAAAGAGGGGGGAGGAGAGGAGTATCACGACGGCGAGGGCCGCTACGCTTCGGATTGCCGCCGGGACCGCGCGAACAAGAACTGCGGGCGCCCGGACGGCGGCGGCCCGGACGGCGCCCGCCCGGGCCGTGTCGGTGCTATGCCTTGTGCCGGGCGCGATAGTCTTTGATAGCCGCCTGCAGCCCATCTGCTGCCAGGTTGGAGCAGTGCATCTTGGCCGGCGGAAGACCGCCCAGAGCTTCGGCGACCGCCTGGTTGGTGATATCCATAGCCTCATCGAGTTTCTTACCTTTGGCCATCTCGGTCACCATGCTCGAGGTGGCGACGGCGGCGCCGCATCCCAGGGTCTGGAACTTGATGTCTTCGAGGATGTCATCCTTGACTTTGATGGTGATACGCATCATGTCGCCGCATTGAGGGTTGCCGACTTCACCCACCCCGTCGGCGTTCTCGATGACGCCGATGTTCCGTGGGTTGCGGAAGTGCTCCATGACGAGTTCTGAGTACATATCAGTTCCTTTGCTTGCAGACGCAGTTCTCACACCAGATCGGTGACATCTGTCGGAGCCTGTCCACAATGGGAGGGAAGACCTTGATGAAATGGTCCACGTCCTCTGTGGTGGTGCTGCGCCCCAGGGTGGCGCGCAGGGATCCGTGCGCATGCTCCGCCGGGATACCGATAGCGAGGAGTACGTGGCTGGGCTCAAGAGAGCCCGTAGTGCAGGCCGAGCCCGACGAGACGCATATGCCCTCCATGTCGAGCATGAGGACCATCGACTCGCCTTCGATGCCGTCGAGCCTGACGTTGAGATTACCCGGCAACCGTCGGACGGGGTCGCCGTTCAGGTGGATGGCCTCTATCCCGGCGCTCAGGCCTTCCCAGAGGCGGTCGCGAAGAGCCGCCTCACGGACGGCGTCCTCGGCCATGCGGTTGTCTGCCAGCTCGAGGGCTTTGGCCATACCCACGATGCCCGGAACATTGGTCGTACCCGCTCTGCGGCCCCGTTCCTGGCCCCCGCCGTGGAGCAGGGGAGTGACGCGGGTCCGTTTGCGCAGGTACATGAGTCCGACCCCTTTGGGGCCGTAGAACTTGTGGGCGCTCATGGAGAGCATATCCACGCCCAGTTCTTCGACGTCGAGGGGGAGCTTGCCCGCGGCCTGCACAGCATCGACGTGGAACAGCACGCCGGCCTCCCGCGTGATCCTGCCGATGTCGGCGATCGGTTCGATCGTGCCTATCTCGTTGTTCGCGTACATGATGGACACCAGGACTGTGTCGGGCCGGAGGGCTCGGCGCACTTCCTCGGGGTCGATCAACCCGCCGCCGTCGACCGGCACCCGCGTTATTTCGCAACCCCTCTTCTCCAGGTACTCCATGCTCTCGAGTACCGCGTGATGCTCAATGGTGGAGGTGATCAGGTGGCGGCCCTTCTTGCTATGGGCATCGGCGACGCCCAGGATCGCCCAGTTGTCGGCCTCGGTGCCGCCGCTCGTGAAGTAGATTTCTTCGGGGTCGGCATTGATGGTATGCGCAATCGACTCCCGCGCGTTCTGGACGACCTTCGCTCCCCTGAGACCCAAGCTGTACATGGTCGAGGGGTTCCCGAATTGCTCCGACATCCAGGGCAACATAACCGCCACGACCTCAGGATCGGTCGGGGTGGTGGAGGCATGGTCCATGTAGACGACTCTGTCCATGGAGCCCTCTTCCTGCAGTCTACGCTGCTTCTATGTCCGGCTGCCCTTCGGAGGGGGCCTCCAGGCTCACCGCCCAATCAGGGCACATGTACTCGCACATCCTGCAGGAAGTGCAGGCCTCGGGTCGGGCCAGGTAAGGGTCGCCCTCGTCGTTGAAAGCGATGCAGTCCTTCGGGCAGAAGTGGGCGCAGATCCTGCATTGCTTACAGCGCACCAGGTCGAAGACCGGCAGCTTGTTGGTGGCTAGGTCCTTGGTCATTAGCCCATTTTATCTCAGCCGCGGCACTCCGTACCACGCGAGGCCCATTCTCAGCCACCCGCGACGCCTACGCAGTCGCGTATTGATCTCCCGGCGAAGGGTCTTCGCTCTATGCAGATCGCTCGTCCGGACGTCCCGCCCCCCGAAGAGAAGAGCGTCGGCCCGCTCCGCGAAAGCGAGATCAGGTTCCATCCCAGTATGGGTCTGCAGGCTCACGAGCATGTCCTCAAGAGTCGCGGAGGGGCTGATAGTGACACCTCGAGCGGACACGTCGGACCGGAGGAGCCCGACCGACGCCTGGAACCGCTGCAGCGGAGTCCCTCGATGGAGGTGGCGGCGGCGCCACAGTGCGCGGACGAAGGGCCAGCCGGCCACAACGGCCACCACTCCCACCACCCACGGCAGCCAGGAGGCCCTGCTGAACCATCCTTTCTCCGTGACGTCGAAGCCTCCGCCGCCGGGCTCGGTACGATCAGGAAGGTCGCCGGGCAGAGTGGGGACCGTGCCTCCGCCGCCGTCCGGCGTTGCGCCGTCGACGAACGGGTACTCGAAACCCTCGGTGGACGACGAAGGGTTGCCGGGGGGGAGATTGCGCCCAGGGGTAGGGTCGAATGCGACCCAGCCGACCGTGGGGAAGAAGGCCTCCACCCAGGCATGGGCGTTGTTGCTTGTGACTCGGTAGAGACCCGAGCCTTCACCCTGTTCTTCCCCGTCGGTGAAACCCACGGCCACCCGCGCGGGGATGCCGTTGAAACGGAGGAGTACGGCCATGGCGCCGGCGAAGTGTTGACAGTAGCCCTCGCGGTTGTCGAAGAGGAAGGCCGTGTAGGGAGAGGTGAAGTCACTTCCGGACGGGGACAGTTCGTACTTGTAGAAGCGGCGCAGATGGCGCTCGATGCGGAGAGTGATCTGGTAGGGGTCGGTCGCATCGCCGATGATGCGCCGGTTCAGGTCATAGAGCCCGAGCCATTCCCGGCCGTCCAGACTCTCTTCTCCAACGGTAGCCTGCCACGCGGCCGCCTTGTCGGGGCCTGGGATATCGGCCGAACGGCTGAAAGGCAGGGTCAGGTAACCGTCGATATCCTCGGGATAGTCCGCTCCCAGACCCACCAGATCGGCCGGACTCACCTGCGGGACCACGGCCGTCACCGTGTAGCGGATGGGCGGCAGGAGTTCTGTGCTCACACGAAGCGCCCGCATGTCGTTCATACGCAGCGGTACCTCGCTCGAGTACGTGAGCGTGTGTGGGTCGCCGCCCACGAAGAAGTAGTTGGTCCTGGCTCCCTGGATCTCGAATGACTGGGTGACCATGGCGCCCGGTGGGGTCGGCTCGCGAAGAGGGATGATATAGAGGAACTCTTCGGGTCCAGGTTGGACGGTCGAGTCGCTCAAGAGGGGTCCCGGGTCGTCGTCGGAGCCAAGCGGCTCGATCAGCACCAGGAAGGCCCGGGAGGTCACCCAGGCGGTGCCGGTGAAGGTATCCAAGCTGCTCGCCCTCCAGTAGGAAGGATAGGGCGACTCGACCGTCATAACGGGCCTGTTCTGGCCCGGGTCGAGCAACTGCGGGTAGTTCTGGAGCCAGTTGAAGGTGTAGACGGACCGGTTGCGGCTAAAGGGATCCCAGGTCCGCCAATCCTGCTGAGGGTTGGCGACGACAGAGGGCACGGCCACCAGGAGTCCCAGAGCCAAGAGTGAAGCGACCGCCGCCACTCCGGCGCCGGTGACTGTTTCTCGGAGTCGCCACCCCTCACGGTCGAGGGTCCGGGAAAGGACGAACAGGCAGCCGGCCAGGATGACGAACACAAGCGCGGCCCACAGGACCCGGGCGGAGGCGTCGACGGTCATCCCGAAGCCGAGGAGTACGAGGAGCAGCACGAAGGCCGGCAGCGGTCTTCGCATGGTCAGCGCCACGAATGCCGAGACGCCGAGCAGCCAATATGTCACGAATGCCACCAACAGGCGCAGCTCGGGGAGCTCGTTCAGCGGGAGCGGGAACACGGCGGTCTTGTAGGCGGAGGCCCCCGCCTGGAGTTGGGCGGCGTAGAAGTTGTACTGCGCAACCGTACCCTCGACCGAGACGGGCAGAGGCGCCGTGGTTCGGATGAGAAGGTAGCAGCCTATGGGGAGGAGGACTACGGCGAGAGGCCACAGCCTGCGAGATAGGAGACCCGGCGCGCCGCAGATGGCGGCCACGAACACCGTCCTCACCAGCACGGTAGCCGCCGAGGGCTGGAGCGCCCCGTTGAGGGCCAGCACGGCCACGATGGCCAATCCTATGAAGCAGAAGAAGTAGAGAGTCCGAGACATCCCCCTCACGACATCGTCACCTCGCCCCCGTCTCTTCGCGATGCCCGGCGCGCCACAGGGAGAGGGTGTGCACAATATCGTCGCCGGAGCCGAGAGTCAGGCAGGGTATCCTGGCCGAAGAGAGAGAAAGGAGCAGCGTGGACCCGACCTCCGCCGTCGCGTCGGCGAACGAAGCCCCGTCCACATAGATCAGGGCCGGGTGCGCGCCGTCGTCGTGGAGCTGCATGATGGTGTTCGTCAGCGCTTGGTCCAGTGAAAGGCTCACTATGGTGACACTGTGGGTGGTCAGTAGGCGGGGGCCGTCGCTGCGCAGGCGGCGAAGGCTGCCGACCAGCGGGTCCGGCGCGTCGGGCCGTGCTTCAGCCAGGGTCTGGAGCAGCGCGCGACGCCCCCCGCCGTCAGCCGTAAGACGTGTCTCACGGCGGTTGCGCTCGTGACTCACCAGGCGGATCCCACGGCCGGATCTCAGCACAAAATCCGCGATGCTGCCTGCTATCCGTACCGCCAGCTCGAAGTTGCTGTTGGGCGCTTCGCCCACCAGTCGCGAAGCAGTGCCGTCGAGCAGTATGGTGACATCGGCGCCGGCCGGTTCTTCCGTCTCCCGCAGCATCAAGACGCTCGTCTTCGCGGTGCTCTTCCAATCGATGTGGCTGAGGGGCTCTCCAGGCTGATGTGGCCGTATGCCCCGGAACTCGGTGGCGCCTATGGATTGGAGGCCGCGCCGTCCGCTCCAGTCGTGCTTCAGACCGATGTCGGGATAGAGCACACAGGATCCTAAGAACTCGATGCGCGGCAGCACCGTCACCACCAACGGCGCTCCCACCTTGTGGACGGCGGTGGCAACCCCCAGAGGGTCTTCGACCTGGGCTTCCACGGCGGGAAGCGCATGGACGCCTCTGTTCACCCTGCCGGTCTGCCGTGTCAGTGTCTTCGAGCCTCGGGGAGCGAGACTCTCCAGCTCCGCCTCGATCCGGCCGGCGCTCATATCCTCCAGGGAGCTCCGCAGCGCCAGCCGTGGCCCAGGCAATAAGGAGGCGTTCTCGACCAGAAGAACGAATCCGGGTTCGTCTCCGGCCACGGGTCTTTCGACGCTTAAGCTCCGACTCACCCGGATTCGGCGGCCGGTCAGTATCACGAGGAGCCAGGAGAGTACAACCGCGACCAGGAGCGCGAAAGCAATGAGATAGAGCTCCCAAGTACCGACCACCCGCCCGGCGACATAGGTGGCAACGGCGAGGGCGATGAGCGCATAGCCGCGGCCTGTGGGGCGGGGCATGGCCTATCCGCCGCCTTGGGGTACCGGCACGTTTTCGAGCACCTTCGCCATCACTGCTTCCGCGCTCACGCCGTGCACCTTGGCGTCGGGAGAGAGCATGATGCGGTGGGCAAGGCAGCGCACCACAAGGTCTTTGACGTCCTTGGGCACCACGAAATCGCGGCCTCGAAGCAGGGCGAGGGCCTTGGCGGCTCTGGTCAGAGCGATGCCCGCCCGGGGGCTTGCGCCTAGATAGATGTCACGTTGATCGCGGGTGGCGGTCAGGATGTCGACCACGTAGCGGCGCAAGGCCGGAGCCACCCGGACCCGAGTCACTGCTTGGGTCATGACGAGGACGTCTTCGCCGTCGAGGACGGGACGCAGCTCGGCCAGTGGGTCGCGAGAGGTCTGCTCGTGGATTATGTCTTCCTCCGCCTCCGGAGAGGGATACCCCAGGCTGAGACGCATCATGAAACGGTCGAGCTGGGCCTCAGGGAGTGGATAGGTGCCCTCGTACTCGATGGGGTTCTGGGTGGCGATGACCATGAAGGGTGGAGCAATGAGGTGAGTGACGTTGTCGACAGTGGCCTGGCGCTCTTCCATGCACTCCAGCAGGCTCGACTGGGTCTTCGGAGATGCTCGGTTGATCTCGTCGGCAAGGACGATGTTGGCGAAGATCGGCCCGGGGCGGAACTCGAACTCGCCTCTCTTCTGATTGAAGACGCTGACCCCGGTGACGTCGCTGGGCAGCAGGTCGGGTGTGAACTGGATGCGGGCGAAACGGCAGTCGATGGATCTGGCGAGCGATTTGGCGAGGAGCGTCTTACCGACCCCAGGGAAATCCTCCACTATCACGTGCCCTCCGGCCAGGAGTGCGACCACGCAGGCGCGGATGACCTCCTCCTTGCCCAGGATCACCGACGCGATGCCGGACGCGATACTCCCGGCGCGGCGCGCCACCTCCTGCATCTCGTCGTCTTGCAGAACGGTGGTCGGCTCCAAAGGGCCGCTGATCCTATCGGGCATGGTCTCCCTCCGGTGCGGTGTAGTCGACATTAAGACGTGCGAAACCCGTCTCGAGGCTCCCAGAGATGATCCGGTGCTACTCCGGTCCGGATATGGCCGTGCCGACCAAGGCCACGAAGTCACTGCCGGGCTTCCAGACCTCGACGCCGCGGGCGATCATGCCCTGATCGAGGTAGAGAGCGAAAGTGATGGTCTCGCGGTTGGGTAGGACGAAGGTGATGGTCGACTCAGCGGCCCTGCCCCCCAGAGCGGTCGCGGCGTCGTCAGGGTCGACCTTGTCGGCTTTCTTGACCGCTTCGATGAGCCGCTTCGCGGTGGGCAGCCCAGAGCTGATGCCGTAGCTGGTCAGTCTGCCGGAATCGTCCGGCGTGAAGATGCTTACGAAGGCGGCATCGTCCACGACGTCGCGGTCTGCTCCAACGGGGAGCTCGGTGAGGTCGTAGGGCGAGGTTGCGCCCGTGGTGGTGGCGGTGGCCGCCGCCTCGGCGCGGCGGGCCTTGTCGTCCCCGCGGTTGTCGAGAACGAGGACCACGATGACGATCGCCATGATCACCAGCAGGCAGAGCACGGTGGCGAGCAGCCATCTCATTGGCACGCTTCGCGAGAAAAAGGCCTGATTTCCTGGTTTTTTCAGCGACACGGTGACTCCTCGAGGTCGGTCCTGGAGGCCACAGGACTGCAAAGACCGAGCGGTCGAGCGGTCCGTTCCTAAGGTTACCTTAGCGCGAGAGGCGATGCCATAGTCCGGCTGCTGCTTCGTACCGGCACGCCGGCCGGTCCGGTCGCGCGAGATACGGGGCCGGAACGCTCAAGAAACGGGAGGAAACCGCCGATATCTGCACTATTGGTATTTGGTGGATTCGTCGGTTAGTATGGCTTGGGGTTGCGGTTATCTGCGCGGGGTGGAGCCCCGTCCGAGGGAGGGAAGATGGAAAGCGCGTCAAGGGCGTCGAAGGCGTCTAGCGGAAGGAGAGCCATCGCCCTTGTATGTGCGCTTATCTTTGCAGCCCTGGTGTCTCTCGGATTGACGCCCAGCGCGCAGGCCGCGCCGGTGCAGTACTTCTACGTGCCTTTCCCGGAAGACGAGCTGCTGACTGCGCTCAAGGCTATCAACGGGGACGCAGTCAGCCCTATAACCAGTTACATCACTATCACGGCGATCGCCGACGGCACGCACATCTACTACGACCAGTGGGAAGACGGATACGACGTCGACATCACCAATACGTACAAAGTCTACGATGCCGCCACCCGGCCTGCGGGTACCCAGATCTGGGGCGACGGCAACACGGCCAACGGCACCACACCTGGGACGTCGGACGACCTCATCCACGCGGGGCAGGTGATCATCCTACGAAACACGGTCGCGGTCACGAGTCCCTCCACCCTGCAGTCTGTGATCGACTTTGACGGTAGAGACAAGATAGCCGCTACCAAGCCCATAGCTGTCACTCGTTCCGGCTGGGCCGCCGGGTCGGGGACGCTGCACGCGGGGTCGGTGGAGGTCTACGACACCAACGGATGGGGCACGGACTACCGGGCGCCGGTGGGTGTGGACATCAAGGACACTAACCCGCAGGTCGCGGCGATGTTCGAGTACACCGCTCTCACCATCATGGCCGGGGAGGGTGGAGCCCAGGTCCAGATCGATGCCAACGGGGACGGAACCTTCGAATCCACCGTATCCCTGACCGAGGGTGAGACTGAGTATGTGACCGGAGTCCATGTGGGAGGTCACGTGGTCTCCGACAATCCCGTGCAGGTGCACATCTTCATAGGCGACGTCGGATCCGGCTACGAGAGCCGTGACTCGGCGCTCATCCCCACCGGCACTTGGTCGAACGACTACTACACACCGGTCTCGACCGTCAGCACCGGTGGCATGGGTGGGTGGACGGGGAGCGACACGACCGTATGGCTGTTCAATCCAGGAGACAGCGCCATCTATGTCAACTACGTGAGGCGGGTGGGAGGCGGACTGACGACCAATCCGATCAGGGTCGAGGCGGGATCCTATGCGAAACAGGTGCTGCCCGCCGGCACGGGCTCGCGCTTCTACACAGACGACGTCAACAAGCCCTTCTACGCCTTCTCCACCACCGACTCCAACAGCAGCGGGCGGAACCCGAGCGACAACGATGCGTGGGATTGGGGTTTCTCCCTCATCCCCAGCGATAGGCTCTCGACCCAGGCTCTCGTAGGTTTGGGCATCGGACGCGATCCCGACTCATCTATCAATCCGACCGAGAACGGCAACCCGGTCTGGATAACCACCGTGGGCAACGGGGACAACGCGGAGACCGTCTACGTGGACTACGACGCCGATCCGGCGAACGGCTACAACGCTTCCTACAGCCTCCGCGAACTCGAGCAGCAGAAGATCTACGTTCCCAGCCTAAGCCTGGCTCACGACGCTACTACTTCGGCTGCGGTGACGGGGATGGCCAGGAGTTCACTGAGCTTCAACCACACCACAGGGTCGGAGCAGAACCGGCTGATGCTGGTAGGGGTGGCGATCAACAATGACCCGAGTCCGGCGGCCTCCGTCGGCAGCGTCACCTACGGGGGGGTGTTGCTGACGAAGTTGGGCTCCGTGACATCTGGGGCCGGCAGCGGAGGGGCTCGTGCCCACACGGAGATTTGGGCGCTGGCGAACCCTGAAACGGGGAGGGCGCAGGTGGTCATCAACCTGACCGGCGCCCGCACCTTCTCTGCCGGGGCGACGACGTTCAGCGGAGTGGATGTCTCGAACGGACTGATTTCGGCCCTGGGGCCGTATGCGTCCTCCTCCGGAACAAATGGGACCACCGCGAGCGTGCTGGTGAGCACGACCGCGGGAGACTGGGTATACGATGTGGCCGGAGCCGAACGGAGCGGCGCCAGCTCTCCAGGCACTTTCAATTCGGGCACGGGCCAGAGTCGGCGGTGGGCGCAGGCGTTCAACACCGTCACCCCAGGCTCATGGCCATGGAGCTGGGATACAACCACAGCCAGTGGCAATGCCGCCAGCAGCACCGCCACCGCCACCGGGTCGTCCTATACGATGTCTGAAAGCTGGGGCCGGAACAACAGGTCGGCCTGGGCCAGCAGCGGGGTGGCCATCAAACCGGTGGCTACGTCCGAATACGCTCAGACCGGCATCCTGGTCTACACGCTCAACAAGGACGTCAAGATAGTGGCGGCATGGGGGCAGGATCCCCTGACAGCTTCGGCGTCGGAGCCCGGCTTGGATGTCGGCACCGCCGTGCCGCCCATGCCCGAGTTCGAGGCCAGCAAAGACAGTTCTCTGTACCAGGACAACGATGGAGACGGCTATATCGGCCCGGGGGACGTGATCGAGTACACCATCAACGTGTTCAACGTGAGCCGCATACCTGTGCCGGACGTTATCGTCAAGGACGAAATACCCGACGATGCTACCTACGTGCCGGGCTCGGCTTCCATATCCGACGACCCGTATCCCGCTACGCCCTTCCCGCTTGACGAGGGCGGCAAGAACATCGGTACTCTGCCGGTCGGGGGCTCGTACACCATCACCTTCAGGGTCATCATCGACGACTTCAACGATCTGCGGGACGAGATCCCGGGACAGCCGGGGGTGCTGGAGGATCCCCCCGCCGCGATCGTAAACAGTGGCTCCGCGTACGCGCTGGGTTGCACGAACCCGGTCAACGACAAGGCCTTCCTGCGCGCCCGGATCGGCGGCCGCGCCTGGCACGACACCAGCACGACCAAGGGGACGCAGGACCCAGGAGAGGGAGGCATCGCGGGAATCACCGTGACACTTCTGGATATGGCCGGAGAGCAGGTCTACACCGACCAGGGGGTGGCTATCCAGACGGTGACCACCGAGAATGGCCTCTACGACTTCATGGGTCTGCTGCCCGGGTCGTACAGGGTGCATTTCAAGGCCCCAGAGAACGTCACCATCAGCCCGCAGGGACAGGGCGGCGACACCACTCTCGACAGCGATGCCGACCCGGTTACAGGCATGAGTGGGGTCATCACTCTTGTGGGCGGCCAGATCGACAATACCATCGATGCGGGGTTCTATATCACCGACCCGACCCTGGCCGTCGTCGGCGGTTTTGACGCATACCTCGCGGGCGGCGGCGTCGTGGTCTCCTGGAACACCCTGGTAGAGGCCGGCACCATTGGCTTCAACGTGGAGAGGCGGCTCGACGGAGACGGCAGCTGGGTCACCGTGAATGATGGGCTGATCCCGGCGCTGCTGGAATCTCCCATCGGTGGCTCCTACAGCGTGGTGGATCCTGGGGCGGCGCCCTACGCCGCCGCCACGTACCGCCTGGTCGAGATAGAGATCACCGGGAAGACCCGGACATACGGACCATACCATGTAGTGCCTCAGCGGCCTCTGCTCCAAGCCGAAGCCAACAATCAGATCTCGAGAGGATCGACTGTGGCCCGTGTGCCCCTCTTCTCCGCGGAGCAGGTCGAGTCCCGGGTGGAAGACTTCCTCGGGCTCTTCAGAAGAGAAGCCACCGGCACGGACCGTATGCGGATCAAGATCAGCAAGGACGGCCTGTACTATCTGGATGTGGCCGACATCGCCTCGGCCTTGGGCATTTCGGAGGCGCGGGCCCGACTCCAGATGGGCCTGGGGGCGATGAAACTGACCAACCAGGGCGGCTCGGTGGCGTACATGCCCACCCTCGATGGGTCGCGGCTGTACTTCTACGGGCGGGCCGTGGACAGCATCTACACGGCCGAGAACGTCTACTGGTTGACGCTCGGCTTGGGCACGATGATGAGACCCGCGATCAGCTTGGCCGGTCCCGGCCGCAATCTCGCGACGACGCACCTGCACACCGCCCACTTCGAGGAGAACGATTTCCCGGCGGCCACGGTCTTCCACGATCCTTCGGCCGATTTCTGGCTCTGGAAGTACCTCTCGGGCGGCAGTGCTGAGAACGGGTCGGCAACGGTGACCGTGACCGCTCCGGACGCCATCTCGGGCAAGACACTGGCCGTCACGCTCCAAGGCATCTACACCGCCGAGGAGACCGACCGGCATCACGTCCAGGTGCTGCTGAACGGCACCCTGCTGGGAGAGGCTCAGTGGGCCGGCACGACCGGCAAGGAAGCGAGTTTCCCGATCCCGGCGGGAGTTCTGGTAGCGGGTGATAACCAAGTCCAGGTGGTGGCTCTGTGCGATCCCGGCGTGCTGTACAGCGTGTGGGGCCTGGACTCTATCGATCTTACCTACGAACGCCCGGCGAACGCCGTCGACGACCAGTTGATATTCAGCGCTTCGAAGGCGGGATCCGTCCAGGTGGGCGGTCTCAGCCGCTCGAACGCGTGGGTCTTCGACCTCAAGGATCCGCAGAAGCCGGCCATAGTCTTGACGTCCCTCTTCGGCGCCGCGTCTTCCTCCGTGACCTTCAACGCCGGTGCCGGTCGCAGATACCTCGTGGCCACCGAGGAAGGGGCGCTGCGTCCCGACGGGCTCGTGGCCACCACTGCTCCCACGTTGAAGGGGGCCGGCCGGGGCGCCGATTACCTCATCATCACGACCGCCGAGCTCTCGGCGGCGGCCCAACGCCTGGCGGCCTATCGCGCCGGCCAGGGGCTGAAGACCGCGGTGGTCGACACGTCGGAGATCTACGACCAGTTCAACAATGGGCTGAGCAGCCCCAAGGCCATCCAGGACTTCCTCAAGTACGCGCTGACCAAGTGGAAGCCTGTCCCGCAGTACGTCGTCCTAGCCGGGGAGGGCAGCTACGACTACAAGGACTACTGGGGGTTTGGCGACTCGCTCGTCCCGCCACTCATGGTCGACACCAACTTGGGGCTGGCGCCTTCTGACGTGGCGCTCGCCGACATCAGCGGCGGGGACGGCGTACCCGAGAGCGCCATCGGCCGGATACCGGCGCAAACGGAGGCTGAGCTCGATGCTGTGCTGGCCAAGATCCAGGCCTATGAAGCCGCCGACGGCTCCTGGCGCCAGACGGTCGTGCTGGCCGCCGACAACTCCGACAACGGAGGCGCGTTCAGCGTGGACAGCGACCGCCTGGCGGCCGTGCTGCCTCCTTCTCTCACGATTAGCAAGGCCTACCTCGACGGAATCAGCGTGGACGACGCCCGCAACTTGCTGTTCGGCGGTTTCTCCAACGGGGCATTGCTCGTCAACTACACGGGACACGCGGGTGTCCACCAACTGGCTACGGAAGGTCTCCTGGTCGACACCGACGTACCGGCGCTCGTCGGGACCGGCCCGAATCTCCCCATCCTGTCGTTGCTCACCTGTGTGGTCGGCCAGTATGCGCTGCCCGGGATCGATAGTCTGGGCGAGGCTCTGACGATGGCCGCGGCAGGAGGCGCGGTCGCAGTGTTCGCTCCGACCACTATGGAAGACAACGACGACTCGGTATTGCTCGGCACCCTGTTCGCGGAGGGGTTGTTCGATCCGTCTCACAGCGTCGTTCTCGGCGATGTCGTCCGACGCGCGCAGTCGGCAGGTAAGCAGCAGGGTTTGACCGCTCCGCTCCTGCGGACGTACAATCTGCTGGGCGATCCAGCCCTGCGCGTCCGGTGGTGAGAGAAGGCCGTGGCAAAGGCAGACCGCCATGATCACTAAGAAGCCTTTTCGACGCGTCGGCGACGTCGTGCAGCGCGACGTCGCCGGGGAGACTCTCTTGGTCCCTATCCGTGGCAACCTTGCCCAGTTGCAGGAGTTGTTCGCGCTGAACGAGGTGGGGCGTTGGCTCTGGGAAAGGCTCGACGAAGAGTGCGGGCTGGAGGATCTGGTCGGCGGATTGACTGTCGAGTTCGACATCGATGCCGAGCAGGCCCGCCGGGACATCCAGGTCTTCCTTGATGACCTCGCCGAGGCCGGGTTGATGGAAGAGCATCCCCCTATGGAGTCGTGACCGTGGACTGTGATCTGCAGATGGATCTCGGCGAGACCGGGATCCTCGAGAAGGTCGTCCGTAGAGCGGCCCGGGAAAGGCTGCCGGTAGGCGGGGCCTTCGATCTCACCTACCGGTGCAACTACCGCTGCCTCCACTGCTACGCAGGGCACCTGACGGCTCAGCCCCGGTCTGGGGCTGCCGAGCTGGCTACGGAACAGGTGGTGGGTCTTCTCCACGCCGCGGCAGACGCGGGCTGTTTGTTGCTCCTGTTATCGGGCGGCGAACCCTTGCTGCGGGAGGACTTCGTCGATATCTACGTGGCTGCGCGACGGCTGGGGCTCGTGGTCACGGTCTTCACCAACGCCGGCCTGGTAGCCGATGACCACCTCGACGTCTTCGAGGAATATCCGCCCCACTTGGTGGAGGTGAGCATCTACGGCGCGAGCGAGGCCACCTATGAACGGATTACCGGGGTCGCCGGGTCGTTCCGGCGCACGCACCTGGGCATCGAGCGGTTGCTGGAACGAGGTGTCCGGGTGGGGCTCAAGACCATGATCCTGCGGGACAACGTGGATGAAGTCGCCGCCATGGGGGAGTTCGCCGACAGCCTGGACGTGCGCTTTCGCGTTGACCCCTTGGTGGCGCCCCGGCTGAACGGGGACCTCGGGCCGTTGGCACACAGGGTGGACGCCGAAGTGGCGGTGGGGATCGAGCTCGCTTCGGACAGACGACGGGGCAAGCTTGCCGAATTCCTTGAGGAGTACGGCCCAGTCGTCGATGGAGAGTCGGAAGGATCGAAGAGCCGGCTGTTCCGTTGTGGTGCCGGGCTATCCAGCTTCCATGTGGATCCGCAGGGTGTCATGCGGCCTTGTCTCATGGGCACTGCATACGGCTTCAGTACGGCTGTCTCGGGTTTTGACGGCGCTTGGGCGGCGGTGAAAGCGGCGGTGGACGCCGCTGTTTGGGAGGGAACGGGCGGTTGCCGGGACTGTGGCGACGTCCTTCTGTGTGGTTACTGCCCCGGGCTTTTCGCGCTCGAGCAGGCCACACCCTCTGAGCCCCCGCGGTACGTGTGCAGTCTGGGCAGGAACCGGCGTAGAATGATCGAGCAAGACAGAGTGGAGGTAGCGAGTGTCGCAGCATGTTGAGCCTAGTCTTGATGTGGAGCCGCCGGCCCGCCGGCCGTATCAGGCCCCCAGGCTGATCCACGTGAGCCTAAAGGCTGATGAGGTCTTGGCCATAGGCTGCAAGACCCTGAATCACGGCCCGGGCGCCTCCGGTAATCCCTTCAGTTGTGTGGGGACGGGCTGCGCTATGCCGAGCTCCTGACGACACGCGGCCGCTGCGAGGCGTGCCGGAGAGGCTGCTCTGAAGTGACGCCTGGACTCCCCGTGGTAACCGAGGCGCTTGCTGTGGCGGGTGTCGGCCTGCGGATCGGGTCTGCAACCGCCTTTGTCGGCCGATCCGATCCCTGGTATCTTCCCTTCATCGTCGAGGATGGCTTCCCGGCCGGCTGTACCTCGGCCATCGATGTCGAGGTGGCAACCTCTCCCTTCCCCCCGTGCGATGCGCCACTGCTTTTCGACGGCGGGATCGCTTGGACCATGCAACCCGAGGACACCGGCTACCGTCTGTGCTTCCGCCGGGGTGAGCGCCTCACCCCGGGTGAGGCGCGTTCGGTGCACACGGTGGCCTGTTCCGACGATCCCACGACACACGTGAAGGTCTACGCGGAGCAGGACGTGGAGCCGTTGTCGGCTCGTCCCGGCCGTCTGACCAATCCGGTCAGGTACCCCCTGGATCAGCTGCTGCTCATGAACCATCTCGCCTCGCGCGGCGGTGTGATCGTCCACGCGGCGGGCGTGGTCATGGGGGGAGGAGCGCTGGCGTTTCCCGGGGTCTCCGGTGCCGGGAAGTCCACGCTGGCCCGGCTCATGCTGGACGCGGGGTGGGCGGACTCGCTTCTGAGCGACGATCGCATGATCCTGAGAGCCGCCCGCGAAGGGGATGTTGATAATGAAGCCGACGTGGTGGCGTGGGGAACGCCCTGGCCCAGCGATGCGAGGGTGGCGAGGAATGCGTGCGCTCCCCTGTCTGGGCTGCTGTTCCTGGTCAAATCGGAACAGAACGAGTTGGTGCCGCTCACCCCAAGCGAGGCGACGCGCCGGCTTATGCCGGTGGTGACCTGCCCGTGGTACGACGCGGAGCGCCTGCCCGGTGTGCTGGACACGTGCGCACAGATAGTCGAGAGCACGCCGTGCTACGAGATGCGCTTCCGGCCGGACCAGGAAGCGGTGGCATTGCTTGCCGAGTGGGCGCACGAGAACGAGGATGGCTAGGTCTGGGACGGGTTCCGGCCTGCTGCTTGCAGTTTGGGCTCTCGGCGACTAGACTACGCCACCACAAAGGCGATGACGGGAACGAGTAGGCGCTGCTCTTCGCCACAAGAGAGCCGGGGAGGGTGGGAGCCCGGCGGGAATCAGCGCTCGAATATCCTCCCTGAGCCGCCGGCCGAACGGTCGGGCCGCCCGGCCGCGGCGCCCCTGCGGGGCCCGCGGCGGCGGGTGAGCGTCATCACGTGTGGCGCCGGCCCCGTTCTCAGTAGACCCGGCCGGGTCCTTCCCGTTATAGAAGGGGAGTGTGACAGGCGCCGCGCGGCGCCGCGGAACGCGGGCCGCGCCGGAAGGCGGACGCACTCACTGAGAGGGTGGGGCAGGCGGTGTCCGGCGACACGTCTGTACTACCAAGTAGGGTGGTACCGCGGGTGACGTCCCGTCCCTACGCGCTCCGGCTCTGCGAGATGTGATCGCGGAGCGGGCAGGTCTTCCGGCGTTCGTGCGCCGGCAGGCACGGCGCGGGGCGGGACGTATTTGTTTGTAAGGCCCAGGCGGCCGGCGGCCGCGGCGCAGAAGGCGCCGGCGCGGCCGCCGGCCGGCACGGACAGGAGGGCACATGGCAGGCCGGTATCGAGCGGTGGACACAGGGCAGAGCTTCCCCGCCCTGGAGGAACGGATCCTCGATTGGTGGAAAGAACACGGCATTTTTGAGAAGAGCCTCGAACTGCGTGCCGGCCGGCCCGAATGGGTGTTCTACGAAGGTCCCCCCACGGCCAACGGAAGGCCCGGCATCCACCACGTACTGGCCCGGGTATTCAAGGATCTCTACCCGCGTTACAAGACCATGCGCGGCTACTACGTAGGGCGGAAGGCCGGCTGGGACTGTCACGGCTTGCCCGTGGAGCTGGAGATCGAGAAGCGCCTGGGCATCGAGCACAAGGAGCAGATCGAGACCTACGGCGTAGCCGAGTTCAATAGGCAGTGCCGTGAGTCGGTGACGGCCTACGTGGACGATTGGAACCGCATGACCGAGCGCATCGGCATGTGGCTGGACCTCGACGATCCTTACATGACCATGACCGACGACTATATGGAGTCGGTGTGGTGGATCCTCTCCGAGTTCGCCAAACAGGGTCTGCTCTATGAGGGCTACAAGGTGGTGCCGTACTGCCCGCGGTGCGGCACGGCGCTGTCGTCGCACGAGGTGGCGTCGGGATACGCTCTCGTGACCGATCCGTCCATCTACGTCCGCTTCCCACTCTGCGCCGGTGAGACGGCGGGCGGGGCGCCCGCGCAGGAGGGGGTCTCGGACGGGGATCCGGCAGCGCCTGACGGTCGCCCGGTGAGCCTTCTGGTGTGGACCACCACGCCGTGGACGCTTATCTCCAACGTGGCGGCGGCGGTGGGTCCGCACATCCAATACGCCCGCGCCCGGCTGGGCGAAGAACACCTCGTCCTGGCCGCCGACCTGGTGAACGCCGTACTCGGCCCTGAGGCCGTCGTCGAGGAGACTTTCCCCGGCTCCGACCTGGTCGGTCGCCACTATCGGGCGCCTTACGACTTCGTCACGCCCGACAAACCTGCCTGGCGCGTCATCCCTGCCGATTTCGTCGCCACCGATGAGGGGACCGGTATCGTGCATATCGCGCCGGCCTTCGGCGCCGACGACATGGCGGTGGGTCAGGCCAATGACCTGCCCGTCATCATGCCGGTGGACGAGGAGGCCCGCTTCACGGCGGAGGTGACCCCCTGGGCCGGCCTGTTCGTCAAAGACGCCGACGAAGGCATCATGGACGAGCTGGAGTCACGGGGCCTTCTTCACGCGCGGCAGCCCTACGAGCACAATTACCCGTTCTGCTGGCGTTGCGACACTCCGCTCATCTACTATGCGAAGTCGTCTTGGTATGTGCGCACCACCGCCCGCAAGAACGACGTGCTGGCCGCCAACGAGGAGGTCGCCTGGTATCCCGATCACCTCAAACACGGCAGATTCGGCAAGTGGTTGGAGAACAACGTCGACTGGTCGCTCTCCCGCGACCGCTACTGGGGCACGCCGCTCCCCGCCTGGCGCTGTCCGCACGGCCACGACACCATCGTGGGCTCCAAAGCCCGGCTGAGCGAGCTGGCGGGGCGCGACTTCTCCGGCCTCGAACTGCACCGTCCCTATGTGGACGAGGTGACCTTCGCCTGTCCGGAGTGCGGCGCAGAGGCGCGCCGTGTGGAAGCCGTCATCGACGCTTGGTTCGACTCCGGTTCCATGCCGGTGGCCCAATGGCACTACCCCTTTGAGAACCAGGAGATCTTCGAAAAGCGCTTCCCGGCCGACTTCATCTGCGAGGCCATCGATCAGACCCGGGGCTGGTTCTACAGCCTGCTCGCCATCAGCGCGCTCCTGAAGGGTCGTTCCTGCTACCGCAACGTGCTCTGCTTGGGCCATATCCTCGACAGCGAGGGCCGTAAGATGTCGAAGCGGCTCGGCAACGTGGTCGACCCCTGGACCATCCTCAACAAGCAGGGTGCCGACGCGCTGCGCTGGTACCTCTTCACGGTGAGCTCCCCATGGTTCGCGCGCCGTTTCGGGCCGGAGAATGTGGATGAGGTCATCCGCAAGTTCATCTTGACCTTGTGGAACACCTACTCGTTCTACACACTGTACGCCAACATCGATGGGTTTGACCCGGACGACCACCGGCCGTCGATGACGGACCCGGATGCCCAGGCGGCGGACCACCGGGCGCCGATGACGGACCGGGACGTTCGGATCACCGAACGTAGCCTGATGGACCGCTGGATCTTGGGCGACCTGCATATCCTCATCAAGAAGGTGACCGCGGAGCTCGAAAGTTACGATGCTTTCGCCGCCGGGCGCGCCATCGCCGACTTCGTGGATGAGCTGTCGAACTGGTATGTACGCCGCTCGCGCCGTCGCTTCTGGAAGAGCGAGGCCGATGCCGACAAGATCGCCGCCTACCTGACGCTGAACGAATGTCTGATGACTCTCAGCAAGCTGCTGGCGCCCTTCACGCCGTTTCTTGCGGAGGAGATCTATCAAAATCTGGTGGCCGAACGTTCGCCGGAGGCGCCGGAGTCGGTGCATCTTGTGGATTGGCCGGTTGCCGACGAAGCCTTCATCGACGAGGATCTGTCGTTCCGCATGGCTGTGGCGCGCCGGGTGGTGAATCTGGGCCGCGCCGCACGCAACTCGACGCAGATCAAGACCCGCCAGCCGGTGGCGAAGGCCGTCGTAGCCTGCAAGGAACGCGAACGCGCAGCGGTGGATAGCCTGGCGGCGGTGGTGGCCGAGGAGCTCAACATCAAGGAGATCGAGTACGTGACCTCGGTGAATGAGCTGGTGAGCTACGTCATCAAGCCCAACTACCGGACGCTGGGGCCCAAGTTCGGTAAGAACATGCCGGCCGTCGCGGCGGCCGTCGCAGCTCTGCCCGCCGACGAGACGGGCGACCGGATCGCGACCGGGCGTTCCGTGATGGTGACGGTGGCCGGCCCCGACGGAGGCGCGGCCCACGAGTACGAGTTCGCCCCCGGCGACTTCGTCGTTGAAACGCATCAGCGCGAGGGTTACCAGGTGGAGCGGGAAGGTGGGGTGGCGGTGGCCATCTCCACGGTGCTGACTCCGGAGCTCATGAGTGAGGGGCTGGCGCGCGAGTTGGTGCACCACATCCAGAACACCCGCAAAGCGGCGGAGTTCGAGATCGACGACCGCATCCATCTCTGGGTTAGCGGCCCGGCTGAGATCGCGGATATGCTGGTCGCACACGGTGAGTGGGTGAAGAAGGAGACGCTGGCGGTGAGCCTGGAAGTGAGCCTCGCAGGTGGAGACGCTGCGGGTGGCGGGGACCCCGCACGAACCGCCGCCGCACACAGTGCCGCCGCAGAATGCGCTTATCGCGAAGAGCTCAAGGTCAACGGCCTGCCGGTGGCGGTCGAGGTGGCGAAGGCGTAGGGCGAGGGCGAGGTCTCCCGAAGCACGCGCGCATCCGTGAGCGACCGCCGAGCAATGCCGGGCCGCTCAGAGTACAGCGTACACTACCCGGGCTGCGGGGCGAGAGGCCACGTCAGTCCGTGGTCTTCTCCAATACCCTGCGACCTTCCTCCAGAGCGGCGCGTTGCTCCTCCGGCACCGACTCCAGCCCCTCGTTGAGGACGGTCAGCGCCTCCTGGTTGCGACCTTGTCGCCAGAGCAACTCCGCCAGGTTGAGATAGTGCGGAGCGATGGCGGGGTCGTCGGCGATGGCCTTGCGATAGGCGGCTTCGGCGCCGGCAGAGTCGCCCATGTCGCGCAGCGTGTTACCCAGCCGGTTACGGAGCACGGAGTCCTCTTCGATGGCGAGCAGTTCTTCGTAGAGGGCGGCCGCCTCGTCGAGGCGCCCCAGGTTGTAGTGGGCGAGGGCCAGCTTGCGAAGGGCGTTGACGTCACCGGGGTTCTCGTCGACTACCGCTTGGACCCGAGGGAGGAGAGCTTCCCACTCTTGCCGGGAAGGCTGGACCCGGCCGGGCGCCAAGGTCATCGCGGGGTCGGTCGAGGCCTCAGTGGGCGTCAGCCGGTCCGTGGTGCCGGTGACGGCTGAGACCAGGGGACCTTCCAGCTCAAGGGTGATCTCACTCGGGTCGTCCGCCCACACTCGGGCCAGCAGGGAGATAGCGACTACCAACACCAACGCCACTCCCACCGCCGGCCAGGTGAGTCTCGACCGACCGCCACTCGGGCGTGGTCCGCGCCTCCGAGGCGGCGTCTCTAGGTGGTCGTGGTCGACTGAGTCAGCCGGTCTATGAAGCTCTGTATGGATGTCTTGTCGTCTCCCGTGACCTTTTCCATCCCGGATTGCAAGAGGTCCAAAGCACCCCGGTCATCACCCTCATCAAGAAGTATGTGGGCCAGGTTGACGTATGGGTGTACGAGGGTGGGGTCGGCGGCGAGAGCTTCTCGATAGAGAGTCTTGGCTTCTTCCATGTCGCCCATGTCCCGCAAGACGTTCGCGAGGTTGTTCCGTGTGAAGGCGTTATCTTCGATGGCGAGCATCTTCCGGTAGGTGGAAGCTGCGTCGGACAACCGGCCGGTCTGGTACTGGGCGACGGCTAGCTTCTGCAACTTGTCCAGATCGTCCGGGGCGGCGGCCACCGCGGCTTTCAGATCGGGCAGCGACGTCTCGTATTCCTCCTTGGATTCTCCGCCCACCACCAGCGTCTCCCCTGTTGTGACGCTGATGGTCTCCGTGGTGGTGGCCGAATCTTCCCCACCTGTGGTCTTGGTAGTGGCCGAATCTTCCACACTTATCGTTATGGTGGTCGTATCGGTAGGGGCGCCTTCAGAGTCGGAGCATGCGGCGGACAACCCGGCCACTGCCACCAACGCGATCAAAGCCGCCAATAGAAGACCACGCCGTCTCAGGATCTTGATCATGCTCTCTTCTCTCCGTCTCGTGTCTTCGGGCAATCGTCCTCTTCCTCTCACGGTACCAGCACTTCCAGTGCGTGAGCGTCGATCTCCACTGTGGCCGGGAGTCTACCAGCCGGTTCTCCGTCGGTTTGGAACCAAATGGGCTCCTTGTCATCCAGGGGCAGCAGCTCCGCCTGCCGCGCCCGTACGTAGACCACGTTGGGGTTGCGCAGATGTAGACCGCTCGGGACGCCCAGCCAGAAGACGGTGAGACTCGACCGGCTGGTTCCCGTGAAAAGCACCAGATCAAGAAGACCGTCGGTGGGATCCGCGTGGGGGGTCATGCCCAGCCGGGCTGCGTAGTACCGGCTGTTCCCGGCTACGAAGAAGGTGGTTCGGAACTCTCGGCCGCCCACTCGGGTGAGAAAGACGGGTGGCGGTGCAGCCCAACCGATCCTGGCCCCGGTGGTGATAAAAGCGAGTTCTTTGTAGCGTCTCTTGGCCCGCCGGTCGACGTTTCGCACCGTCAAGGCGTCGACCCCGGCGCCCACCATCAACACGAACCCACGGCCGTTGACCTTGCCCAGGTCGAGAGAGATGGTCCTGCCACCCGCGATGACGTTGCAGGCCCGTTCGACCTGGAACGGGAGGCCGAGTTCGAGTGCGAGGACATTGACCGTCCCTGCCGGCACTATGCCCAGCAGAGCTCTGCGTGCGCGCGGCCGCTCCGCTACGCCGCAATCCGGCCCAGTGTCGGAGATGGCCGCTCCGCCCCCCGCCGTCGCATCCGCTCCGGCCGCCATCCCGTTGACCACCTCATTGATAGTGCCGTCCCCTCCCACGGCGACGATGACGTCGGCCTCGGCCGCGAACCGCCGAGCGATGGTCATGGCGGTCCCCTGCCGTTCCGTGGCATGGAGGTCGGTCTCGAAACCGCGCTTGACCAGACCCCGCTCTACGGCCGAAGCGATGTCACCGCCCCGGCCGCGGCCGGCGAACGGGTTGTAGATGACGGCGGCCCTCAAGACAGGGGGTCTCCGGGAGATCTGCGTGGGCGTCGGGGGGCAAAGGCGCGCAGGCGCGGCCGGGCGCGACCGCCGGCCGCATCGATCTCAAGGCAGGCGAACTCCTGGTAGCCTGCGGCGCATGCCAAGTCGACGGCGTGGGAGAAGTCACGGCCTACCTCTTCGGGCCGGTGCGCGTCGGATCCGAACGTGAGGGCGATCCCGGCCTCGTTCAGGCGGGCAAGTATATCCACGTTGGGATAGGTTTCTTTGACCGGTCTGTGAAGACCCGCAGTGTTCATCTCGACTATCACGTCGGTCTCGGCGATGCGGGACACGAGGTGGTCGAGTTCGATATTCAGCGTCCGTGTCGGACGAAACCCGAACTTCTTCACCAGGTCGAGGTGGCCCAGTACGGTGAAGAGGCCGGTCTCGGCGGCATCGCCCACCAGTTCCAGATATTCCACCCAGACGTCGTCGATATCGCGGTCCTCGTACTCGTCGATCTGGCGAGGGTCGTCGAATCCCCACTCGCCTAGGTGGTGGACGGAACCTATGACGTAGTCGAAAGGGTACGCCTCCAGAAGCGAGCGCACGTCGGAGACGGTGTGGGGACGGTAGTCAGCCTCGATGCCGAGAAGGACGTATCCGGGATGCGCGCTCTTCAGCTCCTGCACCTCTGCCACATAGTCCGCCAGGTCGGAGGCGCTCATGGAGAGCTCGGGATCGGGCTCCGGGAGCAGCGGAAGGTGATCTGCGATACCGATCGCGCTCAGACCGAGCGTCTGGGCCGCCGCCACGTAGTCGGCAGGTTGTCCATGCGCGTGTCCGCACCGCTCCGTGTGAGTGTGGTAATCGGGAAGTTGCACTTCAGTCTCCTTGGGGGGTGGCGGGGGAGCCGGGCCCGGCGACGCCGTCCGCCGCGGTCTCCGCACCGCGGCCGGACCGCGGTCCGGAAAGCACTTCGCTGTCGAGCAGGATGGTATAGGGGCCGTCGTTGACCAAAGACACCGTCATGTGGGCCCCGAACCGGCCTGCGGCGGTCTTGACGCCGAGCCGCTCCAGCGCCAGACGGAACTCCTCTACCAGGGCCTCCGCAGGCGCCGGGTCGGCGGCCTTTGAGAAGGAGGGTCGACGGCCGCGGCGGCAGTCGGCGTAGAGGGTGAACTGGCTGATCACCAATGCCGAGCCACCCGTGTCGAGAAGGGAGAGGTTCGCCCTGCCCTGCAGATCCGGGAAGATACGGAGGTTGGCGACCTTGTCGGCAAGCGCGATCGCGGCGGCGCCGGGCACCGGGGCGCCGCGAGCTGCGCCGGCCGGTGCGCCTCCGCGGGCCGTGCCGGTCAGTGCGCCGGCGCGGGCTGCAGGGTCGGGCGCCGCGCCACTCGCTGCTCCACCGTCGCCTCCGGGCGTGTCCTCTCTCCCCACTCCGACGAACACCAGCAGCCCGGGGCCGATCTCGCCTACCGTGAGTCCGTCCACCTCGACAGAAGCCCGGATCACTCTTTGAACCACCACGCGCATCAGACCTGCTCCTCTGAGGATCCGGTTGCGGCTCTGAGATCGCGGGTGACGCCCTCCTGACCACCGGGTATGTCGGCGTTCTCCTCCGCCTGTAAGAGGTCACACTCCCAGCGCTCCTCCTGCAGCCGGCCGCGGAGTCGCACCCGGGCGAACCTATTTGCCAAGCTGTCGTCGCTCACGAGGACCTCCACATAGTTGCCGGTGAGCCCCACCAGTCGGCCGTCGGGTGTCCGCTCCTTAAGGACCAGGACTCTCTGTTCGGTGCCCCTCAGACTATCGCGAAACGCGTCCTTCTTACGCGTGCCTAGAGCGATCAGCCGCATACTCCGCTCACGCAGCGCCTGAGGCGTGATCTTTGGCGCCATGGAGGCGGCTCTCGTGCCGGGGCGGTCGCTGTAGCTGAACACGTGTAGATAGTTGAGCATCGACTGTTCGATCAGCGTAAAGGTCTGCTCGAATTCCTCATCGGTCTCGCCGGGAAAACCGGCGATGACGTCGGCGCCCAGCGTCGCCTGGGGGAAGCGCCGCGCCAGCTCGTCGACCACTTCCACATACTCCGCGGAGGAATACGGCCGGCCCATACGGCGGAGCACCGCGTCCGACCCGCTCTGCAACGGCAGGTGGAAGTGGTGCGCTACCCGGTCGCCGGCCTGTCCGATGACGTCCAGCAGGGCGGTATCCACCTCCAAAGGCTCGATGGAGCTGAGACGGTAGCGTCCGGCCCCTCCCTCCGCGAGAAGGGCCTCCAGCAGACCGGCCAGCGTCCCCTCGCCCGTGTCGTGCCCCCAGCTGCCCAGATCGATGCCGGTAAGCACCACCTCCCGGTAGCCTCGGGCCGCCAGCAGGCGTACCTGTTCGAGTACCTCGGCCCGACGCATGCTGCGGGCCGGTCCCCGGGCTCGGGGGACGATGCAGTACGCGCAGGAAGAGTCACAGCCGTTCTGGATCTTGAGAAAAGCTCTGGTGTAGCCGTGAAACCGGGTGAAGAGCCCGCCCTCGAAGGAGGGACGATCAGGATACGGCGTCACCACCACCGGGGGTGTGGCGGCGACGGCCGGGGTCGTCGTGGCCGTCGGCGCCCCCGACCCGTCAGGCGCCCCCGGCTCTCCCGGTGGCGCCGACCGTCCTCGTGTCCCCGACCCGCGGCTCCCGCCGGCCCCTAGCCGCTCGGCCAGGTGCTCGGCCAACCGGAGTTTGTCGAGATTGCCCAGCACCAGATCGACGCCGGATACGACCGCGGCTGCCTCGGGGGACACCTGGGCGAAGCACCCCGTCACGACCATCAGGCAGTCAGGATCGAAACGCTTGGCGGCCCGGATCTCGTGACGGCAGGTGCGGTCGCTCTTGGCGGTCACCGTACACGTGTTGACCACGCGCACGGTGGCCGGCCGATCCCAGCCGACCAGACGATAGCCGGCGGCCAGGAGGGCCTCCTGCATCTGGGCGGTCTCGCACTGGTTGAGTCTGCAGCCTATGGTGCGAAAAGCTACGCTCTTCGGCATGTCGGCCTGAGTATCGCGAAGGGGCATCTTGGGCGGGTGATCGCTTCCGTATCCTTGTCTGCAGAACCACCAGAAGACCTGGGGGATGTTAGCATATAGACCGCTTGCTTCCGGCAAGACCGCCTGCTTCCGGCAGGGTGCATCTCTTGGACAGTGGGGGATGGTGGACCTGATACGCTCTCTACTCCGGCGCGACCGGATGTCCGGCCAAGCCGTCCGGTTTGTCATCGTCGGCCTGCTCAATACGGTTGTCGACCTTGGGGCCTTCGCGCTGCTCGGGCTGATTCCGGGCATACCTCATGTGGCCGCCAAGGCCGTCTCATATGTACTCGGCATCTGCAACAGTTTCGTCTGGAACAAGTACTGGACGTTCAGCGCCGGTCGGTCGGACCGCGCCAAGCGTGAGTTCGCCATCTTTTTCGCGGTGAACCTTCCCCCGCTCCTTGTGAACGTCATCGTATTCACCCTCTTGGGCATCTGGATCGATTCCGGAGGCTTCTGGATGCGTATCGCCAAGGCCTTTGCGGCCGCCGTGGTGTCGGTCACCTGGAACTTCCTGGGCAGCCGCTACTTCGCCTTCAAGCATACCGCCCTGAAGGGGAACAACCATGGTTGATCCCGAGGAGGACCGGCTCCCGGAGACGCCCGACCTCGCCGGCGCGGCCTCCGTCGGCCCTGCCCCCGCATACTCCATCGTCATCCCCGTCCACAACGAGGCCGAGTGTCTCGCTGAGGAGGTCGAGGGCCTAACGGAGGAGATGGAAGCCCGTGGAGTCGATTACGAGCTGCTCTTGGCCGAGAACGGCAGCTCCGATGCCACTGGGGCCATCGCGGAGGCATTGGCCGAAGTCAACCCACGGATCAAGGTCCTCAGACTCCCTGTTCCCGACTACGGCGCCGCCATGAAGGCCGGTATGTTGGCGGGGCGGGGCGATCTCATCGTGAACTTCGACATCGACTATCACGACGTGGACTTCATCGTGAAGGCCGGGGATGTACTCGCGGGGGGCGCAGGAGAACTGAGGACCGCCGGAACGGGGGGAGCCCGCGTGGAGGGCGGCGCAGCGGGTGTCTCGACGGGCGTCTCGGCGGCCGCGCCGGGCATCGTGGTGGGCAGCAAGCTGGTGGAGGGCTCTGAGGATCGCCGCTCGCCGGTGCGGCACTTCATCTCCCTGGGGTTCACCACTATCCTGCGGGTGCTGTTCGACCGCCACATGGACGACACCCACGGCATGAAGGTGCTGCGCCGGGAGGTCGTGGCCCGCTACGCTCCGAAGACGATCATGACCACCGACCTCTTCGACACCGAGCTCATCATCCGGGCCCGCCGTGGGGGCGTCGCGGTTCATGCGCTGCCGGTCACCGTCGAAGAGAAGCGGAAACCTCGTTCTTCCATCGCGCGTCGCATACCACGTACAATAAGGAACCTGATAAGGTTGCGACTGACGCTTTGGAAGGAGGGGAGACCTGGAGCCTGAGCCCGAAGAGCAGCAGGACTTGGTGTCGAAGGGTAGCATCTGGGATTGGCTTCCCACGTTGCTGGCCTTCTTGGCCATCTACGCCACTCTCCTCATCTTCTACAGACCCGATCTCCTCTTCAGCCTCACCACCACTGCCGGTGGTGACACCGGAGCTCATCACTACCCGGCTCAGTACCTCATCCAGGAGTTACTGCCCAACTTCCGTCTGACCGGGTGGGCGCCGGGCTGGTATGCCGGCATGCCCATGCTGACCTTCTACTTCCCGTTCCCCTTCCTGCTCATAGCCATCCTCGACTGGTTCATCCCCTACCAGATCGCCTTCAAGATCGTGACGGTGCTGGGGGTTTTCGCGCTGCCGGCGACCGTCTATGCGATGGGTAGGCTGTGGAGGGTGCGGCGTCCCTTCCCCGTTCTGGCGGCCGTCTTCGCTTTGGCCTTCTTGCTCATGGAGAGCTACTCCATCTATGGGGCCAACATCCTCAGCACGTTGGCCGGTGAGTTCGGGTACATGCTCAGTTTCGCGCTCGTGTTCCTCTTTCTCGGGACCATGTACCGAGGGATGGAGAAACCGGGCTTCAACATGCTGTTCGTCCTCAACTGCCTCATCCTCATGGCGTTGACTCTTTCGCATATCGTGACCACCATCGTCCTCGTGTGCTTGGTGCCCGGGCTCCTGCTGGTCAATCGTCGTTGGCGGTCGCTGGGCTACCTTGCGTCTGTCGGAGCGGTGGGCTTCTGTTTGACCGCGTTCTGGTCGTTGCCGTTCGCAGCCAACCTGAAGTGGACGGCCCACATGGCCTGGAACCAGCTGGACTCCATAAAGGACCTACTGCCCACGGCCATCCTCCCCGTGGCGGCGCTGGGTCTCATCGGCATAGCCTACGCGGTGGCGCGCAAAGAGCGAAGACTCCTCCCCTTGGCCTGGATAACCTTCGTTACCCTGGTGCTCTTCTGGGTCATGCCCGACGGGCGGCTGTGGAACGCCCGCATACTGCCCTTCTTCTACATCTCGCTGCATCTGTGGGCGGCCTACGGAGCTGCCTGGCTGATTCGCCCGTTCATGGTGATGATCCGCGATCTGTTCCGCCTGCGAGGCGTAACAGCACGACGCATCTACGTACCGGTGGTGGCGGTCGTGGTCGGAGCCATCCTCGTGATCACCAGCACCACGGCGGCCGGATGGATCAAGTGGAACTACTCCGGTTACGAGGGCAAACCGGCCTGGAGCCAGTACAAGGAGATCAACGATTTCTTCGATACCCTCACCCCGGGGCGGGTGATGATCGAGCACTCCGGAGGCTCGGGCGACGCCGGCAACATCGACGCGTTCGGTACACCCAGGGCCTTCGAGATCATCCCCTACTGGACGCGTTTGGACACCATGGAAGGCACGCTGATGGAGGCGTCGTATACCGCCGCCTTCCACTTCATCAATCAGGCCGAGTTGTCGGACAAACCAAGCAGAGCCATCATCGGTGTCGACTACCCGAATCTTGATGTGCCGCGGGGCATCACCCATCTGCAACTGATGAACATCCCCTATCTGCTCACTCATTCCGAGGTGGTTACCGAACAGGTCATGGCCGACCCGCGGACGGAGCTGCTGGCCGAGTTCGGCGTCTACAATATCTTCCGTATCTCGGGCTCCAGCGGCTACGTAGAGGTGATGAAGAACGAGCCGGTAGCGCTGAAGGTGGAGGCCGGCGAATGGCGAGACATCGCCAACGCCTGGTATCTGGAGGAGTCGGCTCTCGATGTCCCGATGGTGTGGGACAGAGGAGAGGATGCTCTGAGTGGCTTTGTCAACATCACGCCCGACCAGGCCACCAGCCCGCCCATAGCGCCCATCAACACCGAGGGCCATGTCACCAACGAGAGGCTCGAGAACGAGAAGCTCACCTTCGATACCACCGCCGTCGGCGAGCCACACTGGGTCAAGATCTCCTACTTCCCCAACTGGCACGTGGAGGGCGCAGAGGGGCCGTTTTTGGCTTCACCCTCCATGATGATGGTCATCCCCACCCAGAGCCACGTGACTCTCTACTACGGGCGCACGGCGGCCAACACTGTGGGGCAGGTGCTCGAGGTGCTGGCGTGGGCTCTGCTCCTCGGGCTGACGATTTGGCGCATCGTCCTGTGGCGAAGGCGTAGATGCCTGGCGGGAGCTGTGGAAGGATCGGCTCCGCCGCTCGAAGACTTGGGTGACGAAGGGCTTGTGACGGACCCGACCACCGGCGGTACACCCCCCGATGATGGAGAGCCCCCGCGGGACTAAAAGGCGGGTTGCACGGTCAGCGTCCGGGCTTGCCGGGGGTGACCGGCATGGGGGTGATCCAGACCTTGCGTGTCCGCGGGCCGTCGAACTCGGCCAGGTAGATGCTCTGCCAGACGCCGAGACGCAGGCGTCCCTTCTCCACCGAAACCATGACCTGGCTGCCGATCAGTGCGGTCTTGATATGGGCGTCGGAATTGCCCTCGGCGTGGTGGTAGTCTGCCCCGGCGGGGACGAGTCTCGCCAGACCCTCCACGATGTCACGCGCCACCGAAGGGTCCGCGCCTTCGTTGATGGTGACGCCGGCAGTGGTGTGAGGTACGAAGATGCTCACGAGCCCGGTCAATCCGGGGGCCGACTCGGCAAGCGCGCTCTGGATGTGGGCGGTGATGTCCACCAGGACCTCGCGCCCGGTGGTTGCCACGATGATCTCAGCCGAAGACACCGATACCCGCTCCTTGGGGGGACTTATCCAAAGCCGTCGGACAACAGGTAGCCGACGGTGCTGCTAGTGGAGGTAAGGGGATTCGAACCCCTGGCCTTCGCGATGCGAACGCGACGCTCTCCCAACTGAGCTATACCCCCAGTCGACGAATCGCCCCCTTGTTGTTCGGCGGGCCGCGTATTTATAGCACACACCTGCCATCCCCATCATCCTCTCCTTGACGATAGGGATGGCAGGTACGGCGAATCCGAGCCGTGATGCCTAGTCCGTCTTCTCCGGAGTCTGGTGTCTCTTGAGGAACGGCTCTATCAGGTCTATCGGGATCGGGAACACTGTTGTGGAGCTCTTCTCGGTCGCGATCTCCGCCAGGGTCTGGAGATAGCGGAGCTGGATGGCGGCCGGCGTTCTCGATAGGACCGCAGCCGCCTGCTGGAGCCTCTCGGAAGCTTGGAACTCGCCCTCGGCCGCGATGACTTTGGCCCGCCGTTCGCGCTCGGCCTCGGCCTGCCGAGCCATGGCCCGCTGCATGCCGCCCGGGATCTCCACGTCCTTGATCTCGACGATACTGACCTTGACACCCCACGGGTCGGTTTGCTCGTCGATGATCTCCTGGAGTCTGGTGTTGAGCTTGTCACGCTCGGTGAGCAGATGGTCCAGATCGGACTGACCGAGGACGCTCCGCAGTGTGGTTTGCGCGATCTGCGACGTGGCCATGACGTAGTTCTGTACTTCGATGACCGACTTCGAGGGGTCGATGACCCGGAAGTAGACGACGGCATTGACCTTCACCGGGACGTTGTCCTTGGTGATGACCTCCTGGGATGGGACGTCCATGGTTATGGTCCGCAGGTCGACCCGCACGACCCGATCGACGACGGGGATGATGAGGAATATCCCCGGGCCCTTAGGCGGGTTGATGCGCCCCAGCCGAAAGATCACGCCCCGTTGATACTCGGGAAAGACCTTGATGGCCGACGACGCGATGATGACCACCAACACCACCACGATGACGATGATCGCTATGGTACCCGGATCCATACTTCCTCCTTGTGTCTCTCAATTCTCCTGTGGACCTTGTAGTTTCTCGGGATCGGCTCTCTCCTCCTCTCCCGTGCCGTCTGGGCCGTCTCGGGGCCGCACGATGAGAGTGAGCCCCTCTGTACCTAATACCTCCACGGGCGTATCTTTACGCAGGTCACCTCTCTCAGACCTTGCTCTCCAAGTCTCTCCCTGCAGACGCACTTGCCCTCCTGGGGTCAGTGGCGAGAGGGTTACGCCGGTGGCTCCCACCATACTCTCGAGACCCGTGGCGTGGGGTCGTCGCATGGCCTTGGCTACGGCGCGGATGACGATCATGAAGAACAAGAACACGATCGCGCCCACCACGATCAGCACAGGCCAACTGACCTGAAGATAGGACATCGGGCTGTCGAAGAGCAGGAGTCCGCCCGCGACAAGAGCCGCGGTGCCTCCGATGCCGAGGACTCCGTGACTCTGGAACTTGATCTCCGCTAAGTAGAGGATCATGGCCAGCACGACCAGAGCCACGCCCACCAAGCTGACGGGGAGCACCTGGAAGGAGTAGAAAGCCAATAGAAGGGATATGACCCCCGCGATGCCCGCCACCCCCAGGCCGGGCGTGGAGAGCTCCATGATTATGCCCAGCACCCCGATGGTCATGAGCACGTAGGCGATGTCGGGGTTGGCGATAGCGTGAAGGAAGCGCTGTATCAGCCCCATGCTCACTTCTTTGACGGGGGCTCCGGCAGTGTGCAGGGTGAGCCCTTTGGGAGCGGTCACATAGCCGTCGATGGCTTTCAGAAGAGCGGGAAGATCGGGGGCCACGAAATCGATGACGTTCTGTTCCAAGGCGTCTTCGGCCGGAAGTGACACGGCCTCTCGCACGGCCTGTTCGGCCCAATCGGCGTTGCGGTTGTGAGAGGAGGCCAGACCACGGATGTAGGCGGCCGCGTCGTTTGTGACTTTGGCCTGCATAGTCTCGTCCATGTCGCCGGAAAGCGACACTGGGGTGGCCGCCCCCAGGTTGGTCTGAGGAGCCATCGCCGCGACGTCGGCGCCCATCAGTATGTAGACCCCGGCAGAGGCGGCCCGAGCCCCCTGGGGATGGACGTAGAAGACGATGGGGATGGGTGAGTCGATCTCGGCCTGGATGATGTCACGCATGGAGGTGTCGAGGCCGCCCGGGGTGTCGATCTGGATGACGAGGGCCGCCGCCCCGGCTGCGGCCGCGTCCTTCATGGTCTCCTTGAGGTAGTTTGCCATGGGCGGGTCGACGATGCCTTTGACCTCGGTGACCCATACCGCGCCTGAGGATCCCGAGTCGTCCGCAGCGGCCGCCGGCATGACCGGCAACAGCAGGAGGACGGTCAGGGCCACGACCACGAGCAGTGCGGCCGACAAGGCAAGGGTCCCGAGCTCCGTGATCCTCCGCGTCCGGTTCTTGTTCACCCTGAGCCGCCTCGTCGAGACCACAAGGCCGGACTTGGGGTGAGGGCGTCGTGGAGAGCCCGGCGCACGGCCGTGCCCAACTGTTCGACCAGGAACAACAATCCGCGCACATCGGCGCGCATGAGCACCAGATCGCCGTTCATGGTCACCTGTTCAAAACCGTTGGCGGCAAGGAACTCGA
The DNA here is from genome assembly GCA_012523095.1 of Actinomycetota bacterium. Lineage (GTDB taxonomy): Bacteria > Actinomycetota > Thermoleophilia > RBG-16-64-13 > RBG-16-64-13 > RBG-16-64-13. Next base: position 5,861 of record JAAYJE010000140.1, on the reverse strand, counting down.
TGGGGAAGAAACGGCACTCCTCGTCGTCGCCGTTCGGGCCGGTGCCCTGGGCTCGTGATCCGGCGTCCACGGAGCTTGAGCGGACATTGCCGGACACCGCGATGGCGAAGACCTCTTTGACTCCCCGACCTGTCAGTTGGGCGAGTGCTTTGTGGAGCACCCGGCGGGGCAGAAAGCGCGTGTAGCCATCTTCGACTTTGAGACAGAAGAGGAGGGCGGAGTCGGCGGAGAGGGCGCCAAAAGCCAGTTCGCGTAGGCGTGGTACAGCCTCGGGAGGTGCGTAACTGACTGCTGCCGCGATGGTCGGTGAGCGAGTTCCCTCCCGATGTGCGACGCTCGCCGACGGGTCGTTGGGGAGGGCGCTCCCCTGCAGGAGAAGCCCGGTGGAACCCCAGGACTTCTCTAGAGCGGACGTCCATTGCCGCCGCTTCTCGGCCGCCTCTTCAGGAGCGAGAGGTCCGTCTCCCGTGGTTTGCCACCACGCACACGAACGGCAGTCGGCGGGCAGAAGACCCTGCCTGAAAGCGCAGAGGGGGAGGTAGTCGGCCATAGCCTAGGTCTCCTCCGCTGTACCGACCTCCATCGGTCCGGCGATCTCATCGATGAACAGGGTGATTCCGCCTGGGTTGATGTTGAGGAGCACGCTGACCCTGTCTCGGACGGCCTTCTCAACCTGCTCCGCCAGCTCCGGGATGACGGTCCCCCAGGCTACGCGTGCATGGATCTCGATATCCACAACTCCAGGTCCGGAATCGTGGATCACCACTCCACTTGTCGGAGTCTCACGCATGCGCTCCGACAGTCCCTTCCATCCCGGCGTTCGCAGGTCCACGATGCCCGGCACAGCGCGGGCCGCGTCGGCCACGTAGCTTGCGATCACCACATGCGAGACGGAAGGCCCTTCTTCGTCCGTGAACTGGGCCTGGGTATACGCGGATGGGGCAACCGGCAGGTCTCCGGTCATCCATTTATCCTGGGATTCGGCCATGGGCGTTCTCCTCTTCGGGTGCGTTCATCCGCTGGTCCGAGTGCTCAGGGGAAGTGTATACCAATCTCCACAAGGTGGCCTCCGGCCTGGTGAACAGACGGAAGGGCAGGAAGCTTGTGCCGACGCCTCTCGTTACGACGAGGAGACCGGCGCCCCATCTATGCACTCCGTCTAGGAACTTGTTGTGCTGTCGATTGAGGGGGGTAAGACCGGACGGAGCGGGCACGCGCAGCTGCCCGCCGTGGGTATGCCCGGCGAAAGCCAGGGGGAAGATAGAGGCCAACTCTGCGTCGGCGGGAGGAGGATCGTGGATGAGCAGGATGGGAAAGGCGACGCCCGCACGCCCCGCGGACGGCGGAGAGTCACCCGCCGTCTTGGCGACCGCGCCTGCAGGAGAACCGTCGGCAAGGAGTCCGTAGCCGCCGGTGAGGTAGTCGGCGCCGCAGACGATCACCTGCGTCCCATGGCGGGGCGGAAGAGCTACGCAGGAGTCGGAGAGCAGCGTGATGCCTGCGGCAGACCACAGCCCGCTCGTACCCACAGGGCGAGCCAGGGGTGCCTTGCTCAGCCCGTGTTCGTGGTTGCCGGTCACCGCGAACATACCGAGCGAAGGACGGATCTGGGCCAGCAGGTCCAGGCAGGCTCCGCTCTTGGCGGGATCGCCCAGGATGTCGCCGGTGAGGAACACCAGATCGGGCGCAAGCGGCTCGGCCCAACGCACCACCTTCCTGAGGCTGCGCTCATTGGTGAGGAAGGCTCCGGCGTGCACATCGGCGAGGTGAAGGACGGTGAGGCCCGACCACATCTCCGGCAGACCGGGCACGGGTAGGTCGACCTGCCGGCGCTTCACCCACTGCGCCTCGAACACCATATAGGCGGCGGCCAGCCCACCGGCCGCGACTAGGCCGCCCGCCACGCGCGCCGCCGCCGGGCGGCGGCGCCCCTCACCGGTCCGGGCGACCGCGGCGATTCCGGCGGCGCGCGTGGCGCCTGAAACGCCCTGCAGACGGCTGTAGTCACCACCTCTCATGGACTAATGGTAGCGCGACTGGAGGCCCCAAGTGGTATGTTGGTCTGCGTCATGGCGACCCCGAGACCCCCTTTGCATGCTTTCGCCGGCCTTAGCCGGCCTCTCACCGTCGATGAAGACCGGTGGCTCGCCTGTTCCGCTCGAATGGCGGCGGCAGGCAGGCGATCGGCTGCGCCTCTTTATGGCACCGCCCCGGGGCGCATAGCCCTGGGTTGGGGGGCCGGAGGCGACCGCATGCTCGAGATCGACAGGGCCTGCGAAGCGGCTATGTTAGAGGTGCTGGAGAAAGAAGCCCCATCGCCCTACTTGCTGGTCTCGGAGGAGACAGGCGTGACCGGACTGCCCGACGCTCCGTGGCGCGTGGTTGTTGACCCCGTCGACGGGAGCCTCAACGCCAAGCACGGCCTGGAGTCCTTCTGTGCCTCCATCGCCGTGGCCCACGGTGGTGTGTTGGGCGAGGTCGCCATCGGCTACATAGAGGATTACACGCGGCCACGGTGTTTTGCTGCGGTGAAGGGCGCGGGGCTGGTGGCGGCCGGCGCACCGCCTTTGGTAGAGTCAGAGACCGACCCGCCCGCGTCTGCGGCGCCCGCTTCGTCCTGCGCGCCACAGGCGGTCTCGCCCGCGGCGCCTTTGCCCGGCGCCGTACTGGATCCGGCCCGGTTCGAGAGCAGCCTGGTGGAGATGGTGCTCCTTGAGGCAGGCAGGCCCGACAGGCACCAGTTCCGCTTCTCCGAACTCAGTGTTATGGGGGCGCCGGGACGTAGCCGCGACATGCGCATCCGGCAGATCGGGTCGCTGGCTCTGTCGCTGTGCTATGTGGCCGTGGGCGTGGCCGACATCTTGGTCGCGGCGGTCAGGTCGCGGTCGGTAGACTTGGCCGCCGGCCTTCTGATCCTCGCCGAAGCAGGGGGCGGAGCCGCCGGTCTTCACGGCGAGGACCTTTGGGCTCAGCCGCTCGATCTCGAGAAGCGCTCTGCCTTCGTGGCTTGGCGGGCAGGCCTCGATGGGAGAGAGATCGTCGCTCGGTCTCGTGAGTTGGAGCGGACCCTCTTATTTCGTCCCTAGCAGACGGTCCGCCGCATCCAGGGCGTGTGCCTGCACTTCCGGGTCGGGGTCGTCGAAGAACTCGTGGATATTGTTCAGGAAGCCTTTATGCTCCAGCGTGTCGATGATCGACTTCTTCAATGTGGTGTCGTTTGTTGCCCTGAAGACTTTCGTCAACTCCTCCGGCTCCAGGGCGCCGAGCTCCTCGAAGCCGGTCATCTCTTCCACGATGGGGAGCTCTTCCGCCATGGTCACATCCTCGCTCACGGGAAGTTCGACCTCTTCGTGGACCTCGACCGCCTGTGGAGTCTCAACGGGGGTTTCGGCTACAGCCGGGGAATCGCCCTCGATGTGTGCAACAGTCTCCCGACTTTCAGTCGTCTCTGGGTCCTCCGTCGAGGTATCGGTCGTCGCCCAGAAGGCCGCAGCCGCTGCGGCTATGGTCGCTTCGTGGTCACCATCTGAGGGAAGGGTCGAAGGCGTCTCCTCCGATTCGGTCCCGCTTCCTGATTCCCAAGCCGTTTGGGCAGGCGGGGGCTCGACTTCAGATGCGGTCGAGCTCTCAGACGGGGTTTCCTCGGGTGTCTCCGGCGCTCCCCAGAGCGCCGCCGCCGCCGGAGTTCCCCAGAGTTCCTTGCCTGTGGATGTGATTCCCCAGGAGGAGTCCGCAGCTCGTTCCTCTCCGGCGGATTCCTCCGCCAGGTAGTCTTCACCGGATGCAGCCTCGGTGGTATCCATCTCTTCCGGGAATTCCTTGACTTCAGCAGCGCCGCCGCCCATCGTGGGCTCTGCGCCGGACGCCTGCGCCTGGGCGGTCTGTCCCAGACCTATACCTACGAACTCGGCCAGCGCTCCGCCGGGAGTGCGCCTCCCTTGCTGGAGACTGTTCGCGTAGCGTCGCAGTTGGTTCAAGCGGGCTCGGGCGTGCTCGCTGTTCTTCAGCTCCTTCGGCAGTTCGGTGGCGGCGATCGCAGCCATGACCTTGTCGGTGCGGAACAGTCTCAGGCGGTTGGTGTCATCGGTGGTGAGGTCGCCCCAGCCTTGGAGGACGCTGTCCAATACCGATTTGAGCGGGTCGACGGCCGGCAGGTCTCCGGGCGTGAGAACAGCATACGGCGATGGGGCGGCCGCCTTGGCCGTCTTTCCCCTCCTCTTGCCCTTGTCTTTTGAGATTGAGGCCGTGGTCTCGTCCGATACTTCGGCGGCAGTCTCCCCCAGGACCTCACTCGGCGCCTCGCCGGGCCCAAAACCCGGCGCTTCATCGGAGGCCGGCCCCGGCGCTTCGCCAGATGTCGGACTCGGCGCTTCATTGGAGGCCGGACCCGGCGCTTGGCCCGGCGCTTGGCCGGGCGTCTCGTCCGGTGCAATGCCTGGGCCCTCAGCCCAGGCTGCCTCGGGGGCGCCGTCTGTGCCTTGGCTCAGAAAGCCGACGCCGGCTCCGGTCGCCATGGCGGCTCCAGCATCGGGGAACCCTCCCGTCGTAACGGCTCTCTTCCTGCCCTTCTTGGCTTTGGGCAGCTTGGGCTCTTTGGGTGCCTTGTCCTTCTTGCCCTTGCCGCCCACTCCGGCCTGTACGGCTTTTTCGAGAGCGGCCCGTTTGCGATTGTCGCGCATTCGCAAGAGCAGGAACAGGAGCAGCAGGATCACCACGACCAGGATGAGCGCTATCGTGGTCCACTGGCTGCCCAGCAGTTCAGGTAGTCCGAGATCTATTTCCCCCATGACGGCCTCCAGGAGGTTCAAGTACAACTAAGCGTGAATACGACTTAAGACGGCCTATTCCTACATATTCCCAACCGAGGCCGGGGTATGGGTATAGTGTGTCTTACTCATTGTCGACGTTATCGGCTGAGTACCTTAGGCTCTTTTGAAGGAGGGATCGTCCCCAGAATGATCGATACGCACTCACATCTGCTTCCCGGGCTGGATCACGGATGTCCCGACATCGAGACGAGCGTGCGGATGGCCCGCGCGGCGGCTGAGGCTGGGGTGCGGACCGTTGCGTGCACACCCCACTTTCTGGTGTGGGACCAGGCGCTGATCGAACGGGCAGGTGTGGTCATCGACGAGGTCCGGGAGGCGTTGACGGCTGCCGGCGTCGAGGTGACGCTGAGGCTGGGCTTCGAGGTGGATCTCACGGTAGCGGCCTCCGTGGATATCGAGAGCCTGGGTAGGCTTGCCATCGAGGGGTCCGGTGGGGCGATCGTCATCGAAGTGCCGTATTCCGGCTGGCTGCCCGTCATGGAGGAGACCATATTCCGGCTCTCCGCCGCGGGTCTCACACCTGTCCTCGCCCACCCGGAGCGCAACGACCGCATCCAGAAGTCATCGGACCTTCTGGTGCGGTGTCTGCGGGCGGGAGCTGTGGCTCAGGGCACGGGCGGGAGCCTGAGCGGCATGTTCGGCCGGGTGACGGAGAAGACCTTTTTCAAGCTGATAGAAGAAGGCCATATCAGCCTTATTGCGTCCGACGCCCATTCGGTGATGACCGAGGGGTGGACTATGGGGCCCATGCTGACCGCCCTAGAGGGACGCGTACCGCCGGAGGACCTCGTCACGCTGACCGAGACCAACCCGGCCCTGCTCCTGAAGGGTGAGCGGCCGCAACCCGTGGGCCCGTACGACGGCGGCGTATCGTGGCGAGGCAAGGCTCGCCTACCGAAGAGGCGCTAGCAGATGGGATGAGAGGGCCAGCCTCCACGGGGTACCGTTAGGTCCCCAAGGCAATCGGGCTCAAAGGCCCAAAGAAGGAGGCTGGCTATGAACGATGCTATCACCAAGGAGACGACACTCACC
>JAAYJE010000003.1 GCA_012523095.1 Actinomycetota bacterium | reverse complement strand
GGTGAGTGTCGTCTCCTTGGTGATAGCATCGTTCATAGCCAGCCTCCTTCTTTGGGCCTTTGAGCCCGATTGCCTTGGGGACCTAACGGTACCCCGTGGAGGCTGGCCCTCTCATCCCATCTGCTAGAATCAGGGAGTCTATCCCTGCGAGAACAAGCGGAGAGTCATCGATGCCGGATATCGACAGCCTCAAGGAATCCAAGAATTACTACCTCGACGTGCCGTGTCGGCGCGAAGCCTTCTTTGTCAAAGGTTCCACCTCGCTCGATTGGGGTATGCAGAACCGCCTGTCCCGCATCTTCAACCCTGCGTCAGGCCGCACGGTGATGCTGGCCATCGACCACGGCTACTTCCAGGGACCGACATCGGGCCTGGAGCGAGTCGATGTGAACATCCTCCCCCTGGCTCCCTATGCCGACGCACTCATGCTCACTCGAGGCATTCTCCGTACGACCGTGCCCTCCTCCTGCGGCAAGGGCATCGTCCTGCGGGCGAGCGGGGGCCCCAGCATCCTCAAGGAGTTGTCAAACGAGCAGTTGGCCCTGGATATCGAAGACGCCGTACGTCTCAACGCCGCCGCCGTGGCCGTACAGGTGTTCATCGGAGGCGACTACGAGACTCAGTCCATACACAATCTCACCCGGCTGGTCGACATGGGCAACCGTTACGGGGTGCCGGTGCTGGGTGTGACGGCGGTCGGCAAGAGCATGACCCGTGACGCCCGCTACTTCCGGCTGGCCTGCCGCATTGCGGCGGAGTTGGGCGCGCATTTCGTCAAGACCTACTATGTGGAAGAGGATTTCGAGACGGTGACGGCCTCGTGCCCGGTGCCGATCGTGATGGCCGGGGGCAAGAAACTGCCTGAGCTCGATGCCCTCACCATGGCCTACAAGGCGGTGAGCGAGGGGGCCGCCGGCGTCGATATGGGCCGCAATATCTTCCAGTCGGACGCTCCCTTGGCCATGATCCAGGCGGTGGGCAAGGTCGTGCATGAGAGTATGAAGCCTGAAGAAGCTCACGAGCTCTTCCTCACGTTGAGAAGTGAGTCACAGACGGAGAACGAGTAGGAGCGAGATGGGCGGCACCTCCGCACTGGCGCGCCTGCGGGCTCTATGTCCCACCGTCAGCGTGGGGGTGCTGCCCGCCGACCTGATGAACCTGGGGGCGGAGCTGACCGTGCTGGAGGAGGCCGGAGTCGACGTCGTCCACATCGATGTGATGGACGGCTGTTTCTGCCCGCAGATGACGGTGGGGCCGCCCTATGTCAAGGGTCTGAAGACTCCCATGTTGAAGGATGTGCACCTCATGGTGCGCGAACCATTGGACAAGCTGGCCGCTTACGTGGCCGCCGGAGCCGACATGATAACTGTGCACGTCGAGGCGGCCGTCCATATACATCGGGTCCTACAGCGACTGGGCGGTATGGAGCACAGCGCAGGGCCGGATCAGGGCATCGTCCGGGGCCTGGCTCTCAATCCCGGCACTCCCCTGGAATGGCTGACCCCCCCGCTACTGGATGAGGTGGACATGGTCTCGCTTCTGGCGGTGGATCCCGGTTGGAGCGGACAGAGGTTCGCTCCCACCACCTTGGCTAGGGTGGAGCGCGCAAAGGAGCTCATCGCGGCTGCGGGCAGGGACATCCTGCTGTCTGTCGACGGAGGGATCACGAGAGATAACATCGCGGAGGTGGCGTCGGCGGGGGTCGATATCATCGCCGCGGGCAGCGCTGTGTTCGACGGGGGGGCCGCCGGCGCCGAGACCACCGCTGCTAACGCCCGCTTCGTGCTCGACGCCGTTCGGGGTGCGGGGTGACGGTGCGGTCGCGGTGGTCGGAGGAGGAGGCGGCCCGGTTCATCGCACGCTACGGTCCCGAATGGGGCGAGCCCCTTGCGCTTCGCACCTACTCCACCCGGTTGTTGGGGGAGGATCCGGATCTCGTCCTGCACGGCGGGGGCAACTCGTCGGTGAAGGTGACCACCTCCAACCTGTTCGGCGACGAGATCTCCGTGATCTACGTCAAGGCCTCCGGCGCCGACATGGCGACCGTCGAGCCGGCGGAGCTTCCCGGGCTCGACTTGGACTATCTACGGCGGCTGCGTGTACTTAGGGAGCTGGACGACGCGGAGATGGTGCACCAGTTGCGTACCCATCTGCTGCGGGCCGACGGCCGTACGCCCTCCATCGAGGCATTGGTGCACGCTTTTCTACCGGGCGTTTACATCGATCACACGCACGCTGACGCCGTCCTTGCCCTCACCAATCGCGAGCATGGCGTCGCTGTGGCTAAGGAGGCCCTGGGTGAGGACGTCATCGTCCTGCCCTACGTGACTCCCGGCTTCAAGTTGGCTCTGGCGGCGGCTCGGGCTCTTGACGACCACCCCGACGCTTGGGGCATGGTGTGGGCTCACCATGGGATCGTGACCTGGGGGGAGACCGCGCACGAGTCGTACGAGATGATGATCCGTCTGGTGTCGCGCGCCGAGCAGTGGATCGAGGCCGGCGGGACCGAAACCGGGGGTCAGCCGGCGTCCGTTCGTATTGCAGCCACGGTCACATCGGAAGTGGAGGCCAGACTCGAGTCGCGTGCCGCTCAGGTGGCGCCGATGCTGCGCGGCTTGTTGGCGGAGCAGACGGGCGACTGTGACCGCCCGTACCGGCGTGTGGTGCTTCAGTGGCGCGCCGGGCCGGAGACCTTGGCGGCGTTGGCCGCGCCTGCCGCTCCGGAGACCTTCGTCAGCCCGGTGCTTACCACCGATCACCTGATCCGTACCAAAGCCGAGCCGCTGTGGGTGGATGAACTGCCTCCGGGTGACTCAGACGCCGCCCGGGCGCAGTTGCAGGCGGCCGTGCAGGGATATTGCGAACGGTATGAGTCCTACCTGGAGAGGCACGGTTCTGCTGTGCCGGCCGGCGTACAGCCGTTCGGCCCTCAGCCGCGGGTGGTCATGATCCAAGGCTTGGGAGTGTTTTGCGCCGGTCCCGATCTGCGCGACGCCCAGATCGCCTCGGACATCACCGAGCACACCATGGAGGTGAAGGCTTCGATTGCCGCTGGAGGCGCTAAGTATCAGGGTCTTCCCGAGGAAGAGCTGTTCCGTATGGAATATCGGACGTTGCAGCACGCTAAGTTGGGACGGACCATGGAGGGTGGGGCAGGGAGCGCCCATGCGCCGCTGCGCGGGCATGTGGCCGTGGTCACCGGGGCGGCCGGGGCTATCGGCACGGGCATAACCGAAGGGTTGCTGGAAGCAGGTGGCTTGGTGGCGGCCACGGACCTGCCCGGCGAGCCGCTGGACACTCTTGTCCGGGAGATGGAGGCCCGCTTCCCGCAGAGGATCGTCGGACTGCCGTTGGACGTCACCGACCCCCGGTCCGTTTCCGCGGCCTTCGACCGTCTAGCCAGGATGTGGGGCGGCGTCGATCTGGTCATCCCCAACGCAGGGGTCGCCGCTGTGGCTCCGCTCACTGAGCTGACCCTCGAGCGCTACCGCGAACTCGAACGGGTCAATGTGGAGGGGACGCTTCTGGTGCTCGCAGAGGCGGCCAGGATGTTCAGGCGCCAGGCCACGGGGGGAGACATCGTACTCGTGTCCACTAAGAACGTGTTCTCGCCGGGTGCCAACTTCGGAGCTTACAGCTCCACCAAAGCCGCGGCGCATCAGTTGGCCCGCATCGCGAGCCTCGAGCTGGCGGCGGACGATGTGCGGGTCAACATGGTCGCGCCGGATGCCGTGTTCGCCTGTGGCGCCTGCCGCTCCGGACTGTGGGCGGAGGTGGGTCCCGACCGGATGAAGGCTCGTGGTCTCGATGAAGTGGGTCTGGAGGCCTACTACCAGGACCGGAATCTGCTCAAGGTCCAGGTCACCGCAGCCCACGTGGCCCGCGCCGTGCTCTTCTTCGCGACCAGGCAGACGCCCACCACCGGGGCGACCATCCCCGTGGACGGAGGTCTGCCGGATTCCACTCCTCGGTAGGCCGAGCGCAGGCGGCGCGTTGAACCGGAAAGACCCCACCATCGACCTGCCCCAGAAGGGGGTGGCCGAGATGTTGGGCAAGGAAGCGGCCCTCTTCGTCCCCTCGGGGACCATGGGTGACCAACTGTGCCCGCTTACGCTCACGCGCCCAGGCGATGAGGTCATAGCGCATGAGGACGCGCACGTGCTCCACTATGGAGCGGGCTCCGTGGCCGCCCTGTCGGGATTGCTGCTCCGTCCCGTGCCTGGAGCACTCGGGGGCATCGCGAGGGTCATCTCGGCGCTGGGAGAACCGGTTGCGACGGGCTGGAAGGCGGCGTGATGGAAGGCGGCGTGATGGAAGGCGATGGGCTGGAAGTGCAGGGAGTCGGTGAGGTCCGGCTTGGGCCTGCTGCCGATCCTCAGGCTCCGTATGTGCGCCTGGCAGTAGCGGCGCTTATCGCTCGGGAGGATCAAAGGCCTTCGGCAGGGTATACCATCAGGCCTCAAAAGACCGTCAGGTGGCTCCTGGTGCACAGGACCGAACCGGTGGACGCCTGGGATCCGCCTGGAGGGCGTGCGGAGGCGGGGGAGGACCTGGGCGTCGCCGTTCGACGGGAGGTGGTTGAGGAGACCGGGCTCACGGTGGAAGTCGCCGGTCCTTGTTACGCGTATCTGACCTTCCACAAGGGCGAGCGGCTGCTGGCCGTCAGCATGGCCTGCAGGCCGCTCGGCGACGCGGATGACCTGGTTCTGGAAGCGGGTCTGGCGGGCCGACGCTGGGCGTCGGCTTCGGAATGGGAGGAACTGGCCCGCTCCGGGCGTAGTACTTGGAATGAGCACGATGTGCGGAGGGCGCTGCGCACAGCTCAGGCTCTCTGGGGTGGGGAGGCGTAGTGGACCGAGAACAGGCCCTAGGATTCGTCCGGGAGCGGGTGAAGAATGAGAACCTCATCAGTCACATGGTGGCTGCTGAGGCCATAATGGGCGCCCTGGCCCGGCGTTTGGGTGGTGGCGAGGAGAAGTGGCGACTGGCGGGGCTTCTGCACGATCTGGACGTGGAAGAGACGGCTGAGAGCATGGAGATGCACGGGGTCCTGACCGTGCGATGGCTCCGCGAAGCAGGTTTTGACGATGAGGAAGTCCTGCAGGCCATCCTGGCCCACAACCCGGGCAACGGGTCTCGTGTGACCTCCGTCATGGAAAGGGCCCTCTTCGCGTGTGATTGCCTCACCGGTCTGGTGACGGCGGCTGCACTCATCCGGCCGGAGAAGAAGCTTGCTCCCGTGGAGCTGAAGAGTCTCAAGAAGCGCTTCAGAGAACCTTCGTTCGCCAAAGGTGCCCGTCGGGAGGACATCATGACCTGTTCTGATCTAGGTCTGGAGTTGGAGGAGTTCCTAGGTATCGGTCTCGAGGCGATGAAGGAGGTGGCCGGCGAGCTCGGCCTCTGAATCCGGTGCGGTTCAGGAGCGCCACAGATGACGACAGGGACCGAGGAATCCGACCAGGGACGATTGTTTAGGGCCGGGCAGGTGGATTCAGGTTAAGATAGCCTTGTAGCAGGCCCTGTAGTCTCGGAACTACGGGTGGTTGTACGGGAGGATGCGGATGCCGTCGGTGCTCGGGGCGGATGTGGGGGGGACCAAGATCGCGGTGGGTCCCGTGGACCCGTTTGGAACGCAGCTTGCACCTCCAATCGTCGATCCGAGCCGCACGGAAGACACTGAGTCGTTCCTGACAGGGCTGGAGACCACCCTGCGCCGCGCGATGGCCCAGTTCGCCGATTATGCTCCGAGAGCCGTGGGATTGGCCTGTGCCGGCACCGTCGACAGCGATCGTGGGGTAGTTGTGACTTCGCCCAATCTGCCCTTGCGGGAAGTCTCGTTGGCGGCGCCGCTTCGGGAGACGTTCGGCATTCCCGTGATACTGGAGAACGACGCCAACGCCGCCCTGCTCGGAGAGTCTGTGGCCGGGGTGGCTCAAGGGCTGCGGCACGTGATCATGCTGACTCTCGGCACCGGGGTGGGCGGGGCGCTGCTCCTGGATGGGCGTCTGTATCGGGGCGTCGGCGGCGCGGCCGGAGAGTTAGGCCATACCGTGGTGCAGATGGGCGGTCTTCCCTGCAGGTGCGGCATGAAAGGCTGTCTTGAGATGTACGCTTCGGGGCCCGCGCTGGCCCGCTATGCGGGCGCCCGGGTCCGTGACCCCGAACGCGACCCCGGTGACGTGCTGCTCCATCTGCGCGAGCAGGGAATGCTGAGCGGGGGAGCGGTGGCCCGGCTGGCCAGGGAGGGGCACCGGGGGGCGATCGAGGCCGTTCAGCAGCTTGCCGAGTGGTTAGGTATCGGTCTCGCTAATCTCACCAACACCTTCAACCCGGAGATGATCGTGGTCGGAGGCGGGGTGGGGGAGCTTGGAGAGCTCCTCCTCCACTATGCGCGCAAGCACCTGCTGAAGAACGCCATGGCGCCTGGGAAGGACCAGGTGAGGGTGACGGCGGCGGAGCTGGGCAACAAGGCCGGCCTGGTGGGCGCCGGGCTCGCGGCCTGGGACCTGGTGCGTAGTCCAAGCGCGGCCCCGGTCGGCGGCAAAGCTGCCGCGCCGGGCGCGCCGGCCCCTGGGCCGGCGACCTGCGCGCCGGCGGCAGACAAGACGGCAGCAGACGAGCCGGGCTTGGAAGAACCGGCGTCTGGAGGACCGGGCTTCGAAAAACCGGCGGCCGGCTGACGCCGCCGTCGGGGAGCCGGTTCATGCTCTATATCTGTCCTACGCCTATCGGGAATCTGGACGACATCACCCTGAGGGTACTCGAAGTGCTGAGACAGGTCGATGTCGTCGCCTGTGAAGACACACGTCACACGGGTATCCTCCTCAAGCGTCACGGGATAGTCGCCGCCGGACTCGTCAGCTTCCACGAGCACAACGAGGAAGAGAGGGTCCAGAGGCTGTTGCCGCTGCTGCGACAGGGCAAGGGAGTAGCAGTGGTCAGCGATGCGGGCATGCCCGGCCTTTCCGACCCCGGCTTCACTCTGGTGAAGGCCTGCATCGCCGAGGACCTTCCGGTGACCGTGCTCCCAGGACCGTCGGCCGTCTCGACCGCGTTGGTCTTGTCGGGGCTCCCCGTCGACCGCTTCGCCTTTGTGGGGTTCCTAGCGCGCAGCAGGGCCAAGCTTCTCGAGCAACTGGGGCGCTTCGAAGGGACGGGCGCCACTCTGGTGGCGTTCGAGTCTCCCCGGCGGATCAGGACCTCCTTGACGACCATAGACGGACGATGGCCCCGTCGTCTTCTGGTGGTGTGCCGGGAGATGACCAAACTGCACGAACAGGTGCTGCGGGGGACGGCCGCAGAGGTGTTGGAGAACCTTGGTGACTCCGTGCGCGGCGAGATTGTTCTAGTTATCGCGCCCCCCACCGTGGTGAAGGAGGGAGATCCCGCATTGCAGGCGGGGGCGGCCGACCGGCCGACGATCTCTGACGCAGAAGGCCGTGCCTGGTCGGCCCTGACTGAGCTGGAGGAATTGGGCGTAGGCACGAAGAAGGCCGCCAACATAGTCGCGGGCCTCACCGGACTCACCCCGCGGAGGGTCTACGGCCTGGCACTGGAGGTCAGAAAAGCCCGGATGGCCCGCTCCAGCGACTGACGGTCGCCTTCGACCAGATTGGAAAAGCGCACCGGCCGGGAGCGCATCGCGTCGATGCCCGCCGGCACCGGGTTGCCCGGGGCCAGCCGCGACACCTGGTCCAAGAGTTCGAGATCGTTCTCGGGAAGCGGGTCGTCGGCATGCAGTCCTTTGAGGGCGCGCATGACGTCGGCAGGGAATTTGCTCCAATGGGCCGGCGACACCACGAGCATGGGCAGGTCGCGGGCGTGTCTATCGGCTACCTCCCAGGCGACGGCCGTGTGAGGGTCTATCAGGTACTCCCTCTCCCTGTAGACGCGTCCGATGGTGTTGATGCAGGTCTCGTTGTCTACCCAGTCGCCGACCATCTCACGACGAAGACGTTCGAACGTAAGGTCGTCGAGCCGGAACATGCCGGAGGTGCTGAGATCATCCATCCAACTGCGCACGCCGGGTCCGTCCATGGTCAGTTCGTAGAGCATGCGCTCGAGATTGGAGGAGATGAGGATGTCCATGGACGGCGACGCGGTCTTGACCAGGCGCCGGTCCTCTATCCGATACGTTCCGGTGGCCAGGAAGTCGGCAAGGACGTTGTTGGCGTTCGACGCGCAGACCAGTCGATCGATGGGAGTCCCCATGCGCTTGGCGTAGTACGCCGCGAGGATGTTGCCGAAATTGCCGCTGGGGACGCATACGTCGATGGGATCGCCAAGGCGGCAGTGCCCCTGAGACACCAGATCGGCATATGCGCTGACGTAGTAGACGATCTGAGGAAGCAGGCGGCCCCAGTTGATCGAGTTGGCCGAGGAGAGCTTGAGATTGTGGTCGTTCGCCAACTCCTCCGCGAAACCCTGGTCGCCGAAGACCGCCTTCACCGCTGACTGGCAGTCGTCAAAATCGCCTTGTACCTCGAATACGGTAAGGTTGCCGCCCGGCTGGGTGACCATCTGGCGCTGCTGTATGGGGGAGACGCCGCCGGACGGGTAGCAGACGGCGATCTTGGTGTGGGGGCGGTCGGCGAACCCGCTGAGGGCGGCGACCCCCGTATCCCCTGATGTTGCTACCAGAACGAGAAAGTCGCACGGCGACCCTCCGGGCGTACGCTTCTGCTTAAGAGCTGTGGAGAAGAAGAGCGGCATGCACTGCAGCGCCATGTCTTTGAAGGCAAGCGTGGGCCCATGCCACAGCTCGAGCGCGTAGCGCCCATCGCCGAGAGCCACCACCGGGGCGACCCTAGGGTGGTCGAAGTTGTCGCCGTAGGCCCGCCGAGCGACGGAGGTGACCTTCGTCGCGGAGAGGTCCATCTCAAACAACCAGAAGATCTCGGTGGCCCGCTGCCAGTACGGCATTGAGGCCAACGCACCGATTTGCGCCGGTTCCAACTCCGGTATTCGGTCGGGAACGAACAGGCCTCCGCCCGGAGCGATGCCTTGCAGAACGACTTCTGTGAAGGGTAGCGGGACCGTCAGAAGGGATCTGGTGTCTACGTAGTTGATCACAGCGGCCACCTGTCGTTCGGCGCTTTGCGGTCTCTTGGAGGATACCGTAGTGGGGAGGAGATGGGGAAGCCGGCCCTGCGTGGCGGCCGGGCGCCCGGCGTCAATTAGCCTTCTGCTAGAATAACCGGGCTATGGGGCGCTTCTATATCACCACACCTATCTATTACGTCAACGACGTGCCGCACATCGGCCACGCCTACACTACTGCCGCCGCGGACGTGGCGGCCAGATTCCATCGCCAGCTTGGTGATGATGTGTTCTTCCTCACCGGCACCGATGAGCACGGCACGAAAGTGGAGCAGGCGGCTGCCGCTCGGGGATTGACTCCCAAAGAGCACGTGGATGAGGTGGTGATCAGGTTCAAGGAGGTCGCTGCGAAAGTGGGGGCCAGCAATGACTTCTTCATCCGCACCACCGACCCCGAGCACGAGCAGTACGTGCAACAGTTCGTGCAGCGCTGCTACGACGCCGGCGACATCTACAAGAAGGCTTACTCGGGACTCTATTGTCGGGCATGTGAGGCCTATTACACCGAGGAGAACCTGGTCGACGGGCTGTGTCCCGACCACGGCATCGCCCCGGTGCTCGTGGAAGAGGAGAACTACTTCTTCCGTCTCTCCGCCTTCCAGGATCGTCTGGGGGCCCATTACCGAGACAATCCCGATTTCGTCCGCCCGAAACACCGCTATAACGAAGCGCTGTCGTTCATCCAGCAGGGGCTGGACGATATCTCCATCTCGCGTTCCACCTTGAAGTGGGGCATCAGCGTACCGTGGGATGAGACCCAGGTCATCTACGTGTGGGTGGATGCCCTCATCAACTACATGAGCGCACTCACCTACGCTCCTGGTCGAGATCTGTTCTCGCGTTTCTGGCCGGCAAGCTATCACCTCATGGCACAGGACATCCTCAAGTTCCACGGCGTGATCTGGCCCGCGTTATTGATGTCGGCGGGATATGAACTGCCGGAACATCTTTTCATCCACGGCTATCTGAAGCTCGGCGGAGAGAAGATGTCCAAGACGCGTGGGAACGTGATGGACCCCTTCCCGCTCATCGAACAATATGGGGCCGACGCCTTCAGGCTGTACTGCCTGCGCGAGGTGAGTTTCGGGCAGGACGGCGTGGTGAGCGAGGAAGGCTTCAAGGCCCGCTACAACAGTGAGTTGGCCAACGAGCTCGGCAACCTTGTATCTCGGACCGTGTCCATGATCGGCAAGTACCGGGGCGGCACGGTGCCCGCGCCGCCCCCCGGCTATGCCGACCCCCCGGAGTGCACTCACGCGCACCCTGGTTCGCCACTCGCCGTAGAGGCGATCGCCGCCTGCGCCGCGGTCCGGACGCAACTCGAAGAACTGGATCTGTCGACCGCCTTGGACGGCGTCTGGACGCTTGTGCGCCGTCTGAACCGGTATGTCGAAGAACAGGCGCCGTGGAAACTGGCGAAGCAGGCGGAGGCTGAGGCGGCGGCGAGCGCGTCCGTGCAGATCTCCGCCGCCGTCCCTGGGCAGGGCGCCGTTCAGGGGTCGGCCGGCATTGCGCTCGACGCCGCCTTGTGGGATCTGGCCGAGGGACTGCGCGTTCTGTCGGTGCTGCTCTATCCGTTCATGCCGCAGACGGCGATGGCCATCCGGGAGCGGTTGGGGTTGACCCCTGTCGGCTCCGCCTCCGGTATTGAGAGCGGTCCGAGCTGGG
This sequence comes from Actinomycetota bacterium, assembly GCA_012523095.1. GTDB lineage: Bacteria > Actinomycetota > Thermoleophilia > RBG-16-64-13 > RBG-16-64-13 > RBG-16-64-13. Next base: position 112,652 of record JAAYJE010000003.1, on the reverse strand, counting down.
AGGGAGCGCAGTGGGGACTGCTGCCGCCCGGCCTGACGGTGATCTCAGGCGGTGCCCTGTTCCCTCGGATCGAGGGCTGAGGCTCTCGCGCCGTGTGCTCTCGCCCTGTAGGTTGTCGTGCAGGAGGCCCCTTGCCTTGTAGGCTCTCGGGCAGCGGGTCCCTCGCTCAACAAGCCCCCGCCGCCGGATCTCCGCGCGGCGGGTCGCCCGCACGGCTGCTCCCCGACCGTGCAACACTCCTCAGCAGTCCTTTGGGGCGGGGGTTCGCCGCATGCTGATCGACTCTCACACCCACCTGGACCATTGCCGAGAGGACCCGGCCCGGCTTGTGGACGATGCCGCCGAAGCCGGAGTGGGGCTGATCATCCAGTCGGGCATCGACCTCCGGCGGTCTCGCCTTTCGGTGGAGCTGGCGGAACGATTCCCGCAGGTCTACGCCACTGTGGGGTTTCATCCGCACGAGGCGGGACGCCTGGATGAGGCCGGCCTGGCGGAGATCGAGGGACTGACCGCCCACCCGCGCGTGGTCGCAGTGGGGGAGACGGGCTTTGACTACTACCACGATCACTGGCCGCACGGGGTGCAGGGTGAGGTGTTCGCCCACCATATGGAACTGGCCCGGCGCGCGGATCTGCCCGTGGTGGTGCACACGCGCGAGGCGGCCGCCGACACCCTTGAGTCTCTCGGCAGGCACGGAGCCGGACTCACCGTGGTCCTGCACTGCTTCTCCCTGCCCGACCGGCTCGGCGAAGTGGTGGAGAGAGGTTACTACGTCAGCTTCGCGGGCAATGTGACCTACAAGAACGCGGTCCACCTGCAGGAAGCGGCCAGGACGGTCCCGGCGCATCTCCTGCTTCTCGAGACCGACGCTCCCTGGCTGGCCCCGATGCCTCTTCGTGGACGGCCCAACCGCCCGGCTTTGGTGGCGAAGACCTATGAGTTCGTGGCGGCGCTGCGGGGGGTCACGGTGGAGGAACTCGCCGTGCAGGTGGAGGCTAATGTGAGGGCGGCGTTCCGGCGTATCCCTCACGCCCGGTCCTAGACCGGCGGCGGCGATGGACCCTGCGGAACGGGAGGACCCGGTTGCCGTTTCCCGCCTGCGTCAGATCTCTCTGGCCCGGTTGGCGCAATTCGACATAATCCCAAAACGCGACCTGGGGCAGAACTTCCTTATCGACGACAATGTACTTGGCGTGATCCTTGGTCGGCTGGAGTGCCGGTCCGACGACGTGGCGCTCGAAGTGGGCGCCGGCCTAGGCGTCCTCACCGCCGCCCTGGCTGAGGCGGCGCAACATGTGCACGCCTTTGAGATCGACCGCAGCCTGGAGCCCGCCCTCGCAGTCACGTTGGGTGGCGCCGACAATGTGAGTCTCCATTTCAAAGACATCCTCAGAGTCTCCCTGGAGGAGTTGGAGCCGGCCCCGACTGTGTGCGCCAGCAATCTGCCCTACTCTGTGGCGGGACCGTTCATTATCGAGGCTTTGCAGCGGCTGCCCGGTATGCGCCGCTACTGCGTGATGGTGCAGCGGGAAGTCGCTGAGCGGATGGCCGCAGCTCCAGGCGGCAAGATCTACGGGGTGCTCTCAGTCTGGGTGCAGTTGTATGCCGAGGTCAGGAAGGTCCGCCCGCTTTCACGGTCCATTTTCTTCCCGCGGCCGAACGTGGACTCCAGCCTGGTGGTCCTCGACCGCCTTCCCGCCGAACGGTTGCCAAAGGCTGAACCCGCCTGTTTGCGGGCGGTGATCCAGGCCGCCTTCGGCCAGCGGCGGAAGACCCTTGTCAACTCGCTGGCTGCAGGCCTCCGGATCACTCGAGAAGATGCGCTCGGACTGGCGCGTTCGCTCGATCTGCCCGCTGATGTGAGGGCCGAACGGCTGACTCCCGGGCAGTTCGCTCAGCTGGCGGAACGATTGGCAGCCGGAGCCTGAGCGACCGACGGACACGGCTCCACATAGACCCTCCCCCTAGTCTTTCACGGGACCAAAGGGACTTAAGGAACGCTTCCGGGGTGCCGATGAAGAGGTATTGACTGTCGATCGGAGGTGCGCAGTGGGGATAGGATCCTGTCGTAAGCCTCGATGTGTAGGAGCCATTGCGACCTATCTCAATGCAGGACTGTGGGGATCTCGCTTCGTCGGCGATTGCGAGGTGAGCACCAATGGCGAACGTGTCTGGCTTAAGGGTCGCCGGATGCCGGCCTGGATGGCTTGGGCGCGCGTTCTCAGCTACGTCGCGTTTCTACCGGTGGCGTTCTTCACCGGTGTGTTGCTTGGCGAGACCGTTCTTGGCCATAGAGGATATCCTCCCTACTATTACCTTGCGTCCCTCCTTCTTACCTTCCTCCTCGTTGTCCTCGGCCTGTGGGGAGCGGGTATCTGGCACACCACTCTAGGGTCGTACGAGGCCGTGTCGTGGCCCGTGGCGCGAGGGCGACAACTCAGCATGAGGTTCATCCGCAGCAGGGAGGGTCGTCGCACGACGGTATGGACGGCTCTGAACAGCTTCATCCCGTTGAACAGGGGGATGATCCAAATGGAGGTGCCCATCGGACCGGGTGGCAAGCCTAGGCGTCTCATCCTGAAGGCGCGGGACACCGAGCTCCGGTCGATCCTGTTGGTGCTGTCGGGTACCTACTACGGACCCGTCCGGCAGGAGGCGCTACAATTGATGGACGAGGCAGTGGATCCCTGGTCCTGGAGCCGCAACTAGCCGGTTCTGTCACACGAGGCGCCGGAGGTAAGGCGCTCTCGTCCCCAGCACTGTTCCAGAGGTTGATATCGCACGGCCCGTCTGAACAGCGGGCCGTCATGTCCCCGGGCGGCGCGTCCTCGACCGGAAGTCGAGGAACTTATTCCAACTTTATTCCAACTGAGGTATCCTACGCTTCGCGCCACATACAGGAGAGGGGCATCGAACGTTGTGGGGCTCCAGTAGTCATCGTGCGCCGGAGGTTGCTCAGTATGCTGTCCTTGACTCGTAGGGCTTTGTGTCGCAGTCGTGCGATGGTCGCGGTGGCAGGCGGCCTGGCGTTGTCGCTGGTCGTCCTGTTCGTGCTGTTCGGAGGGACCGGTTCGGCGTCGGCCGTCACTCTGGCGACTCCCTACCCGGCGATGACCGTTCAAGCCGGGCAGACGGTCGGTGTCGACGTGTCCATCACCGACACGGTGGCTCAGCGTCTGGACCTGTCCTTGCAGGGTGTGCCGAGTGGGTGGTCGGCCACCGTCCAAGGTGGAGGCCGTCCGGTCTCCGCCGTTATGACGGACCCTGAGGACAAATCGTCGCTCAAAGTGCAGGTGGAGATCCCGGCGGATGCTGAAGAAGGCACCGAGACTCTCACCTTGGTCGCGCGTGCCGGAGCGACCACGGTCTCGCTCCCTATCACGTTGACTGTGAGCAATGTCGAAGGAGGTACGACCGAACTCACCGCCGACTACGTCTCTCTCCGCGGCCCGGCCACCGCTACGTATACTTTCACGCTCACATTGGCCAACAACACCTTGGAGGAGCGCACGTACAACCTGAGCGCGAGCGGCCCTGAGGCCTGGACACTCTCGCTGACGCCGTCCGGCGCCACGCAGGAGACTCCGACCATCAGCATCGACTCCCAGGGTTCACAGAACCTGAGCCTCAAGGTCACACCTCGCTCCAATGTGGAGATGGGCGTCTACAACGTGGCCGTTACGGCCTCGGGTGGGGGAGAGACCGTCACCGTGCCTCTGCAGGTGGAGATCACGGGCACCTATACCCTCAGCCTCACTACGCCGGACGGCAACCTGAATGCGGACGTGAAGGCGGGTGACGTCACTAGGGTTTCATTCGTCCTTACCAACAGCGGTACTGGACCTGTGCAGGACATCAAGCTGTCGGCGAGCCCACCCGCCAATTGGCAGGTCACTTTCGAGCCGCGCACCATCGACATACTCGCCGCGAATTCGCGCCAGGACGTGACGGCGGTCTTCACGCCGGCCGAGAACGCCATCGCGGGCGACTACGTTGTCACCCTCAGGGCCGATTCCGACCAGGCCAACGCCAACTCCGACATCCGCGTGACGGTCAAGACTTCCACGCTATGGGGTGTCATCGGGGTACTCATCGCCGTTGCGGCCATAGCCATCCTGGGGTTCGTCTTCCGCCGCTACGGACACCGCTGAGATCCCAGATGGGCGACGTGGTCGAAATAGAGGCGGACCGTGAGGTGCGTGAGGTGGCTGACAGTCAGGGACCCGTGATCGTCGCGTCAGGACTGACCAAGAAGTACGGCGATTTCACGGCGGTCGACAATCTCGATCTGGAGATCCTAGGGGGCGAGATATTCGGTCTGTTGGGACCGAACGGGGCAGGGAAGACCACCACCATCCTCATGCTGCTCGGACTCACCGAGCCTACAGAAGGCGCCGTGCGGGTGGCCGGTCACGATTCCGTCCGCGACCCACTGAGCGTCAAATCCATAGTGGGATACCTTCCTGACAACGTCGGGTTCTATCCGAACATGACCGGCAGGCAGAATCTGCGGTACACGGCGTCACTCAATCGAATCCCCCGCAAGGTGGCCGAAGAACGGATCGAGACGCTTCTCGTCGATGTAGGGCTGACCGAAGCGGCAGACAAGCGGGCGGGCAAGTACTCCCGCGGCATGCGACAACGCCTTGCTATCGCTGATGCTTTGATCAAGCATCCGACCGTGCTGATTCTGGACGAGCCGACTATAGGCATCGATCCGGAGGGCGTCCGCGATATGCTGGGCATGCTGGCCCGACTGCGGGACCAGGAAGGCATGACCATCCTCCTGTCCTCACATCTGCTCCATCAGGTGCAGGAGGTCTGTGACCGAGTAGGGATCTTCGTCGGCGGCCATCTGATCGCGGTGGGGCCGGTCCCCGAGCTCGAGCGCCAACTGGCGGAGAGAGGCGATCTGGAGTACGAAGTCAGCGTGGTCGCGTCGGACGGCCGGGAGGTGGGCGGCCCGGCCCTCGAACGGTTGGCGGACTCCCTGAGGTCGGTCGACGGTGTGGGGGACGTGAAGTCCGACCGCGGCATCTTGAGCGTAAGCAGCCGGCGTGATGTGCGCGCAGAGGTCGCAAGAGCCGTTGTCGCACAGGATCTATTGCCTGTTCACCTCAGGCAGCGGGGCCTTAGTCTCGACGACATCTACGAACGCTACTTCCAAGAGGGAGTCGAAGCCGATTATGCCTCAGCTTAACGGAACAGTGGCAGTAGCAGAGGGGGGAGGCGGCGTCTCCCCGAAAACCGGACCCACCTCAAGACTTCGAGGGCGGTTCTTCCCTGTTGGCGTAGGACCGGTGGCTCGAAAGGAGCTGGCCGATCACCTGTCAGGACTGCGTTTCGGCATCCTCCTGGTGCTGATCGGCGTGACCTGTCTGGCCGCCGTATACGCGGCGAGTACGTCCATCAGGGAAGCGGTGTCCCAGGCGATGACCTTCGACTTCGCTTTCTTGAGCCTGTTCACCTCGTCGGGGGAGAATCTACCTTCGTTCGTCAGCTTCATCACCTTCTTGGCGCCCTTGCTCGGCATCGCCCTGGGCTTCGACGCTCTTAACAGCGAACGCTCTCAAGGTACGCTGAGCCGCTTGATGTCGCAACCCATCCATCGTGACGCGGTGCTTCAGGGGAAGTTCGTGGCGGGGCTTGGAGTGGTTGGTCTGGCGCTGACGGCCTTGGTGGTGATCGTGGCCGGTCTGGGCATAGTGCTTCTGGGCGCTACCCCCTCCCTGGTGGAAGTAGGTCGGTTGGTGGCCTTCATAATCGTCACCGTCATCTACGTGGGCTTTTGGCTGGCTCTCGCCCAGTTATTCTCAGTGCTTTTCAAGCAGGCTGCGACATCGGCCTTGGCCTCCATAGCCGTGTGGTTGTTCTTCGCCGTCTTCGCCAGCCTGATCGTGGGGTTGGTCGTCGATGCCGTGGCGCCGGCGGGTGAGGGCGCCACGAATGCGGAGATAGTCCGCCATGAGGAGCTGTCTAATGATCTGAACAGGATCTCGCCCTCCACACTCTATGACGATGCGACCACCGCGCTTCTCAACCCGAGCGTCCGCTCGTTGGGCGTTCTGGTTTACGAACAGATCGATAGGGCGGTGGTCGGTCCCCTTAGCTTCAGTCAGAGTCTTGTGCTGGTCTGGCCACAGATCATCTCGTTGGTAGGCTGCGTACTGCTCTTCTTCACAGTGGCCTACATACTCTTCATGCGGGAGGAGATCAGGGCCTGAGGGCCGGGTCGTCCTACGGTGGAGGCGTAACCTCTGCTGCGTGAGTGGAGGTCGTAGCCGGAACCGGTTTGCAGTTTGTCGTGCATCGCCTCATCATTGAGTGAGTATCGCTCCTCCAACGGTGCGTGAACTTGCATGGAGAAGGAGGACCGTATGATCAACGTGAGGAGGCAGACGCCGGCCAAGGTCAACTTGAGCCTTCTGGTGGGACCGAAAGGCGACGACGGCAATCACGAGATCTTCACGGTCTTCGCTCCGGTTGACGTATATGACGACATCGAGATGTCTCTCGAAGCCCGGGATGGGGAGGGCCCAGGGGAATTGAGCGTGGAGTGCAGGACGGCCTCCGGTGAGAACAACCTGGCGGCTCAAGCACTGAGGGCTCTGGAGCGGCACACCGGTTGGAGCCTGAGCGGACGCTTGGTGATCCGTAAGGGCATCCCTGTGGGCGCGGGCATGGGAGGGGGCAGCTCCGACGCAGCTGCGGTCCTCATGGTGGGCGTGGAAGCCCTCGTCGAGGCCGGAGGGCCGGAACTGGACGATGCCCGGCTTGTGACCATCGCCAGGTCGCTCGGAGCCGATGTCTCCTTCTTTCTGGATCCCCGGCCGGCGATCGGTAGGGGGATCGGGGAGCTTCTCGAGCCTCTTGATCTCCCAGAACTCCACCTCGTTCTGGTGTTCTTCGATAGGATGCTCTCGACTGCGCGTGTTTACCGGGAGTTCGACTCCCAACAGCCCATGATCACCCGGTCGATGTTTGCGTTCAAGGCGGGCCAGGCTGAGAAACGGTGGCGCCAAGTGACGGAGATCACCCAGGTGGCGCACCTGCTGGAGAACGATCTTGAACGCGCCGGCTTCAGCCTGATCCCTTCGTTGGCGTCGGACCGGGAGATACTCATGAGGGAAGGCGCCATCGGCGCTCTGATGAGTGGTGCAGGCCCCACTCTCTACGCGCTCTCAGCATCGGACGACAAGGCCAAGGAACTGGCGGAGAGGCTGATGGTGCGAGGGTTCAATGTCAGGACGGCCAAGGTCATCGGCCCGGGCGTCGACGAGTATGCCGGAGTCTCGCGTGACGTACGGCTTTCTTGACACCCTTCCGCGGGCTGACCTATACTTCCAAGGCTCTTGGGGCCTGACCCCAGAGTCGGAGGCGATGGGGCGTGGCCAAGTGGTAAGGCAACGGGTTTTGGTCCCGTCATTCGTAGGTTCGAATCCTGCCGCCCCAGCTTCATCCTTAACTCCACAGTTCCATCGGGGTACATATCAGGGTGACTACTGACATCGGCAGCGTCGTCGTGCTGGCCGCGGGCCAGGGCAAACGCATGAGATCGAACCTCCCCAAGGTGCTCCATCAGGTATGCGGCCGCCCGATGGTCCTCCACGTGCTTGATGCCGTCCGGGAGGTCGGCGCCAAACGAACCGTGGTAGTGCTGGGGTACGGCCACGAGCAGGTGCTTCCGATCATTCCTCCCGGCTGCGTCGTCGTGCTGCAGAAGCAGCAATTGGGCACGGGTCATGCCGTCTTGACCGCTGCCGCCCACATTTCGCCGGGGGCATTCCTCGTGCTGCCTGGGGATACTCCTCTAGTCACAGGGGAAGTCCTGCGGAAACTGGTGCGCGATCACCTGGAGTCGGGCGCGTCGGCGACAGTTCTCACTATGGAGTTGGACGACCCGGCGGGCTACGGGCGCATCGTTCGCGACGCGGATGGCTCTGTGGTCTCCATCGTGGAGCATCGGGACGCCGACCCCGACCAGTTGGCCATACGAGAGGTCAACAGCGGCATGTACGTATTCACCGCCCCTCCGGCCTTGGAGGTGCTGGCGCAGGTGGAGGCTGAGAACGACCAGAGCGAGATCTACCTGACCGACGCCGTAGCTGGTCTGCGAGAGCGGGGGATGGAGGTGGGCGCCTCCAAGGTCGATGATGTCTCCTCGGTGCTCGGTGTGAACTCCAAGGAGGAGTTGGCGATGGCCGGCGTGATCATGCAGGCGCGGGACGATGGGCGGCGCGGGACTGGTGTCCGCGAACAGTGATACCGTACGATATGCAGTTACAGGACAAGGAGGAGCAGGGCATGACAGAGCGGGAACCGCGGCGATGCGCGCGGCTCACTCCCCAGCGGTCGTTGATGGTGTTCTCGGGTAGGGGCAACCCCGAGCTCGGCGCGAAGGTCGCCGACAAGCTCGGCATCGAGTTGGGAGAGGTGAAGATCAAGACGTTCGCCGACGGCGAGATCTATGTCAAGTACGGGGAGAGCGTCCGGGGGGCCGACGTGTTCATCATCCAGCCGACCTGCCGGCCGGTGAACGAGAACCTCATGGAGCTCCTCATCATGATCCAGGCCGCTCGTTTGGCTTCCGCTCACCGAGTCACTGCGGTCGTCCCGTGGATGGGGTATTCGCGCCAAGACAAGAAGAGCTGCCCGCGCGAACCGATCACGGCGCGATTGGTGGCGGACATCATCCAGGCGGTCGGCGCCGACCGCGTGGTCACTATGGACCTGCACGCCGGCCAGTTACAGGGGTTCTTCAGCGTGCCCGTGGACCACATGACGGCACTCTCCATGATCGCCGACTATTTCAAACTCAAAGGGTTGGACGACATGGTGGTTGTGTCTCCCGACGCGGGGGGCATGAAGACGGCCAAACGAATGGCCGATCGTCTGGGCTGCTCCGTGGCGGTACTGTCGAAGCTGCGCCCCGAGCATAACGAGTCGCGCGTGATGTACGTCATCGGCGATGTGGAGGGCAAGACGGCCATCATCGTCGACGATATATTCGACACGGCCGGCACTCTGGTTAACGGCGTGCAGGCTATCGTGGAAAAAGGCGCGAAAGAGATCTATGCGGCGTGCAGCCACCCCGTCCTGTCGGATCCTGCCTACGAGCGGATCGCGAAGTCGCCGGTCAAGGAAGTGGTGGTGACGGACACCATCCCTCTGCGCGATGATAGGGACCTAGGGAAGATTGTGGTACTATCCACGGCCGATATTCTGGCGGACACTATCAGGAGCGTGTTCGCCGACGAGTCTGTGAGTGAGCTGTTCCAGGGAGAGAACCAGCTCTTCTAGGGGCCCGCTTCGGACGGGCCCTTGAGACTGATGCTCGAGGAGACATACATGGATACCATCAAGCTGTTGGTTCACGAGCGGGAGGAGACCGGCAATGGGCCGGCCCGTCGCCTGCGCGCGAAAGGGACCGTTCCGGGCGTGACCTACGGCAAGGGTAAGGCTGCTACCCCTGTCTCGATAGATCTGGCGGACCTGAGGGCGGCGCTGGCTCACGGGCAGAATATGGTCCTGGAGCTTGACTTCGGCAAGGGAGCGAGAAGCGCCAAGGGCAAGACGGCCCGCTATGCCATGGTCAAGGAACTGCAGTTCCATCCGACCAAGCGCCACCTGCTGCACGTCGACCTTCACGAGGTCGACCTGTCCGTGGAGATCGAGGCTCCGGTCGCCATTGAGGCGGTGGGCACCGCGCCGGGCATCGTCGATGGCGGGATCATGGAGTGGGATCGTCGCGAAGTCTTAGTCCGGGCTCTTCCGGTCGATGTCCCGCAGTTGCTTGAGCTGGACGTGAGTGAGCTCCAGCTCGGGCGCCATCTCTCGGTAGCGGCCCTCGTGGCGCCTGCCGGGGTGACCATCGTGGACGACCCTGAGGCCGTCCTTGTGGCCTTGGTGCCGCCGCGTGTTGAGCAGGTTCCTGTTGAAGAGGAAGCTGTCGAAGAAGAGATGGAAGAACCGGAAGTCATCAGCAGCGACACGAGCGAGGAATGATCCTTCACTGGTAGGGCGGAGTGAACGTTGACCCGGTCTACCTGATCGTCGCGCTCGGCAACCCCGGGCCCGAGTACCAGTTCCATCGTCATAACGTCGGCTTCATGGTGGGCGAGGAACTGAGGCGTCGCCACGGCCTGCCGCGGCTCCGGTCTCGTTTTCAAGGCCTCGTCGGCGAAGGCTCCATGGTGGGCCGTCGGGTGGTGCTGCTCCTACCCATGACGTTCATGAACCTGTCAGGGCAGGCTGTGGCGCAGGCGGTCCGGAAGCATAGGATCCCGGTAGAACGGATACTGGCTATACACGACGAGGTGGAGTTGCCTTTCGGGGAGGTGCGGCTCAAGGAGGGGCAGGGTCTGGGGGGCCACAATGGGCTGCGCAGCCTGGCGCAGCATCTAGGTTCCCGAGATTTCTGGAGGGTGCGCGTCGGCGTCGGGCGGCCTGCCGGGATCGACGCGCCACTCATCGACCACGTGCTCGCGCCTTTCAGCGAGCCGCGGGAAGAGGTGCTCGTATTGGTGGGGCAGGCCGCCGATCTTGTGGACGAATGGCTGGCCGCACGGGGCGGCGCATGCCCCGGCTGACAGATCTCCTGCGCGGTTATCCACCGTTCGAAGAGCTCCTGACCCGCGATGGAGTCGAGGCAACGGTCCCGACTTTCATCCACGCGTATGTCACTGCCGGTCTCCTTGAGCACGCACCTTGGCGAGACCACACCGTTCTCGTGATCGTTCCAAACCAGGAAGTCGCGGGCGAGATCACCCACGAGCTCACCCTGTACTGTCCCGACAGGGTGGTGGTCCATCTACCCCCCCGCGGCGTGTGGTACGGATCGGAAGGAGAGGTGCCCGCGCCGGTGGTCGGTAGACGGGCGCGCGTGGTCGCGGCTCTCCGGCCGGATGCCATCGCCGAGCAGGGGTCGCCGGTGGTAGTGCTGGAGGCCGGCGCCCTCATGGAGCCAGTGGTCCGGCCTCCCGCAGATCCATCGACCATCACTGTTCAGGAACGGTGCGATTTTGAAGCTCTGGTCCAAAGGCTGGCTGCTTTGGGGTACACACGGGTCGACCAGGTGGAGGATGCGGGTGACTTCTCCGTGCGCGGGGGCATCATCGATGTCTTTCCCTCCACCGAGTCTTACCCGGTGCGCATCGAGTTCTGGGGCGATGAGGTTGAGAGCCTGCGTCGCTTCTCCGTGTACTCACAGCGTTCGTTGGAACCTCTCTCAAGCGTGCGCCTGTACGCGGCGGCCGAGGAGCCGGACGCCCGACCCGTCGGTGTTCTTTCGCTTCTTCCCCTGGGGACAAGGGTCGTTCGCGCCGATCCGACCCGCGCGGGTGCGCGTGTAGAGGCCTTCCAGAGCGACATGGTCGACGTCCTGGGCGAGGCGGCCTGCAGCGCGTATGTGAGTTGGCCTGAGGTCGAGGCGGGTCTTGCAACCTTGCCGACCGTCACCCTCAGCCCGCTCGGCCCCGTCTCGGACGACGGACCGGTCCCGGCAGTGCGGGCGACCAGCGGAGAGATGCCGGTCACCAGTCTGCCGGAGGCTGAGAACGCCGTGCGACGCCTGGTCGGTGAAGGGTACCGGGTGGTCATCGCCTTCGAGCAAAGGGCGGAGGCGGAGCGGGCCGGGTACGTGCTCAAGCGCGTCAACGGAAGCTTGACCGTGGGCGGAGAGATAGAGCAGGGTCCGGGGGTTTCTTTTCTGCCGGCGCCGCACCGTCGGCACTTCGTCATGCCCGACCTGAAGCTGGCCCTCTTGACCGACGCATTGATCTTCCCGCGGCGGCGAAGAGGGATGCCGGCGCGGCGAGCGCCTACCGGCCTCGAGCTCTCCAGCTTTCGCGACCTTCGCAAGGGCGACTTCGTGGTGCACGAAGACCACGGCGTAGGACGCTTTGAAGGCATATCCACGAAGACGGTGGCCGGGGTCACGCGTGACTACCTGGATCTGGCCTTCAAAGACAAAGACATGCTGTACGTACCGCACGACCAGATCACCAAGGTGATGCGGTATGTAGGCGCCGGGGGGGCGGCTCCCGCTCTCTCCAAGCTGGGCGGCAGAGCCTGGGAGCATGTCAAGAGCAGAGCGCGCAAAGCCGCGCGGGAGGTAGCCGGCGAGCTCCTTCATCTCTACGCGCTCCGGCAGGCGAGCAAGGGCTACCGCTTCTCCGAGGACGGCGAGTGGCAGGTGCGCTTCGAGAAGGCCTTCCCTCACGAGGAGACCGAGGATCAGCTTCGGGCGATCGATGTCGTAAAAGACGACATGGAATCGGAGCAACCCATGGACCGGCTGCTGTGCGGCGACGTGGGCTACGGCAAGACTGAGGTGGCCTTGCGGGCAGTCTTCAAGGCTACTCTCGACGGCAAACAGGTCATGATACTCGTGCCGACCACCATCCTTGCGCAGCAGCACTACGGTACTTTCAGGGAGAGACTGGCCGACTTCCCCGTGAAGGTGGAGATGATCTCGCGCTTCCGGTCGGCGGCCGAGCAGAGGCGCATCCTCAAGGACTTCGCCTCCGGACAGGTGGACGTGCTCATCGGCACTCACCGATTGCTCTCACAGGACGTGAGGCCCAAAGAACTGGGTCTCGTGATCGTGGACGAGGAACAACGTTTCGGCGTGACCCAAAAGGAAGCCTTGCGGCGTCTCAAGGTGAAGGTGGATGTGCTTACCCTTACGGCCACTCCCATCCCCAGGACGCTGCAGATGTCGCTCGCGGGGGTACGCGATATCACCACCATTGAGACTCCGCCCCGTGACCGCCATCCCATCCAGACCTACGTCGGTCTCTACGACGAAGGCATGGTGGCCAGAGCCATTGAGCGTGAGATCGGCCGCGGAGGCCAGGTCTATTACCTGCACAACAGGGTGGAGACCATCGAGAAGGCGGCCGCGAGACTCCGCGAGCTTATGCCCCGGATCCGTTTTGCCGTGGCTCATGGACAGATGCCCGAGCACGACCTGGAGAGGGTCATGCTGGAATTCCTACGGGGCGACGCCGACGTACTCGTGACCACCACCATCATTGAGAGTGGGCTCGACATCCCCAACGCCAACACCCTGATAGTGGAACGGGCCGACCTGCTGGGGTTGGCGCAGCTCTACCAGATCCGAGGAAGGATAGGGCGCTCGGCCCGAGTCGCCCATGCCTTCCTGTTCCATCCAGACGAAGCGGTGTTGACTGAGGAGGCGGTTGCGCGGCTGTCTACCTTGGCCGACTACACGGAGTTGGGGTCAGGCTTCAAGATCGCCATGCGCGATCTGGAGATCAGGGGAGCCGGAGAACTGCTCGGGGAAGAGCAATCGGGCCATATCGCAGCGGTGGGCTTCGAGATGTACCTTTCCATGCTACGGGAGGCGACCACGCTTCTCCAGGGTACTGAAGTGGCCACGGAGAAGGTCCCGCGGGTGGAGGTGGGCATCGACGCTCACGTGCCCGCAGGCTTCATAGGATACGAGGCCGCCAGGGTGGACCTGCACAGGCGGATCGCCTCGGCGGAGAGTCTGGAGGAGCTCGCCGACCTACGGGGAGAGCTCACCGATCGCTTCGGCGGGATCCCGGATCCCGTGGACAACCTTATCTTCCTGGGAGAAGTGCGGGTGACGTTGCAGAACCTGGGAGCCGACGCCCTGTCGGTTCGCCGGCATCGCCTCCAGATCAGTGGGTTGACCCTGCCCCCGGGGTCACGCGAACGACTGCGGCTTCGCGACCGGCGCTACGTATATGCATCTGTGCAGGGTGAGTTGTCACTGGGTCTACGGAGTGACGAACGGGTCCTGCGTCAGGCGGTTCGAGAAGTACTGGATGATATACTCGCGCTCTTGGGGGGGGACAGGGTATCCCCTGCGACGAAGTGAGGTCAAGTGTGATCAGAAGGCTCGCCATCGGCCTGCTCCTTCTGCCACTTCTGATGGTCTTGGGCTGCCGCAGCGACGTACCTGAGGGAGTGGTCGTTCAGGTGGGTTCGGGCAGCGTATCGCAGGAACAGCTCGATGATCTGAAGGCGGCCTACGACGCGGCGGGTCGCGCGCCCGACAAGGCCAAACAGCCTGAAGAGTATCGAAGATTCGAGCAGGCGCTGGTCGAACACCTGGTAGCTCTTGAGGTCATGCGGCAGGAGGCGTGGACCTTTCATATAGCCATCACCGAGAGCGACGTGCAGGACGCGTTGTCACAGATCAAGCAGATGTTCCAGGGCGATGATCTGAAGTTCGAGGCCGCTCTGGAGAAGCAGGGCTTGACGCCGGAGCAGTTGACTCAATCGGTGAGAGAGGGTCTGCTCATGGACGAGATGAGAGCGGCCGTCGCAGGGGACGTGACGGTCGATGAGCAGGATGTGCAGGGCTACTACGAGACTCACAAAGCCGAGTTCGTTGAGCAGGAGTCGAGAACCGTGCGCCATATCCTGATCTCTCCGTTCAAGGAGGATGAGGACGGCGTGCTAAGCACGACCGCCACCCAAGCGCAGTGGGATGCCGCGGAAGCGGAGGCGAACAAGGTCCGTAGCCAGATCCTGAACGGAGCCGACTTCGTCAGCATGGTCGAGAAACATTCGGACGACACCGCCACCAACGAATCGGGGGGTACGCTGGGCGCCATCACCCGGGGGATGCTGGTTCCCGATTTCGAGGAGGTGGTCTTCGATCTTAAATCCGGGGATCTCTCCGAACCGGTGAAAACACAGTACGGCTACCACCTGGTGCAGGTGACCGACATCACGCCCGAGCAGCAACTGTCCTATGATCAAGCGATGGAGAGGATAAGGAGCGAACTCCTCGAGCAGAAGCAAGAGGAGGCCTGGAACCGATGGTTGGTCAAAGCCAAAGCGGAGATAGGCGTCGTGTACCGGTCGGGATATGAGCCCCCATCGATCAGTAGAAGCGCGGCCAAACAATCGATAGACGGCCCGGCCGGCGAGTAGGGCGCATGGACCGTCAGGCTCTGCTCGACGAATTGGCGCGCTTGTACGACCTCACCAGGCGTTTGAGACAGGAGTGCCCGTGGGACCGCAGGCAGACTCAGGACAGCATCGTCGCCTACACGCTTGAAGAGACTTACGAGCTGGCGGACGCCATACAGGAGAGAAAGACCCACGGCGACACCGCGGTCTGTGGTGAGCTGGGAGACCTGCTCTTTCAGGTCTACTTCTTGGCCTGTGTCGCGGAGGAGCAGGGACTGTACGATCTGGGTGACGTGGCAGCCGGTATCCAGGCCAAACTCATTCGAAGACACCCTCATGTCTTTGACAATGCGAATGCCGAGACGCCTGAAGAGGTGCGAGAGACGTGGGATGCGATCAAGAGAGATGCCGAGGGCAGGGAAGGCATCTTCCACGACGTCCCAAAGGTCTTCCCTTCCACTCTTCTGGCGCAGAAGCTCCAGCAACGGGCGGCGGCAGTAGGCTTCGATTGGGAACGCGCCCTAGATATTCTCGAAAAGATCAAAGAGGAGACCGGCGAAGTCGAAGAGGAGCTGACCGTCGGGATCGACCCAGATAGGCTTGCGGAGGAGCTGGGCGATCTGCTCTTCGCGGTCGTCAACCTGGCCCGCCGGTCGAGAGTGGATCCCGAGTTGGCTCTGCGCGGTTCGGCTCTGCGATTCAGGGAGCGGGTGGAGGCGGCGGCCCGGGCGGCGGGGGACGACGGGCTGGTTTTTGAGAAGATGGGGTTGGACGAGCAAGAGGTCTACTACCAGCGAGCGAAGAAGGAGCAGACGCGATGACAGTGATCGTCGGCGTTCTAGGACGCCAGGTACTCGATTCACGCGCGAATCCCACCGTGGAGGTGGAAGTCGAGTTGGCGGGAGGCGGCTGGGGACGCGCAGCCGTACCGTCTGGGGCTTCGACGGGCTCGTTCGAAGCTGTGGAATTGCGTGACGGCGGCGAAGCTTACGGCGGTAAGGGTGTGATGAGGGCGGTCGATCACGTGAACGTGGAGATCTCTGATGCCCTGATGGGTGTCGACGCTCTCGACCAGCGCGAAGTGGACAGGTTGCTGATCGAGACGGATGGGACTCCCAACAAAGCTCAGTTGGGCGCCAACGCCATTCTTGGCGCCTCTCTGGCGGCCGCGAAGGCGGCCGCCGACGCGCTCGGTCTACCTCTGTACCGATACCTGGGTGGAGTCAACGCCCACGTGCTCCCGGTACCCATGATGAACATCCTGAACGGGGGCAGGCACGCAGACAACAACGTCGACCTCCAGGAGTTCATGTGCGTCCCAGTGGGGGCCGCGACCTACAGTGACGGCCTCCGTATGTGCGTGGAGGTGTACCATGCTCTGCGCGATGTGCTGCAAGACCGGGGTCTGTCGGTGTCGGTGGGCGATGAAGGCGGGTTTGCGCCCAACCTAGCCAGCAACGAAGAGGCCATCAAGGCGATCATAGAGTCGGTGGAAGGGGCGGGGTACGCTCCCGGAGTGGAGGTGGCCATAGCTCTCGACCCCGCCGCGACGGAATTTTTCGATATCGCCAAGGGCGCCTATGTGCTCGCCGGCGAGAACCGCACCTTGTCTCCAAGGGAGATGGCTGAGTATTACGCCGGCCTGTGCGAACGATATCCCATCGTGAGCATCGAGGATGGGATGGCTGAAGAAGATTGGGAGGGCTGGGTCGCCCTCACGGAGCTGGTGGGCGACACCGTGCAACTTGTGGGCGATGACCTGTTCGTCACGAATAGTGAGCGGTTGAAGCTTGGGCTGGAGCGCAAAGTGGCCAACAGCATCCTCATCAAACTCAACCAGATCGGCACTCTCACGGAGACTCTCGACACCATCTCCATGGCCCACAGAGCCGGCTACACAGCTGTGATCAGCCACCGTTCGGGAGAGACAGAAGACAGCACTATCGCCGATCTGGTAGTGGCCACCAACGCCGGTCAGATCAAGACCGGCGCTCCGTGCCGGGGCGAGCGGACGGCCAAATACAATCAACTGCTTCGCATCGAGGAAGAGCTGGGCGACCTGGCAGTCTACTCGGGCAGGGCGGCTTTCGTCCGTTGCCGGGCCGGGTGAGAGGACCCCGTCACAAAAGGACAGTGTCGCTGCGAGGGCGAATAGAACATGAACTATGACCAACGCAAGTGCACCGGCGGCGCCGACGCGATCCGGCGATATCGGCCCAGAGCTACAGCCGCGTCCCCCGTACGCGACCCGTCGGCGCATCCTCATTCTGATGGCGATAGTCATTGTGCTGGCCGTCGCTACGTTCTCGAACTACGGTCCACTGCAGGGCTACAAGGATGCCCGCGGACGATTGCAGAAAGCGACCGCCGAATTAGCGTCACTCGAGAAGCAGAAGGCCGACCTACAGGCGCACTTGGGCAAGCTGACCGAAACCGGCTATCTCGAGAGCTTGGCCCGCGAGGATCTGACGTACGCACGTCCGGGCGAGGAGGTCTATGTCATCACCGGTTCAAGAGAAGCGGCCGAAGATGACGCCGAGGTGGACGGCGGGTTGCTGCGACAGATCATCTCTGAGTTTGAAGGTCTCGACTGAAGGTCGCCGCCATGGTGGATGATACGGAATCCGGGCGCGACCGGCCGTCACGAAGGCCGGACCCCTCCTTTTTGGACAGACTCGCGGATGATACTGAGTGGCGGGAGTACGAAACCTCCAGAAGCGGAAGACGTGTGGACCGACACCGGCAGGGCGGCGCCCGTCGCGGAGCCGGTGGGAGACCAGGAGAGTCGAGGAGAGAGGGTCGAAGGCGCCTGCCGGCTTTGATCGTTCTAGTGGCGGCGGTGGCGGTCGTGGTGGTGGTGGGCTTAGAGGGTGGGACCTCCGAGTCGCCCGCCACATCCGGGGAGTCATCCCCCTTCCATATGCTGCCGTTCGACACCGGCGCGGTCACCTCCACCGTCTCGACGGAGCCTTCGTCAACGACGACCTCCCCCGACGACGGCCCTACCTCGGACAACATGACTCCGACCACGTTCAACGCTTCATCGTGACGGGCGAGGGCGCAAGAGAGACAGTCGGTCCCCGAGATAGGGCGGTGATCTCAGGAGAACTTGGGCGGCAACCTCATGATCTCACCGGCATCGCGGTACGCTGTCCCTTCGGTTACCCGGCTGTGGTCGAGACGGCTCCCATCCTCTCTGACGGAGCGCCCAACCCGACCCTGCTCTATCTGACCTGCCCCGTCGTTGCCGCCGCGGTGAGCCGTGTGGAGAGTGCGGGAGCCGTCCGCCGGATGAGGGCCGCCTGCCTCAGGGAGGGTCCGTTGAGGCGCCTGCTGTTGGAGGTTACCGACTTATACCGGGGAAGACGGGCAGATCTGGTCGGCGGTGAGGACGGCTCGGAGGCCCGGACGGCTCGTCTTGGAGCCGGGATCGGGGGACCCGAAGGACCCGAGGTGGCGTCGTGTCTACATGCGTACGCGGCGGCTCTTCTGGCCGTGGCGACCGGTTGGCTTTCGGCTCCCCCGGAACGGAACGCTGAGTTGCAGGCGGAGGCCCGCAAGGCTTGGGAACGCTTTCTGCCGCCTCTCGGCGAGACCTGGTGTCGTGACAAGCGGTGTGCACGATGGGATATCGGTCAGAGGCGCGCCGCGATAGACGTGGGGACCATGTCGGTGAGGTTGCTGGTTGCCGATGTCATAGACGGTCGGCCTTGGACGGTCGTGCGCAGGGCTGAGATGACCCGCATGGGGGAGGGCCTGAGACCGGGAGCGAGATTGGGCGAAGCCGCCCGACGTCGGACCGCAGCGACGGTGGCCCAGTATGTGCAAGAGGCGCGAAGCAACGGTGTGTATTCCATGGTCCTGGCCGGCACCAGCGCCGCTCGGGACGCCCTTGATGGTGAGGAGTTCATCCATGACCTGGGTCAGGAGAACGCTCTGCCTTCGGTGGTGCTGTCCGGCATCAGAGAGGCGGAACTTGCGTACATAGGTGTATGTCTGGATCTTGAAAGCGGCGTCGTCGTCATCGATGTGGGAGGCGGCAGCACCGAACTTATGTGTCGGGCTAAGACGGGGGCCGTGCAGGCGGTGAGCCTGGAGATCGGTGCCGGCAGGGCGACCGAGCGCTGGGTTGCCTCCGATCCCCCCACAGCGGGGGAGAGGTCGGGCATCTATCAGGAGTCCAACAGGTACTTCAGGCGAGTGAGGCGGCAATTGGGCGCCGGTCCTCCCGGGCGCGTTCTGGTCGGCGTGGCAGGGACGGTCACTACTCTGGCGGCCCTGGACGCCGGACTGGAGGAATACGATCCTGACGCCATCCATCGGCGTACCTTATCGCTGGAGGCCGTGCAGGAGCTGGTGTCCCGCCTTGGCTCCATGAACAACGCCGAGCGTGCCGCACTGCCCTGCGTGCAGGCCGCCCGCGCTCCCATCATCGTGGCCGGAGCGGTGATAGTCCAGGCGGCCATGGAGACCCTGGCCTACGAGAGTATGACCGTCTCCGAGCGGGACATGCTTGACGGCCTGTTGGTGCGGGGAGCGTAGACCGGACAGCCGGACTCCAAATGCTAAGCGGATCGTCGCGGCAGTGAGGCGCGGACAGCATCGGTGGACCTACTGACGAAGAGTAGATTACCTCTGGACCTTCAAGGGAAGTATACTTAGATGTAATCGTATCGTTTAGATCAGGCTGGTTATGATCAACGCAACGATGATCGTACGGGTGAAAACTCAAAAGGAGGAGGATCGATGCGTGCACGAATGATCAGAGGGTTCTTACTGGCTTTCGTCATGGTTCTGGCGCTAGGAGCCCCGGCCCTGGCCGCGGACTTCACCGACGTGGCGGGCAGTCCATTCGAAGCCAGCATCAACTCCCTTGCCGATCAATCCATTGTCGGCGGCTATGACGACGGGACTTTCAGGCCCAACAATCTCCTGCAACGCCAGCAGTTTGCCAAGATGGCTGTGCTGACCATGGGCTACGAGGTGACCACGGCGGATGTCTCCACTTTCCCGGACACCCCGGCGCCCTATGATCCCGACAACAACCCGCTCTACCCGGGTAGTTACGTGGCCGTGGCGGCGGAGAATGAGATCATCCTCGGCAAGGCCGACGGGAACTTCGACTTCTCCGGTAACATCACTCGTCAGCAGGCCATCACGATAGTGGTGCGGGCGGCCGGCGATCTGCTGGCCGAGCCGGACGCCGATTACGCGGGTGTACTCAGCTACACAGACCCGAACCACGGTGCCAACATCAAGAAGGCTGAATTCAACGGGCTACTGGCCGCGATCCCCGGCCTGGCGACGTGGGACCTGACTGCTCCCGCAACGCGCGGAGAGGCGGCCGAGGTCCTGGCGCAGCTTCTTGAGGTAGTCGGACCGGGCGACTTCAGCCGGGTGGTCTCAACCGCCTGGTTGGAGGCCAACCTCGACATGGAAGGTCTCGTAACCATCGACACCAGGCCGGCCGACGCTTATGCGGCGGACCACATTCCCGGCGCCATCAACATCCCCGCGGGTTTCTACGTGAACACCGCCCTAGAAGACATGGCTCCGGGCGGTCTGTACATGGAGTTGCCCGAGGATGACGCGCTGTTCGCGTTGATCGGGAACGCCGGTATCACAGCCGAGTCGAGAGTGGTCGTGGTCGGCGGGCTCGATCCGATGCCTACCTTTGGCTTGGCCGACTCCACTAGGGTGGCCGACACTCTCATCTACGCGGGTGTGAAGAATGTGGCGGTGCTGGACGGCTCGTACGTGAAGTGGGTGGATGAAGGCAGGTCCGTGAGCACCGAAGCTCCCACTGTGACCCCGGTTGAGTACACCGCCACCGTTGACGCAGGCATGTGGGTTTCGACCGAATATGTGGCCGACCACATAGGTGACGTCATCCTTCTTGACACTAGGGACACCGAGGTCTACACGGGTGAGGAAATCGAGCCTTGGGCTCCGGTGCCGGGCCACATCGAGTCGGCCCTGTCTCTGCCTGCCCCGCTGATCTGGGAAGAGGCAGGCTGGGTATACAAGTCGGTTGGCGAGCTTGAGCAGATCGTGGTCACGGTCTTCACGGCCGACAAAACCGACGAGATCATCATCTACTGCGGTGTAGGCGGATATGAGTCCGCGTGGTGGTATGTCCTCACTCAGATGCTCGGCTACACCAACGTCAAGATGTACGACGGAGCTGCACAGGCCTGGGTAGTCGATCACGATATGGTGGTGTCCGCCGAATAGAGTCTCCCGATGGGGAATGGCGGACGTGAGTCCGTAGCGGAGGCCGCCTGCCGGGTCCGGCAGGCGGCCTCCGCCGTCCTCGGGAGCGTCTCGGAAGCCTCCGAGACGCTCCCGAGATCAAGGAGGGGCTCAACCCGCGGCGCTTTTCCTTGTATTCTGGACAGGGCACCAGGCATGCGGCGGACGCGCCGCCTCCAGACCGGACAACGAAGGGATGCGCAGCGATGGGATCTAGATACGAACACGTATTCGCGCCTCTCAGGATCCGAGGGGTCGACTTCAGGAACCGCCTAGAACTGGCACCGCCGTCGCCGAACCTGGCGTCACGCGACGGGCGGGTGACGACCGAGTTCGTCAACCTCTTCAGGTCGTTCGCGCGGGGTGGAGCGGCCGTGATCACCATCGGCAACTCGGTGGTAGACATCAAAGAAGCAAGCGACGAGGAGCGCCAGCTCGACCTCTCCAGCGACGAGTGCATACTCTCGCTCACCCTCTTCGCTGAGATGTGCGCGGGCTTTGGTACGCAGGCCTCCCTTGAGATCAACCACAACGGTAAGGACTCCGACCCCGGCAAGACGGGCAAGGCGGCCTACAGCGCTTCGCGGATCCTTCCATCGCACGAGCTGTGGCGGGCCCCCCAACAGGGTCGCGAGATGCTCTACACCATCGAGATGGATCACCAGAAGATCAGGGAGACCGTGGAGAAGTACGCCCAGGCGGCTTACCGCTGCAAGAGGGCCGGCATGAAGATGACCATGATCCATGGCGGCCACGGTAATCTCATCGCGCAGTTCGCCAGTACCCTCTACAACAAGCGCAACGACGAATACGGCGGCTCTCTCGAGAACCGTGCGCGTTTCGCCATCGAGGTGCTGGACCGGGTCCGAGCGCTCTGCGGTGAAGACTTCGTCATCGAGTACCGGATCTCGGCCGACGAGATCCATCCCGAAGGCATGCATCTTCCTGAGACCCTCAAGTTCATCGAGATCATCCAAGACAAGGTGGACATCCTGCACGTGTCGGCCGGCCTGCACGGCGAGCTTCAGTACATGCGCAACTGGTGGCAGAACTACCTCATGGACCGGGAATACAATGTCCACTACGCCGAGAAGATCAAGAAGGCCTTCCCGAACCTGGTGGTGTGCACGGTGGGCTCCATCATGAACATCGGAAGGGCCGAGGAGATAATCGCCTCGGGCAAGGCCGACATGGTGGCCATGTGCCGCCCGCT
This sequence comes from Actinomycetota bacterium, assembly GCA_012523095.1. Lineage (GTDB taxonomy): Bacteria > Actinomycetota > Thermoleophilia > RBG-16-64-13 > RBG-16-64-13 > RBG-16-64-13. The sequence continues at coordinate 90,277 of JAAYJE010000003.1, read as the reverse complement.
CCTCGCCGACCCGGAGATGCCGCGCAAGTATGCTCATGGGCGCGAAGAGGATGTCCGTCCCTGCCTGCGCTGCCAGTACTGCGGTGCCAGGTTGATGATCCCCGCGGTGATCAACTGCGCCGTGAACCCCTACTTGGGCAACGAGACCGAGTTTCCCGACGGCAAGGTCAAGAAGGCCGAGGTGAAGAAGAGGGTCGCGGTCGTGGGCGGCGGCCCGGCCGGCATCCAGGCCATGCTGACGCTCTGCGACCGAGGGCACGACGTCACACTCTACGAGATGAGCGACCGTCTCGGTGGTCACGTAGTGCTCGGCGCCGCGCTTCCCTTTAAGGAGGACGTCCAGGACTACCTGGACTATCTGGTGCGACAGGCGACGAAGACTCCGGCCCGTATCCTCATGAACACCGAGGCCACCAAAGAGCTTCTCGACGCGGAGGGTTATGAGGCGTTGATCATCGCAGTCGGCTCGAAGCCGATCATTCCGAAGGTGCCCGGCATAGACAAGTCGCATGTCCATTGGGCGCCCGACGTCGATGCCGGCAAGGCAGAGCCGGGCGAGAAGACGGTGATCGTGGGCGCGGGCTCGGTGGGCGTGGAGTCTGCAATCGCTCTAAAACGGGCCGGCAAGGACGTGACCATCGTCGAGATGGCGCCCGACATGAGGTGTCTGAGCGCCTCAGCAGGCGGTGTGGCTATGGAACTCATGAGCATCGTCGAGGATCTTCAGATACCCATCGTTTTGAACCGCAGGCTGGAAGAAGTGACCGACTCCACTGTGGTCTGCTGTGACACACAGACCGGTGAGAAGATCGGATTCCCCGCCGACACGGTGCTGCTCGCAGTCGGCATGGCTGCGCGGTGCGACGTGGCCGACTCACTCCGCCGCAGCGCGCCGGAGACCGAGGTGTTCGTCGTCGGTGACGCTTCCGAGGTGGGCGACATCTCCGGAGCTGTAAGATCCGGATTCAAGGCGGCGGCCTATATCTGAGGACTGGCCCACAAGGATCATCCCTGGGAGCAGGAGATGCTAACGTAGACCGGGTGGTCCGGGGGGATCTTGGATACCCGGGGCCGGTGGGTTCTGAGTCCTGGGGCGACCTCAGCCGGAGTGGCGGAATGGCAGACGCAACGGTCTTAAACACCGTAGGGTTGTACCCGTGCGGGTTCGAGTCCCGCCTCCGGCATATTGTCCGATTTGCAGGGCTTACATGAGTTGGTGGGTAGGGCGGGAGAGCTGAAGAAAGGCCTCGAAGCAGCGCGCCATCGCCCACATCCTAGGGACCCTGGACGACACGATCGAGCTCAACCGGCGTATGAACGGGACGCTGGAAGCCATGGCCCAGGTGCTCTTCAAGTCATGGTTCGTGGACTTCGACCCGGTGCGGGCCAAGATGGAGGGGCGGGATACAGGGCTCCGCGGAGCCGGCAGAGCGGACAGGAACGAGCCTCGGCGGCGTACGATCCAGGGCTCTTCTTGTAGATAGGAGAGGCCGCCTTGACGGCAGTAGTCTTGCCCGTCCCGCGGAACCCTAAGGAATCTGAGCACGTCACCGATATACACGGTGTAATGCTGTGGTGCTTTACATATTGCAATACATTGATGTATGTTTAGTGGGCCTTGCGGGGAAAAGAAACGTCAACGGGGGAATGCGATGAATCAGGGAGGAACGGCGATGGCCGGCGGACGAGCGGCTAAGCTCTTCAACGTAAGGCTGCCGGGGTGGGCGAGCGATTTCGTGGATCAGCGGTCTGTGGAGACCGGAACCAGCAAGACTCAGGTTATGGTGGATGCGATCTCCTGTCTTCGTGCGGAGCATGTGCAGTCGCTCATGCGCGAGGGGTATGAGGAGATGAGAGAGATCAGCCGCCAGATGGCTGAGGAGGATATGGCCGCCAACTGTGAGAGCCTGCCTGAATGGTAGAGCTCTCGAAAGTCCGCCGCGGGTGTATCTACGTGGTCGATTTCGACCCTGTCAGGGGGTCGGAGCAGGGCAAGAAACGCCCCGCTCTCGTCATCCAGAACAATCTGGGAAACCTCACCTCGACTACCACGATCGTTATAGCGATCAGTTCTCGGGTGCCGACAAAGGCATATCCCATGCACGTGACACTCCCGGCGGAGATTCTCGGCAAACCTGGCATCATCATGTGTGAGCAAATCCGGACCGTCAGCCTGGAGCGAGTAGAAGGAAGGGTCTTGGCTGAGCTGTCGCCAGAGATGATGCAGCAGGTCGAGCAGGCCATCTATCACCAGCTCGGGTTCTCGGAAGAAACCGCTGGACTCTAGCGCAAGCAAAGCGGCCGGGTAATGCCGCCCCGGCCGCCTGCCTGAACCGCCTGCTAGGCTAATCAGTCGTCATCCTCGCAGCCGAACTCCTCCTCTTCCGTCGCCTGGTGGTCTATCTCCAGGTTCGGCACCCCGCAGATCGCGCAATCCACCTGCCGGCGCATGAGGCCCGGATGCCAGCCCTGGCCCTCGACCGCCTCCAAGCCCGTCTACGTCGATTCTGTGAAGACTCAGACGAAGGCCGGGAGACCCCAGACCCCGCGGCCGGCCAGAATGGCCGCTATATCGCCGTCGGCCGGTCGAGCCTTCCACTCGTCGTAGTCGCAGGGTAGGCTGCAGCCTGGTATGTCGGCGTCCAGGTCCGCATCGGACCGTGGCTCGATACCCGCCTCGCGGTCCCACTCGTGCATGATCTCGTAAGCCTTAGCATCATCCACCAAGTAGGCCCTGAGTCCCGCCGCGTGATCGCTTCTTGCCTCTCCCTCATACTCAGGCCGACCACCGCCGGCCTTGTACATCGCCTCGAGGGCTTCCTCGGGACTATCGGCAGGGTAATACGACAGGAACCCACTGTTTAAGTTCTCGACTCGATAGAGCGCCATCCTGGTGACGAACTTGTCACCCCAGGCATCCGAACGCGCTGTCAGACCACTGTCTGAGCTCAGCCGCCGGCAGCCTGCGCAGTGGGTCCGCGGTCGGCCGGAGCGATTTGTTGGGCCGCTCTTTCGACGGCTTCCATGAAACTACTCAGTTTCTCAGCATCAAGTGACCCGTTTGTGCGCACACCGCTGCACACGTCTACTCCAAATGCCCCGGTAGAGTGTAGGGCCTCCTCGACATTGTCAGCACGCAAACCTCCTGCGAGAAACACCGGCACAATCGAGCCTTGGACAATCCGCTTGCTGAGCGACCAATCGTGTGTGCGGCCTGTACCGCCAAGCTCCTTCACCGGCGCGCTCTGGTTGCCGGAATCGAGCAAGATCGCATCAACACGACGTCCTAACTCCAAAGCTTCATCTATTGATGACTCATCGCTGACGTGCACGACCTGGACTAGCGATATACCCGGCAAAGCCTCCCGAAGGGCAAGATGGGCCTCGGCTGTAAGGCGGTCACAGATCTGAATGGTATTTGCGCGGCAGCGTTGCTGCTGCGCGGTGATCTCTGCCGGATCGGTGCGGCTGGTAAGGAGGAACGTAGCGATGGGCGGCGGCACCGTGGCGATGATCTTAGCAATCGTACCTTCGCCGATCACGCCTGGTCCGCTGGGCATCTCAGACACGAATCCCAAGGCGGAAGCACCCGCACCAATAGCAAGACGGGCCTCCTCAGCCGACTTGATACAACAGATCTTCACTCTTACCATGAGTCACAACCTTGAAGTCTGTACCACCCCAAATCTAGTATAAGTCCACTGAGCAAGCATCGAGTTGTCGACATAGTCCCACGCTCAACGACGCCGGGGGGCGGAAAAGGCGCTTCACGCCGCAGCGGCGAGCGCAGCGCAGGGTGGCAAGGACGCCGCCCGGCTGTGTCGAACACAGGATGAGTGGGTAGAGGAGATTGGGTGACCGGCATTGTGAGCGGGCGGTCGGCATCTTGATGATCACGTTTGAATGGTGTCCGTTCGGTTAACTACAATGATGGCTAATACCGTGTGATTCCGGATAGAGGATGTCGTGCCGGATAGATGAGAGCGACCCTGGATCGTATGCAGACGGATGATCGTGCAAGAAGGAGCGTTTCAGTGTACAAGAGGAAGAGATGGTTGCTTGTCGTATCGCCTATCGTGCTGGTGCTGTTGCTGACCGTATTCGCGTTCAGCGTCGCCCGAGCAGAATACCCACCCACCGGCGACGATGTTCGAGGCTATCTGACCGGACTGGAGTTCACGGTGATCCAGGATGGGAGCACGATAGACCCCGGCGGCGATGTCGACAGCGAAAAGCCCATCTCGGTGAAAGTGTCGTTCAACGTGCCGGTGGCGGGTGATGATCCCACTCCTACTGATCCCGTTAAGCACGGTGACTATGCCGGCTTTGAATTGAGTGACGCCTTTGCTCTTGTCGGCAATACCGAGATCCCACTGGATTTCGGAGACATCACGGTCGGTACCGTCTATTTTCGCACAGAAGGTGGGAAGGTGATCGCGACCGTCGTCTTTGACGGTGACGAAGAGGTGTTCGACGAAGACGGCGGCTACAACTCGGTGGAGTGTGAGTTCGGCGCCACTTTGGAATACGACTCAAGCGGCGACTCTCCGGACGGGGGCACGAAGCAAGTAGAGATCGTCGAAAAGACCTTCAATCTCCGGATACCCGAGGCTTCCGTCACGTACACCGTTACCAAAGCCGGAGCGGTGGATATGGACGACAAGAACGTGGCTTGGACGGTGACGATCTCGGCTGCTGCTACGCGGGGCGGCAAGTCCGTTACCGCCCCCATCCCACTGGAGGGCTATCAGTTCGTTGATGATCTGACGGGTGTAGGGGACTACATCACCGGTTCCTTCACCGTCGGCGGCAGCACCCCCGACCCAGGACCGTCGTATGTGAACAAGGTACTGAGCTACACGTTCCCTGATGGTGTCAACGCACCTCAGACCGTCAGATTCAAGACCGAGATCCCTGACGGGAAGTACTACTCTTCTGGGGGCGGTCAACAATCGATCTCCAACACGGCCCAGCTGAAAGATGGCGACGAGATACTGAAGACCGGCTCGAGAACGGTCTCTTTCACCCCGTTGAGCTGGATCAGCAAGAGCGGTGCTCAGAGCGACACAGGGCTTGGTGGCTACGATCCCTCCGATCAGACCATCACCTGGTCCATCGTGGTGAACGAAGCGGGTCGAAGCCTTGAGGACGTTGTCATCACCGACGTATTGGCGGAAGGCCTGACGTGGCAGTCGGCCAAATGGGAGATCTGGGACGGTTCAGTGTGGGTGGCTCCCGCCGGGGGAGGGGATTTCAGCTCTCAACCAGCGCAAGGCAAGTACAACATCGGTGACATCAATAACCGGATTCGACTCACCATAGTGGCCAAAGTTCCGAGCCCGGGCGACGACGGATACCAGGTGGGTGTAGTCAATTACTTGAACTCAGCCACCGTCACCTGGACCGGCTCACCGGACGAGGGACACAGTGCCTCCACCACCGTGGGAGTCGGTTATAGCCCCATCAGGAAAGTCGGTTCGCTCGACCAGGAGACGGCTACGATCACATGGACCGTGAGCGTCGGCCCAAGAGGACAGAACATCCCCGACCCGACGGTCTACGATCTGATCGTTTACGGCGCCACTATCGACGAGGAGAGCGTGACCGGGCTTCCGAGCGGCATAACCATCGGCGGCCCAAACGGACTGACTCCGCGTGGCAATCAGATGTATGTTGACGGCTCGTTCGACGGGTCCGGTTTGACTCTGGAGGTCATTGCCATTATGGACGGCCCGACGCGGGTCGCCGATTTGCTGGTGGTCACGGGGTTCCCGACGACGGGTGAAGGCGCTGCCAACTGGACCAACTTCACCTTCGAGACCTTGGTCTTGGACCCCGATATCTTCGCCGGGAACTCGTCGGAGTCGGTGACAAACACAGCCACTCTCTTCTCGGGGACCACGTATCTGTCTGCGGTCACGGGGACGGTCACCTACAGCAGCAATGTGCTGGCGAAAGAGATGCTGGTGCGGGGGTACGGGTCCGACCCGGCGGCTGGGGTTAACGACTACACGTCAAGCCCCAACCTCGGCTTCGACTATATAGACAAGTCTGTGATCTTCCGTCTGGGCGTCAATGCCGACGGTATGGACCTCACCAACATGTGGATCGACTCGAGCGGGTCGAAGTTAGGTCCGGTCATCCTGACCGACACCCTGCCCGATGGCTGGGAGTTCGTAGAGATCGTCACCGGATCGATGTATCAGGTCTTCAAAGGGACGCAGTCCGGCGATACTGTAGATGCGTCGGGGAGTCCGCCGGTGCCATTGGAGGATGTGTCCGCTTTCCTAAGCGCAGTCTTCAGTGGCACGACGGCCACCTTCACCTTCAGCGCGCTTAATGAACCCTATGTGATCCTCGTGAAGGCAAGACCGACCGAAGCCACTCTCGAGGAGTATTTCGGCAAGAATCAGACGCTCACTGAAGCAAACGACGTCACACTGTACACTCTGAATTGGACCCCGGGGGTATCTGAGTCGCAGAACGTGACGATCAAGAGCGTCCTTCTGGACAAGAAGAGCGCTCTTGTGGAGGCAGGTGTCGTGCGCTGGACGGTGGAATACCGGGCGTACGATCTTGACTGGATAGGTACCGCACAAGTGCAGGACACGCTGCCCGCCGGTCTCGACGTGCGTACCGACGCCACCGGGGCTTTGGACCTGAGTGGCGGCAACATCACGGCTCAGGAGATGGAGTTGCAGCCTGACGGCACGTACGCGCTCTTCGGTAGCCCTCTGGATGTGTCGGACCCGAGCGTCGGCGTGAACCCCTCGTACGATACCGTCGGTCGTATCCTCACCTTGAACATCCCCGATGCCACGAAGGCCTACCGGTTCACGTATGTCACCGATGTGACCGGAGAACCGGGCACAGTGACCAACCGAGCGATGCTGTGTGGAGAAGAGGGGGAGCAAGAGGAGACCTCTGATTCGTATCAGATAACTCAAGAAGACGGCAGCGCCAGTCTGAAGAAGAACGGCTGGATCGAGATAACCAAGCTGGGTGATTCGGATGGGTCGTTACCGGGCGTTACGTTCAGTGTCCTCGCATTGGATGGAGTGACGGTCATACGGACGGGCATCAGCGGGGCCGACGGCAAGCTCAGGCTCAAAGTCATACCCGACGGCAGCTACATCCTACGGGAGGTGTCGACCCCGTCCGGATATGATCCGGAGAGGGTGGATCGCGCTCTGACGGTCACTACCCAGGGCTCGATTGTCACTGTCGCCATCGACGGCAATCCCGGCAACTCTCTCACGGTGCACAACTACAGAGAAGGAACTGCCGGGGACCTGACCATCAGCAAGGTGGTGGCCGGGAATGCCGCCGATACCTCCAAGCAGTTCGACTTCACGGTAGTCTTAACGTTCCCTGAAGACTTCAGCGGTGATCCGACCGCCTCGTACACATACGTTGGCACCGGTGTTCCCGGTGGATCGATCAGCAGCGGCGACACCATCGCTCTCGCCCATGGGCAGAGCATCACCATAGTCGGGCTGCCCAAGGACACTACGTATGCAGTGATTGAAGCGGATTATTCGGCCGACGATTACTCCACGATCGCCACCGGAGATATCGGTACGATCGTGGCCGACGAGGCCCAGGTGGCGGCCTTCGTCAACACGCGAAACGAAGGCGACCTGACCATCGTGAAGACGGTGGGGGGCAACGCCGCCAACTTGACGAAGCCGTTCAGATTCACTGTGACCTTCACCGGTGATCAGGATGTCGAGCACGCTTATGTGGGCAACGGTGTGCCCGATGGGACTCTGAAGAGCGGTGGGACCGTCTCTCTCGCTCATGGGCAGAGCATCACCTTCACGGGCCTGCCCGAGGGTCTAGGCTATACGGTGACCGAAGCCGACTACTCGTCCGACGGATATGTCACGACGGCCAAGGGAAGCACCGGCGCCATCGCCGCCGAGACCGTGCGGACGGCCGCTTTCAGAAATGTCTCCAACGTGGCGCCTGAACCGGTTAAGACCGGCGCTCTGACCATAACCAAGACGGTGGAAGGTAGCTCAGGCGACATGGACCGGCAGTTCACTTTCATGGTTGTCCTGAACGTGGCCGGGAGCTACTCGTATTCGGGCAGCAAGGCCGGGACCATATCGAATGGGCAGATAGTCACCCTCAGCCACGGCGAATACATAACCATCAGGGGTCTGCCCCGGGGGGCTACGTACCAGGTGACTGAAGTGGAGGCCGACGGCGACGGTTACGTTACCAGTGCCACCGGAGCGGCGGGTGCCATCACCGAGGCCGGCAGGACTGCTACGTTCGTGAACGCCAAGAGCACGACCACCACCACCGAGGATAACGGCACGACTACTACGACCACCACTGATACCGGCGACACGACGACCACCACGACTGAGGCTGAGGAGACCACGACGTCCACCACTGAAGATGGAGGTGCTACGCTGCCTACCAGCACTGGAGGCGGAGGTACCACGACCCCCAGCACTGGAGGGAGTGGCAGTACGACCCCCAAGACCGGCGACAACGACTGGAGGGCGATCTGGGCCGTCGGGCTGTTCGGCTGCCTGTTGTTGCTGGGCGCGTTGGTGAGCTTGAGGGTCGGTCTTAGAGGTAGGAAGTAACGCGAGGTAGGGCGCCTATCTGCGGTAGGCTGAGCTTGTGGGGCCGACGCGTGCGTCGGCCCCACAAGCGCCTTGTCTTATGAGGACTCGAGGATGAGTGAACGTAGCGAGGGGCGCAGGACCCTCACTCGCCGGTCGCGCACAGTGCTTCATGTTCTGATGGCTCTTTGCGTGGCGGGCATCGTGGCGTTCGCCTGGCTGCTCATCAGCAGCAGCCAAGAGTACTCTCGAGGCGGCGATACTTACGAGCATATCCGTGCCGAGATCTTCCCCGTGAAGCCTATGACGGGGACAGAAGCCGGCCGGAACGCGGTCGAGGATGCGGCAGGCTCCGGCGATGAGAAGGGCTCCGTCGGCGAGAAGGGCTTGGGCGATGAGAAGGACTCCGACCGAGTCGGTTCGGAGGGTGCTCCCCCTGAAGCGCCGTCACCATCCGTGCTCGATTTCCTTGCGTTGCAAAGGCTGAATCCCGACATCGTCGGGTGGATCGTGGGGGGAGAGACCATCGACTATCCCATCGTACAGGGCGACGACAACGACTACTACCTGTCTCATCTCGTCAATCATGAACGCAACAAGGTAGGGTCTATCTTCATGGACTATCGCAATCAAGGCGATTTCTCCGACAGGGCCACCGTGATATACGGGCATAACATGAAAAACGGCTCTATGTTCGCGCCCCTGGCGAAGTACAAGTCGCAGAGCTACTACGACCGCTTCCCGACCATGGAGTTGTACACGCCCGACGGTGATCACACGCTCCAGCTGTTTGCCGGGATGGTCGTCGACGGTGACGATGGACCGCTCTACCTTGACTTCACCGACTGGGGGGGGTCCGAGGGACACATCGACGGCCTGAGGAGAGCTTCGACATTCCGGAGCGATACGGTGGTAGGGTCGGGCGATCGCATCGTGATCTTATCCACCTGTTCGTATGAGTCCGGCAACGCCCGGTACGCCGTGTTCGGGAGACTGGCCCCTGTGGGGTGGTCCGAGAAGCAAACAGGGCTGCACCACTAGATCGATCTGCCATGTAGGAAGTGCGAACATGGGAGGCCTATGAGAGAGGTGGGCAGGCTCGCCGTCGCGAGCTTGAAGGCGATGGCGAGACAGGGTCGGGGAACGCGTGATCGCGGCTCTCTTGTCCTAACGGTAGCGGATACGCGGATTGAGCAGCGCATACACGATATCCGCCACCAGGTTGGCAAGGACGAAGATGACTACGATGAGGATCGTCGTGGCCTGGATGAGGGGCAGGTCGCGCCTCTGGATGGCGAACAACACCAGCCTGCCCAGACCAGGGTAGTTGAACACCGACTCGGTCACGATCAACCCTCCCATCAGCCATCCTACTCCGGCGGCAACCACGGTCACAGTGGGGAGGAGCGAATTGCGAAGCACGTGCCTGAACAGGATGCTTGGTGTGGATAGGCCCTTAAGGCGGGCGGTGCGTACGTAGTCTGTCTGCAATACGTCGGCCGTACTGGCTCGGGTCATGCGCACCACGTAGGCGAGGCTGGTGAGCGACACAGTCAAGGCCGGCAGGATGAGGCTGGGGAAGGCGGTGAAGAAACCGCTGCCGGGGTCGATGGCCGAGGATGCGGGCAGCCAGCCGAGCGCGCGCGAAAAGAGGGCGATGAGGAGTACGCCGGTGACGAACTCCGGCAATCCGATGAAGGCCAGGGAGCCGGTCGAGATCACCTGGTCGAGGGGAGAGTCGCGGCGCCAGGCGGCTACTACGCCCAGGAAGATGCCGAGCGGCACGTACATGAGGAAGGCCACCAGGGCCAGCATGGCCGAGTTGCGTAGTCTTTGAAGGGCCACTGAGCGCACATCCTGCCCTGTGCTGAGCGAGTCCCCCCAGTCTCCTTTGGCCATGTTTCCGAGCCAATGACCGTACTGTACGACAAGTGGCTTGTCGAGTCCCAGTTGACTTCGCAGCTCGTCTTTGGCCTGCTCAGAGGCTTCCCGCCCAAGGATCATGGTGGCTACGTCGCCGGGCAGGACGTTCGTGGCTGCGAAGACGACCATACTCGAAAGCAGTGCGGTGAGCACTACGAACGCGAGCCGCCGGGCGATGAAGCCGCGCATCTATCCGGCCCCCTGCAGTCTGACCAACTCCTCCAGTGGGATATGACAGGAGATAGAGTGGGCGGCCTCGGCGGGTCGGTCAGGTCCGGCAGCCGAGGTGGGCGCCAGGGCGGGGATCACCCGGCCGTCGGATAGGCGCCACGGCGGTGCCTGCAGCCTGCAGATATCGCCGAGATAGCGTGGACAGCGGGGGTGGAAGCGGCACCCGGATGGTATCCCAAGGCTGGAAGAAACGCTTACATGAAGGCGAACAGGCTTGGAGGCGGCCGTAGGATCCGGAACAGGGACGGCCGACAGAAGGGCCTCGGTGTACGGATGGTAGGGCGGCGCCAGCACCTTCGCTACCTCGCCTATCTCCATCAGTTTGCCCAGGTACATCACGCCCACCCGGTGCGAGAGGTGCTCGACGACTGCGAGGTCGTGGGAGATGAACAGGTAGGCGGTGCCCGCCTCCTCCTGCAGATCGGCCAAGAGGTTGATGACGGAGCTCTGCACCGACACATCCAGGGACGAGATGGGCTCGTCACAGAGGACGACGTCCGGATCTCCCGCAAAGGCCCGTGCGATCGCCACCCGCTGCTTCTCCCCGCCACTCAGCTCGGATGGGTAGCGGTCGAAGTGCGAAGCGGGCACCCGCACGGCTTCGAGCAGCTCAAGAGCGCGTTCACGAGCGTTCTTCCGGTCTAAGCGGTTCATGATCATAAGGGGTCGCATCAGGGCGCGCCCCACGGTCATGCGCGGGTTGAACGAACCGTCCGGTGACTGAAAGACCATCTGCAGACGACGCAGCATGTGTGGCCCCCGTGCCCCGACCGAGGGCTTGAGCGATTCGCCGGCAAGGAAGATGCGGCCGGAGGAGGGGAGTTCCAGCCCGGCTATCACTCGGGCCAGAGTGGTCTTTCCACTGCCGCTCTCTCCGACCAACCCGAAGGTCCGTGCTTGAGGGACCGATAAGCTTGCTCCGTCCACTGCTTTCACGTGGGCACGGGAGCGTGCCGGACCGAAAGCTTTGGTCGCGTCTTTCACCTCGAGAACAGGGACGGACACAGCCTCTTGGCTTGGCTGCAGGCCGCCATCCGCTAGTGGGCCGCGTGAGCGCGTATCCTCTACAAGAGGTGGGACCCCGGCTCTGGTTTCCACACTCACGGCCTGGGCCCGCCCTTCGTCCGATAGAAGGACTTGCCAGCGCAGGCACGTGCTCCAGCGGAGCGGCTCCACCTCTACCAACGGCGGCCGGGAGACCCGGCAGAAGTCCATCACCAAAGGGCAGCGCGGAGCGAAGATGCAGCCTCTCGGCAGGTCGTCCCACGGAGGTAGAGAGCCGGGGATGCTCGCCAGTCGGGCGCTCGGGATCCCCGACGCGTCGGCTTCGGCGGCCGCAGCTCTGGTGATCCCCGAAGCTTTGCCGTCCTTCGGTCTCTCCGCCCGAGCGCCGGCACCGAGGTGCGGTACGCAGCGCAGGAGGTTCAAGGTATAGGGATGCAACGGTCGGGCGAAGAGCGCCTTGACCCCGGCTGTTTCGAGCATCTCACCTGCATACATGACGGCGACCCGGTCGGCCACCCGGGCGATGACTCCCAAGTTGTGGGTGATGTAGAGCGCGGCCGTCTGTAATTCCGTCTTGAGTTCGGTAAGAACGTCGAGGACCGTCGCTTGAGTGGTCACGTCTAGAGAAGTGGTCGGTTCGTCCAGGATGACGACTTCCGGATGGGTTAACAGCGCCATTGCGATGGCACACAACTGCAGCATGCCCCCGGAGAGCTGATGAGGATATCGACCGACAACTGAAGGTGGGTCGGACATCCCCATCTTCCCCAGCATGGCGAGGGCGAGGTCCCGGGCCTCCCGCCGGCCGAGTCCAAGGTGTCTGCACCCCATCTCGTCCAATTGCCGGCCGATGGTCAACGTCGGGTTCATAGCCGATCGAGGGTCCTGGCTCACCAGACCGATTCTGGAGCCCCACATCCGCGGCATCTCCCTCTTGGGAAGACGGAGGAGGTCGAGGCCGTTCAGCCGCGATGCTCCTTGCTTGACCCGCCCGTTGGCCGGTAGATAGTTGATGGCGGCCAGCGCAAGTGTGGTCTTGCCCGAGCCCGACTCACCCACGAGACCTAAGGTCTCGCCTCTGTCAACGCTCAGGCTGATTCTGCGAGCGGCCGGTACGGGCCCGGAGTCGGTCTCATACACAACGCTAAGATCTTGGACTTGGAAGGTCGGTGGGGCCATGTCACCGCCTCCGGCCTTCAACTGAGGGATCGAACACGCGGCGGAGACCGTCGGCCATCAGGCTGGTGCTGATCACCAGGGCCGAGATGGCGGCGGCGGGGAAGAGGAGCATCCAAGGAGCGACATCGAAGAAGGTGCGGGCGTCGTTCACCTGGCGTCCCCAATCGGGGGAGGGCGGAGCGACGCCCAGTCCCAGGAATCCCAAAGAAGCTACCAAGAAGATCGAGTAGGCGAAGCGGATGGAGGCCTCCACCAGCAGCGGGGCCACGGCGTTGGGGAGCATCTCTCCGAAGAGGATGTAGCGGCGGGATTCGCCGCGCAGGCGGGCGGCTTCTACGAACTCCCGGGTGCGGAGGTCCAACACCATGCTGCGGGCGATGCGGGCGAACATAGGGATGTATAGGATCGTTATGACCAGGATGAGGTTGATATCGGACGGTCCGACGGTGGAGAGGAGCACCATGGCTAGGAGCAGGGCAGGAAAGGCCAGAAGAACGTCCAGAACGCGCATTATGGCTTCGTCCCAGAGGCGGCCTGCGTAGCCGGCGATGAGTCCCAAGGCTGTACCGAGGACGGCCGCCAAGAAGGTGCCCGCGCCCCCCAAGTAGAATACCCCTTGAGTCCCAACCAACACGCGGCTGAAGACATCGCGTCCGAAGTTGTCTGTGCCCATGAGGTGGGCCGGGCTGGGGCCCTGCAGTCTTTGGGCGGCGTCCTGGGCGGTGTGGTCGTAGGGTGCCACCAGGGGGCCGAAGAGGGCGGCGAACAGGAAAAGGATGAACACCGAGGTGGCGGCAAGTGCCACCGGTTGACGGCGGAGCCGACGCCAATAGGCCGTCGCTCCGCGCGAGGGGGTACCGGTAGACCCTCGCCCTTCCCTATCCAAGGCTCACTTCTCGAAGTATGCGGTACTGAACAGCGTCCGCGACCAGTCGGGGGCCAACTCGACGTCGCCGAGCCGGGCGTCGGCGCCTGCGGCCGCCGTCTCGAAGAACGGTACTATCACCGGACCGCGATCGATCATGATGGTCTGAGCCTCTTTGTAGAGCTGGATACGCTTCGCGCGGTCGATCTCGCTGTTGATCTGGGCTACGAGGGCGTCGAAATCTAGGTCGCTCCAGTGTGATTCGTTGTAAGCGGCGCCGGTCACGTAGGCTACGTTGAAGTAGGCGTTCGGCGTAGCTCTGGCGCCCCACTCTGTGATACCGAAGTCGACCTTGAGCCAACTCGTGTCTCCGTCACCGTAATAGACATCGGGCGGGATGGTCTGGATGTCGACCGTCACTCCGATAGTCTTCATCTGCTGTTGCCAGACGGTGGCGATGGCCGGTATCTCGAGCGCCTGCTGCGCGTGAAGCGTCAGGCTGAGGTCGGGCACACCCGCCTCCATAAGCAACTGTTTGGCCAGCTCAGGATCGTGGGTCGGCGGCTGGTCGAGATAGTAGTCACCGTATGCCGGTCCCACCGGGGTGCCGTTGCCCACCACCGCCAGACCGGGCCGCACCTGGTCGATAAGCCCCTGATGATCGGTCCCCAGTTGCAGAGCCCGGCGCACGCGCCGGTCGGCGGCCGGGTGTCCGGGGTCGGAACGCATGTGGATGACGTAGTGGAACGCGCTCGACGGGCCGGTGATGACCTTCAGCTTCCCGTCGCCTTTGATGGAGTCAACGAGTTCGGACGTAAGCCCTGCGAGAAACTGCACCTGACCGCCTCTAAGAGCGCTGACCTGGCCGGCCATGTCCGGGGAGAAGATGAGGTCGATCTGGTCCAAGTAGGGGAGTCGGACGCCCCGTGTGTCTTTCATCCAATACTCGAGATTCTTAGTCAAAGTGGCCCGCTCCTCGGCTGAGTAGGCGCTGAGGATGAAAGGGCCGGTCCCGATCCACTCTACGGCCGGATCGACCACCGATCTGCAAAGTACGGCCGCGTGGTAGTCGGAGACGTCGCTGGGGAAGTCGGGGTTCGGCTTGTCCAGCGTGAATTCCACGTGGGTCGGGTCCACCGCTTCGACACCGCTCACGTTCTCATACAACTGGACCCCCGGCGAGCCCACCTGAGGATCGCGCAGACGGTTGAAGGTGTAGACGACGTCGTCGGCAGTGAATGGCTCACCGTTTGAGAAGATCACTTCGGACCGCAGCGTAAAGGTCCAGATCCTGCCGTCGGTGGACCGCCAGTCGGTGGCCAGTCCCGGTATCACTTGGTTCTGCCCGTCGACCTCGGTCAGCCGCTCGTACACCTGCTGGTTGATGAGGATGTCCGATCGTCCGCTGGCAAAGGCCGGGTCGCGGTTGACCGCCGGCTCCGCGGCGACTTTCAGAATCCCCCCGACCTGAGGGTCGACCGGCCCTGAAGCCGTCGACGTGTCGCTCCCGGCGCCATGGGTGGCGACGCTACCGGTGGATGTGGCAGTGGTGGTGTTATCCCCGCAGGCGCCGATCACAGTCGCCGTCAGGATCAACAGCAATGCTGAAACCGAAACGACGCATCGTACCGCCATTCCTCTTCTGAGGGACCCGATCCACGCTTGCATCTCTCGTCCCTTCTGTCGGGGGCTAGGCTGTGCCCAGATGGCAGTAGTGGTTCCCCTGTAGGTGGTTCTCGGCCCAAACCAGGCACGCGGGGCAGTTACACATGTTCACCACGGCGAGATCGGTGCAAGAGGCCTTGCCTGTGGCACAGTAAAGACCCGGCAGGCGCTCAGGGGGCGGCAACCCTTGGGCGTCTTTCGCCTGCTGATACAGCGAGCGGGCACAGTCGCTACTTGCCTGCACGGCGCACTGTGAGCACCAACATTTGGCCGCATTCTCTTCGGAGTAATCGACTTTGTCCATGACTTCTCCTCTCCGAGGGAGTGAACGGGTCGGCGGAAGCGCTTGAATAAGGTGAGTACCCCGTGTGCGACTTCTCGATGCATCGTTCGTTGAGACTGCGTTTGTCGCAGTCGCGTGCGCCCCGTTTGTCCTGCACTTCACGCGGGTACGTAAGCAACATGCCCGACGTCGAACAGTTCGATGCGATCATTGTGGGCGCAGGCCAGGCCGGAGTCCCGCTGGCGCGCGGGTTGGCGGAGGCGGGTTGGAAGACTGCTCTCGTTGAGCGAAAACACATAGGCGGCAGCTGCGTCAACGAGGGCTGTACACCCACCAAGACCATGGCTGCAAGTGCTCGAGTGGCTTATCTGGCCCGACGCGCCGCCGACTACGGCGTGCAGCTCGGGTCTGTTACCGTGGACATGCCGACCGTGCGTCGGCGGAAACGAGACATGGTGGAGCTGTGGCGGACGGGCGCCGAGCGACGTCTGCGCGAGACGCCCGGTCTGAGTCTTATCTTCGGGGAGGCCCGCTTCATCGGCAGGCGCGGCCTCGGTGCCGAAGGACAACGTAGCGGCGAACAGGACGCCGGAGGACCGGATACCGGCGCAGACCTCGCCAACATGCATCATACCGGCGCTCACAGCACCGGCGTGTACCACGCCGATACGCACCGCCTGCTGGTGCGGACGGAGGCCGGCCAAGAACAGTTCCTCGAAGCGCCCCGAGTCTTCCTCGATACCGGCGCCCGGCCTTCCATACCGAATATTGCCGGACTTGGAAGCGTTCCCTATCTCGATTCGACCGGCATCATGGAGTTGGATGAGGTGCCCGACCACTTACTCGTGCTTGGAGCCGGCTACGTGGCCGTGGAGTTCGCCCAGATGTTCCGCCGCTTCGGCAGCCGCGTGACCATCATCCACCGGGGGGGACGGGTGCTCTCCCGGGAGGACCCGGACGTGGCCGGCGCCTTGACCGAGGTCCTACGCGAGGACGGTATAGACATGCTCCTCCACAGTCAGGTTGAGGAGGTAGGCGGGCGTTCCGCGCGGAGTGCTCTCGCGGGAGGGATCACTGTGAGGCTGCGCTCTTCCGCCACGTCCAAAGTGATCGAAGGCTCTCACCTGCTGGTCGCGACCGGTCGTCGGCCGAACACCGAGGACCTCGATCTCGCGGCCGTCGGGGTGCAGACCGACGACTACGGCTACATCACGGTTGATGAGCGGCTGGAGAGTTCGACGTCGGGTATCTGGGCTCTGGGCGATATCAAGGGCGGGCCGGCCTTCACCCACATCTCTTACGACGACTATCGTATTGTCAAGACCAACCTGCTCGGCTCGGGAGGGGCTTCGCTCGTCGACCGGGTGGTGCCGTACACCATCTTCACCGACCCTCAGCTTGGGCGGGTAGGGCTCAGTGAGACCGAGGCGCGGGCCAAAGGCTACGACGTAGAGGTGGCGACATTGCCCATGGGTCGGGTGGCGAGAGCCCTACAAACGGCGGAGAGCCGGGGCTTCATAAAAGCAGTGACGGAAAAACAGACGGGCCGCATACTGGGGGCGGCGGTGCTCGGCGTGGACGGCGGCGAGCTGATGGCGGTAATTGAAGTGGCCATGCTCGGCGGAGTGACTGCCCAGATCCTCCACAACGCAACCTTCGCCCATCCTACGCTGGCTGAGGCGCTGAACAACCTCTTCGCAGCCGGCTAGACCCGTTTTCCATACTGTGCGGCTGTAACCTCTTCCCTTCGGGGGGTCAAGGCGACTGGATCCCGAGTGTCCTCGCTTCCCACATCGAGCCCGTCTACTCAAAATGGCCGGCTGATCTGTATCACATGGTCATATTGATACATACGATATGATGCGGAGTGTCTTGATTTATGTCACCACCATATCCATGATGAAAGAATACCTGCATGGACTCTTGTGTTTCTTCAAGATCGCCGTTCGGCGGGCTTCAGGTTTCGATCTGTCGGGAGAGGGGGTGACCGTCACAAGGACTGATCCCATCGGCCTACGCGTCCGGTACACGTCTACATGAGGAGTGTGACCTGTGACTCACAAACGCTACTTCGTACTGCTTGTCGGGTTGGTGATGATACTCGTCCTCGGCTTGGCCGGGGCAGCCTTCGCCCTGGATCCCATCCCGACCGCCCGGGGGACCGATTTCGCCGGTGAGCATGCCGGTGACTTCGAATCGGGCCTCACCGACATCGGTAGTCTCGCCCCCGCCACCCAGGAAGCCGTCGAGTGCATGGGCTTCTACGGCATAACGCTGGGTTATGGCGATCACACCTACCGCCCGGCGAACAACGTGGCGCGGTGGGAGATGGCGCTCTTCTTGGCGCGGCTGATCGACTACGCGGCCGATAACACCGAGTTCGACGTGCCGGCCACAGTTGAGGACCCGGGCTTCACCGATATCGCCGGCTTGTCCCAGGAGGCCAAGGACGCCATCGCCCTCCTTCACACTCTGGGTGTTACCCAGGGGGTCACGTCCACCCAGTTCGACCCCACCGGCAACGTCACCCGCTACCAGATGGCATCGTTCCTGGTCCGCGTGGCCAACCTGCTCGAGGAGGACGCCTACAAGACCACCAAGGAGTTCTTCGTCGACGTCGACGCGGCCACCTTCGCTCGCGCCGCGGACGTGAACGCGCTGGCCGCCCAGGGGATCGCCGTGGGCTACAGCAACGGCAAGTACGGGCCGCTGGACTACGTGACCCGAGCCCAGATGGCTCTCTACATCGTGCGCATGGTGGATGAGAACGTCGAGCACTGCCGTCTGCCGGTCGCCGTTCTCCCCATCGATGACACTCCGGTGGCCTTCAGCGTGGCGGCCGGCGAGGAGTGGGTCGTTGCTGAGACCACCTACGCTCAGGTGCTCACCGTCGGCGCCGGTGCGAGCATCGTGGTTCCGGAAGGCAAAGAGGTCACCCTCACCGTGAACGGCGTAGAGACGGGCGGCAAGCTCGTGACCACGACCGGAGTGGAGACCGAGCTGACCGGTCCGCTCAGCTACACGGGCAACATCGTGTTGACGGTCACAGACGAGAACCTGGTGCCGTACGCACAAGTCGGCGGCCCTCCCGGAGGGGACCCCGCGCCGCCGCTCATGTTCCCCTTCCGCCAGGCCCTCTACCTGGATGGCACCGGCCTGGTGGAGTCCAAGTCGGTGTCGGCCGCCGCCTCGGGTGCGACCGTCACCGGTGGCGCGGTCGACGGTGGTTGCTTCCGCTCGACGGGTGAGAACTTCAACGCCATATTCGCGGCCGGCGGCGACTGGATCATCAGAGATGCCAAGATCAGCCTGGTGGGCAACAGCCGCAGCGACTTCATCGGCACAGGGGCCGCTCTCACCGTGCGTGGCGAGGACACCAGAGTCATCGTGGACGGCGTCCGCATCGAGAACGAGGGCGTGGTCCGCACGGCTGTGATAGCCGACCAGGGCAGCAACACCATCGTCAAGAACTCCTATCTGTACGTGGCCGACGGCATTCTGCCGGCCGACTACATCCCCACCATCGACACCGCCCAGATGCGGTCGGTGCCCTGGATGCTGGGCCTGGCCGGCAACGCCCGTGCCACCAACCTGCTGGGCACCAACACCAAGGCCAGCTATATCAACTCCTATATCGGCGCTGAAGGATGGGGCGTGCTCTCCACCGACGGCTGCACCACGCCGATCCTCACCGCTATCAATAGCAAGATCGAGATCACCGGTGAGGACGGCTACGGCTCATACGGGATCGGCGATGCCACCGAGTACTTCCTCGGCTGCGAGATAGACGTGCCCAGCTGCGCCACCATCAGCCGGGGCAGCTTCCTCTTCTATGGTGATAGTGACGCGGCCAAGGTCGCCGAGTTGAATACGACGCTCGATCTCGGGCTGACGGCCACGGAGCTGGCCGCCATCCCCGACAAGCCTACTGTGGTCAACTCCGACCGCTGGGGTGTCATGTGGCACGGCGGAGGCACGCTGGATGTGAGCGGCGGCACCATCTTCAACACCGGGAAGGCCGTCTTCCTCGACAAAGGGCAGACCATCGCCATAACGGTGGACGGCTCCGAAGGCGCGAAGCTGAACTCCGCCGAGGGCATCATCATGCAGCTCATGGATGACGACGACCCCGGGCCAGACTTCGCCACCATGCAGAACACCAATGTCTATCACGACCCGGTCCTTCCGCCGGCCAAGGCCGAGGGATTCGACCTGACTGCGGCTACGGACGCCGCGGTGGCCACGTTCACCGATATCGAGCTGGACGGTGACTTCTTCAACTCCATCACCAGCATCATGCCGATGGGTGGGCCTCCGGGTGCCGACCCCGGTCCTCCGGGTGCCGACCCCGGTCCTCCGGCGGGCCCCACCGGCAAGAACCTGGTGCTGACCTTCGACAACAGCAGCATAGAGGGTCTGATCACGGCCTCGACGGCCCGGCACTTGGGGGCTACCGCCCAAGACGGCATCTCTGCTGAGGACTACCGGGAGATCGGCATGATCACCAACACGCCGGCAGCCGCCGTCAATAACGGCGTGATAGTGACTCTGACCGGCGACTCCAGGTGGGTCGTCACCGGCACCTGCTATCTCACCAAGCTGGTCGTCGGCGCCGACTCCGAACTCGCCGCCGCCTCCGGTACTCTGACGATGACTGTGGACGGCGTCGAGACGACGATTCTGCCCGGTCAGACCTACACCGGCGCGATCGTTCTTACACTTCAGGGCTCCTGAGGAGGTTGTTGGGCGCGATGTGACTGCGATTGACGCGCCCGGCTCTTAGGAGCACGGTGGCCCGGGGCCGCCTCGGAAACGAGGCGGCCCCGGACGTCACCCCGCGATCTGGGTCAATCAGGCTCGTTGCGCCGGGGCGCCTTGCATGACGGCGGCGCCACGCGGGTATCTCCCGCGGGGCGGCGTATTCCCCAGGATCAAGGTTATCGCAACGGCGCCACAGACTTAGGTGTGGAGAGCGCCTCCGGGCCGGTCGGGGCTTCTTATTTCCCCGGACATTGCCGACAATAGTCGAACGTGCAAACTAGCAAGCGGCCGGTTCCACCAGGGACCGGAGGAAGGAGGGGAGTTGAAGCGCTGCCTGCCGCTCTTACTGGCGATGCTCCTCCTCATGGTCATGCTGCTGGCTGTCGGCTGTCCCTTGGGTAGCCCCTGATGATGACGGTGCCCGCCGTGCGCGGGTCCGCCGATACAGAATGCTGGTGAACGATCGCAGCCGCGCCAAGGGCGGCGACGCGGCCGGGTCTTGAGGGTCGGCCTCGCTCGGCGGCCCCTGTCCCAACGCGCGATACCGCCCCGGCCGCTCTCCCAGGTCGGTTACCGCGGGAAGTCCTTGGAGATCCGGACCTCCATCTCCGGATGACCAGGTCTCGCCGGTCGGATAGACGGAGGCCCTCATGATGATCGGCAGCGGTGTCGACCGCCTTTGACCGACGGTGCAATCCGTCTATACTGCGTCGGGATGGATACAGTGCTCGAATATATCCGCCGAGAGCTGCGCTACCGCCTGGAAGTGGAAGATCAGGAGGTCCTGCTCGAGGGCGCTACCGTCCTTACCGACCGATCGGATACCAGGGGAGCCGTTATCAGCCTGGTCAACTTCCGGGTGAGCGCCTATCAGGGCACCGGGCTGGGCCGGACCGAACTCCTCGATTCTCTGGAGCTGGTGATCCTGGTGTCGTTTCGTTTCAAGCGCTACGAGGACAGCATCCGACACCTCTACAGGATGATCCGGTTGCTTCACACGAAGCCTGCCTACACCGCCGCCGACAGTCACCCGGAGAACCCTTTCCCTTCCCACATCGACAAACTGCTCTTCACCCTCTCACCTATGGAGTTCGATAGCTTGAACGCTTTGTGGAGCATGCAGGGCCGGGTCATGTTCCCCTCAGCTCTCTACAGCGTGCGTATGGTCAGGAGCCAGCGTGCATCGTCAGGAGGATAGGATCATCATGAGACCGAGATCGACACGGGCAGCGCACCCTACGAAAGGGAAGCAGAGGAGATGGGCAGTCGATGTCATGGTCGGCGTCCTCGTGACTCTGGCCTTGGTGGTGTCGGTGGCCTCTCTAGCCGTGGCGGCCGCCACGGGCTTCTCCGACGTCCCGATCTCCCACCCCCACTACGCCGCCATCACCGACTTGGCGTCTCGCGGCGTCATAGATGGTTACGCTGATGGTCGATTCGGTCCCGACGACCCCGTGAAGCGCCAGCAGTTCGCCAAGATGATCGTCTTGACCGCCGAGTACCCGGTATCCGAGGCCGATAAGTGCCTATTCACAGACGTGGAGAAGAGCGGACCTGCCGGCTTCTATCCCGACAACTTCGTGGCGGTGTGTGCCGCCCGGGGTATCACCAAGGGAGTGGGCGGGACGAAGTTCAACCCCCAGGGCTCCATCACCCGGCTGCAGGTGACGACCATGGTGGTGAGGGCCGCCCACGACCTGAAGCTCGACCTGCTCGAGGCCCCGTCTTCCGGCCAGAGCCCCAGTGACAGCTGGAGTTCAGACACCAACCACGGGTCCAACGCCGCGGTGGCTGAGTACAATGGATTACTGGATGGCCTGGATGTGTGGGCCCTCAACCCCACCGCTCCCATGCCTCGGGGCGAGGTGGCCCAGGTGCTGCACAACCTCCTGACGAAGCTCACTGCCGCCACCAGCACCACGACGACCGCGGCGCCCACAACCACCACCACCCTGGCTCCGACCACCACGACCAGTTCTACCACCACGACGAGTTCGACCACGTCGACGACCTTCCGGAACCCATATCCCACGACTACCGCGTGCGGCTGAGGGAGTTGAAGTTTCCTGCCGGTCGGCAGGTGAACAACAGACAGACGGGCGGCATGCGTCGTCGGGGCGGGATAGGCCGTGCGGCCGGCCTTCGGGGTGACGAAAGGTTCAGTTATCCGCCGCAGCGCGCCGGGTGCGTAGTCGCCGCGCCGTGCTCGGAAGCCGGCCCCTTCTTCTTGGGCTACCCCGCTCAGTCGGGAGAATACGGCCTCTCGTGGGTCTCGATGGCCTCGTCGAGCTCAAACGGTTTCAAGGGCTCTGCGGGCAGTCCCCAGAGCGCCATCCCCTTCTTGATGGCCGGCACGTTGCCCTTTTCGAGCAGCATCTTCCAATCCTCGTAGTCGGCGTCCTCCAAGAGGGCCGGGACGTCTCTGTCGAGATCCTCGTCGCTGCGCGGCTCGTTGCCGACCACACGGTCCCATTCGTGCATGATGTCGTAGGCGTTCACTCCGTCTCCTTTCTCTTGATCCCCACAACAGGGCAGTCGGCGAGAAGAAGGATCTCGAGTGCATCGCTGCCCATGATTAGTTTGCCGGTCCGCGATCTGCGTCGTAGGCCGATGGCTATGACGTCGGCGCTCTCCTCGGATACCACGCGGACGAGGTCCTCAGCGGGAGTGAGCCCGCGGATCAGGCGGCGTATGGTGTGGGGGACACCTTCATCAGTCAGTCGCTTCTCGATCTCGTCGAACTCCTCGCGGTAGGTGAGCATCTCTTCCCTCTCGGCCTGCTCGTTTCCACCGCCACGCATGGAGTGGACGACGACGACGTGGCCTCCGCGCTCTTTCACCTCGTTGACGGCCCAGTCGAGCGCCGCCTTGCCCTCCTGGGTGTTGACGTAACCCACGACGATCTTCATCCGCATCCCTCGCTTGGTAGACGGTGGCCGAGCGCTGGATCCGCCGGCCGGCCGAACAAGATCCTCTCCCCTTTGAGGCGCAACGTCAATCCTATCAGCCATCCGCTGATAAGAGTCGGCCGAGGTGCGTCGGCCGGACACTCCGCACACTTGGAGGCCGACTCCGGTGGCGGTGGAGGTCTGTCCGGGCTGCTGTTCCCGGGTTGCTACTCCTTCGGCCGGGCGGTATGGCGTTCGTCGGTCATGCTCCTGAACGGGCGGCTGGGCCGGCCGACAGCGGTCATATACATGATCCCTTCAGTCTCACCGTCGATCCCAAGCAAGGTGTTCACTTCGTCGTCGTAGAAGGCGGCGATGGGGCAACCACCCAGGCCCTGCGCGACCGCGGCTAGAGCCAGCTGTGCCGCCATATGGCCGGCATCCAGATAGAAATACCGGTAGGCCCTCTCCTTGTACTTCCAAACGGAGCGTGCGAACACGGCGGTCCACAGGAAGACGGCGCCGGCCCTGGCGCATATCAGTTGGTCGAGGGCCGCCGCTGCCATCTCGCGGCCCAGGTCGCCGGTCCTGATCTGCTCGAGCGCGTGACTTCCCTCGGCGATGGGACGTTCGAGGATGTCGAGGCCGGCCACGCGGTAGTGATAGAGACCGGGTTCGAGATCCTCCACCCTGTTGACGACCACATATGTCTCGATGGGGTAGAGGGCACCCGCAGTAGGGGCGGCGCGGTAGAAGTCCTGGCCGTGCGGAGTGATGTATGACGTCGTGATCCCGGCCGAGGCCCATAGCAGCCGTGATAATTCGAGCAGCGAGATGGGCGTGGCTCCGAAGGAGCGCACGCTTCGGCGCTTCGCCACGCAGGTGAAGAGGTCCGGCGCCGGGTATTCATCAAGGGCGGGTGCAGGTATCGGGAGGCTGATCACGGGAGCGTGGTTATAGAACTTGTATATTGGGGGCTTGCTCCTCCAGTCGAGCTCGTGTTCCTCCATGGTGTCTCGACGATAAGATGTTTGTTCCTGAAACGCCCGTCCGGGCTTCTCGTGCATTGTTCCTCCCGCCTGCCTCAACGTCCGCGCGACGCGGTAGCCGCTGCCGACTGTGCCCCACGCGCCTTCACTCTTGTAGACTTGGATGCAAAGTTCCCACATGAGCAGCCAAGACACAAGTCGACTTGGCGAGGCTCTTTGGCGGATAGAGTGGTTCTGGTTGGGGACTATGTGCATCGTGGGCCTCCCGGCGGCAGCGTTCTTCATCGTCTGCAATGTCCATGAGGGGTTGAAGACCGGAAGGCTCAAGGGCGATCTTTCCGTTGACACGGGTGACTGAGGCGGTACACTTCGTCTCATGGAGAAAGAGCTCAGTTCTGAATGGGTCGACCAGCGGATGGATGAGAGACGCTTTGCCCGTCGCGGCTTCGTGCTTCACGAACGAAGGACGGGCTTTGACAGGCGTCTCTCGGGATCCGGAGCAATGGCCGGCACTTTCGAGCAGATACTGCTGGGGCTGCGTGACCGCCCGAGACTGCTTTGGATGATGCTGGCCGTCGTCAATCTGCTCAACATCGCCGATTTCGTCCTCACGCTCAACGTGCTCGCTTCGGGAGGGGCGGAAGCCAACCCGATCATGCGCTCGTTGTTCGACCTCGGCCCGATATGGGCCGGAGCTTTCAAACTGGTAGCGGTGCTCGTAGCGACCGCTTTGGTATGGCGGTGTCGGCGATATCGGCTTGCCCTGGTGGCGGCTCTGGTGGTGGCGCTGGTCTTCACGGCCGTGCTCTTCTATCACGCTGTGGGGTTGACGGCGATCGCATGGTAGGCGGCTGAGAAGAGAGGGCAAGGCGGGTGTCGGCGGACGAGGCCGGTGCTCCGGGACTACAGTCGGGGTCTATCTCGAGCGTCTCTTTCAGCCGTCGGGCCTGCAGATCCGGCGATCCCGCCGTCAGATCTCCATCAGACCCGTAAGTTCGGCACCGAGGCGGGGAAGGCCAGAGCCGAAGACGGGGCTGGTGACGACGATGTCGACCGGTCAGGGTCCAGCGGCAGCAGCGCGCGCAACTTATCGTCCTTCTCCAAGACGGTGAGTAAGGTGGCTACTACGTGCGGATCGAACTGGCTACCGCTGCACCGCCTGAGCTCGCGTATGGCCTCGCGGTGGGTACGGCCGGAACGATAGGGCCGGTCGGAGCGGATGGCGTGATATGCGTCGGCCGCCGCGATGATGCGGGCGCCCAACGGGATGGTTTCACCGCTGAGTTGCGATGGATACCCGGTGCCGTCGTAACGTTCCTGATGATGCAACACCAGAGGCATCACGTCCACCAGTTCGGGCGCTTGTTCCATGATCTGTTTGCCGAGCACTGGATGGCGGCGTACGCACTCCCACTCTTCCGTAGATAAGCCGCTCTCCTTGGTGAGGATCGAATCCGGCACGCCAATCTTGCCCACATCGTGCAGCAGCGCGCCGACTTTCACTCGTCCGATCTCGGCCGTCGCTAAACCGATGCGTCGTGCAATAGCCGCGGAGAGCTCAGATACCAGGAGCGAGTGTTCGTGCGTATAACCGTCACGGACGTCCACAGCCGCCGCCAGGCTGCGCACTACGGCTCCCCGACCGGTGTGAGGCATCGAGACCACGTTGCCCGGGGCTTCCCGGCTGTGCAGGTCTCGATAGAGTTGCACTTGGTTGCCACCGAGAGCCTTGGCGAAGCCGAGGGCCTTCTGGGCCACTTCCACTAAGTCCGGTGCGGAGGCGCCGTCGGTGGGATAGGAGCACAGTCCTAGGCTCACCGTAAGGCGGATCTCCGCCCCTTGAGGAGTCGTGAAGGCCCAGCCGGCGATGCTCAGACGGATGCGTTCAGCCACCTCGACGCCACCCTTCTCGAACGTGTGAGGGAGGATCATCGCGAACTGGTCGCCTCCGAAACGCGCCACCAAGTCGATCTCCCGTAATTGGGCGCGGAACCGGCGGGCCAAGTCGAGCAGGATCCTGTCGCCGACCCGGTGACCGTGGCGGTTGTTCACCTGGTGGAAATCGTCGAGGTCCAGCATCAGGAGCATGAAGGTGTCGCCGAACCTGTACGCGCGCTCGCATTCGTGGGCCAGCCGGTCTTGGAGAACCCGATGGCTGGCAACGCGGGTGAGAGCGTCGACCGTGGCGGCATCTACCAGTTGCGCGGCATCGGAGCTCCGGCTCTTGCGTATGGAGAGGGAGACCCAGAACAAGATGGCGGCTGCGGCCAGCAGTATGACGAGAGCGATGGGAAAGCGGCCTGCGAACACCGGTGGGTCGAAGGCGAGCACCGCGGAGAGGCCGACGAACAAGGCGAGCAGGAAGACGCCGGCCATCGGCCGGACGATATGGTCGAATCGTCGCGCTCCCGAGATCGGTGCGATTACTACGAAGGCACCGGCTGCGAGCCCGGTCGCGGCTACCGCCAGCACCACACGAAGCAGGGCAAAGGGATCGATGGTCGCGCTCCTTTCCTCTAGAGCACAACCTTTCGACGGGGTATCGGGGTCTCCTCCGAGCGCGTCTCGAGGGCTTCGGATCATGCAACGGTGGGAAGATGCGAAAAGAGCCGCTCCCGGCGGGGGCGGCTCTTCTTGAAACGTTCAGATTCGAATGGGGCTCCGCGAATACACCGCGGTGCGTCTACTCGATGCTGATGGCGCCTTCCGGGCACTCGTCAGCGGCTTCCTCGCAGCAGCCGGCGTCTTCGCACGCATTGGGATCGATCACGTGGCAGATGCCGTCATCGCCGATCTCGAATACATCCTCGCAGATATCCTCACAGACGCCGCACCCGGTGCAAAGGTCGGGATCGACTTTGGGAACACCCATGGCACTCCTCCTTTGGGACTTACAAACGTGCCAGTATAACCAAAGCCGCGAATGGAGTGCAAGATGCCGCCGTGGGTTCTATTGGGCGGTTTCAGTCGCCGTACCGAGCAAGCACCGCGGCGAGAGCCGTTCGCTCCGCCTCCTCGAGCACGGAGTGGAAATCGACGGTCTCCAGCGGCGTGTAGCGCGGGCCCGGGTCCCACAGGAGCACAGGCGGGGGATCACCTTCCGCGAGTCGAGAGGCCTGCAGCCATTCCTCGGGCAGCACCACATTCTCGATGTTCCGACCGAGAACTGTGCCGATGAAGGCCGTCCACGCTCGTGGAGTGACGTCGGCGGGGTCGTAGCCTCCGCCCCCAACGATGACCCATCTGCCTGAGGCGCATTCGTGGGCGAGATCGTGGAGCCGTGACGCCAGCCGGGGAAAAAGCTGAAGTGTCGCCGTCAAGTGAGTCAAGGGATCGCCATGATGAGCGTCGACCCCGGTCTGGGTGAGGATGATGTCCGGGGCGTAGGCCCGCACCGCCGGCTCGATCACCCGTTCGAATGCTTCAAGTACGGCTTCGTCGCCGGCAAAGGCGGGCAGGGGGATGTTAAGGCAGGTCCCCAGGCCGTCACCTTCACCCGTCTCCGCGACGTCCCCCGTGCCGGGGAACAGATACTGCCCGGACTCGTGGATAGAGATGGTGAGCGCGCGCGGGTCGTCGTAGAAGGCGTCCTGAACCCCGTCCCCGTGATGAGCATCGAAGTCGATGTAGGCGACCCGTCGCCCGGCGGCGATGGCGGCGGCGATAGCGGCGGCGCAGTCATTGTAGACGCAGAATCCGGAGGCCTGAGACCGATGGGCGTGATGCTGTCCGCCTGCGGGGCTATAGGCGTGTACTGCCCGTTCCTCGAGTACGGCGGTCATGGCCTGCAGGGTAGCGCCTGTGTAAAGGGCCGCCGCATCGTGGATGTTGGGGAACAAAGGATCATCGGAAGTCCCCAACCCGAATATCTGTAGGTCCACGGGCGGGCGATCGCCGCGAGCGATCGCCTGGCCGGTCTGCACGGCCTGTACGTAGGCGTATGAATGCACGGTAAGGAGTTCGGAGAGCGAGGCGAAACGGGGGGTCTCGAATGTAAGCCCCGGATGCTCCAGCCAGCCCAGCGACGACAGCAGAGACATGGTGAGCACGTAGCGGCTCGCCTGTAGAGGGTGGTCTTCGCTGAAGCTGTATGAGGCCAGCTCAGGGCCGTATACGATGGTGATGGGTTCATCTGAGCCGGGCATGGCTTCTATCGTGCTTCCGTCGTCCACCGCGGCCTTCCGTTGAGAAGGAGACGTTTTCTCCAAAGAGTACAATAGCAGCCTCTACAGGCACAGATAGGAGGAGGTAGGCCCGATGGTCTCGGCGGCGCGACCGAGAAGGCGGGGGCGCCCGTCTCTCGCCCGCAAGGCGCGTGGGCTTATGGCTCGTGAGCGCTTGTTCCCTGCCGGGTCGGGCGCGTTGGTGATGGTGTCGGGCGGCCAGGACTCCCTCGCGCTTCTCCACCTCCTGACGAGCGGAGCGGGTGGGAAGGTGGGACCCGCCTTCCTGCATGCATTACATATCAACCATCATCTGCGCGGTGGCGAGAGCGACCGAGATCAGGCTTTGGTGACCCAGGCCTGCGCCGCCATGGCCGTTCAGTTGACGGTGCTGCATCGTCCCGTGGAGAAGGAGAAGGGCAACGTACAGGAAACGGCGCGGGACGTCCGGCGGGAAGCGGGCATCCGTGTGGCTTCGGAGCAGGGTTGCGCTCGGATAGCTCTTGGCCATACCGCGGACGACCAAGTGGAGAACATGCTCTACCGATTGGGGCGGTACGGGGGAATGGCCGCCTTCGCCGGAATGGCCGCCTGCGATCCGCCCTGGGTGCGTCCCCTGCTCGAGTGCAGACGCGGGGAGACGGCCGCATACTGCGTCGAACACGGTCTCGACTTCGCCGATGATAGCGGCAACGCCTACCCCGGGTATGCGCGGACCGCCATCCGCAGCAACGTACTGCCGGCCTGGGAGGACGTCCTGCCCGGCGCGGTGAACGCGGCCTGCCGCGCGGCTGAGGTGGCCGGTGAGATGCAGGCGCTGGCCGAGGAGATCATCCAAGGGGCTTTTTCAGGTGTGACGGAGGGGGGCTTTGAGGGCGCCGCGGCGGAGGAGTTGAGTGTGGCGGGACTGCTGGAGCTGACGCCGCCGGTACGGCGGCTGTTGTTGCACAGGTGGTTGGAGGCGCGCGCGAGGCCTGCGGCCTCGCGCGCCGCCGTGCTCGCCGTGGAGTCTCTGCTCACCGTGTCGGGTTCGGCGGAGCGAGCGCTGGCCGGTGGGTGGCGCGCCCATAAGCAGTACGATCGTCTGCGATTGGAGAAAGGGACGCGGGCTCGCCGGACCGTCCCGCGCCCCGTACCCTTGGCAGTCCCGGGTGAAGTCGACTGGGGGAGATGGACGGTGCGGGCCGAGCCGGCGGATGTCTACGTGTCGCCTGACGTAGCCGTTGAAGCCTACCTGGACGCCGCAAGTCTCGACGGACCGCTGGAGGTGAGGGCTCCGTGCCCGGGCGACCGGGTCCGTCCTCTGGGAGCGCCGGGCCGTCGGAAGCTGCAGGATGTGTTCGTAGATCTGCAGGTGCCTGCGGCCGAACGAGGCTGTTGGCCTTTGGTGGTTTGCGGCGGGCGGATAGTGTGGGTGTGTGGTTTGGTGTTGGCGGAGGAAGGTAGAATCACCGGTAATACCGAAGTCCTCGTGCGGTTGAGTGTGAGCCCCGTGGGAAGGGGCGACGAGATGTCTAACGGAGCGGACGACGTGGAGGGTGACCGATGGTGAGGATGCTTGTCTCCGCGGAGGAATTGCAGGCCAGGATCGACGAATTGGCGGCCGTCGTCGCGGCGGATTATGCGGACAAGCATCCTGTGCTTATCTGCGTCCTCAAGGGGGCGGTGTTCTTCATCGCTGATCTCACGAGACGGCTCCCCTTCGACCTGGAGATAGAGTTCATGGCCGTTTCCAGTTACGGCCAGTCCTCGGAGAGCTCAGGAGTAGTGCGGATCCTCAAAGACCTCGACACCGATATCGAGGGCCGGCACGTCTTGATCGTGGAAGACATCATTGATTCCGGGCTTACGCTCCAGTACCTGACGAAGAGCCTCCGCACCCGTAATCCGGCCAGTCTGGAAATATGCACACTGCTCAGCAAACCCAGCCGCCGCACGGCCGAACTCGAGTGTCGCTACACCGGATTCGAGATCCCGAACGAGTTCGTCGTGGGCTATGGACTGGACCACGCCGAGAAGTATCGCAACCTCCCCTATCTGGGGGTGGTCGACGGCGGCGCGGATGGGGGCTCTTGTGGTAGTATCTTCGCCCAATAGAACGACTGTGGAGTCGACTTGAGCAGGTTCTTCAAAAGCGCCGCTTTCCCCATTCTTCTGGTGATACTGCTCGCCTTCTTCGTGCAGAACCTCTTCTATGGTCCAAACGGCAAGGAGAAGATGACCTTCAACCGGTTCCAGACCGAGGTCCAGGCCGGCAACGTCAAGGACGCGGTGCTTAAGACCAAGGATAAGGTGGTAGAAGGCAAGCTCGAGAGCACGAATGCCTCGTTCGAGATCGGTTTCGAGACCTTCGAGATGGAGGAGTTCCTGCTCGCCAACAATGTCGAGTTCACCACCGACCCTCAGAAGAGCTCTATCTGGGTGACCCTGCTCACCAGCTTCCTCCCGATCCTCCTCATGATCGTATTCTTCATATTCCTGATGAACCAGATGCAGGGTGGCGGAAGTAAGGTGATGAGCTTCGGCAAGTCCCGGGCCAAGCGCATGGCCGTTGACCAGCCTAAGATCACCTTCAGGGACGTAGCCGGGGCCGACGAGGCTGTGGAGGAGCTCGACGAGATCAAGGAGTTCTTGGAGAACCCCAAGCGCTTCCAGAGCCTGGGCGCCCGCATCCCCAAAGGCGTGTTGTTGTTCGGCCCGCCCGGCACCGGCAAGACACTGCTCGCCCGCGCGGTAGCCGGTGAAGCCGGAGTACCGTTCTTCAGCATCTCGGGTTCGGACTTCGTGGAGATGTTCGTAGGCGTCGGCGCCAGCCGGGTGCGCGACCTGTTCGACCAGGCCAAGCAGAATCAGCCCTGCATCATCTTCATCGACGAGATCGACGCCGTGGGGCGCCATCGCGGCGCCGGCCTCGGGGGTGGGCACGATGAGCGCGAGCAGACCCTCAACCAGTTGCTGGTGGAGATGGACGGCTTCGAGGCCAACGAGAGCATCATCATCATGGCGGCCACCAACCGGCCCGATATCCTCGACCCGGCGCTGCTGCGCCCCGGACGTTTCGATCGGCAGATCATTGTCGATCGGCCGGACCGGGAAGGTCGTAAGGCCATCCTGGCGGTCCATGTCAAGGGGAAGCCGATCGCCCAAGGGGTGAATCTGGACAATCTTGCCGCTCAGACGCCGGGATTCACCGGGGCCGACCTGGCCAACCTGGTCAACGAGGCGGCCCTCTTGGCTGCGCGTAGGCACAAGCGGGTCATCGAGATGGACGAGCTTGACGAGGCCGTCTTGAGGGTCATCGCAGGTCCGGAGAAGAAGTCACGCATCCTCTCCGAGGAGGAGAAGCTCATCACCGCTTACCACGAGACCGGGCACGCTCTGGTTGCACACTATTTGCCCAACGCCGACCCGGTACACAAGATCTCCATCATCAGTAGGGGCCAGGCTCTCGGCTACACCATCACCCTGCCCACCGAAGACAAGTTCATGGTCAAGAAGAAGGAGATCATCGATAAGCTTTCCCACATGCTGGCGGGCCGAGTGGCGGAAGAGATCCGTTTCGACGACATCACCACAGGCGCGTCCAACGATCTGCAGCGCGCCACGGAGACGGCCCGTCGCATGATCACTCAGTACGGCATGAGCGAGAATCTGGGACCGCTCACCTTTGGCCACGATCCGGCTCAGCCGTTCGTAGGCCGTGACTACGGCATGGGGCAGGAATATTCTGACGAGACGGCGGAAAAGATCGACGCCGAGATCCGTCGGGTCGTCGATGAGGCGTACGACGCCGCCGCTCGGATCCTGACCGACCATCGCGAGGAACTCGACAAGGTCTCTCTACTCCTGATGGAGCAGGAGACCATCGACCGCGACGAGTTCGAGGCGATCCTTGCCGGCAAGGACCCGGAAGAGGTCTTCAGGGCGCGCGACGAGGCCGAGGCGCGTAAGGCCGCGGAGAGCAAACGTCTACAACGGCAACGCCGCCCACGCGAGCGTGAACTTGAGCCGGAAGCGCAGCCGGGGGTGGCGGCGGGCGGTGTGACGCCCATGGTCTCCCACGTCGAGGACGAGGGTTAGAGCCGGTCGTGGACAAGGCCAAGATCGAGAGGAGCGTTCGTCTTCTTCTCGAGGGCATCGGAGAGAACCCGGACCGCGAGGGTCTGTTGGACACTCCACGCCGTGTGGCCGATATGTATGAGGACATCCTCGCCGCCGAGTCGGAGGATCTTCTGTCGATCGTGGCTCCCATCGGGTCCGACACCCACCAGGAGATGGTGCTGGTGCGCGAGATCACCTTCCACTCTCTCTGTGAGCATCACCTGCTTCCCTTCTACGGGGTAGCTCACGTGGCGTATATCCCGTCGAAGAACGGCAGCATCACCGGCATCTCCAAAATCGTACGTCTGGTACGGACGGTAGCTGCCCGCCTGCAACTGCAGGAGCGGCTCACTAGTACGGTAGCGGACACTCTAGTGCAGTCCCTACACCCGTCGGGGGTTCTGGTTCTGATCCAGGCGGAGCATCTCTGCATGTCCATGCGGGGAGTGCGGGCGCCCGGTTCCTTGGTGGTCACCTCCGCGGTGCGCGGGCTTTTTCATACCAACGCGGCCAGCCGGGCTGAAGTACTGGCCCTGATCGAGGCCCCCAAGGCCTGATCGGAGACCGGATGGTCCCAGGCGAAGATCACCCCCAGGTCCTGGTTCTGCGGGACCTTACCCAGGTTAGAGAGGCTCTGGACTACGCGCGTGTCTCTCAGGCGGGCATCGATATCATGGAGAAGAAGGCCCTCATCCGGATCGTGCGGGTCAAGGATCTGAGCCTCCGGGCGGCCAACATCCTCAAGCAGGAGATGCTCGCCCGAGGAGGCGAGGTGGCCATCTCGCGGGAAGTCTACGAATGGTGGGGAGAGAAGGCCGACTGCATTCTCATGGGCACCTTGGCTCACTTCGATAGGTTGATCCCCAAGCTGAAGGCGCAGCCGTTCGGTCTCCGGGCACTCGCCGTGTCTATCGAGACGGCGCTGCGCAACTACGATGAGATCCGGCCGGCCGGCCCCGTGGGATTGGTACTGGACGACACCCCTGTATTCATGGGAGTCGTGAATGTGACCCCCGACTCCTTCTCCGACGGCAACGAGTGCTACGACATCGAGACGGCGGTGAAGGCGGGTCTGGCGATGGCAGAGGAAGGAGCCGCGCTGATCGACGTCGGTGGCGAATCCACTCGGCCTGGAGCCGACCCGGTGCCGGAAGATGAGGAGTCTGAGCGGATCCTGCCGGTCATCAAGGCCTTGGCAGCGGCGCTTCCCGGGCGCGTCTCGGTGGACACTTACAAGGCCAAGGTGGCGGCTGAAGCTCTCGAGAATGGCGCGTACATGGTGAACGACATCTCGGCGCTCCGTATGGATCCGGAGATGGTCGCAGTGGCGCGCGACGCGGAGTGCCCGGTGGTGCTCATGCACATGCTGGGCGAGCCGAGGACCATGCAGAAGAATCCCGAGTACGGCAGTGTAGTGCAGGAACTGTACGAATTCTTTGTGGAGAGGCTTAATTGGGCTGTGGACAAGGGTCTCAAGGAGCAGAATCTGCTTATCGACCCGGGTCTGGGCTTTGGGAAGACCACCGCTCACAACCTCGAGATCCTGCGTGACCTCGCGGCCTTTCGCTCTCTGGGGCGGCCTATCGTGGTAGGGGCGTCGCGGAAGCGTTTCTTGGGGGATGTCCTCGGCCTCGACGATCCCAAAGAGCGTGACGCTGCCACCGCCGCCACAACCGTCGTGGCCACTATGGCCGGTGTGCAGATAGTGAGAGTGCACCGGGTAGGGCCGAATCGTGACGCGGCGCGGCTGGCCCGGGCCGTGTTCCGGCCGCGGGCCGAATAGCCTGTCAAACGGAGAACGGGGGTCAAGTGGACATCTTCATCGAAGGACTGGAGCTCTACGGTCATCACGGAGTGGGTAGCGAAGAGAAGGTCATCGGACAGCGGCTGCTCTACGACGTACGTCTCACCATCAACGACTGCGGAGCGGCGGAGACCGACGAGGTGGTCGACACTGTCGACTACACTGAGGTGCTCGACGTGATTGTCGAGGTGGCCACCGTGAAGAGCTATAACCTGTTGGAACGCTTGGCTCAGGTCACTGCGGAGACGATTCTGGCCAAGTTCCCCATTGACGAGGTGTGGGTGCAGGTTACCAAGCCTCATCCGCCGGTGGAGTGTGCCCTGGCAAGTGTGGGCGCTGCCGTGGAACTGCAGCGCGCCGACCTCGAGGGCTCTAGTACTTGAGCACCGTGGATCGCAGCCCGGCTCTAGTCTACCTGGGGTTGGGGTCTAACATGGGATGTCGGGAGGCCAATATCAAGCGGGCACGCGCGCTGCTCGCGGCTTTGCCCGACACCACCCTTACCGCGCAGTCGAGCATGTACAATACGGCGCCTGTATGCGGTCCCGACCAGGATGACTACCTGAACCAGGTGGCGGAGTTGCAGACCACCCTTTCCCCCCGCGATCTGCTCACCGCGGCTCAGGGCATCGAGAACGAGCTGGGCCGTCGGCGTACGGTCAGGTGGGGGCCCAGGACCATAGACATAGATATCCTTTGGTACCATGGGTTCTCGAGCACGGATGCCGAGCTGCAGGTCCCACACCCCCGCATGGAGGAACGACGCTTCGTCCTTGAGCCTTTGGCTGAGCTGGCGCCGGACCTTGTGCTGCCGTCGGGGAGGAGCGTAGCTGAAGCCTTGTGCTCGGTGCAGGACCAAGTGATGACACGCGTGTCTTCCGAGACGGGCGCGATCGCGCTACGAACGAGCAAGAGGTTTTCCATGGACTATGCAGCCATCCACGCAGAGATCCGCCGCCTTGCCGCTGAGAAGCAGGCTGTGATCCTGGCCCACAACTACCAGCGTCCGGAAGTGCAGGATGTGGCCGATGTCACCGGTGATTCGTTGGGTCTGACCCGGGAAGCGGCGGCGTCATCCGCCCGCATGATCGTCTTCTGCGGTGTTCACTTCATGGCCGAGACCGCGGCTATTCTGATTCCGGATCGGTTGGTCATCGCTCCAGAGGTGCAGGCGGGATGCCCGATGGCCGACATGATTGACGAACGGGGGCTGAGGGCGCTCAAGGCCGAGCACCCGGACGCGGTGGTGGTGAGCTACATCAACAGCACGGCCGCGGTGAAGGCTCTGTCCGACATCTGCTGTACGAGCGCCAACGCGGCGGAGGTCCTCCGCTCCGTCCCGGCGGACAAAGAGATCATCTTCACTCCCGATCGCAACCTCGGCGCGTGGGCGGCCAAGAAGGCGGGACGCGACGTGATTCTGTGGCCCGGGTTCTGCCCCACCCACGATCTCGTCGAGGTGGCCGATGTAGAGAGAGCTCGGGCCGTCCATCCGGCGGCGAAGGTGGTGGTGCACCCGGAATGTCGTCTTGAGGTCGCCGAAATGGCCGACGCGGTGGAGAGTACATCGGGGATGATTCGCTACTGCCGGGAGGACGATGCTTCAGAGTACGTCATCGGGACCGAGATAGGCATGCTCTATCGTCTGTCGAAGGACGTCCCGCGCAAGCGCTTCTACCCACTGAGCGAGATGGCCGTTTGCCCGTACATGAAGCTCACCACGCTCGAGAAGGTGCTGAGGGCCCTGCGTACAGAGGAGTCCGTTGTCACGGTCGATCCAGAGACACGGGAGAAAGCGCTGGGTGCGGTGCAGCGGATGATCGAGATGGGCGGCCGATGAAGAGTCGACGGCCGACCTACCCTCAGGTCTAGCTGAGGCACGATCGTGATCGATCACGGACAATCGGCTGCATCGTTCATATCCCTCAGAGGGGCCGATCTTCGCTACTCCAGTTATGACGTGCTGGTGGTCGGGGGTGGCATCGCCGGCTTGACGGCGGCTTCGGGCGCCGCCCACAGATGGAACGTTGGTCTCATCACCAAGGGCACGCTCGATCAGACCACCACGTTTCTCGCCCAAGGTGGTATCGCCGCCGCTATGAGCCCTCATGACTCGCCTGAGTTGCATCTGAACGACACCCTGGAAGCGGGAGCGGGGCTGTGCGATGACGAAGCCGTGCGGGTCTTGGTCGAGGAGGGACCCGCCAGGCTCTTGGAGCTGGAGCGGCTGGGGACGAGATTCGACAAGCGTGACGGCAAGTTGATCCTGGGCAAAGAGGGCGCTCACTCTATGGCTCGGGTGGTCCACGCGGGAGGCGACGCCACCGGCAGCGTAGTGGCGAGCGCTCTTGCGGAAGTCATCACTGTCGGTGGGCGGGTCGAATTGCACGAGAACGAGTTCGTGGTCGACCTGCTCATGGACGCGGGTCGTTGTGTAGGGGCGCTCTCTCTGGGAGAGCAGGGCGAGCTGACCGTGAGTCTCGCGAGGTCCGTAGTGCTGGCATGCGGCGGAGCCGGGCAGGTCTTCGCCCACACGACCAACCCGCTGATGGCTACGGGCGACGGCCACGCCATGGCCTATCGAGCGGGCGCAGTGATGCGTGACATGGAGTTCATGCAGTTCCATCCCACGGCCTTCTACGGCGCGGAGAATCCCACTCTCCTCGTGACGGAGGCCCTGAGGGGCGAAGGGGCCTATCTGCGCGATGATTCTGGGGAGAGGTTCATGGTGGGATCTCATCCTAGAGAGGAACTCGCGCCGCGCGATGTGGTGGTGCGCCACATCCGGCGGATTCTCGACCGGGACAAGACCGGTCACGTCTGGCTGGACGCCCGTCATCTGGACGCCCAGTTCCTGCAGGAGCGGTTCCCCACGGTCTACAGCGGGCTCAAGAAGCGTGGATACGATCTCTGCGAAGAGCTCATCCCCGTGGCTCCCGCCTCTCACTACTTCATAGGGGGCGTTCTCACCGACACCTGGGGAAGGACGAGCGTGCCCGGTCTATACGCATGCGGGGAGACGGCCAGCACGGGCATCCACGGGGCCAATCGGCTGGCGTCCAACTCGCTGCTCGAAGGCCTGGTGTTCGGAGAACGCACGGTGCGGGAACTGAACCGGTATCTGGCGGTGGCCGATCCGGCGGTACGCAAGGTGAAGCTCGATCTTGCGGACGAGCCCAGAGAGGGCAACGACCCGACCGTGGTCACGGAGGGTCGTGTGACGGTGGGGGAGACCATGTCCGATCTTTGCGGAGTCGTGCGCAACAGGGATGACCTGGAGAAGGCGCGGCAGACCCTGGATGTACTGCAGGCTTCGCTTGCAGCACCAGGTCTCAACGTGGCCGAGCTCGAGCTCTTCAATCTGCTGACGGTCGCTCAACACATGGTCGTAGCCGCGGCCAGGCGGGAAGAGAGCCGTGGAGTTCATCTGCGCAGTGACTTCCCGGAGCGCGACGACGTCGACTGGCGACGGCACAGCCTTATACACAGGGATCCTATGACCGACGAGGTGGTGGTGGGGACAGGTGCCCCAAAGGGGTGAGTACGATAGGCGGTGAGAGTAGACGATGATCGATCGGGCGAGTGTGGAATCAGTGCGGCGCGCCTTGGCTGAGGACCTGGCCGGGTATGGGGACGTCACCTCGAGGTGGACGGTTCCTGCCGATCTTCAGGGTCGGGCTGTGATAGAGGCGCGGAAGGAGATGGTGCTCTGTGGCCTGTCGCTGGCTGCGGCCGTCATGAGGGAGATCGATCCCGAAGTGGTGTTCACTCCTATGGTGAAGGACGGCGCATTCATGGCCGGTCGTGCCGACCTGGCCCTTCTGGAGGGGTCCGCGCGCAGCATACTCAGTGCCGAACGTACCATGCTCAACTTCCTCATGCATCTTTCAGGGATCGCCACGCAGTCGCGGCGTTTCGCTGAAGCGGTGGTCGGTACGGGCGCGACGGTGGTCGACACCCGCAAGACTACCCCCGGCCTGCGGATCTGGGAGAAGCGGGCCGTGGTCTTGGGCGGCTGCAAGAACCACCGTTTCGGGCTGTTCGACATGGTCCTCATCAAGAACAACCACCTGGAAGCGGCGGGTGGGGTGCGGGCGGCTCTGGACAGGGTGCGGGTCGCGGCCGCACCCTTCATCAAGATCGAGGTGGAGGTGGAGACTGAGGCGGACCTGCGTGAAGCCATCGCCTGCAGGGCCGATGTGATCATGCTGGATAACCAGGAGGTGGAGGCGCTTCGACACCTGGTGCGGGTGGCCCGCGAGATCGAGCCCGGAGTGGTTCTCGAGGCGTCGGGTGGGGTGTCTCTGACCTCGGTCCGAGCCATCGCCGAGACCGGAGTCGATCTCATATCCACCAGCGCGCTCACCTTGGGCGCGCCCCCGGCGGATCTGGGTCTGACTCTCAGCATATAGACTCTCACCACAGAGGAGGGGATCATGCTTCTGGTCGTCGACGTGGGCAACACCCAGACTCATGTGGGGCTGTACTCGAAAAAGGAATTGGTCGCCAGCTGGCGGTTCGCCACGGAGAGAGAGAAGACCGGGGACGAGCTGGCCGTTACTCTCGATGGACTACTCCGGCTCGATGGGTTCTCTCGGGACATGATCACCGGTTTCGCCGTAGCCTCGGGAGTGCCGAGGCTGGTGAATGAGTACTCCGCGATGTCGGGCGATAAGCTGGGAGTGGAGGCTTTGGTGGTCGGTCCGGGCATCAAGACGGGCATGCCCGTCCTCACCAGCGATCCACGCACCGTCGGTCCTGATCTCATCGTGCAGGCCGTGGCGGCGCAGGAGCTCTGCGGTGCGCCCTGTATCTCGGTAGGTTTTGGAACCGCGACCACCTTCAGTGCCGTATCGGCGGCGGGCGAATACCTCGGTCACGCCATAGCTCCCGGCATCGAGGTCTCGCTGGACGCTCTCGCCACGCGGGCGGCCCGGCTGATGAAGGTGGAACTGGTGGATCCCGGCGTCGTCATCGGCAAGACCACCACGCAGTCCATGCAGGCAGGGGCTGTCTACGGCTTCGCCGGACAGGTGGACGGTATCGTGACCCGCATGAGGGCCGAGCTGGGTGTAGACGCGGTGACCGTGGCCACCGGTGGCCTGTCCTCCCTCATCTTTCCCCATGCCTCCACCCTCGACAAGCTCGATCCTCTGCTCACGCTGCGTGGTCTGGAGATCGTTTACAGCCGTAACCAGCAATAGGATGCGGGCCGCGGGGCTCATCGTATGCACTTCAGCTGTGCACAGGAGCCTGCGCGACTCTTCTTTGGAGACGACGATCCTAGTGGTTCATGCCGGCCGGTGGAGATGATGAGTCCCGCGCCTGCCGGACTCTTGGACGGAGGTGTTCGGGGCGTGCTCTCTCTGGCGGCACCTTTTCACATCGGTTGCGCGGAGGCGCCCAACCGAGTGGTTCTGGCGCCGATGGCCGGGCTTACCTGTAGCGCATACCGGCGCCATCTGAAGTCTCATGGAGTCGGGCTGGTCACCACGGAGATGGTGAGCGCGTACGGTCTCATCCACCACAACGCGCGCACCACCGAGTATCTTGACTTCACTGAGGAGGAACGGCCCATCGCTGTGCAGCTATTTGGCGACAAGCCCGAAGTGGTCGCTCGGGCCGCCGAGCTGGTGTTGTGTAGGGCGATGATCCCCGACATGATAGACATCAACATGGGCTGTCCGGTCCGCAAGGTGGTGAAGACGGGAGCGGGAGCAGCGCTCTTAGGCGACCCGGACCGGGCTGCTGAAATGGCCGCTGCGGTGGTCGGGGTGGCGGCTCAGAGCGGAATCCCGGTCACCGTGAAACTCCGCAGTGGTCTACACACCGGCGACCGCACGGCGGTGGAGTTGGCTCCCCGGCTGGAACAAGTAGGAGTCGCCGCGCTGGGAGTCCATCCTCGGGCGGCCGGTGACTTCTATCGAGGAGCAGCCGACCACACCATCACAGCCGCTGTGGTCCGGTCCGTGGGTATCCCGGTGATGGCGTCAGGTGATGTCACCAACGTTGGGTCGGCTCTGACTATCGTAGAGACCACCGAGGCGGTCGCCGTGATGGTCGCGCGCGGGGTGGCCGGCAATCCCTGGCTGGTGGATGCGCTTCTCTCTGATGGGGCTATAGCTCGACCCCTGCTCCCTGAAGTTGTGGCCGACCTACGGCGCTTGTTGGGCCGGGTGGTGGAAGAGCAGGGGCCCGAGCGGGCCACGCGTTGGATTCGCAAGGTGATCGGCTGGTACCTGCGACCGTCGGGGGTAGCAGCTCCAACAATAGAACGGCTGCGGATGCTTCCCGGGGCAAAGGAGTTGGACGAAGCATTGGAGGCACTAGGCGCGCGCTGATGGATGACGGCTGCGATGCAACGCCGGTCCCATACGCCCGCCTGGAGAACCGGTCCGTCTGGGACTCCGTGCGCCGAGCAGGGAGATCAGGCCCGTTGACAAGTCCCGCTCTCTTACCTATAATGCCCCGCTACTTTCAGGCGCAGTCCACCTCACCAGTTCTCAAGGAAGGTACTCGTGTCTCGAAAAGAAGTCATTCTCACGGAAGAGGGCCTCAAGCAGCTGCAGGAGGAGGTCAACCACCTTTCCACAGTCAAACGGGAAGAAGTGGCCGAGCGCATCCGTACGGCGCGCGAATTCGGTGACATCACCGAGAACTCGGAATACGACGATGCTAAGAACGAGCAGGCTTTGCTCGAGCATCGTATAAGCCTTCTACAGGAGAAGCTCCGGCGGGCGCGGGTGATCAAGGACTCCGATATAGATACGGACAAGGTATCTGTGGGGAGCACTGTCACACTACGCAACAAAGATGCCGGCGAGATCCGCATATACACGTTGGTGGGTTCCGCCGAGGCCGATCCGTCTAAGGCTCGACTCTCGAACGAATCCCCCGTGGGTCAGGCCATCATAGGCAAGCGGGTGGGTGATGAGGTCACCGTGCCCGTGCCCGTGGGCGCTCTCAAGTTCGAGATACTGTCCATAGGGAAGATGTCGTAGATGGAGCCCTCCGTTCCACCGGAGGACCGCGGCGGGGGCGAGCGGCGCGAAGGGCGGCCACCCGAGTGGGAGCAAGAGCGGCTGGCCGAGATCGACCGGCTGCGCAGCGAGAACGTCGAGCCATACGCGCGCAGCTTCTTCGGTCGCACCCCTTTGGGGAAGATAGCCGAGGATTACGCTTATCTTGAGACCGACCAGAAGGCCGAAGGCTCGCACTGCCGGATCGCCGGCCGGGTGATGTCCCGTCGGGAGCACGGTAAGGCCTGCTTCCTCACTCTCAGGGACGGCTGGGATGATCTTCAGGTCTACGGCAACATCGACACGCTTGGTGAGACTGGATTCTCGCGGTTCAAGTCTTCTAATGTGGGCGACATCATCGGTTGTGAGGGGCACGTCTTCCGCACCCGACGGGGAGAGTTGACCGTCTTCGCTGAGTCGTCGATCATCCTCACGAAGTCGCTTCGGCCTCTGCCGGAGAAGTGGCACGGGCTGCAGGATCGTGAGACTCGCTATCGTCAGCGCTACGTGGATCTCATCGCCAACCCGGAGGTCGCGCGGCAGCTGTGTGGTCGGGGCAGGCTGGTCGCGGGTATGCGCCGGTATCTGGAGAACCAAGGCTTCGTGGAGGTCGAGACCCCTGTTCTGCAGCCTTTGCCGGGTGGGGCCCTGGCTCGGCCTTTTATCACCCATCACAATGCGCTCGATACCGACCTGTACCTGCGCATCGCTCCCGAGCTTTATCTCAAGCGGCTGCTGGTGGGAGGATTCGACCGTGTTTTCGAGATCGGGAAGAACTTCCGCAACGAGGGTATCTCGCTGGTTCACAATCCCGAGTTCACGATGATGGAGCTCTACTGGGCCTACGTGGACTATAACGCGATCATGGAACTGGTGGAAAGCATGGTCCCGGTCTTGGCCGAAGAGGTCACCGGATCCACCCGTATCGAGGCCGCCGGGGAGGAGATCGAATTGGAGGCCCCATGGCCTCGTCGAACCATCGATTCCCTGCTAGAAGAGCACCTAGGCCTCTCTCTGGCCGGCATGCGTGCTGAGCCCCAAACGGCGAAGACTCTGTTGCGCGGCCGTGGTATCGACGTGGAGAACCGCGACACCTTCGCGATGCTTGTGGACAAGGCCCTTAAGCATGCTGTCTGGCCGTCGATCGTGCAGCCGATGTTCGTCATCGATTACCCGTTGGAGCTGAGCCCTCTGGCCAAGAGCAGCCCGAACGACCCGCTCATCGTCGAGCGCTTCCAGGCGGTCATCGCCGGCAAGGAGATATGTAACGCCTTCTCCGAACTCAACGATCCCGTTGATCAACGCCGCCGTTTTGAAGACCAGGCTCGCAACAGAGCGGCCGGGGACGAAGAAGCCCACGTGCTGGATGAGGATTTCCTGCGCGCTCTCGAATACGGCATGCCGCCCGCGGGCGGGCTGGGCGTCGGAGTCGACCGTCTGGCCATGCTGCTCCTTGGGGTCGACTCGATCCGCGACGTGATCCTGTTCCCGCAACTCAGGCCCGAACAGTAGCCGGAAGGACGTTCACCGACGGCCCGCGGCGGCGTTCGGAGGCCGGTTTTGCGGCCGAGTGCATCCGACGCGGGGATGGGCTCCAGTAAGGAGAACCTGGATGTCCCGTATGCTACACTTCCCGCGGCTGTATACGACCTTTCCCGGCACAGTACGCGCCGAGTCCCTAGTACGTTAGTGCCGGTGGGCAGGCCGGCCATTCCGGTCTGCTGTGTGAGGAGGAACGGGTGTTTGCCGACGAATCACCCGATTGGAACCTAGACTTAGACGGTTCGGTCACGTGCGAGCTGTGCGGCGAAGAACCGGCCGCCCTGCATCTGCTGCGGGTGGTCGACGGAGTCATAAGCCATACCCATCTCTGCCCGAGCTGTGCGGAGACCGTGGCCGACCAGACGGAGGGATTGGCCTTGGTGCTCGCCGTCCCTTCGGTCTTGCGGCGGTTGGGCAAGAGCGCTCCTGAGGCGGAGGGTATTCAGGCATCGGACACGGACCAAGATGTGCGCTTCTGCGCGGTGTGTGGAACCACGCTGAGTGACCTCAAGGAGTCGGGCGTGGTGGGTTGCGTCAAGTGCTACCAGGTCTTCTCCGAATACCTGGCCGCCTCCGTGTCCGGAGCGGCCGAGCCGGTGGAGCACCTGGGTAAGATACCTCACTGCGGTCCGGAGGATGATAGCTTGCGGCACGAGATGATGCGCCTGGAGCGCATGCTGCGGGAACTGGTCGCGTGCGAGCGCTTCGAGGAGGCGGCGGGGGTGCGCGACAGGCTGACGGAGTTGGGAGAGAGATTGGAAGGGGGGGCTGCGTGACGTCTTCGGTCCTCACGGCCTCCGCATTGGGCC
Organism: Actinomycetota bacterium; assembly: GCA_012523095.1. GTDB lineage: Bacteria > Actinomycetota > Thermoleophilia > RBG-16-64-13 > RBG-16-64-13 > RBG-16-64-13. Next base: position 46,468 of record JAAYJE010000003.1, on the reverse strand, counting down.
TTTCCCGCAACGAGTCGGGGAGACGCTTCCCGCACGCGGAAGATGCCGCCGCCCTCGAGGAGTTGAGAAGTGGGGTGATCGAGATCCTTACCGGCGGGTCTTGGGACCAGCCGTGGCACGTTCATGACCTCGAGAAGATGGATGCTGTGGAGGTCGATCACCTGGTCGAGCGGGGGCTCATGACTCCCGCGTTCGCCGACCGGACCGGAGAGGGACGGGGTTTCGCCGTCTATGGTGACGGCGAGGCTTCGTTGGAGATCAACGGTGAGGATCATCTGAGGCTGTTGGCCTACCGTCGGGGTGGGGATCTCACGGCGCTGTGGTCACTCCTCAGCCGTCTCGATGACGGGCTGGAGACGGTGCTCTCATACGCCTTCGATCCTCAGTGGGGATATCTCACGGCTCGTCCTCATCGCGCCGGCAGCGGGATGCGAGCGTACGCCACCCTGCATCTTCCCGCACTCACTCTAATGGGCCGGTTGTCGGAGACGGCGCTGGAACTCGCCGGGCAGAGATTCGGTCTAACTCCATTGTGGGGAGGTTTGGGCGGCATCATCCAGGTTTCCAACCTGGGCCCACAGGGTAAACCAGAAACTGAAATACTCCAGCAAATAGGCCATATTGTTCGGGGCGTTATTGAAAAGGAACGGTCGGTGAGGAAGATGCTCTTCCGAGAGAACCCCGTTCAGAGCCGAGACCAGATCGGCCGTGCGCTTGGCCTTCTGCAGCAGGCCTGGTCGATGCCGTTCCACGAATCGGTCAATCTGATATCTGCCGTGGAGGTGGGGATAGACGCCGGGTTGGTCGAAGCGCCGGGCCTGGGGTCGGAGCCCACCTTTGGTTTGATGAGCAGGCTACAGCCCGCACACGTAGTGGTCGATTACATGGACAGAAGAGTCGGGTGCTTAGAGAGCCCCGCAGTAGACGAGCAACGGGCACGGCTGTTGCGAGAGCTGTTCGCCGGCGCCGTCATCATGTCGTAGGAGAGAAGAGATGTTCGAGAGATTCACAGAGCGGGCCCGACAGGTGATAGTCCTGGCGCAGGAAGAGGCTCGGGCTCTCCGTCATAATTACATCGGCACCGAGCACCTGCTCTTGGGCCTCCTGAGGGAGGCGGACGGGGTGGCGGCCCGGGTGCTTGGTTCTTTGGAGGTCAACCTGGACGAGGTCCGGGCTGAAGTCGCCCGCATCGTGGGCGAAGGCGACAGCGAGTCTCAGGGGCAGATCCCCTTCACGCCGAGGGCTAAGAAAGTCCTCGAGCTGGCTCTTAGAGAGGCCCTCTCGCTGGGCCACAACTACATCGGCACCGAGCACATACTGCTAGGTTTGGTGCGGGAGAGCGAGGGCGTGGCGGCTAGGATCCTGAGCGATCTTGATGTCAATCCCGACCGCATACGACAGGAGATCATGCGGATGCTGTCGGCCCCCACTAGGCGTGCCGCCCGAGGTGGGGCCGCCACGGCTTCGTCTGAAGGTAAGGAGCGTCGTGGGTCCAAGGTGCTCGACCAGTTTGGGCGCAACCTCACCAAATACGCTGAAGAAGACAAGCTCGATCCTGTCATTGGACGCGAGACCGAGATCCAGCGGGTCATGCAGATACTGTCGCGGCGCACCAAGAACAATCCGGTGCTCGTCGGCGAGCCTGGGGTGGGGAAGACCGCGGTTGTAGAGGGGCTGGCTAGGCGTATCGCCAAGAACGACGTGCCCGGTCTCTTGAAAGACAAGCAGATCTATACGCTCGACTTAGGCGCCTTGGTGGCCGGGTCGAAGTATCGAGGCGAGTTCGAGGAGCGGCTCAAGAAGGTCATGAAGGAGATCGGTGAGCGGGGTGACATCATCCTCTTCATCGACGAGATACATAACCTCGTGGGTGCGGGGGCGGCTGAGGGCGCCATCGACGCGGCGTCCATCCTGAAGCCGGCTCTGGCTCGAGGGGAGCTGCAGACCATCGGAGCCACCACCTTGGACGAGTATCGCAAGCATCTCGCTAGGGATGCTGCTCTGGAGCGGAGGTTCCAGCAGATCCTGGTGAAAGAGCCGTCTGTTGTGGAGACGAAACTAATCCTGGCGGGCCTCCGTGAACGCTACGAAGTGCATCACAGGGTGCGGATCACCGATGAGGCTCTGGAAGCGGCAGCCTATCTGGCTGATCGCTATATCAGCGATCGCTTCCTGCCCGACAAGGCCATCGATTTAGTCGACGAAGCGGCCTCACGCAAGCGCATCCAGAATATGTGCTCCTCTCCCGACCTGCGGGAAGTGGAAGACGCCATCCTGGAGGTGAGGCGCGAGAAGGAGGGCGCCATCGACGTGCAGGACTTCGAGAAGGCGGCTTCACTCCGTGATCGCGAACGCAAACTGCTCAACCAGCGGCGCGAGCTGGAGGAGAAGTGGAGGGAATCCGACGTGGCGGCCGAGATCTCCATCGGAGAGGATGAGATCGCTGAGGTGACGGCCATGTGGACCGGGATCCCGGTCACCAAGCTCAGTGAGGCCGAGACGCATAGGTTGATGCGCATGGAAGAGGCCCTGCATCAACGGGTGGTGGGTCAGGACGAGCCGGTCAAGGCTGTGTCGCGGGCCATCCGTCGCTCGCGCGCCGGACTCAAAGACCCACACCGTCCGTCGGGCTCTTTTATCTTCCTGGGACCCTCAGGCGTGGGCAAAACCGAGCTCGCCCGTACCCTGGCCGAGTTTCTGTTCGGCGAAGAATCAGCGCTTATCCAGGTGGACATGTCGGAATTCATGGAGAAGCATGCGGTGAGCCGTCTGGTGGGTTCGCCGCCCGGTTATGTAGGTTACGACGAGGGTGGTCAACTCACCGAATTGGTAAGGCGGCGGCCGTATTCCGTGGTCCTTCTTGACGAGATCGAGAAGGCCCATCCCGACGTGTTCAACATCCTGCTGCAGATCTTGGAAGATGGAAGGCTCACCGACGCGCAGGGACGCTCGGTGGATTTCCGCAACACCATAATCATTATGACGTCCAACATCGGCGCCAATACCATCTCGAAGGGACAGGTGCTGGGCTTCGGCGAGCCGGTGAAGGAAGGGGGCCTCGACTACGAGGAGATGAAGACCCGGGTCACCGGCGAACTGAAGACGGTGTTCCGACCGGAGTTCCTCAACCGAGTGGACGAGGTAATAGTCTTCCGCAAGCTGTCGCGTGAGGAGATCAGCGATATCGTCGGCCTCATGATGTCGCGGGTGGAGGAGCAGTTGAGGGACCGCGAGATCGGAGTAGCCCTCACTCCGGAAGCCAAGGAGTTGCTGGTCGACGTTGGATACGACCCCACCATGGGTGCGCGCCCACTGCGGCGGGCCATCCAGCGGCACGTGGAGGATCTGCTGGCCGAGGAAGTCCTCTCAGGCAAGTTCCCACGGGGCAGTACCGTCGTGCTCGAACGCGAGGACGACCACCTGGTCATCGTCGAGGTCATCCAGGGTGCGCCGGACGTGCTCGTGGCCGACGAGACTGCATAAGAGGCCGGCGCGCGACCCCATGCCGCGGCACGGATGAGCGATGCGTAAGGGCTCCTTCGTTTGCCGGGAGTGTGGGTACTCATCGCCGGGCTGGCTGGGACGGTGTCCTGGTTGTGGCCGGTGGAACACCATCAGTGAAGAGGCGGTTGCGGTGCGGCCCGGCCGGCGGAACGCCGGCCGGGCCGCACCCGTCACCGCCAGCCCCGCTCCCCTACGCCTGATAGATGTCGACCTGGACGCCCAGAGTCGTACGGAGAGCGGCCTGGCTGAGTTCGACAGGGTGCTGGGCGGTGGGTTCGTGGCAGGCTCCGTGGTCCTGGTGGGCGGGGCGCCGGGAGTGGGCAAGAGCACCCTCCTCCTGCAATCGCTCCTCAGCATGGAGGCCGCGGGTGTCTCCACCCTCCTTGTGTCGGGCGAGGAATCGGCCGGACAGGTCAAGCTCCGAAGCATGAGGCTGGGCGGGGAGGGCAGTGGGCTGCGGTTGCTTCCAGAGACCCAGACGGAATCTGTGATGGCCGCCCTCGAGCATCTGAAACCCGCCGTCTGCGTGGTCGATTCTGTGCAGACGCTCTGGTCCGGCGAAGTCGGCTCCGCGCCGGGGTCGGTGGCACAGATCCGCGACGCTACGGCGCAGCTGGTGCGCGTGGCGAAGGACAACGGGATCACTGTGGTTCTGGTGGGGCATGTGACGAAAGAGGGAGAGCTGGCCGGGCCACGAGTGTTGGAGCACATGGTCGACGCGGTGCTGTCCTTCGAGGGGGAGCGCACTCAGCCTTTCCGGATCCTTCGGGCCGTCAAGAACCGCTTCGGTTCCACGAACGAGGTGGGCGTGTTCCAGATGGCCGAGCAGGGCTTGGTGGAGGTGCCGGATCCCGCCTCGGTCTTTCTTGAAGAAGGTGATCTCCGCTCGGGGTCGGTAGTGGTGCCGGTCTTGGAAGGCACGCGCTGTCTCTTGGCGGAGGTGCAGGCCTTGGTGGCCCCGAGCAGCCTCGCCCTGCCGCAGCGGGTCGCTAGGGGGGTGGATCGCAACCGCCTCGCTATGATAGTGGCCGTTCTCAGCAGACGGGCCCGATTGCCGCTCCTCAAGTGCGACATATTTGTTAACGTTGCAGGTGGGCTCGCGTTGGAGGACCCTGCGGCCGACCTTGCCGTGGCGCTGGCGATCGCCACAGCCTGGCGGGACGGCGCCGGCGGACAAGGCGTGGCCGCCTTCGGAGAGGTGAGTCTCACCGGGAAGGTACGATATGCCTTGCAGGGGGAAAAACGTATCCAGGAACTGGTGCGCCGTGGGTTCTCCCAGATCCTCGTACCAGGCCGCAATGTCGAGGAATTCTCCAAGGCGGGTGGAAGAGACTCAGGGTTGAGATTGCAGGCGGGCTTCGATGTCGAACAGGCCGTCAAGCGGGTGACAGCGAGGAGCAACGGTGGATAGACAGCCCCTGGCCACACAAGGCCGACTCATCGAGGCGCTCAAGATGACCGCTCCGGGGACACAGCTCCGGCAGTCCATCGATAACATAGTCCGAGCGCGCACAGGAGCCCTTCTTGTCTTTGCCGACGAGGAGAGCATCCTGTCGTTGATCTCCGGAGGCATCCATATCAACGTGGCCATGCGGCCGATGATCCTCTATGAACTGGCCAAGATGGACGGAGCCATCCTCCTCGATCCCACCGGCAAGTACATCAGCCATGCCAATGTGCAACTGATACCTGACGCGAGCATAGACTCTCAAGAGACCGGTACACGCCACCGCACGGCCGAACGGGTGGCCAAGCAACTGAAGGCACTCGCCATTTCTATCTCTGCGTCGCGGGATGTGGTTACCATCTATGTCGGGGACGTGCGCTACATCATGGACCCCATCCGGGTCATCTTGAGCAAGGCCGATCAGGCCCTGCAGACGCTCGAGCGCTTTCGGAGCCGTCTGAATCTGGTCATGGACTCGTTGTCGACTCTGGAGTTCCAGCAGGCCGTGACTCTCTTCGACGTGACCACGGTACTGCAGCGCACCGAGATGGTGCTGGCGCTTTCCCACCTGGTCGAGCGCTACATCATCGAGCTGGGCATCGAGGGCCGTCTGGTGCAGTTGCAACTGGAGGAGCTTCTGTTCAATGTCCGCGAGGACAGGTCGGCCGTGCTGGCCGACTACCTGCCCGATCCCTCGCCCGAACACTTGGCCGAAGCCGAACGGGCACTGGGTGATCTGCCCTCCGACGAATTGCTGTCAGCGGGGAGTGTCGTTCGCATCCTTGGCTACGGACCTGATGTGGAGGCGCTCGAGTTACATCTCCATCCTCGTGGCTACAGGATGCTTCGCAAGATCCCCCGCCTGAGCCGTTACGCCATCGAGAACGTCATGGCCCGGTTCGGGACTCTGCGGGGCATCATGAGCGCTCCCGTGGAGGACCTGGCCGCCATCGATGGGGTCGGAGTGGCCCGGGCCCACGACATCAAGGAGGGCCTTATCCGCCTGCGTGAGCTAGACCGGGTCGAACGGCACGGATGATGTTCGAGCCCGAGCATATCGTCGTCCGCCCCCACCATGGAGCCGGCTGCGTGGTGGGACAACCCCGCCTTGTAGGGCGGGCAAGGGCGGTGACCTGATGGTATTCGCCGTCAGATTGCTCCTAGCGCTGGTGGGCGGCGTGACCGGTTACGAACTGGCCATCCGCTACCTTCCCAAGGCCAACCTCGGCTCGGTGGAGTATGGGTCCGCCGTCACGGGGGCTGTGATCGCCGGTATCATCGTCGGAGTCGTTGTCGGGCATTTCTTGGGCAAAGCCGTCACCAGGCTCGGGCGGGCGTTGGACCGTGGCACGTCTCTCGTCACGGCGAGCGGGCTCATCTTCACCACGATTGGTCTATTAGGGGGGCTCGTCATAGCGGCCTTAGGTGGTCTAGCCATCAAGGATATGCCGGTGGTCGGGCCGTATCTTCTCCCGCTCCTCTATGCGGTGAGCGGCTATCTCTTCGCCTATCTGGGTTACAAGCGTCACACGGATCTGGCCCGCGTCCTGGGCTTCAAAGGGCTTCTACAACAACCCGGCGCCAAGCAGTTCATAAGGCCCAAGCTACTCGATACGTCGGCGATCATCGACGGTCGCATTGCTGCGGCCGTGGCCGGCGGCTTCATCGAGGGTGATCTGGTGATCCCCGGCTTCGTGCTCGAAGAACTGCAGTCTATTGCAGATTCCGCGGAGCCGGGCAAGAGGGCCCGTGGTCGACGTGGACTGGACACGGTGCGTAGTCTGCAGGATAGCAGCGGCCGTCTGACCATCATCGAGCGTGACTTTCCCAGCGTGAGCGAGGTAGACATCAAGCTCATCAAGTTAGCCAAGGAGATGAAGGCCTGTATCCTCACCACCGACTACAACCTGGATAAGATGTCTCATATCCAGGGGGTGGAGGTCCTTAACATGAATGAGCTGGCCCATTCCCTCAAGGCCACCGTGCTACCGGGGGAGAGCCTGCAGGTACGGGTCATCCGGGAAGGCAAGGAAGAGGACCAGGGTGTGGCCTACCTCGACGACGGGACCATGGTGGTCATCGAGGGGGGGCGCAGGCGGGTCGGTGATGACGTGGAGGTCGAGGTGACCTCGGTGTTGCAGAACCCGTCGGGCAAGATGGTCTTCGCCCGTCTGGTCTCCTGACCGGCAGGGGGTGTTGTGGGCCGTACCAAGCTGAGTCTTGCGCTGGTGGTCGCTGCGGCAGGCCACGGGGTTCGTCTCGACTCCGGTCTTCCCAAGCAATATGTGCCGCTCTTAGGCATCCCCATGATCCAGCGCACGCTCGGCGCTCTCAGCATCTGTGACGCTGTCGGCGCCATTGTGGTGGTGGTCAACTCGCAGGATGTAGAGTACTGTCAAGAAGAGATCAAGCTGGAACGCATCGCGAAAGTCGTGCGCGTGACGGCCGGCGGCGACGAAAGGCCGCTCTCCGTGAAGAACGGCCTCCTGGCCTTGGCGGAGATAGGCACTTACGACTTGGTGGGAGTGCACGATGGCGCCCGCCCGCTGGTCACCTGCGAGGAGATCAGCAACGCCGTGCAGACCCTCGAGATGGATCCGAGTCTGGAGGGCGTGGTCGTGGCCGTGCCCTGCGTCGACACAATCAAGGTCGTGGACGAGTCCAAGCTCATCAGGAGCACTCCCGAGAGGCGTTTCTTGTGGCGCGCTCAGACACCGCAGATCTTTCGTAGAGAGGTGTTGATGGACGCGTACAATGTTCCAGAGGACGCCCTGCGAGGCGTCACCGACGATGCGTCCCTTGTAGAAGCACGAGGCGGGCGATTGGCGGTGGTGGAAGGCTCGCCGGAGAACTTCAAAGTAACGAATCGCGTCGACCTGCGGCACGCCGAGCAGATATTGGCGGAGCGCCGGCGGTGAGAGAGATACAGCAGATCGGCTGAGGTACGATGATGAGAAACGATCCCTGCCCCCTCCGGGTGGGCGTAGGCTTCGACGCCCACCGTTTCGTTCCCGACCGGCCTCTGGTGCTCGGTGGTCTGCGGTTGCGCGGGCACGATGGTCTGCAGGGCCATAGTGACGCCGACGTGCTCAGCCACGCCGTCATGGACGCGTTGTTGGGCGCGGCAGGCTTGGAGGACATCGGGAGCCTGTTTCCCGAGACGGCCCCCGCCTTCGCGGGCGCGGACAGCCTGGAGCTGCTCACGACCGTGGCGGGCGTTCTCCGGGATAAGGGGATGGAAGTTGTGAACGTTGACGCCGTGATCGTCTGCGAAGAGCCGCGCATAGCCCCCCACCGGGGGGCTATGCGCGCGCGACTCGCGTCCGCCATCGGCATAGGAGTGGAGCGGATCAACCTACGAGGGACGACCACCGAGGGCATGGGCTTCACCGGACGGGGAGAAGGCATCGCCGCCCAGGCGGTGGCTCTGGTGGCGTGGCCGGAGGCGGGGAAGGGAACGGTGTCGTGAGCGGCGTGCGTGTACGGTTCGCTCCGAGCCCCACCGGTTCGCTCCATGTGGGCAGCGCCCGAACCGCTCTCTACAACTTCCTCTACGCCCGTCACTGCGGAGGCACCATGGTCCTCCGCATCGAAGACACCGACCTTAAACGGTCCGATACAACCCACGACGCCAGCATTCTGAGAGATCTGACCTGGCTCCGTCTACAGGCGGACGAGGGCCCCGACGTGGGGGGCGAGTATGGGCCATATCGTCAAAGCCGGCGGGCGCATCTCTATGAGGCGGCCGTCGACAAGTTGTTGGCCAAAGGGTGGGCCTACCCGTGTTTCTGCTCCCAGGAGGTACTGGAGGAGCGCAAGGAGCGCCTGCTGGCCCGTGGCGAGATGCCGGTGTACGATCGTACCTGCCTAGGCCTTTCGGCCGCGGAGATCGAGATGCGGCTCGCCGCCGGAGAGAAGGCGGTCATCCGATTCAGAGTCCCGGAAGGCGACGTCACTTTCGAGGACCTCATCCACGGGTCCATCACCTTTTCCTCCGACGTCATCGGCGACTTCATCATCAAGCGCACCGACGGAGGCTATTCCTACAACTTCGCCGTCGTGGTCGATGACGCGGGGATGGAGATCACTCACGTCATCCGCGGTGAGGATCACATCACCAACACGGCCCGACAGCTGATGCTCTTCAGCGCTCTGGGCGAGCCGGCACCCCGCTATGGTCACCATTCTCTGATACTCGCACCTGATGGGAGCAAGCTCTCCAAGCGACATGGAGCCACTTCCATCGGGGACTTTCGAGCGCTGGGCTACCTGCCCGCCGCCATGGTCAACTATCTAGCTTTGCTCAGCTGGCACCCGGCCGACGAGCGCGACAAGTTCAGTCTGGCAGAATTGATAGCCGAGTTCGACATCGAAAAGGTGTCGAAGAGCCCGGCCGTCTTCGACGTCCAGAAGCTCGACTGGCTGAACGGCCTGTATATCAGGGAGTTGGAGGTCGCGGAGCTCTACCGGCTCATCGAGCCTCATCTGGCTGAGGCCGGACTGAGACTGGCGCCGGTTCAGCGGGAGGTGGTTACGGAGGCCGTACAGTCCAAGCTGACGGTGCTGGGGGATGCCCCCGACTACGTGGCCGTGTTCGTGGAGGAAACTGATCCCACGGCCTGCCCGTGCGCGGACGGGCTGCTGGCGGCGGACAGCGACACGCTGTTCGACCTGGCCCGAGAGGTCTTCTCAGCTATGCCGAGTGAGTATCTACCCGCGAAAGAGGCTCAGGAAACGCTGCGCACACTGGTAGAGAAGGCTAAGGAGCAGGGTATCAAAGGTAAGGCGCTCTACCATCCGCTGCGTATAGCCCTCAGCGCGCGCGATGAGGGGCCGGAGTTGTTCTACTTGGTGGGAGGACTGGGGAGGAGTACCATTCTTGCCCGCCTGGACGAGGCCTTGGCCTATGTGGCACGGTACAAGGAGGCGAACTCGCCCTAGGCGCGAGCCGTCGTTCAATCGAAGATCGGGGCCCCGACACAAGGAGACCGATAAGTGCGACTGTATGATTCGATGAGTCAGGAGAAGAGAGAGTTCGTCCCCCGTGACCCGGACCACGTGACCATGTATTTCTGCGGTCCCACGGTCTACAACCTGGTACATATCGGCAACGCGCGCCCATTCGTGGTCTCCATGGTCGCCAAACGTTACTTCGAATCGCTCGGATACCGAGTCACCTTGGTGGAGAATATCACCGACATCGACGACCGCATCATCCTGAAGGCGATCGACCAGGGGCGGACGGCTGCTGAGGTGGCCGCGGAGTTCGCCCAGGCGTACCGTGAGGACACCGACCGCCTGGGTCTGGGCCGGCCGGACGTGGAGCCGCTGGCTACGGAGCATATCAGCGACATCATCGGTCTTATCACCGAACTGCTCGAACGGGGCCATGCCTACCAAGCGGGCTCCGACGTGTACTTCGACGTGGACAGTTTCGAGGAATACGGCAAACTGTCGAAACAGCAGGTGACGGAGATGCGACACGGCGCCCGCGTGGCCATGGGGGAGGACAAGCACGCCCCCCTCGATTTCGCCCTTTGGAAGGGAGCCAAGCCGGGAGAGCCCGCCTGGGACAGCCCCTGGGGTCCAGGTCGGCCGGGATGGCATATCGAATGCTCGGCTATGAGCTTGAAGTACCTGGGACAGGGGTTCGACATACACGGCGGCGGCCGCGACCTGATCTTCCCACATCACGAAAACGAGATAGCACAGGCTGAGGGCGCCCGCGAATCGCAGTTCGTCCGTTTCTGGATGCACAACGGCATGCTCAACCTGAGCCAGGAGAAGATGTCGAAGAGCCTGGGGAACATCCTCACTTTGAGGGAGGTGCTCGACCAGCACAGGCCGGAGGCGCTCATCACCGTGTTCCTCGGGAGTCACTATCGCAGTCCCATGGAGTTCAGCGAGGAGGTTCTCCGCGAGGCCGAGCAACAGGTGGACAGGCTGAGGAACGTGTTCCTGGAGCTGGCCGACCGAGCGGGGAGTGCCGCCTCGGCGCGCGTGTCTGCCTTTCAGCCGGGCGCCGAAGTCAGGCCCGCCGGAGCCGATGGAACAACCCCGGAAGGCGTCACCGCGGCCGGATCCACGGCCTCCATCCTACAGAAGGTTGCGACGCGGCAAGAGGCCTTCGCCGATGCCATGGCTGATGACCTCAACACGGCCGCCGCTCTGGCCGAACTATTCGGTATCGCGCGAGAGGCGAACGCCGCCTTAGCAGCCGGCGAGCTGGATGCGGACACGGCCGCTCAGATGCGGGCGGAGATGGTGAAAATGGTGCATGTCCTAGGTTTGGACGCGGTAGCCGGAGGAAACGACCATGTCCCTGACGAGGTCGCGGCCATGGCGGAGGAGAGGCAGCAATGCCGGGCCCGGCGCGATTTTGCCCGCGCGGATGAGCTACGGACGACCATCGCCCAGTGCGGATACGAAGTGCGGGACGTTCCAGGTGGCTACAAGATTGTTAGAACCAGATAGGGGCCCGGCGCTCGACCTGATCTACGGCCGCAACCCCGTGCGCGAGGCGCTGCGGGGGCGGAGGACGGTGCACGTCATCCTGATTGCCACGAGCAAGGCAGGCGACGATCTGGAGGGGATGCTCCCTAGTTGGTGCGCGGGCGTCCGCGCCGCTCAGCCCCCGATAGACCGGGTCTCGGCGGCCGAGCTGACCAACCGGCTGAAGACGTCCGATCACCAAGGTATCGCCGCCGTGGTGGATCCGTTCCCGTATCTGGAGCCCGAAGACGTTCTCCGCGACCACACCCTCATGGTGGCCTTGGATGGGGTGCAGGATCCTCACAACTTGGGCGCCGTTATCCGATCGGCTGAGGGGGCCGGAGCTGCTGTGATCATTCCGCGGCATCGTGCGGTCGAGGTGACCGGGAGCGTCGTCAAAGCCTCGGCCGGCGCCACCGAGCACGCCGCGGTATGCAGGGTTCGGAACCTGGCCGACTTCCTGGGCACGGCGAAGAAGGAAGGTTTTTGGATCTACGGCGCGGCGGCCGGGGCCTCGGAATCGTACACGGGGCAGGACTATGGGTACTCGACCTGTTTCGTGCTGGGCTCCGAGGGTGAGGGGCTTGGGAGGAGGGTTGCATCCCTCTGTGACGTGATGGTCGGTCTACCCCTTGCCGGACGCGTTGGATCGCTGAACGTAAGCGTGACGTCCGGCATACTGCTATACGAAGCGGTACGACAGCGCCGCGTCAAGAAGGTCGGTGCCGGATGACCGTCTACGTGATCGACGGCTACAACGTGCTTCATGAGCTGCTGGGACATGTCGGCATCCTCGACCTGGAGGACGAGCGCAGGCGGATGGTGGACCGTATAGCGAGCTACATGGGCGGCACTACCGACCGGGCCATCGTAGTCTTCGACTCCCGCGTGCAGATGTTGCAGAAGACAGAGAGTGCAACTGCCAATGTGGACGTCTATTTCGGGTCCTTCACCAGGTCGGCTGATAGTATCATTGAACGAGAGGTTTATAAGCTTAGTGCAGGGGAAAGTGTTGTGGCGGTGTCCTCGGATTACCAGCTTCAGAAGACCATCCTCCGGCCCAACGTCATTCGGCGGTCCTCCAGGCAATTCGTCGGTGATTTGCAAGAATACACAAGAAGGATTGCAAATCCTGAGAATTGCACTACAATAGGTCATCGGATCGAGGAGAGGGCCGATCCGGGCACGGTGGACAAGTTGAGAGCGTTGCGCGATGCGCTTGGCGCGCAGCCGGAGAAGCCGGGCCGGCCAAGGCAGGGGTCGGATGCTTGACCCGCAATCGCAAAGCGGGAGGGATGAGGGATGGAGAGTGCGGCGTTTGCCAGGAGGACTCAGGATAAGCCCCCGATCGAGCCGAGCGATGAGGAACTGGTGGCCCACGCAAAAGCCGGCGACCCTGACGCCCTCAGGTGCATCTGGACGAGATACAGACAATTCGTCCGGCTGAAGGCCAATTCGTATTTCCTGGCCGGTGGTGACGGGGACGACCTCATCCAGGAAGGCAACATCGGGCTGTACAAGGCCATCCGCGATTACGAGTACGGCCGCAGCACCACTTTCCGCAGCTTCGCCGAACTGTGCGTGACCCGCCAGATCATCACGGCCATCAAGACAGCCTCCCGGCAGAAGCACGTACCTCTCAACACCTATGTGAGCTTCAGTCACTCGCCTTCCGGAGCCGACTTCGACAACCGTACGCTCGCCGATATCATCCCGTCGGGGCGAACGAGTGACCCGGTGCAGCAGGTGATCAGCTCCGAGGAGTGTGCGAGCCTCACTGACTGCTTGTTGCGGCTGCTCAGCCCGCTGGAGTCGCGAGTGCTCAAGTACTACCTGGAGGGCAACTCGTACGAAGCCATCGCCGCCGAAATCGGCCACGACACCAAGACGGTGGATAACGCGCTCCAGCGGATCAAGCGCAAGGTGACCCTTCATCTAGAAAGCCGGCGGGTGGTGCTGTAGCGGCCGGCGCGCAGCGTGGCGGGTCGGCACGCGGGCAGCCTCGCCCAGCGCGACGTCGGCGCGCTACAATCTCCTGACCTCGCCCTCGTTGGTGAATGTACGCCGGCATAGCTCAATTGGTAGAGCAGCTGATTTGTAATCAGCAGGTTGGGGGTTCAAGTCCCTCTGCCGGCTTTGTCATTACCCCGTAAAAGCCCCGTAAACGGGGCACCTCTTCCCGTTGACCTTCCACCGTGGTACGCTGACGTTGGCATCCGTTTGACGCTTTCTGGTGACGCAGTGGTGACGTGGAGGCTTTGAGGGAGGCACACATGCCCAAGTTGACAAAGCGCGTAGTTGATGCAGTTGAGCCCCGCGAGAATCAGTACACGATCTGGGACAGTGAAATCCGGGGCTTCGGGTTACGCGTGACACCGGCCGGAGTCAAGAGTTTCATCGTTGACTACCGAACAACGGGCGGCCAGAGGCGCCGCTTCACGCTGGACCGCTTCGGTGCGCTGACATGCGATCAGGCCCGTGATCGGGCCCGTGTTGTGCTCGGCCAGGTGGCCCAAGGTCTGGACCCGTTGGACATGCTACGCCGGACCAAAGAGACTCCGACCATGAAGGAACTGGGCAAGGAGTACTTCGCTAGGCACGCCGACCTGCATAAGAAGCCCAAGAGCGTCGCGGAGGATCATCGTCTGCTGGACGACTACATCTTGCCTGACCTCAAGGATCACAAGGTGGCAGAAGTCACCCGGTCGGAAGTGGTCAGGCTTCACAGCAAGATGAGTAACACGCCCACCCAGGCTAACCGAGCGGTGGCGTTGCTCTCTAAGATGTTCTCCCTGGCCGAGCTGTGGGGGTATCGCCCTGACCACAGCAATCCTTGCTATCACGTGCAGCGCTACCCGGAGGTCAGACGTAAGCGTTATCTGAACGCCGAGGAAGTGAAGCGACTGGGGATCGTACTCGAGAAGGAAGAGGCCAAGAGCCCGGCCTGTGTTCTTGCCGTGCGGCTGCTGCTACTCACCGGCATGAGGCTTTCGGAGGTTTTGGGGTTGCGCTGGGAGTCGGTGAACCTTCAAGGCGGTGTGATCCACCTGGCTGACAGCAAGACCGGGGAGAAAGACGTACAGTTGGGCGCCGCGGCTGTTCAGCTCCTCCTTGCCGCGCCGAAGGACTCGGAGTGGGTTGTGCCCTCAAGTCGCCGACGCGGGCGTCCTATGACGAATCTGAACGGTTTCTGGGGGAAAGTACGCACCGAGGCCGACATCAAGGACGTGAGGCTCCACGATCTACGGCACACGTTCGGAGCCACGGGTGCCAGCGCCGGACTGTCTTTGGTGATCGTGGGGGGTCTACTCGGACACTCCCAGCCAGCCACGACCGCGAGGTACGCTCATGCCGCTCCGTCTCCCCAAAGGGCGGCGGCAGACGCCATCAGTGGAGAGCTGGCGGCTCAGCTCGCCAGCCGGGATCCGGCCGACGTGGTGGAGCTCCACTCCAACACCGCCAAGTGAGCGCAGGGACACACCGGGTATGCAAAAGTGTCGTTTTCCAGGTCTTTCCTCTTGATACTTCGTAATTGGCGTGCTAACGTTTGGACAAGTTGACTAACGGACAAGGCGATGGTGCCGGGATACGTGTACACCCGGGGCTCCATCAGCTGGTTAGGGATGCAACGACCGAGAGCAGGAGTTCGGGCCCTGTATCCGCACGATCGCAACAAGCGAGGGCGCAACTTCCGGGACACGTAGACGCTGACCGAAGGCATCGGGGGCGCAACCAGGCAACTGGCGGCGTCTCCTTATTTCGTGGGACGCGGCCCGAGTCGAAGGGAAGACGTCTCATGATTCTTCTGACGCAACTCCGCAAAGCCCAAGGCTGGCCCCAGGTCGAGCTGGCTCGCCGGGCATACGTCCATCCCTCCCTCATCAGTCAGATTGAGGCTGGGCTGCAGAGACTGAACCCTGACAGTAGGCCCCTGCTCCGCCTGGCCGAAGCGCTCGGGTGGACAGGCTCCCCCGAGCGACTCTTGGAGGAGGTCCACTGATGGCTCCTCTCCAAACACAACTACTGACTCAAGAGCAGGTCGCCGCCGAGTACGGTCTCAGCCCGTCGTGGTTGGAGCGCAAGCGCTGCTCTGGCGATGGTCCCAGGTTCGTGAAGCTCGGTGAAGGCCGGTTCGCATCTGTGCGGTATCGGCGTTGCGATCTGGAAGCCTACATAGAGGGCTGCGTGCGCCAATCGACTAGCGATCCGGGGCCTCAGTCATGAGCGCCTCGTACAGCGTCCACCGCCTGAGTAAGAACCGTGGCGATGCTGTCAGGCTTTTCTGCATGGAGTGCATGGGCGCGAGCATCGATGCTGGTTACGAGTGCCGACCCTGGAGAGAGGTGCGCGAGTGTCCTTGCGCTGCAACCTGCTCCTTATGGCCGTATCGGCTGGGAGGCGCTCGTCAACTCTTGCCGTCTACCGGCCATATAGAGCCCAGTCAAGCTCCAGGAACGCGACGCGAGGCCGTGGACGAATACAGGAACGGTCCGCCGTCGTCTAGCACTGGAGGTGCGTCATGAAGAGCCAGGGCGAAGCCCAGAGGCGCGCTGACTCCGTCCCTATGGGCATCGACGAGTCTCTGTGGGTGGTAGACGGTGCCGGAAACTGGGACCGCCTGCACAACTGTAACCGCAACCTATGATCGGGGGACGAGATGTCACACGAATCGGACCCGATCCAACGAGTGCTCGACCGCCTGGAGGGTGGTAAGCGGAACGGCCACGGCTATCTCGCTCGTTGCCCCGCCCACGATGACCACAATCCGAGCCTGTCCGTCACTGAGGGTGACGGCGGCCGGGTACTGCTCAAGTGTCACGCCGGGTGCGAACTGAAAGCCATCGTCAAGGCAATCGAGCTCGACACCCGGGACTTGTTTCCCGAGGACGCCAAAACTGAGCGGAAAATCAGCGAAACCTACGACTACACCGACGAAGAGGGAGAACTGCTCTTTCAGGTGGTGCGCTTTCACCCCAAGGACTTTCGACAGCGCCGACGGAGCGACGATGGAGAGTGGGAGTGGAAGCTCGGGGACACCCGTCGCGTCCTCTATAGGCTTCCTGAGGTGCTCACTGCGGTCGCTGACCGCGGTGAGGTGTACGTGGTGTACGTGGTGGAAGGTGAGAAGGACGTTCACGCGCTTGAGGCTGCCGGGTGCGTAGCAACCTGCAATCCGGGCGGCGCTGGCAAGTGGCGACGGGAATACGCGGGGTGCCTCGCCGGTGCGAAGGTGATCGTCGTAGCCGACAAAGACGAGCCCGGCCGCAAGCACGCCGCTGAAGTAGCGGCAAGCCTCCAGGGGAAGGCCGTCTCAGTGACCGTGGTGGAGGCGAAGGCCGGCAAGGACGCCGCTGACCACCTGGCCGCCGGCCACGGACTAGACGAGTTTGTCCCTGTGGACCTGCACAACCCGGAACCGGCACCCGCTCAGGAATCCTGCAGTGCGTTCGATCCTTGGGACTCCTTGGCGCCCACCGTCGCGGTGGCCCCGGGCTCGTATACCATCACCTGGTCCTTCCCTGATGCCCGGATAGACTTCGAGGCGGACCGTCTCAAGTCTCACTCTGACGGCCGCACACAAGCACAGGTAGTTATCACCGCCACTTTGCCCGGCGGCACAGTGGAGCCGTTGAACCACGAGATGATGAACTTGGCAGCCGGCCAGACGCGACGCAGCCTGTCTCAGGCCCTGGAGAAGCGATTCCCGCGGAAGAGTATCAAGTGGGACACGGTGATTGAGGAATCCTGCCGCTTGATTCTCGTGCACGAGCAAGAGGGCTCTCCGACTGTGCGCCTGCAGCCGGTCGATAGTGTAGGGGTGAGGTACATACTTGGCAATATGGTCTTAGAGGGTCTCCCTGTCCTGAGCTACGCACCAGGGGGCACGTTCAAGAGCTTTCTCTCGCTGTACAAGGCCCTGTTGATAGAGAACGGGCTTCCCTTTCTTGGCGCAGACACTCCGCAGGCGAACACGATAATTCTGGATTGGGAGGTCTCTGAGGCCGAAGCAGCGCGGCGCTGTGTCATGCTGGCAAATGGTCTCCGGCGGACCAACGTCGATCGCGATATCAGGTTGCCGCTCTACCGGCGCTGCACAGGTCCCATGACGGACGAAGTCTCGGAGATCGCGAAGGTGATCGCCAAGAATGACGTAAGGTTCGTGGTAATCGACTCTGCGGGTCTTGCCTGTGGGGGAGACGTGGCGAGCGCTGAGCTCACCATCCAGTTCTTCAACGTGCTTCGTAAGGTGACGGCCTTCACGGGCGCCGCCGCCGACATCCAGACCCACACGACCAAAGCAGATCGCCGGGAAGAGAATCACCAGCGGCTTCCCATCGGCTCCATCTACTGGGAGAACCTGAGCCGCATCACCTGGGAGTTGCGTTCGGAGCAGGAGCGCAAAGGCGTCTACCGGCTGGGACTATTCCCGCGCAAGTGCAACATGGGGCAGCTTGAGCCTGTGGGCCTACGCATGACGTTCGACGAGGACGCCTTGGTGGTGGAGTCGACCACCGTGAACGACGTAACCACCGAGCAGGGCGCAGTCCGGGCCATGATCCTCGCAGAGCTCGAGAACGGCGCCTGTGGACCGTCGGAGCTTGCGGAGGCGATTGGCACCACTCCAAGCGTGGTCAGCAAGACCCTCACCGACATGAAGAACCGCGGGCTCGTAGAGAACGTGGGCCGCGGCAAGTGGACTCGCACCGGCAACCCGAGGGGGAATGACGATGAATCTTACCCCGGTAAGAATCAAGAATCTTACCGGTAAGGGAAATGAAGAGAACGGTGAATCTTACCGTTCTTCTTTCCCTATAGGGGTAAGAAGTAAGATCCCGATTCGAAGGAGGTTCTGAGCCATGACCGAAACCGAGATGACCTTCAGCGAGCTATCCCGTAGAGAGCCTGCTCTGGCAGGTTTGCTGGCAGAGGCCCGGGCGGTATCATCCAAGAACGATCCCGACTACTGCGCGAATGCTGTCTGGTATGGCTATGGCCAATACCAGCACTCGGGGCTGAAGCCGCGTCTCCTGCAGCTGGTGGGCTGGCGCGCTTGCAAGGATGATCCGATCCTTCGTAGTGAGAAAGCCTATGACGTCGCATACCACACCATCTGCAACGCACTCCCCGACTGTCGAGACTGCGGAGACTTGGGCGAGTGACCATGAGTGTCCACTTCGCTATCTTCACCAGCCACGCCAAAGCTTGAAGAAGACGTCATCATACCGTGTCCGCTACCTTACACGCCTTGACGTACACAATCCCCAGAGACGCTTGCTGTGGAGGGATATGCGAGTCTGAGCACACCCACCCCAGGGACATTAGCGCCGAGCACGGGCTGAGAAGGGGACAGACAGTCTCCCAGACTACCTACTCACAGGCAATGCGCACAGGAGCGTCACGCTCACTGCAGACCCATACCCGATAAAACTTCATGCTTGTGTAATTACTACCGTGCAGCAAAGTGATGGAGTGGGCCGAAAGCCCGGCGGCGTCGCTACTGACCAGAGGACTAGGCGCCATTCGCCGCAATCTGACACCACGGTGACCCCGGAATATGCTTCCAGCTAGGGCATTTTCCCAAATCGGGCAACCTCATCGCCGATGACCATTGGAACGCGCTGCATGGCATCCTCATCCTCCTGGTAGTTCTCCAGGACTTCACCTGTGGGAGTGCCTCGTACAAGAACCACGTCTCCATCGGAAAACGTCAGTCCAACGTCGGCGCAGACAACAATCACCCAGTCCCAAGGATTAGCACCAGATACCGGCCCTACGATCAGGGACGTGTAATCCCCGATAGACTCCTCGTGTCGTCCAGGGTTGACAGAGATGACCCAGCCGTCGAACTGGACCTTCTTGCCTTTCAGATTGTCCGGACGGGCCACCAAGTCTGAGTAGTCGACCGTGAGATAGCCCTCGGCTTGGCTGCCCCCTATTTCCCCGGCGAGCAGAGTGAGGTGCGCTTTCGCTATCGCGATGCTCTCCGAATCAGAGCGGGGATCCGCGCAGCCTAGGAAGGTTTCATATGATGACACGGCTTCTGCACTCATCCCGAGACCTTTCTCTATCGCGCCCCGGCTGAACCACGCGAACGCATAGTTCGCGTCAAGCCGTGTTGCTTCCTTGGCAGCGCCAAGTGCGTCTTGGAACTCACCCAGGGCAGCCAACGCATTGGCAAGAACGAGATGGGCATGCGCCGAGGTGGGGTCAAGCTCCACGGCCCACTGAGCGAGGTTGACAGCTTCGCTGGGACGGCTAGCCTCCAAAGCCGACTCCGCCTTTCTCCATGTGTCCTCCGCCTCGTCGCTCTTGCTGCTCGGAGTACTTGCAGTTGCAGAAGCGGTTGTAGCGGTCGTCGAAGCGCTTATCGGGTCGGTGGCGCCGTTGTCCGCGTAGAAGATGGCACCTGCGATCACTGCGATCACAACAGCGACAACGCTCAGACTGGCGCCGAGATACAGTGGGACTCTTTGCGACACCTCGCCCTTTCGATTGGCTCCATGTGTCCGTCGGCCGACAAGATACGCAAGGACTCCGCCTAGGCCGCTGAGAGCGATGTACGGTATCGCAATCCAGAGCATCCAGAGCACAGACATCACGAACTGGAGCGAGCCAAAGATGGGGATGCCCCTTGTTACCCACGCAAGTCCGGCGAAGACGACCCCAAAACCGAAGCCGAGTCTCCAATCGGGAATACGCCCTGCCAGCGTTCCGAAGATGAATCCTCCGAGAACAGGAGGGACCAGTATGGCGGCAACGAGAGCAGACAGGTCTATCTCGCTTGTTTCCAAACCTAGCGCCAACCAGATTGTTTCCAAACCGAGCGCCAACCAGACAATCGCATACAGAAGAGCGGTGCTTGCGACCAAGGCGACGAGCCCACTCCCTACGAACCTCAGGAACTTCAGGAAACCTCGTCGAATCGCTCCGCTCGATTCAGATGGTGAAGCCGGTTCGATGGCGCGCGCAACAGCTTCGTAGTCGCCAATGAGTCTCAGGGCCTCATCCTCTTCGATCTCCATAAGGCTGGAGAGAGTTGTCTCCGGGATTGTGCCCTCGAGGTGAGACCGGTGCCCTTGTGAGGAGACCGCCTCCCAGAATCCTTCGCCCTGGACGTACACCAAGGGAGCTGTGTCGAGGAAACGCGACTTGTAGTAAGTAGGCACTTCGCCCCCCGTAATTGCTGCTTCGGCGGTCGGGTGCTATTGGGTGTATGTGACGCCGAGAATTGGGAACGCGCCCGATTCTTACGGCTACGCAGCCCCACAACCTTCGCCAAGAGGACAGTTACAGGGTACGCCAGAACACCACTTGGGGCAAGGAGTCACCTGTTCCGGGATAGACAGAGCGCCGCGGCCCTCAGGAAAGGGGTATAGGGGAAATCGGCCAAAACGAGAAAAGCATTGTCGCGTCGACTATACTGATTCACCACTTGCGCCGATAATAACCCCCCGATCTTGAGCTGTACGTTGCCTCGCCTTGCTGCTCGATTCTGGGCAGAGTGGAGCAGGCCGAGCACAGCGTGAGCCGGCACCCGGTCGCCCGTCTTTGCGCCGGACGCTACGGCAGCGGGGTGGGGTTACCGGCTGCAGACTCTCTGGACTCCGAACGTGGGTACACGTACCATGAATGCGCGAGGCTCCTACAGCATCGACCAGCATGGGGGCATGGGAGATGAGCAGTAGCCGACGAGCCAACTCAGAGGGTGCCGAGCGCGGCGGAGTCCGCAAGGCGTGGCCTCTTCTACCCGTCGTGACCATCCTGATTCTTCTTCCTATCCTCTTCACGACTGTCGGCTGTACTTGGGTAGCCGACAGTTCCAGTTCGACCTTGTTGACCACGACTTCGACAGCACGTATCACCACCAGTTCTTCCCTCACGGCTACAGCCGCCACGGACACCAGGCCATGGGGCTTCTCATCCGCCGACCTCAGCGTGGCCGAGAGCCTGTACGCAAGACAGATCGGCCTGCGGCTCTACATGCTCATCGATTCTGCATGGACGTTGGATGCCGCTGCTGTCAAGAGTCTTCTCAACGGAAACGTTGAAGACGTGGATGACACCAAGCTCCAGAACATGGCTTCCCTGGCCTTCTTCACCTACATTGAGGCGGATCGTACGTCGGCGCCGACCTCGCGCCTCCAACCGATGCACACTGCGTTCAAGGAGGTCATGTACCCCTACGCCAAGACCCTCGTTGATCTGGACCTGGCCGTTTACGAAAGAGACAGCGTCAGGGCGTCTGCTCTGGTGGCTAATGAGATCGTGGCGCTCGAGGGAGTGATCGACTTCGTAGGGCAGCTTCTCGCCTGCGGCACGATTGAGGTTCCTCCGCTGCCGTCTAAGGAGAAACTGACTAGTGAGGAGCAAGCCTACGTACTTGCAATCCTCCGAATAGGTGCCGATTTGAGCGGTCCGATGACGGAGGCGCAACAGGTGGTGGAGGCTGGGGGCTCTCCGCAGCAGCTGGCCTTGCAGCTCGCCAGCATCAACGCTGCCGTGCTTGAGGCTCAGGCAGAATGGCAAACCAAGGTCCCTCCGAACGAGGGATTCATGGAAATCCACATGCAGTGGACCTGGATGCTTGGCTACGCTGCCGTCGGTCTGGGCTCGCTATCAGACCCTGGGGAGGACGAGCGTTCCTGTATTGCCGACTCCCGGACGCTGCACAGGCTTTCGGGGGTTTATAACTCGGCCGTCTTCAATGCTGTGGAGCCTCTGCTGTAGCTTCTGGGTGTGACGCACTGGTGACGTATCGATAAAAACATCTAGATTTGCTGGGAATATTGGCTGATTTGTAATCAGCAGGTTGGGGGTTCAAGTCCCTCTGCCGGCTTTTTTCTCTGCCCACGACGCGCTTTGGTCGGGACCGCTACAACAGGCCGGCGGTCTCTCCGATCTTAGGGGTCTGCGCTATTGTAGACGGCGTTGCATGATGGAGGAACAACCTCGCCACCGGCGGGGCGTGATTGAGAGGGTAGATATGGCATATCCGCGAAAGTGGGAGTACGACGCCGACGACAACCTGAGCGTTGGTGCGAGCGCTGAGGAGATCGTCGAGCATCTGGATGCTATGGGGGAGGAGGGGTGGGAACTCGTGGCGATTCAGAAGCAAGGCTCACTCTACCGCTGTGTCTACAAGCGTCCTCTCCAGGGTGGGGATGATTACGAAGACGACGAGGACGACTACTATGAGGACGACGAGGACTACGACGAGGACGACTACGACGAGGATGGGACCATCCGCGTGAATCCTCCCCCTCCGGAAGCGCCCAGAGGCTTCTGGGGCAGGTAGGACTGCATCGCAGAGGGCGTGAGGGGCGGCGCCGTCTAGGTCGGCGGTTACTGGACTTGGGCGTCGCGGGTATACCGTAGGTGCTCGATCGCCTCGTCGCACCGAGCGAGACGTGTCACCAGCTCCTTCGATGTGTCGACGACCTCGGCGCATCCGTTCAGACTGGAGGCTCTGTCATTCAAGTCCAGCGCCACAACGGTCCTACAGCGCGGGCACAGCCCGAATCTGTCTGTGAAGACGAACACGCCGTCCTTGTCACAGTGTATGCACCGACCCATGTCATGCTCCTCAGGCGACCCGTCCGGGCGCGCGGGGGCGCTTGTCAAGGCAGTGGAAGGGCGGACCGGTACTGACCGCACCCGCATCAGGGCAGGGCGCGCACGCTACCTGGTCCGAAGCCCGGCGATATGTTTCACCTGGACCGCCAGGTTGATGAAGTGGCCGGCGGGCAGCTTTGAGTCGTCACCTTCGGCCTCTAGCTCGGCCTGCACCATGCGCCGGACGGCCTCGTCGACATCGCCTCCCACCGCGTCGAGATGGCTCTCGATGAGCGTTCGGTACCGGAAGGTCTCAGCGAGAGAATAGTCGAGGAACACGCCCGCGTCCGTGTCTGTGAACACCCAATTGTGCGCCAGACAAACGATCTCCGGCCTGAGCGCGATCAGCGATCTGAGCGAGTCGACATAAGCCTCATAGGATGTCACGAACCCCACCTGTAGACGGGCGGAGGGCCCGGTTCGTAGAACGCCGCATGCGTCGCCGGGGAACAACACCCCGATCTCTGGGAAGAAGAAGGAAAGCGACTCCTTCGTATGCCCCGGAGTCTCGTACACGTGGCAAATGACACCGCCCAGGTCGATCCGGTCGTCTTGTCCAAGTAATAGGTCGATCTCGAAGGGTCGTACAGTCACGTCCTCGTTATCGCGGTTCAAGTGGAACAGCTCGGTGTGGCTCATGCTGAGGCGGTTCACGTCATCCAGTGCGGTGGGCTTCTGCGCCAGAGCGGCCGCACGTTCGTGGGCGCCGATGCGCAATCCCGGCAACCGCTGTTTGAGGTAGCCGGCCGACCCAGCGTGGTCGTAGTGGAAGTGAGTGAGGAAGAGGTAGTCGAGATGCCCATCGTCACCGAGAAGCTGTTCGAGCGAAGCCGCATAGAGCGGGCCGAGGTGGTTGATGCCGGAGTCGATCATGAGACTTCCTGAGTCTCCGCGGACGACGTAAGCGGGATAGGCCGGACCTCCGATAGCTGTGACTCGCTCGTGTATGTAGCCTGCCGCCTGCTTCTTCACTCCGCACCTTCTCGGCCGGTACGTCTGGGTTACAATAACCCATCCAGCCTCAGTGATGAGGCTGCTCGGGAGTGGAGCTTCCGAAGAAAGGAGCGACGGCGGTGCGCAAGTTGCTTGTTATGACGGTGGTCACGCTGTGCATTCTTGTTGTATGGACGGCCGGCTGCCGCGATGACGATACTGATACGGAGACCTCGATGTCCGCAGGCGTGTCGACCACTGGGCCGGGTTCGACTTCCGAAGAGGTGACGGCGACGAGCTCATCCGTGTCGACGGAGCCCGGCTCCACCACAGACGCTACCTCTACGGGAGGCCCTGGGGCCACGACCATCCCGGTGTTCAGCGACTATGGTCTCTGGGAGGACACCATCAAGTACGTGAACGGTGACAAAGAGATAGATCTCAGCCTCACCGTGTCCATCCCTGAGGATTTCGCCGATGCGGGCGGCATGAGCGCTCCCAAGGAGAACAAGCTCGTAGGGGTCTGGGTCAGGATCGACTATATGGGCGGCTCCAGCATCAAGATCTCCCCACGCTGGTTCACCATGAACGACACCGACGGCAACGTCCATGAGAGCATCACAGTCACCGGCTCGGATCACCAGGTGATGGAGTCTGTCGAACTGGAGCCGGGCAAGACGGCTGAGGGCTATGTGTTCTTCGAGGTGCCCGAAGATATGGCCGTCGTATCCGTGACGTGTGATGTGAGCGAGGGACAAGACCCCGGCGCCCCACGAACCTGGTCCGACTAGCGCCTGATCGCGCCTCCTCGTGGATCTCGAGCACGTTCATCCCTGGCGGGTCACGCGCGCAGAAGCTGCGGCGATCCAGGCGGCGTTGGCCCGGAACGTGGTGTTGCGGTCGGTGGCCGTCGAAGGGCAAGGGAGCCCGCGCTACGCGGCGGGAGTCGATGTATCGTATCAAGGAGAGGGCTCGCGCGCCTGGGCGGCGGCGGTCTTGATGGACCGTCGCTTCAGGATTGTCGAGACGAGCGTGGTTGAGGGGGTGGCCGATAGTGCTTATGTCGCTGGCTACCTCGCCTTCCGCGAAGGTCGGTTGACGATCGAATCTCTCACGCTTCTGGAGACACAGCCCGATCTCGTTTTCATCGATGGCCACGGCGTGGTTCACGAGCGTGGCCTGGGGCTGGCTTCGCATGTAGGCGTGGTCGTTGGACTTCCTACCGTGGGTGTCGCCAAGACCCCCTTCCACTCCATCGACCATGACCCTGGCCCGGAGCGCGGCGACCATTACGTCCTCACTAAGGAGTGGGGAGCCCGGGGAGCGGCTGTAAGACTCAAACGGCGCGCCAAGCCTGTCTACGTTTCGCCCGGCCATTTGGTAGATCTACCCAGCGCGCTTGCCCTGGCTCTGGCGTGGTCAAGCGGGCGACACCGAGTGCCGGAGCCTCTGTCAGCGGCGCACACTCTATCTCTCGTGGCGCGTAACGAGCGGTCTTCACCAAGCACGGGGGCCGCTACGACGAGATCGCCGCGGCCTACGAGGCCATCCAGTCCTACGCCAAGGCGAACGGCCTCGAGCCGGCCGACATAATGTGGCAGAAGTACCCTACCTCTATGGTGGACGAGCCGGACCTAGGCAGGCACGTGACCAAGGTCTGCTGGTCGCTGGCTGGGTGAACGGAAGCCACGTGCGATACCGGGCCGACACGATGTTACTGGGAGCGCTCCGTAAGGCCCTAGGCGATTTGGACGCGGAGAGGATCCTACCGCCGGCGCTGCCGGAGCCACCTCGAGGGCGCACCGTCGTGGTGGGTGCCGGCAAGGCTTCGGCCTCCATGGCCCGGGCGCTGGAACAGCATTGGCCCGGCGACCTGTCCGGCCTCGTCGCCGTCCCTCACGGCTATGCTCTTCCTTGCGAGCGGATCCGCGTGGTGGAGGCCACCCACCCCATGCCCGACGATGTGGGGCTGGCCGCCGCCCGCGACATGATGACCCTGGTGCGAGGCCTCACCCGGGATGATTTGGTGGTCGCTCTGTTCTCCGGCGGCGGGTCTGCTCTCCTGCCGTTGCCTGCCGGCGGCGTGACCCTGGAGGACAAGAAGTCGCTCCTCCTCCAACTTCTCGCGGCGGGCGCGAACATCAAGGAGATCAACTGTGTGCGGAAGCATCTGTCGGCCCTCAAGGGCGGCCGGCTGGCCTGCGCACTCGGGCCGGCAAGGTTGGTGAACCTGCTTGTCTCCGATGTTGCCGGTGACGACCCCTCCGTTATAGCCTCCGGACCCGGGGTTCCCGACCCGACGACACTCGCCGAGGCAAGGCAGGTCGTGGAGAAGTACGGCCTGCGGGCGTCCGTCGCCGTGCACAGGCATCTTGCCGACGAGGCGAACGAGACTCCCAAGCCCGGCTGCGCTTGCTTCTCCCGTTCCTGCACCGTGGTACTGGCTTCGTCACAGGATCTCCTGGAGTCGGCCGCGCGGTTCTTCGAGGCCGAGGGTGTGCCCGCGATGATCCTGAGCGCCTCGGTGGAAGGCGAGTCCGTCGACGTCGCGCTCGTTCATGCGGCCATCGCCAGGCAGGTCGCCGCTCACGGCCAACCGGCGCCGCCGCCTTTGGTCCTCCTGAGCGGCGGAGAGACCACCGTCACCCAGCGGGAGTCGGGGCTGGGAGGGCCGAACGCTGAGTTCCTTCTGGCCCTCGCTCTTGCTCTGGGAGAAGATGTGGAGTATGTGGCGCTCGCCTGCGACACCGACGGCGTGGACGGCGGGGGTGGGATCGCCGGAGCCGTGGCACGGTCCGACACGCTGCGGAGGGCGCAGGCCCTGGGGCTGGAAGCCTCACGGATGCTGCGTGCCAATGATTCCCATGCCTTCTTCGAAGCTCTTGGCGACGCTCTGGTCACAGGGCCGACCTTCACCAACGTCAACGACTTCCGCGCCATACTGGTGTTCCGAAGCAGTCAAGCAACTCGCACGACAAAGGCCTGTTAGCCAAGGTCCGCGAAGGAGGCTTTCGTGTCTGAGCCGGTCCCTCCCGGTCGATACGACACCACGCTGGTCGTGAATTGAGGGATGCACAACTGATCCTGGATCCTCAGAAGCTGCAGATCTCCTCGTTCGCATCAGGCGGAGCTCGAGTCGTCGGTGACGATTACCCCGCTCGTAAGGTCCGACTCCACCGGGTGTCACTGCCGCCTGCGGTAACGAGCGTACGCTCCAATGCCCAGGATCACTCCGGCAACGGCTATGATGATGCCGCGGGAGGCGCCTCGGGAGTATTCGACGATCCCTAGGGCCAGCATGATGACGGCGATCGTCGCCATCATGTAGACGCGGTTCCTCGATGTCGCGGCGTCGGTGGGTCGTGTCTTCTGAGCCGGCGAGGCGGCCCGGTCGGCGTATGCGCCCCGATCCACGGCCGGCGCCGCTGCTCCAGAGACAGGTGCCTGGGCGGTCCGCGGCCGGATCATGCTCCTCAGGCGCTCCCAGGTGAGCGCGCGATACGACAATAGATGATCGGCCCGGAACAACCGTCCGGCCGAGAGCACGCACAGATAGGCGGCAGCCGCCAGCAGCACCAGTCCCACCGCCAGTTGCCACCAGGGGACGGGTGTGGCTCCCAACCTGGCAGCCATCGCCATCGGAGATGTCGGGGGGAAGAGGCTGAGCACGCAGGAAGCAGCGCCGTTGGGCGATTCGCTGAAAACGCTAGGAAGCAGCAGTGGCACGATGAGGGGGAGGAGCGCGACGATCACGAACTGACCGGCGTCGCGGGCGGTGGCGGCCAGTACGCTCAGGACGGCGTACACCGACGCATACAGGATGTAGCCGAGCAGGAAGTAGACGATAGCCCAAGGGATCACACGGGCCGCGAACCCGCCACCCACGGACAGGTCGATGCCGGCGATGGTCCCTCTGGTGAGTAGCAGACCGAAGATCACGGCAAGCCAGATGGCCACCTGGAGCAGCCCTGCGGCCGATAGACCGGCGATCTTGCCCAGCATCAGGTCTCGCGGCTTCAGACTGACCAGGAGCACCTCGGCGGTGCGGTTCTCTTTCTCTGCGGAGACGCTCTGCAGCATGAAACCGCTGGTCATGACGAGCGCCCAGTAGAGGACGAACATCAGGAGGTGGGGAAGGAAGTCGGCCGACCGCGGGTCGCCGGAGGTCTCGGAGGTCACAGGCGCGAGAGAGCGGGACCGGCCGCCGGGTGTAGGGTCGAGTAGCAGACCGGCCGTCGTCTCGCTGCCCGTGATGCCGGTGTTCACCACGTAGGTGATGAGGTCCTTCCCGTCGAGGGCCTTGAGGGGCTGGTAACGGGTCTGGACTACAGTGAGGCGGCCCGAAATCAGGTAATCTTCGGAGACGAGGTAGTAGCGGTCGATGTCGGTTGCGGCGAGCGCGGCCTGCGCCTGGGCTTCGCTGTCGTACTCCCTGACCAGTCCCGCCGGAAGACGAATCGGACTGGTGTGGAGCACTCCCCCGGGGTCGACGTAGCCGATCGTCCTGGAGTCGAGGCCGGCAGCGGGTACGGGGCCGTTGTTCCCGCGGGTGTCGGTGAACAACTGCGGCAGGAGCACAAGAACGATGGCCACGGCAGGCAGTAGGAAGGTCGTGAACCAGAAGGCCTTGCGGGACAGGGTCGTGTGTATCTCGTGGCGGGCCGTCAGCCAGACGTGGCGCATGTGGCTGTCACCCCGGCGCCCGGACGGCCGCGATGACTCCTCGGAGGCTCATGCGTTTGCCGTACCGCAACATCCCCTGGCGGAACACCCGGGGGGCGAGCCAGAATCCGAACCCCGCGCATGTTACGAGGATCGCCCAGCTCACGATGATCTGCCACAGGGGGATGATCGTCGCGCCCCAGCGGACGGCGATGGTGAGCAGTGACGTGGTGGGGAACAACGTAAGGAAGACCATTAACGGCCCATCGGGGTTGCTGCCCAGAAGCGGCGAGAAGAACAGCGGAAGAAGGAAAAGCACGTTGAAGGCGCCTACCAGCTGCTGGCCTTGTCGGGCGTCGGCTACCGCCACTCCCAGGGTGACCACCAAGGCTACGGCCAGGACGAAGAGGGGCACGAAAAAAGCCGCCAGGACCCCGATCAGGCCCCAGGAGATGGCGATGCCGCTCAAGGCGTCCGTGAAGAGCGACACCACGGCAAGCCCCGCGACGATGACCACGGCCCACAAGACCACCTGGGTCAGAGCCACACCCACCAAGCCCGCCGCTTTCCCGACGATGAACTCCTTGGGGGAGACCGACGTGGTCACGATCTCGATGGTACGGTTCTCCTTCTCGTCGGTGACCGCGCGCAGCAGGTAGCCGGCCGAGCACATGAGCGCGAATGAGATGAAAAGCCCCAGCGCAAAGGGGAGCACGAGGCTGAGAAGGCCGGCCGAGCCGCTCTCCCTGCTGCCGTCGGCGGTGCCGACCACCAGATCCTGGGGGCCGGCGAGGGCGCGAGTCGCCACGTCGGGCGGGAGCGATCCTACCAGGTTGTCCCTGAGGAACGCATCGAAGCGTTCCTGCAGGCCGGCGCCGGGTTGGCGGTCCCAATAGAACAGTTCTATCTCGCCGGTCTCGGCATAGCCGGGCGCCACTACGTAGAAGCCTTGGATCAGCTTATCCTGCAAGGCGGCTATCGCCTCCTCAGTGCCTGCGAAGGACTGGAACCCAGGGTCGTCCACCGTGGCGGATAGGACTCCGCCTTTGTCCACATAGCCCAGAGTGGACGCATCGCTCGTGCGGATGGAGGAGAGGATGCTGATGCCCATCAGCACAAGCATCATCACAGGCAGGCCGAACGTCACCAGAAGGAAGCTACGCCTGCGGACGTTCTTGAGGTACTCCTGGCGGGCGATGAGCCAGGTCTTACTCATTGTTGTGCGGGGCTCTACCGGCCTGCGCGGCGCCCGAATGTGTCTGCGCGGCGCCCGAATGTGTCTGCGCGGCGCCTTCGTCGGCCTGCGCGGCGCCTTCGTCGGCCTGCGCGGCGCCTTCGTCGGCCTGCGCGGCCCCGGTGCGCCGGCCGTCGGTGACTACCGTGACGAAGATGTCGTCCAGCGAGGGCTCGGCCCGCTCGAATCGCTCCAACTTGACTCCGGGGCGGGTCGTTAATGCCCGCAGCACTTTCTGTGGGTCGGCACCCGTCTCCAAGGAAAGACGCCAAGCGCCGTTCTCCTGTCGGGCTTCAAGTACCTGGGGGAGCGCGGAGAAGTCTCCTTCGCCCTCCACGATTACTGCGTTCGCCGCAAAGTCACGGCGGATCTCTTCAACGCGGCCGTAAAGGACGCTTCGGCCGTGATCGATTAGCACGATCCGGTCGCAGAGTGCCTGGACCTGATACATCTGGTGGGTGGACATGATCACGGATCTTCCCGCTGCCACCTGCTCCTGGATGATCTCCTTGATCAGCCTGGTGTTGACAGGGTCCAGCCCCGCGAAGGGCTCGTCGACGACTATGAGGTCGGGCTCGTGCAGTAGAGTGGCTATGACCTGGGCCTTCTGCTGCATGCCCTTGCTGAGCTCCCGCACCTTCTTGCGCCGGTGCTCAGAGAGGTCCACGCGTTCGAGCCAGGGGGCCAGCCGGCTCTTCGCTTCACCGTCGCTGAGGCCCTTGAGCGTGGCCAGGAAGATCAGCACCTGCTCGAGAGGGATGTCCTTGTAGAGCCCCCGGTCTTCGGGCAGATAGCCGATGCGGTCTTTGGATACCTTGGCGGGATCGGAACCCAGTATCTCCACGCGTCCAGAATCGGGCTTGAAGATATCGAGCATCATGCGGATGGTGGTGGTCTTGCCGGCGCCGTTGGGGCCCAGCAGGCCGAACACCTCACCCGGCCGGACCTCGAACGATACGTCCTCCACGGCCCGGGTCTCGCCAAAGGACTTGCTCAGGTGTTCGACGACCACTGACGGCGTAGACATGCTTCCGAGCCCCCGGATCGGTGTGGACGCTGCCACCAGGCGCATCGGCGGCATCTGTGGGACGGCTCCAAGTATAACCGAGCGCGACGACCCGAAGCCGGACGGCCCGTGGGCGCCTACCGCTGGATATGTCGCCGGGGTGGCCCGCCGACCCGGCGAGAAAGGCCCCCGGAGGGCCCACTCGGACGGCCCGCCGGCCTGATTCAGTAGCGGACGATGCTCTGTGTGAGGTCGGTTCGCGGCGCGCCAAGAGATTCCGCCAAGTCCGAAGGAAGGGAGATGGTGTCCGGGTCGCCGTCGGACACGTATCGGAGACGGGGGTGGCTCTCGAAGAACTGGATGAGGTTCGGCACGGTGTTCTTCGGATAGGCGGTTATGCGCGGGATCCGGATGGGGTCGAACTTGCTCGAGAACGGCGACGGGCCGCTCTCACCTCCGGCCAGGACCACCGCTTTGTACTTGTAGCTCACGCCTTCGTATTCCCCCGAGAGCAGGACGGATACATCGTTCGGATACTCGCCGTACGGAGGGGAGAGGGTGAAGACCTCGTACCCACCCCCGATCCTTGCCTCCAACTTGGCCTGGGATAGGGCCAACTCCTTGGCGACGGTGGCCGGGGACGCAACCGACAAGTCGGGGTGGGTCAGTGTATGGCTGCCGATCTCGCAACCCCACTCCACCATGTTACGCAACTTCTCATCGGCGTACTCGGGCTGCCCGAACAGGGTGTTGGCGGCGTTGACCTCGATCAGAGGGAAGAAGGTGGCCTTGACCGCCCATTCGCCCGTCTTGGCGGCGTTCCTGATAATCCCCATGGCGGAGTCGGAGTCTATGCTGCCGTCTTCGAGGATGCGATAGTGAGTGGGGCTGGAATCATCGAACGTGAAGATCACCGGGCTCTTGCCTGCCGGGATATCAGCCAGTCCTTCCGCCAGCTCGCGGATCGTGGCGGGCCAGAACCCGGCCTCCCTCAGCTGCTGTATGTCCTGCCAGAGTCGCGGTGGAGGCACGATATCGTAGCCGATCTTGTGGTACATGAGCACAGGCACCAGGCCCATCTCGTTGGCCATGAGCTCGCGGGCCCGGGCCGGAGTGACGGGGTCGTCGATCGTGCCGGTGTCGTCTGTGGCACCGGAGAGGCCCGAAGTAGCGCCGCCGTCTCCGCTGGACGAGGACTCAGGGTCATCGGCGGGACTTGAAGAGGACGGGGCGGGGCCGATCGCACCGAGCGAGCCGGTCCCAACGGGCGAAGAGGCGGCGGTGGGCTCTCCGCGGCTCGCCAAAGTGGCGCCCGCCACGATGGCGGCGATCACGACGAGCGCGAGAAGGGGCAGGAGGAGCCGGCGCACCAGGCGGGCGCGGCGCCGCGCCTGCCGCTCCCGGGCGCGGTCGCGTCTTCGGTCCGTCTGCGTCGCCGCGTTCATGGGCTAGAAGATCAGTTCCTCGTAGGCGCGCTGCAGCGCCGCGGCGTCGTATTTCTTCTCCAGCCGTCTGATGATGAAATGCCCTTTTGCCACGTTCTGGAAGTGGTCGATGAAGAGGTAGTTGATCGCGCCGCCGGTCACCGCGCCGACAACCGGGACGGCCGTCGCCGCGGCCTGTTCAGACACAACTACCCCGAAGCGGGCGGCGATCTGCGCGATCAGCCGCACCACAGCCGGGGCGCTACTGTCGGTCAGACCTCTCTTGGCGATGTGGGCGGCGGCGTCTGAGACGTACTTGGAAAGGACGCCGCGGACCACCCAGTAGCCGGTCTCGGCGGCGTCGTCGGCCGTACTGTCTCCACCCAGCGCGAACACTTCAAGACACGCCAGCTTGACATCGACCGCAGAGATATCGTGGCCTTCGGCGCGGGCGATGTCGGCGATGGAACGGAGCATCACGCAGGTGGAGATGGGTAGTTCCACGGACAAAGCGACCACCCCTGCCGCTCCGCCGAGGGCCCCGGCGCCTGTGGCCAAGGCTTTGTGCAGCAGGTCGCGAGATCGCTTCGGCCGCTCCTGCCCCATGGTCTTGAGGGAGAACTCCAGTCCCTTGAGAAGAGCCGTCTCCGTGGCGATTGTTATGGTCTCGTGCCAGCGGGCCGGCAGTCTCCTGATCGCGCTCTCGAAGGGTCTTCCCACCATGTCGGACAATCTTGCGGTCAGGTTGGGGTGTTCCAGCCTGTATTTCGCTTCGCGAAGGGCGTCCAGGTCTTCTTCGGAGAAGGCCGTCTCGTCTCCCGGGGGGATGATCTCGATGATATCAATGATGTCGTCCTGCACCATATGTCACTCCGTGCGTTCGGTGTCGCGACGCTTCGCCCGTTACTACCGCCACAACCATCACATACCGAAGAGGATTGCAGCCATCACAAGCACCTCCAAGATCGGTATGGCTAGGGCGATGACCGAGACGGCCGGGATACCGAGGTCCTTGGGCGCAAGTAACACTTCGATGGTGAGTCATCCACCAGAAGCCGACTGAGTCGAAGGGCTCACGTGACTGGAGCCGGTTGAACCGCTCCACCGGTGCCCTCGGAAGCAGCAGGGTATAGACATTCCTCTGCGCCGGGATGGAAAGCCTGGGCACGGTCAATATGTCCACGGACGCCTCCCGCTCGCCTCGACGCGTGCAGCATAGCACGCGACGTCGACACAGCGAGGCGGAGGTTCGGGGCGCAGCGATGATCGTCGGACGGTCGACGCTCGGGCGGATGTTCCTAGTATTCTATGCCCTTGCGGGCGGTCGCTCCGTTCCGAAAAGGGTGCTTGATCTCCTTCATCTCCGTGACGAGGTCGGCGTATTCGACCATCTTGGGATGGGCGCCTCTGCCGGTGACGACCACATGCACCTGGGGAGGGCGCTCTCTCAGTACGGCGATCACCTCATCGACCGGCAGAAGACCGTACGAGATGGTCGTGTTCAGCTCGTCGAAGATGATCATGTCGTAGTCTCCGGAGGACAGTGTCTCCCTGCACACTTCCCAGGCCCGCTCCGCGCAGGCCACGTCCTTCGGATCGGGGTTCTCGGGATCCACGTGGACGAAGCCCTCGCCAAGGGGCCGGATGGTGAGGTCGGGGGCCAAACGCTTGGCGGTCTCGAGTTCACCGTAGGTCCAGGTGCCCTTGAGGAACTGCAGCATCATCACCCTCAGCCCCCGGCCGATCGCTCTCACGGCCATCCCTAACGCGGAGGTGGTCTTGCCCTTGCCGTCGCCGGTGAGGACGACTACGTAGCCTGGGCGTCGGATCTCGTTCGCCTGTGCAGCTTCGCTGCCTGAGGTGGCTTCGGGGGTGCTCACGATGCGTCCTCCTTACGGCTGTGTGGGATCGAGATGGTCGTCCAGGAAGTCGACCAACAGACTCCAGACCTGGTCGGCCGCCTCGCCGTTCAGAAGGTCCGTGCCGTGGTCGTCGCCGGGAACCAGATACAATTCCCCGCTGCCTTCCGATAGTTCCTGGGGTCTCCTTGCGCTGTCTGCTCCGGTGTCACCCTCCGCGGCGATGAAGCGTGTGGGGAACATGACTCCAAGCATAGCCTCCTCGACCGAGAGACCTTTGAACTCCACCTCGGATCCTCCGTGGCCACGGAAGTCAAGGGTGAGCACCAGGTATCCTTCCTGGGCGAGTCTGTCGGCCGGTCATCAAGCGAAGCATGCGCATGTCGATTCCCCTCGCTCGCTTCTCACCATCTTCGATGGTACACCGAAGGCGCGTCACATGGCGTCGGTAGGAACCGGAAGCCTGCAGTCCACGTCTGTGTCACTGACGCCCAGAGGGGTCGACTTCCCCTGCGGGGCCCCGGCCCCAGAGAGGGGCGTGGCCTATCTGGTTACGGGCCGGCTTCCCCTGCAGGGGCCCCAGGCTGTAATATGTCGCGGTCGACTGCCAGCCATGGTCGGGAGGACGTGACCGACAGTGAAGGAGACGAGGTGCTACCCAAATGGGCGCCGATGACAGTCTGGAACGCCTACGCCGATTGAAGAGAGAGGCTCGCCACAGCGGAGGGCCGGAGTGGATCGAGGCGCGCCGCAGGAGCGGCTCCGTCTCGGCTCGGGAGCGCGTGCTGCTCCTCCTCGATACCGGCACGTTCGTAGAACTCGACGTCTTCGCACGCGGCGCCGTTACCGGTCATGGAAAAATCGGAGGCCGCGACGTCTACATATTCTCCCAGGATGCAGAGGCCGCCTCCGACACAACCGGTGACGCGTTGGCCGGCAAAGCCGTCAAAGTGGTCGACTTGGCCATGAAGAACGGCGCGCCTCTCGTGGGCCTATACGATTCCGGCGTGGCCGCCGCCGGCCCTCTTGGCCGATGCGCCGAACTCTACTTCCACAAGATCATGGCCTCGGGGCTGGTGCCGCAGATAGCCGCCGTGATGGGGCCATGCACCGGATCTGTGGCTCTTTCACCGGCTCTGGCGGACTTCGTGATCATGGTCAAGGGCGCGAGCCGCGTGTATCTGGCCGATCCCGTCGTCGCGGATGTTGACGCCGGAGCCGGGGACTCCGGAGGGGCGAGCGCGGTGGGCGCGGGAGAAGGGCAGGTGGCCTACGAGGAGCTCGGCGGGGCAAGGACACACAGCGAAAAGAGCGGTCTTGCCCACCTGGCCGCCGACGACGAGGAAGAGTGTCTCGAGATGATCCGGGGGCTGCTCTCTTATCTGCCGCAGAACAACCTGGAGGAGGCGCCGCGCTCGGATGTTTTCGATCCCGCCGACCGGATGGACGCCGAGCTTGATGCTCTGGCGGTCCGCGACACCGGCGACCCCTGTGACGCGAGGGATATTGTGGCTCACGTTGTGGATGAGGGGCGGTTCTTTGAAGTCACCTCCGACTGGGCCCAGAACCTCGTCACCGGGTTCGCCCGGTTGGGAGGGAGGCCGGTGGGCATCGTGGGTAATCAGTCCGCGTACCACGACGGACGTCTGAACATCGACGCAGCAACAAAGGCGGCTCGTTTCGTGCGCTTCTGCGACGGGTTCAATCTGCCGGTGGTCACCTTCGTGGACACGCTCGGCTTTGTGGCCGGCAAGGAGCAGGAGCATGCCGGGGCCGTCCGTGCCGCGGCGAAGCTCATGTACGCGTATTGCGAGGCGACGGTCCCCAAGTTGAGCTTGGTGATGCGAAGGGCTTTCGGCGAGGGCTACGAGGTGATGGGTTCCAAACAGGCCCGGGCCGACTTCAACTTCGCCTGGCCCGCGGCGGGCATCGGAAGGGAACTCCCGGCCGGGGCCCTTGACCGGCAGGACTCCGCCTCGCCCTATGCGGCTGCGGTCGCGGGGCATATCGATGACGTCATCGAGCCCGTCGAGACCAGACCCCGTTTGATAGCAGCGCTGGAAGCGTGTGCCTCTAAACGCGAAGGCCGTCCGCCCAAGAAGCACGGGAACATACCGCTGTAGTCACTGCGAGAATCAGGAGGCCAGTGCGCACATGCCGACCTCTGCAGGTCCTGTCCACATAACCGACCTCGTGTTGCGCGACGCGCACCAGTCTTTGCTCGCGACGCGCATGCGCACCGAAGACATGCTGCCCATAGCGGATAAGCTGAACCGGGCGGGCTATTGGTCACTCGAGATGTGGGGCGGAGCCACCTTCGACTCCATGATGAGGTTCTTGAACGAGGACCCCTGGGAGAGGGTCCGCGCTCTCAAAGCCGCCCTGCCGGACACTAAGCTGCAGATGCTGTTGCGGGGTCAGAACGTGGTGGGCTACCGCAACTATCCCGACGACGTGCTGCGGGAGTTCGTCCGGTTGGCGGCGCGGGCCGGTATAGACGTCTTCCGGGTGTTCGACGCGCTCAACGACCCGCGCAATATGGCGGCGGCCATAGCGGCGGTGAAGGAGACCGGCAAGTGGGTGGAAGGCACCATCAGCTACACTAAGAGTCCCGTGCACAACGTGCCTGCTTTCGTTGACTACGCGGGCCGGTTGGTGGAGATGGGCGCGGAGAGCATCTGCGTCAAAGACATGGCCGGGCTTCTCGATCCCAACGACGCCTACGAACTGGTCGGCGCGCTCAAGAAGGCCTACCCGGAGGTGCTCCTACACATGCACTCCCACTACACGTCGGGCATGGCCTCCATGGCCTATCTGAAGGCGGTGGAGGCGGGGGCCGACATACTCGACTGCGCGATCTCGTCGATGTCTATGGGTACGTCGCATCCCCCGACTGAATCCATGGTGGCGGCGCTGGCCGGCGCCGACCGGGCTACCGGCATGGATATCGGGGTGCTGGAAGACATCTCGGAATACTTCCGCAAGGTGCGAAAGAAATACGTGACCTACGAGAGTGCCTTCACAGCCGTCGACCCGGCGGTGCTTCTTTGGCAGATCCCGGGCGGCATGATCTCGAATCTCTCGTCTCAGTTGAAAGAGCAGGGCCACCTAGAGCTCATGCCGGAGGTGCTCCAGGAGGTGCCGCGGGTGCGGCGGGAGCTGGGCTACCCACCCTTGGTCACTCCCACCTCGCAGATCGTGGGCACACAGGCGACGCTGAACGTGATCATGGGCCGATATAAGATGATTACCAAAGAGACGAAGGCCTACGTGCAAGGACTCTACGGCCGACCTCCGGCGCCCATCGACCCAGAGGTGCGTGAACTGTGCATCGGAGACGCAGCGCCCATAACCACGCGTCCGGCCGACTCGCTCGAACCCGAGCTGCCCAAACGGCGCACTGAACTGGAAGAACTGGGGATCAGGTTCAGTGAAGAAGACCTGATCTCGGACGCCCTCTTCCCGCAGGTGGCGCTGGAATTCTTCGCCCGTCGCGACCGGACCGAGCGTCCTCGCGAAGAGCTTGTTGCGCTGACGGCGGCCGTGGCCGACCTGCTGGGTGCGGGTGAAGAGGCCTGCCTGGTGCAAGGACCATCGGCGTCCGCTGCTCTCGTGCCTGCACCGCCGTCGGCGACGACAGTGGTGACGTGCCCCCCGGGGACGTCCGCTTCCGCCTGGGCCGCGGCCGGGCGCGCCGAACAGATGGCCGCCCGCACACGCTCGTGGAGGTACTAGCGTGAAGTTCAAGGTGCAGATCGACGGGGCGGAGCATGAGGTCGAGGCCGGCGCCGACGGTCGGATCGTCCTCGGCGGGCGGGGGTACGAGGCGAAGGTGAGCGGATCCTCCGCGGAACGCCGAGTGGTGCAGTCGGGCGACAAGACTTACGAGGTGCGGGTGGTCGAGAACCACGCCGATAGCGGCGTCTTCGTGCTGGAACTCGGCGGTGAGCGTATCCCGGTCACCGTCTCGGAAGTGGTCAAGGGTGCGGTCGGAGGAGTGGCCGGCACGCCGGGGGTTGCAGCGGCCCCAGCGCCGCCGGACGCAGGAGTGGCCGTCACAGCGGCGGCTGCTCCGGCCGTATCCGCTCCATCCAGGTCCGACGCAGGAGCAGCCGGCCCACCGTCGGGACTCCCGGCAGCGGTCGAAGAGGGCATCTGGGCCCCGGTGCCGGGCAAGATCGTCGAGATTCTCGTCATGGTGGGCGACGCTGTCGAAGAAGGTGACGCAGTGTTGGTCCTCGAGGCAATGAAGATGGAGAACGAGCTCCGGGCACCCGTGGCCGGCACCGTGACCGCGGTGACGGTCAAGAAAGGCGATCAGGCTGAGCGGGGGCAGCTACTGGTAGCTCTGGAGTAGTCGCGGGACCTGCCGGTTGGACCGTCCGGGCCGGGTCGCCCGGCGGCGCCCCCTAGGGGCAGCGCCGTGAAATGGGGGCTTGGAAGGCGACCGTCCGTAGTAGTGGGTCGGTGGGTCAGCGTTCCGTCGGCCTGAGGGCCCGGGCCCTCTCCTCGAAGGCATCGGCTTCTTCCCGCCGGTCCGACTCCCTATAGAGCGTCGCAAGGTTCTCAAGGCTTTCGACAAGTTCGGGACTGCCGGCTCCCACCAAGTGCTCCTCGATGACAAGGGCCCTCTCGTAGAGCGACACCGCCTCCGCTAGGCGTCCCTGTACGCGATAGGCCTCTGCCAGGTTCTCAAGGCTGGTGCCCACGTAGGGATGGTCGGGGCCCAGCGTTCGCTGCCGGATGGCCAGTGCACGCCGGTGAAGCGGCTCCGCCTGCGCATATCGACCCTGGGAGTCGTACATCACGGCTAAGTTCCCGATACTGTTCGCTACATCGGGATGGTCATCGCTCAGCGTGGACTCTTGGATGGAGAGCGCCCGCCTATATAGGGGTTCTGCCTCGTCGTAACGGCCCTGAACGGAAAGAAGCACGGCGAGTCCATTCAGGGTCAGTGCCACACGGGGATCGTCCGGCCGTCCCGACTGCTCCTGCACCGAGAGCGAGCGCCGGTACAGAGTCTCGGCCTCGTCGTGTAGGTCGCGGATGTAGTACAGGTCGGCCAGACCTGCCAAGACAGGGGCCAAGCCGGGGTGGTCCGGTCCCAGAGAAGCCTCGCGGATGGCCAACGCACGCTCGTAGAGCGGTTCTGCCTGTAGATACTCCCCCTCAACACGATGAAGATCAGCCGATTCGGCAAGAGTGGCGGCAAGTTCAGGGTGATGAGGCCCCGGTGTGCTCTCTTGTATGGCAAGTGCGCGTTCGAATAGCGGTCGCGCCGCCAGCCGGTCCCCCTGCGCCACGAAAGACCGCGCCAGGTCTCTGAGACCGGTGGCAACGTCCGGATGGTTCGGTCCGAGGGCCTGCTTGCGGATGGAAAGCACGCGCTCATGTAGCGACCGCGAGGTTGCGTGATCCCCCTCGGCATCGTATAACGCCGCCAACCTACTGAGGGTGAAGGCCGTGTCCGGATGGTCAGGCCCGAGGTTCTTCTCGCGGACGGAGAGGGCCTGTTCGTTCAGCGCCCGGGCTTCGGCGTGGTCGCCGCGGGTCGCTGCTAGGTCGGCGAGGTGGTCGAGACCGAGCGTGACCCGAGGATGCTCCGGCCCAAGGGCCCGCTCGCGGATCTGTTGAGCACGGCGATACAGCGACTCTGCCTCGTCATACCCACCCTGGGCGGAGCATTCGCCGGCAAGCTGTTCGAGAGCGACTGCGACCGCCAGACTGTCGGGACCGGAGTTTCTGACGAGCAGGGTCACCCAGCGTCGAAGGAGCGACTCGGCCTCGGCGTGTCGTTCAAGAACGCTTTCCATCCGGGCAAGACCAGCGAGATTGAGCGCGATATCAAGATGGCCGGGAGGGAGGGCGCTTTCCCGAATAACGAGAGCCTGTCGGTAGAGCTGAGCCGCTGTGGCGTAGATGCCTTGGATCTCGCGCAGAGTGGCGAGATCGGCGAGCGCGCGCGCGACGTGCAGACTATCGGGTCCGGCGGCTTCTTCAGCGGCCTTGAGGGCCGTCTCGGCCACTGAGACGGCGCGCTCATACTCTCCTTGCTCGTGAAGAGAGGAGAGTTCGGCGGCCAATGCCTTCAACTCGTCGATCTGGATGGGGTCCTCCATAGGCAGGAAACTCTATAGCGTGATATTCGCCTCGTCAACCTTGACAGGAATATAGTTCAGTGCAAAACTGTTTTGCTCAAAACGGTTAGACCTCCTACGGCTTCGGGATCCCCGAAGCTCCCGAGAAAGAATGCAGCACCAACGATGACTGGTTTGCCTGAACATGCTCATATCGAGGAGCCGTGCGGTCCGGAGTTGGAGAACCTCGACCCGCAGACGGCGCGGGTGTTCCATGCTATGGGTAGAGTCATGCGACTTCACCGCCTCGCGACGGGAAAGATGTTGTCCGAGCACGCGATGCAACACGCGGAGGCCTTCACGTTGCCTCTGCTCGTCATGCGAGAAGGCATCAGTCAGAGGGACTTGGGCGATGTTCTCCACTTGTCGCCTCCCCGGGTCAGTATGATCCTTCGTGAGTTGGAGTCGAGCGGGCTCGTGGTGAGACGCCCTGACGAGAGCGATCGTCGTGTGACCAGGGTGTTTCTCACACCTATGGGCCGGCGTCGGGAGGGCGAACAAAGGACCCTACTTCGAGACTACGTGGACCGGACCTTTGGGGCGCTCTCTAAGGCGGATCAAATCGAGCTGGAGAGACTGCTGGGAGAATTAGCCGATCGTACTATGGAAGTACTGCAGGAGACGCCCGAGGAAGAGGATCAGGCGGCTCGATGAGGCTCGTCAGCA
This sequence comes from Actinomycetota bacterium, assembly GCA_012523095.1. Lineage (GTDB taxonomy): Bacteria > Actinomycetota > Thermoleophilia > RBG-16-64-13 > RBG-16-64-13 > RBG-16-64-13. The sequence goes on along the minus strand of JAAYJE010000003.1, from coordinate 5,491 downwards.
CTCTTCTCAGGCCATACTGGAAGCTGATCGCCGTAGTCTTCTTCCTGGTGCTCGTCCGTGCGGTCACCAACCTGTATCTACCCACACTGAACGCCGACATCATCAACGACGGCGTGGCCAAAGGCGACACCGGTTACATCTGGCGGGTGGGCGGCTACATGCTTGGTGTGACGGTGCTGCAGATCGTCGTTACCATCATCGCGTCGTACCAGGGCGCCAAGGTGGCGATGTCTTTCGGCCGTGACGCGCGAAGCTCCCTCTTCCGCAAGGTGGAGAGCTTCTCCCAGGGTGAGATCAACCGCTTCGGCACACCGTCTCTCATCACGCGCGTCACCAACGACGTGCAACAGGTCCAGATGGTGGTCGCCATCGGCCTGTCTATGATGCTGTTCGCGCCTATGACTCTGATAGGTGGGCTCATAATGGCGCTCCGCCAGGACATCCCGCTATCTGTGACCCTGGCCGTGATCCTGCCGGTGATGCTTTTGGCTCTTGGGACCATCCTGTGGCGGGCTCTTCCGCTGTTCCGTTCCATGCAGAAGAAGATCGATCGCCTTAACCAGGTCATGCGCGAGAGCTTGAGCGGAGTACGTGTGATACGGGCCTTCGCCCGCACTCAGTACGAGGCGCGTCGGTTCGAGGAGGCCAACCAAGACTTGACCAACGTTGGTCTGAAGGTCATGCGCCTCTTCGCGATCATGTTCCCCACTCTCTTCTGGATCATGAACATCTCCACGGTCGCGATCATGTGGTACGGGGCGGTGCGGGTAGACAGCCTGGAGATGCCTATCGGCAACCTTACCGCCTTCATCATGTACGTGATGCAGATCCTCTTCTCGATCATGATGGCGTCCATGCTGGCCTCGTTCATTCCCAGGGCGGCCGCTTCAGCTTCGCGCATACAGGAAGTACTCGACGTGGAGCCGGCTATAACCGACCCGGCGAACCCTGTCGCCGTCCCCAGTCTAGACGACGGACGAAGAGGCGTGGTCGAGTTCAAAGACGTTGAGTTCCGCTATCCGGGCGCCGAGCAGCCGGTGCTGGACAGGATTTCCTTCACAGCGAGACCGGGGGAGACCACGGCCATCGTAGGAAGCACCGGGAGCGGCAAGTCCACCCTCATCAGCCTCATCCCACGCTTGTACGATGTCACCTCGGGTTCGGTCAGCATCGACGGGGTCGATGTCCGCGACATGGACCGTTCGGTCCTCTGGGAGCAGATCGGCTTCGTGCCTCAGAAGTCCTTCCTGTTCTCAGGCACGATCGCCGGGAACCTGCGCTACGGGGACGAGACCGCCACCGATGAAGACCTCTGGCGGGCGCTCGAGATCGCGCAGAGTAGGGACTTCGTCGAGGCCACGCTCGGCGGTCTGGACGAGCCTATCACGCAGGGAGGCACCAATGTCTCCGGTGGGCAGCGGCAACGGCTCGCCATCGCCCGGGCTCTGGCCAGGAAGGCGAACGTGTATGTGTTCGACGACAGCCTCTCGGCCCTTGACTTCAAGACCGACTCGCAGCTCCGCGCAGCTCTCAAACGGGAGTTGACCGACGCGACGATGTTCGTGGTGGCCCAGCGGGTCAGCAGCATCATGCACGCCGAGCAGATCATAGTCCTTGACCAGGGCACGATCGTGGGCTTGGGCACCCACGACGACCTCATGAAGACATGCCAGACGTACCAGGAGATCGTGTATTCGCAGCTGTCGGCGGAGGAAGCGGCGTGACCGGGCGTGAAGAGCGTCAGAGCGACAAGGGCGATAGCCGGTCGACGGGGATGCCCGTTGGTCCGCGGGGGAGGCACAGCCGTCCGGGGCCACCGGGGCTGGTCGGTTCGGGGGAGAGGGCTAAGGACTTCAAAGGAGCTTTCAAGCGACTGGTACGGAGACTGAGGCCCGAGGGGGCGTTGATCATCGTCGTGGTCGCCCTGACGGTGATCAGTGTAGCCTGTCAGATAGCAGCCCCAAAGGTCATGGCCCGCGCGACCGACGACATCTTCGCGGGGGCTATGAGTCGGGAGATCAACAGACAGGTCGAAGCCCTTGGGTTCTCGCCCGACACCTGGACTCCGGAGCAGGTGGTCGCGCAACTGGAGGCGGCCGGTGAGACCGACAGAGCGAAGATGTTGGGCCGCATGGAGTTGCGTCCCGGCAAGGGCGTAAACTTCGCAGCTGTGAACCGAGTGCTGCTGATCGTTGTCTCGATCTACCTGCTCAGCGCACTGTTGGGTTGGCTCCAGGGCTTTCTCATGGCCGGCATCGTGCAACGCACCGTCTACAGGCTGAGGCGCGACGTCGACCGCAAGATCGCACGCCTGCCTCTCAGGTACTTCGACAGTCACGCCCGTGGTGACATCCTCAGCAGGCTGACCAACGACATCGACAACATCCAGCAGACGACGCAGCAGGTGCTCATGGAGATCGTGAGGTCGATCCTCACCTTGGTCGGGACGTTGGCGATGATGTTCTGGATCAGCCCGCTGCTGGCGGCCATCTCACTGGTGGTCGTGCCGGTGTCGGCGGTTCTCGCGGTAGTCATCGCGAAGCAGGCGCAGAAATACTTCTCCAGGCAATGGGACCGAACGGGGGATCTGAACGGTCACGTCGAGGAGATGTTCACGGGACACAACATCGTGAAGGTCTTCGGACGGCAGGAAGAGGCGACGGCCGTCTTTGACGGTCATAACGCGGGCCTGTATGAGGCGAGCTTCAAAGCGCAGTTCATCTCAAGCGTCATCATGCCGGCTACGATGTTCGTGTCCAACCTGAACTATGTAGCCGTTTGTGTGCTCGGGGGACTGCGGGTGGCCAACAGCGCTATGTCGCTGGGTGACGTCACGGCCTTCATCCAGTACGTGCAGCAGTTCGGCATGCCCATCTCCCAGGTGGCCAGTGTGGCGAACGTCATGCAGTCGGCCGTAGCCTCCGCGGAGCGCGTGTTCGAGGTTCTAGATGAAGAGGAGGAATCGGCCGACCCGGCTCGGCCGTCTGATCTGGTCGAATCGGACGGCCACATCGTGTTCAAGGATGTCTCCTTCCGCTATCTGCCCGATAGTCCGTTGATCGAGGGACTCGATGTGGAGGTGCTACCCGGCCGGACGGTTGCCATCGTGGGACCGACCGGAGCGGGCAAGACCACCTTGGTGAATCTGTTGATGCGGTTCTACGAGATCGACGACGGCAGCATCACCATCGACGGCGTCGACACCAAAACGATGAGCCGCGACGGTCTCCGCCGGCTATTCGGCATGGTGTTGCAGGATACCTGGCTCTTCTCAGGCACCATCCGGGAGAACATCGCCTACGGGCGAGAGAACGCCACCGAGGAGGAGATCCGAGCTGCGTCCGCGGCGGCTCACGCGGATCACTTCGTACGGGTGCTTCCCGACGGATACGAGACCAAGGTGGAGGACGACTCTACGAACATCTCGCAGGGAGAGCGCCAGCTGCTGACCATCGCGCGGGCCTTCCTGGCTGATCCTCAGATCCTCATCCTGGACGAGGCTACGAGCTCCGTCGATACCCGCACCGAAGTCCTGATCCAGCGGGCTATGGCCCGACTGCTGAAAGGGCGTACGAGTTTCGTGATCGCGCACCGTCTGTCTACCATCCGCGACGCCGACGTGATCCTGGTGATGAACGAGGGCGCCATCGTCGAACAGGGCACGCACCAGGAGCTGCTGTGCAAAGGCGGCTTCTACTACGACCTTTACAACGCACAGTTCACGGGGGCGCTCCAGGAGGCGTGCTGACCGCGAAGCCCCAGGACGCGTCGAAGGGTTTCAGTCTCATTCGGACGCGATATTGACGGTCTTGTCGCTGTTATAGAGAGTGATCCGGCCCGCACGGGGGAGAGAACTTGACAAGACGCCCGTGGTGGGTGAACCTTGCGCGTGATTTTCCGGCCACTCGGCCGGCGAAGTCAGTTTGCGGAACCGCGTGCCAAGGAGCAGAGATGGATCTCAAACCCCGAGGCTACGACAAGGTCGTGGAGTTGATCAAGAAAGGGGTGACGGTTCCGAATCCCTTCAGCCTGGATATCGGCGACGATGTCGATGTGGCCCGGATCGCGGGTAAGGACGTCACCCTTCATCCGGGTTGTCGGATCCACGGCGCCGGAACGGTCATATCACCCGGCGTTGAGCTGGGCGTGGAGGCTCCCGTCACTCTCGACGGCTGCAGGCTGGGGCAGGGGGTGGAGCTCAAGGGGGGCTACTTCAAGGATTCAGTCTTCCTTGAGAAGGCGAAGATGGGCTCGGGGGCTCAAGTACGGGAAGGATGCCTGCTTGAGGAGGAGGCCAATGGCGCCCACTGCGTGGGCCTGAAGCAGACCATCCTCTTCCCGTTTGTGACCCTAGGCAGTCTCATCAATTTCTGCGATTGCTTCATAGCAGGCGGCGTCAACCGCGGCAATCACAGTGAGGTAGGGAGCTCGTACATCCACTTCAATTTCACGCCTGACGGCGATAAGGCTACGGCCTCTCTCTTCGGTGACGTCCCGCGCGGAGTCATGCTTGACCAGCCGCCCATCTTCCTAGGCGGGCAGGGGGGGGCGGTAGGTCCCGTCCGGGTGGGTTTCGGTACAGTGATAGCCGCAGGGTCTATCTTGAGGCGCGACATACACGAAGACGGCAAGCTGGTGGCGGCCGATCTTCCCCCTGACTTCGTGCGCGACCGTCATCCCTTCAAGTACGGGGGCCTGACCCGCACGGTTCGGAACAACGTGGTCTTTCTGGCCAACCTGGCAGCCCTCGAAGAATGGTACAAGAAGGTCCGGCGCCCGTTCTTCGCCCGGCAAGAGATGGGGGAGTTGGTCTACGAGGGGGCGATGGAGGTGTTGGCCCTGGCAAAAGAGGAGCGCCTCAAGCGGCTGCAGGTCATGGGGGAGAAAGTGCCCGGCGCCGACCCCGGCAGCCGCGAGTTCCGTGAGAGGTGCGTCGAGCTTCGCCGGCTGTTCACCACTGCCTTCGAGCTGCCCGACGGACAGACGTTTCTCACGGCCTTTCGAGCTGCTACGGTCGATGTCGACGTGGGGTACATCGAGACCGTCCAAGGCCTCGCGCCGGACATATCGGCTGTGGGGGTGAAGTGGCTCAAGCGGATCGTCGAGACGCTCTGTGCGAAGGCCGACGCGTTGTTGCCTACCATGGATCTGTTCGCAGACAAACGCTAGATCGTTTCAGGAAGGGAAGGGCATATGGGCAAGTTGTTCGGGACGGACGGGATCCGTGGGGAAGCCAACCGGTATCCCATGGACGCCAATACCGCCTTCGCCGTGGGTCGGGCCATGACGCTTGTCCTGAAGAAGACGCATCACATCACCCGGGTGATAATCGGTAAGGACACTCGTCTCTCCGGCTACATGTTGGAGAGCGCTATCGAGTCGGGAGTCACCTCCATGGGAGGCGTGCCCTACTTGGTGGGGGTCCTTCCTACGCCTGGGATCGCCTTCATCACGGAGAGCATGCGGGCCGACGCCGGGGCGGTCGTCTCCG
>JAAYJE010000139.1 GCA_012523095.1 Actinomycetota bacterium | reverse complement strand
GGTGGCGAGAGTGGCTGAGGCGACACCGACGTGACGTTTTTCCACGCTCCCCATGACGGTGTGGGTCATAGGTGAGGCGAACAAGGCTAAGCCTATGCCGAGCACGCAAAGCACACCGACGATGTACCAGTAAGGGGTGGTCTCGCCCAGGAACACGAAGGCGAAGAGCCCCAGCACTGTCAGACCCATGCCCGTCGAGGCCAGCATGCGGGCGGGCAGGCGGTCGGCGAGACGGCCGGCCAGCACCGATAGTCCTGCCTGCACCAACAGTCCGGGGACCAAGATGAGGCCTGCTGCTTGAGCGTCCAGGCCTCGGTTGTATTGCAGATAGAGGCTCATAAGGAAGGTCATCGCAAAGGTGGCACTGTAGTTGATGAGGGAGGCCGTGTTGGAGAGCGCGAAGACGCGGTTATGTAGGAACAAGTCTACGCTAAGGATGGGATCGCCGGCCCGCGTCTCCCACCAGAAGAAGAGTGCGAGTCCCACGATACCCGCCGTGATCAAGAGTCCTCCCAAGGTGTCCGGCAAATAGGTGAACCCCAGAAGGAGGGCTGAGAGCGCGATCGCCCAGATCACGGAGCCGAGTATGTCGAAACGCGCCGTTTTGGGCTCGCGCCAGTCGATCTTACGGAGCTTCCAGAACGGCAAGATGCAGTTGGCCAGACTGAGCGCCCCCACCACCACGAACAGGGTCCGCCAGCCGGCATTGCGGGAGATGATGCCTCCCAGCACGGGGCCGAGGGTCAACCCCAGATAGACACCGGCCACCTGTACGCCCAAAGCACGTCCTCGCACCTCGGGTGGGTGGGACAGGATGACGAGAGCCGTGTGGGTGGCGAACAAGAGCGCCGACGCCAACCCTTGGAACACCCGAAGCACGATGAGAACCGTCGCCGACGGCGCAAGAGCGGAGGCGAACGACAGAATCGTGAATCCCGCCAGGCCTATGAGATAGACGCGCATGCGGCCGTAGAGGTCGGCGAGGCGGCCCACCGCCATCAGCACCGCCCCTGCGGACAGCACGTAAGTGGTGGAGATCCAGCCGAGAGTCACCGCCGAGACTCGGAACTCTGACTCGATAAGCGGTAGTGCGATGTTGATCGACGAGGCCATGAAGGTGGCTACGAACCCGATCATAGCCGTCGCGATAAGGATGATTCTCTGGGTGGAGCGATCCATTATTGCTTAGCGTAGCAGTCATGAGGTCGATATCGCAGTATCGACCGGATCTATTTCGTCTCTGCACCGTCTTCGCGTCCTTCGGTCGCCGTCCTGTATACTCGATGCTTCCTTGTACACTTAGTCGGGGAGATCTGATGAGGGCCAATCTGGTCAGCCCCTCGGCGTCACATCTTTCGTACGCTATTCGCGATATCGTGAAGTTCGGGGAAGTGGTACGCCGACACGGGGTGGAAGTCACTTGGGAGAACATAGGCGATCCCATCGCCAAGGGCGAGACGGTCGCACCGTGGATCCGCGGGATCATGCACGAGGTGGTCGAGCTGAATGACTCGTGGGGCTACTGCCCCACCGAGGGGTTCCTCGAAGCTCGGGAGGCGCTGGCTGCACACGTGAACCTGCGGCCGGGCGCGCGTGTGGGGTCGAACGACATCATCTTCTTCAACGGTGTGGCCGACGCGGTGGCCAAGGTGTATGGGTTCCTAAGTCCGCACGCCCGCGTCATCGGCCCTTCACCTGCCTACAGCACTCACTCGTCGGCCGAATCGGCCCATTGCGCGCTGCCCCATCTTACCTATGACCTCGACCCGGACAATGGCTGGCTGCCCGACCTTGACGATCTTCGGCGAAAGATCGAGAAGAACCCGTCCATAGCCGGCATCCTCATCATCAATCCCAACAACCCTACCGGCGCGGTCTATCCCGTGGCCGTGCTGGAGGAGATCGTCAATCTGGCCCGTGAGTTCTGTTTGTTCCTGGTAGCCGACGAGATCTACATCCACATGGTGTTCCCGGGCGTCGAGACCGTTCACCTGTCGGAGGTGGCAACGGATGTGCCCGCCATAGTCATGCGCGGCATCTCCAAAGAGCTTCCCTGGCCGGGGTCACGATGTGGTTGGATCGAGGTGCTGAACCGATCGGCGGACTCCAACTTCTCCAGCTACGTGGATTCGGTGGTTGCAGCCAAGCGGCTGGAGGTCTGCTCCACAAGCGGCCCGCAACTCGCGGTACCGCGTATCTTCGGCGACCCACGCTACACCGGCCACCTGGCCGCCCGTGCGCAGATGTATGCCGACCGAGCGAAGGAGGCGGGCGAGGCGCTGCAGGACGTCCCCGGGATCAGGGTGCATCCGGCGCAGGGCGCCTTCTACATGACGGTTCTCTTCGAACACGGCGCCCTCGACGGCGAGAACCGACTGACCATCTCCGATTCGGAACTGCGCGAGGTGGTGGCGAGCCAATGCAAGGGAGCCGCCGCCGATGCGCGCTTCGTCTATCACTTGTTGGCCTCGCGCGGCATATGCGTGGTTCCGCTGACCGGATTCTACTCTCCTCACCCTGGGTTCAGGTTCACACTGCTCGAGACCGACGACGCCAAGCGGGCCTGGATATTCCGTACCTTGGCAGAGGCTCTGGTCGAGTATCTGGAGAGTGTCAAGGGCTAGAGCGCGAGGCGGATCCCTGCCGACGCCGCGGCGGGGCGGGCGCGAACGCGCGCCGGTCGCCGGACGATTCGTACCAGGCCGCCTGCCTCTTGCTACTCTACGGCTATGGCTGCCGACCCGCTACTTCGTCCCATCAGCTCCGGCCGGCTTCGCCGGGTGCTTCTGCTCGTGGTGGGCTCGTTCTTCCTGACCTTAGGAATGGTGGGCATCGTGGTGCCGGTGCTGCCGACCACTCCGTTCTTGATCCTGGCCGCGATCTGTTACGGTCGCAGTTCTGTAAGCTGCTACCGATGGCTTACGACCAATCGGGTGTTCGGCCGGCACCTGGATGACTACCTGCACGGCCGGGGCGTCTCCTGGAGGGTCAAGGCAGGTACCCTGGCTTTTCTCTGGGTAGTGATCACCTGCACCGCCGTCTTGTTCGTGAGCGCGCTCTGGCTCCGAAGCCTGCTGTTCGTGATAGCGATTGGGGTGACCGCGCATGTGATGACGTTGAAGGCGCAGAAGCGGGGCGAAGCACGCGACGAAAGTGATGCCGGGTGATGTCCGGGCGGCCTCGGCGACGATCGAGCTTCTGAACACGAGCGGAGCGCTGTTCGGGTGCGCGATGTCTCTGGGAGCGCGGGGTGCGCTACGGTTCACCGGCCGGTCGAGTCGTCGCCCCCATCCTGAAGCGCCACCGGCAATCGAAGCCGACCGGACGTTCGCCGGGCGGAGCGAAGTCGCAGTGCACCTGGATGCCGGAGTCCACCTGACCTGCAATGGATTCGAACTCCCGCCGATGCATCTCTTTGCACTCGTACTCGGGCAACCCTCGGTTGCGCCGCGCCTCCTGCGTCGCGCAGCACGGCACGGTGAGGACGATCTCGTCGGGAGATTCCGCGATCTCGTACTCAAGGAGGAGGGTCCAGGGATAGACGCGCAAGACTTCCACAAAACCCTTCAGACCCTTCTCAGTGATCTTGAAGCGGCTCAGGAGATCGCGGGCGGCCAGGCCGGAGACCCGCGCCCAGACCCGCTCGTTGAGTTCTTCGGCGGCTTCCTGGCTGTATTCGTCGACTACATAGAGGAACCAGAAGCTGTCCATCACCCGGTAGTGCCAGAGGAGGAACGCCAGATAGCTGCGCAGTTCGTCCGCGTCCATAGTGTCGAAGCGGGAAAGGTCCATGACACGAGGATAGCGGATATCCT
>JAAYJE010000138.1 GCA_012523095.1 Actinomycetota bacterium | reverse complement strand
GTTCCTAGAACCGGCGGCCGCCTCGCCGGCCGCGCGCCCGGGAGGCTTCGCCGGCGGAGTGGGACCTCAGATAGTCGTGGCGGTGGTCTCGTTGGCCGGCATCTATGTCTCTTACCTCTTCTTCGCCAGGCGGCCTCTCGCCGCACGCAGACTCACACTCTCACCGGTGCTGCAGCGGCTGAGACTCTTGGCGCTGGAGGGCTTCGCCTTCGACAGGCTCTATGCAGGCGTCTTCGTACGGCCCTTCTTGTGGCTGGCGCGCAGGGGCAGAGACGACATCATCGACGCCGGCTTCTCCGCTATCGGCTGGTCGGTCGTCCAACTGCACGGGCTCCTCAAGCGTAGCCAGACGGGCCGCCTACGTTACTACGTGGCCGTGGCCTCACTGGGCGTACTCGTGTTCATCGCACTGGGGATCTTCCGATGATCCCTGTGCTTCTCATAGCGATCCCTATAGCCGGAGGCCTCTTTGCCTGGTTCGTCGGCCGCTGGGGCGAACAATGGCCGAGATGGACGGCGCTCGCCGTATCGGCGGCCGGGTTCGGCCTGGCCCTTTCGGTCTGGGTGAAGCACTTCGCGGGAGAGACGTCACCCGGGACCGGACGCTGGCTGGAACGGGTGGATGTCGCCTGGATCCCCAGCGCAGGCATCCGCTTCCACCTCGCTATCGACGGACTCAGCCTGATCATGCTCATGTTGACCTTCGCCCTGACCGCCTTGGCGGTGGCCGCCTCCTGGAAGGGGATACGGCGGCGCGTCGGTTTCTTCCACTTCCACCTGATGTGGGCGGCCGCGGGTTTGGCCGGGGTGTTCATGGCGCTCGATCTGCTCCTCTTCTACTTCTTTTTTGAGTTGATGTTGGTGCCCCTCTACTTCTTAATCGCTCTCTGGGGTCATGAACGTGGGGTGAAGGCCGCCTACAAGTTCTTCATCTACACACAGGCGAGCGGACTGCTGATGTTGGTGGCCATCCTGGGGCTCTACTTCGTGCACGGCCGCGGGTCGGGCCTGTATACCTTCGATTACCTGCAACTACTCGGCACTACTTTGTCCCCGCGCACGGGTCTGTGGCTGATGCTGGGCTTTTTCGCCGCCTTCGCGGTGAAACTCCCGGCCGTACCCCTGCACTCTTGGCTGCCCGCCGCCCACGCCGAGGCACCGACCGCAGGCAGCGTGATCCTGGCCGGCCTACTTATCAAGGTGGGAGCCTACGGGATGCTCCGGTTCATGATCCCGCTCTTTCCCCAAGCCTCGCTCCGTATGACCGACATCGGCATGGCCCTTGCGGTGGTAGGGATCCTCTACGGGGCGGTGATGGCCTTCGCTCAGACCGACCTCAAACGCCTGGTGGCCTACACCAGCATCAGTCATATGGGATTCGTACTGTTGGGCATCTTCGCTTGGAACGAGACGGCCCTCCAAGGAGTGATGCTACAGATCATCTGCCACGCCTTCAGCACCGGCGGCCTATTCATACTGGCCGGGGCTTTGGAAGAACGTCTGGGCACCCGCGACCTGGCCAAGATGGGCGGTCTCTGGTCGCAGCTGCCGCGCTTCGGAGGCGTCACCATGTTCCTCGCCATGG
>JAAYJE010000137.1 GCA_012523095.1 Actinomycetota bacterium | reverse complement strand
GCCGCCAGGTCTTTGGCAGCCTTGGCCCTCGGATCGAACTCGTCGGTCAGTAAGTCCACCACCTGCTCGACCGCGCTGTTGATAAGCTCCGCGCCGAGGACGAAGGCGATCGCCATCAGCACCGCCGCCAGCTCCAGCTTGCTCAGGTCGAGGAGCAGGCTGACTATCAACACAACCACGCCCACGGCGAGGTGGACGCGCATGTTGCGCTGGTGTCTTACCGCGTAGACAATACCCTGAAAGGCGTTGTTGAAGCTCTGGAGCAGCGTATTCTTACGGCGCTCTCCAGCCATACCACGCCCTCCCTTGTGTGAGTTGTGAGTAGCTTCGGTGTCTTCAGAAAGGCAGCGGGGGAGAGACGGCCGCTATAAGCCGGCCGAGTCGTCCTAAGAGCGCCTGCTCTCGCACGCGCATCTCGCCGCTATCGGTCTCGTGATCATAGCCTAAGAGGTGGAGGACCCCGTGCACAAGGGTCCAGGCCAACTGTCGGCCGGGATCAGCGCCCTCCTCCTCAGCATAGCGGAGGACCACGCTTGGACATACCACCACTTCGCCCAGTTCGGCGGCCGTATCCTGAGGGTCGGGCCACCCGTCCTCACCGTCCTCACGACCAAACGAGAGCACGTCGGTTGGTTCACGTAGACCTCGGTACCGACCGTTGAGCGAGACCATCTCCTCCTCATCGACGAAGACCACCACCACGGCGCCCGTGGCGTCCTCGGCGGACAACACCCCTTCGACCAGGTCGACCACATGATCGGGGAGCCATCCAGTCCCGGTCCGATCCACTACTTCCACGGTCACGCTCGCTTTCCCCCCTGGGGAGGCCGGCCAGGAGATTCGGGCACGGCGGACGCAAGGCCGGTCGCGCTGGGCGGCCCTACAGGGCGCCCAGCGCCCCCTCTCCGCCCCGTCCGCCGGTCGAAGCCCGGCTCAGGGTCGGGATAGCGGATGCGATGTCCCACCAATCCCAGCAGGCTGATGTCGAACGAGTCCTGGATCTTGTGCAGATCGCTCTGCGTCAGCGTCGACTCATCGAGCTGCCCATCGTCCAACTTCTGCTTGAAGACTTCCTGGATGACCCCTTGGATCTTGCGCCGGGTGGGATTCTCCATGGCCCTTACGGCCGCCTCCACACTGTCGGCCAGCATGATGATCGAGGCCTCTTTCGACTGGGGCTTCTGCTCTTCGTAACGATAGCTCTCTTCATAGACGGTGTCTTTGGCGGACTGGACCGCCTTGTGATAGAAAAACGCGAGGACCGAGGTGCCGTGGTGTTGCTTAATGATATCCACCACCGGCTGCGGTAATCCGTAGACCTTCCCGAGATGTTCACCATCACGCACATGAGCGGTGATGGCCAGTTTTGACAGGCTGGGGCTCAAGCGTTCGTGCGGATTCTCCACATAGATCTGATTTTCCACGAAATATTCTGGTCGGACCGTCTTACCAATGTCGTGGTAGTACGCCCCTACGCGGGCCAACAGAGCGTTCGCCCCGATGGCCTCCGCAGCCGCCTCCGCCAGGTTG
>JAAYJE010000015.1 GCA_012523095.1 Actinomycetota bacterium | reverse complement strand
TTCTTTGCCAGAATCAGAAGCTCGTCCACGCCGGTTTCCAGCGCCTCGGCGAGTTTGCGGATCAACTCCTCCGAGGGATAGTCGCCGAAGTCGAGCTTCTCGTTCTCGACCTCGCTGATACAGGTGAACGGGACCCCCACCGTGTCGCCCAGCGCGCGACAGGCTGAGGCTCTTGGCCTTAGGGAGATCCCGGATGCGGTTGCCGAATTTCATCGGCGGACCCTTCAGAGCTTGCCCTGGGAACGCCATCACTTCAGACTCTATTGCGGTTTTCAGTCAAGGCAAGATGCGAAATCGGACGGGACAAGTCCGCCTTGCCGGCGTCAACGCGCGCGAGCTCACCGGTGACGGACGGGCGGCCCGTTGGCCGCTCGCGGGGGGGGGCACTGCGGGGGGCGCCGCCGGCTTTTCCTGCACAAGACGCACAAGCTATTGGCGAGTCAGACCTTACGGCGGCCGGATGGGTTGCGGGCGCGGTCGCTCGCCCGATAAACTTACCGGTTTCAGCCTCCGGGGAACGACTGGAACGAAATGAATGGACTGAAGACGGCACAGCGGACGGGTGGAGCGGTCAGGGTCGTGAGACGCATAGGGGCTCGGAATCGCAAGAACGGCTCCGCCGCTCGCTCCGAACGCTATACCACGAAGATCATCAAAGCCGGAGCGCTGCTCAGCGACACCCGAACCTTTCTCTCCCAGTGGGATTCGGGGCAATCGGTGCGGGACAACCTGCGCCGCTTCCGCGAGGAAAACATCTTCGGCAAGGCGTCCCGTTCCCGAGTCGAGGACATCCTGGCCATCTTCCGCCAGCGGTACCTCAGGGAGGAGGAGGTCACGAAGGCCCTCGTGGTCCTCGTGCAAGAGCGGTTCCCCACCGCCGCGCTCGATCGCATCCTCTACTTCCATGCCGCCAAGGCCGACCCCCTGCTCCACGATGCCGTAACGGAGATCCTGCTGCCTCGCAAAGGGCAGGGCATCACCGATTTCGACGTGCTCGACCTCCAGAGTGAATTGTCGAAGTGGGTGGCGGAGGGAAGGACGAGCAGCCAGTGGTCCGAGCCGACGACTCGTCGGGTGGCCCAGGGGCTCCTCTCGACGCTCCGGGATTTTGGTGTCTTGCAGGGGATTGTGAATAAGCAGATCGCCCCGGCCTACCTGTCCACGGAAGCGTTCGCTTACATCATCTTCTACCTGAAGCAGCACCAGCCCTCAGGCGCCAAGCTGCTCGACCTGCCCGACTGGAAGCTCTTCTTCCTGCCGCACGAGGGCGTCGAGCGGTTCCTCTTCGAGGCTCATCAGAAGGGCCTGTTGGAGTACCATGCGGCAGGGACTGTGACCCGCCTGACTTTTCCGGCCCGAACCCTGGAGGAGTATGCGAATGTCCTCGCTAAAAGAACGCATTGAACTCCTCGAAAACGACTTGAAGGCCGTCCCGCAGCGGATCAGCGTCTACCACGACCTGCCGTTTGCCATTCTGCGCTACGATCCCGAGGAGGAATGGACACTGCGGCGAGAAGTCCGGCTGTTGGCAACCCGGCTGGAAGAGGCCGGCCGCGAGGTCCAGATCATCCCCATGTCCGAGTTGCTGTGGCAATCGATCGACGAGAGCGAGGGGTTGGCGGCCGTGGTCGGACTTGAACGGGATCGCGGCTATCTTGCCGCTCAAGACCAGGTGACAACCTACCTGTCGGATCGCGATTGGCGCCCGCTTGCCGACCTGTTGGCCGAGCGGCTCTCGCACTGCAACCCGGAGAGGACCGTCGTCTTGCTGACGCGGGCGGCGGTGATGGCTCCGGGGGTTTACCACATGTCGAAGCTGCTAGACCAGATGCAGGGGAGGACGCGCGTGACGACGATTCTCTTCTATCCCGGCTCGATCGAAGGGACCACCGGCCTGCGGTTCATGGATCTCAAGGATCGGGAAGCGCTGGGCAACTACCGAGTCAAGATTTACGGCTAAGGACGGAACCATGAAGACGATTGGCGACCTTCTGGCACGCGATCTGAACCGCAAGATCGTCGAAGTCATCCAAGTCGACCAGGCGGCCGAGGAAGACCTCTACGCGGAGATCACCGAGTACATCGCCACGGAAAGCATCCGCGACCAGTATGCCCAGCTTCTCAACGCGGTTGCCGAAGCCCCGGCCGATCCGCC
>JAAYJE010000136.1 GCA_012523095.1 Actinomycetota bacterium | reverse complement strand
CCGCAGATGATGCCGTCTTTCCAGACGTTCTTGTTGAACCAGTCGGTCTGCCAGTTACCGGCGGCTCCGAACGCCGCCATGGCCCCGGTCAAGGGGATCACGTAGCCGCATTTGATCTCACCGGCCATCTCAGGACCGGCCTCGGCTGTGGTTGAGGTCTCACCCGCCGCGGTGGTGGTGGTCTCCCCACCCCCCGCGGTGGTCTCGGTCGGAACGGCTGTGGTGGTGGTCCCAGACTCATCGTCGCCACAAGCCGCCAGTAGACTGCCAAGCCCTGTGCTCATTCCGACCGCGGCGCCCGCTATTCCAGCCATCTTGAGGAAGTTCCGACGACTGACGGTCCTGCCGGTCAGCGAGTCGCTTGTTTCCTCGTCATGGACGTTGCACGGATCGTGTTCAGACATTGCCCCTCCTTGGGGAACTAGATATCACACCCCTCCTAATATCATACGCCACTCTCGCGACGTGGCGACCCCTCCCTTGTCCATGTTGTGTCCCACTAGACGACATTGCATCCCGTTAATCAGGATTGCGATCGGCACGTCGTCGGGACCATGGGGGGTGGTAAAATCTCCGCGCCGTCGCCGTGGCAAGGAGGACTCGTGGACAAGGAGTATCGAGTAGCGTTGGCAGGCGCCACAGGCGCCGTGGGTCGGACGATGCGTAGCATCCTCGAAGAACGTGGGTTCCCGGTCAAGGAGCTGGTCGCGCTGGCCACCGCCAAATCCGCCGGCGTCAAACTGGAATACCGCGGCGAAGAGGTGATCTGCCGGGAACTCACTCCCGACAGCTTCAAAGGTGTCGACCTGGCCCTCTTCTCCGCGGGCGGCGGTACCTCGCTCGAATTCGCTCCGTTTGCACGCGATGCGGGCTGCGTGGTTGTGGACAACTCTTCCGCTTGGCGCATGGAGCCTGACGTTCCTCTGGTGGTCCCTGAGGTGAACCCGGACGATGTCGAGTGGCACAAGGGCATCATCGCCAACCCGAACTGCTCCACCATCCAGATGGTCATGGCACTTAAGCCGCTCCATGACGAGGCTCAGATCAGGCGGGTGGTTGTCTCCACCTACCAGGCGGTATCGGGCACCGGCGCCAAAGCCGTCAACGAGCTCCTCGAGCAGACCCCGCGGGTGATGGCCGGAGAGCCCGTCGAGCCGCTCGTCTACCCGCATCAGATAGCGTTCAACTGCCTGCCGCATATCGATGTGTTCCTCGAAGACGGGTATACGAAAGAGGAGCGTAAGATGGTGGACGAGACCAGGAAGATCATGGGCGACGACAGTATCGCCGTAACGGCCACTTGTGTCCGCGTCCCGGTACACACCGGCCACTCCGAGTCGGTCAACCTGCAGTTCGCCAAGCCACTGAGCGTCGAGCGGGCCCGTGAGTTGCTGGCGGCTGCGCCCGGCGTGACCCTCGTCGATGATCCCGCCAACAGGGAGTACCCGATGCCTATCTACGCAGCCGGCAAGGACGATACCTACGTGGGTCGCATCAGGACCGACCCGACCGCGGAGAACGCCCTTAACCTATGGGTGGTGTCGGACAACCTGCGCAAGGGGGCGGCTCTCAATACCGTGCAGATAGCCGAGCTCCTGGTGGAGCGCGACCTGATCCGCGTGCCCCGTTAGGGCACGTTGGAGATTCACGCGCAGCAGAATATTGGTGTTCGGGAAAGTGCGCCGAAGACGATGGCTTCAGGCCTTGATCGCCGTCTTCGTGGTAGTCGTCGCCGTACTCGCCTACGGATACGCCGAGACCTACCACATCGAGATTAAGGAGTACGCGTTCGCCGACCCTGACCTACCGGCGGCTTTCGAGGGCGTCCGTATCGTGTTCATCACCGACATCCACCGCGGACCTTTCTTCTCGCAGGGCAGAGTGCGCGCGTTGGTGGAAAGAGTCAACGCGCTCGCCCCCGACCTGGTGCTCCTGGGTGGCGACTATGTATTCATGGGCACCGACTACGCGTCCTCCTGTTTCGAGGAACTGGCTCGACTGGAGGCGCCCCTGGGACGGATCGCGGTGCTCGGCAACCATGATTACGGGGACTACAAGAAGGGAGAAGACGGCCCGGCGCTTATCGTCCGGGCCGCATCCGACGCGGGGATCACGCTGCTGCGTGACGAAGGCCTTTGGATCGAAAGACACGGGGAGCGTATCTGCATCGCCGGAGCGAATGACTACTCAGTCGGCAAGCCTTCTATATCCGAAGCGCTGGCGGATACGACCGAAGACGACTTCGTCATCCTTCTGTCGCACAATCCGGACTTGGCCGAGAAGCTTCCGGTAGGCGCCGTAGACCTGGTGCTGGCGGGCCACACCCATGGCGGCCAGGTCACGTTCTTCGGTCTGTGGGCTCCGTGGGTACCCTCCGAGTACGGTCACAAGTACCGTACCGGGCTGGTGGAAACGGACATCACCACGGTGATAGTCTCGAACGGCGTCGGGACGAGTACGATACCGCCGGTCCGCCTTATGGCCAGGCCGCAGATCGTGGTCATCACTCTAGAGGGCGGTCCGGGCGCATAGTCCGGCTCTATGCCCAAGGCAGGTCCTTAGTCGCAGTCTCCTGCCGCCGCTAAACGGCTACGCTCACCGTCGGACGGCATAGGGCGAGCAAGAGCGGGGCAGAATGTTGGCGGCGATATTCTCAAGGCGGGCGCGTGTGGCACGAGAACTGTTCGACCTTCTTTCATCCGACCGGTTCCCCCAGGTCGAGGCCCAGACGGTCTTACCCGGACGTCCCGGCAGGTCGGCGCCGTTGCCGGCCGATCTTCACCTGCAGTTGGCCGACGCACTGGCGGCGCAGGGCATCACCCGCCTTTGGACCCATCAGGCCGACTGCTGGGCGGCCTCCCGCAAAGAAGACCACTTCATGGTCACCACCGGTACGGCGTCGGGCAAGAGCCTGTGCTTCAACCTCCCCGCCCTCGACGGCCTGCTGCGCGATCCTCATGCTCGAGCGATCTACTTGTACCCCACCAAGGCTCTCGCTCAAGACCAGTTGCGGCGGCTTCGGATGCTGGCGGGCAGAGAGGTCGAGGTAGCCACCTACGACGGCGACACCCCCACGGCGGCC
The DNA here is from genome assembly GCA_012523095.1 of Actinomycetota bacterium. Taxonomy (GTDB): domain Bacteria; phylum Actinomycetota; class Thermoleophilia; order RBG-16-64-13; family RBG-16-64-13; genus RBG-16-64-13. Next base: position 4,371 of record JAAYJE010000136.1, on the reverse strand, counting down.
CGCCAGACGGCCCGTAAGAAAGCCCGCGTGATACTCACCAATCCCGACATGATCCACCTGAGCCTGCTTCCCCGGCACGAACTCTGGGACGACTTCTTCTTCAATCTAAGGTACGTGGTCATAGACGAGGCTCACACCTACCGAGGGGTGTTCGGCAGCAACGTGGCCAACGTGCTCCGAAGGCTCCGTCGGGTGTCCTCGTTCTATGGGGCCGAGCCGCGCTTCATGCTGGCCTCGGCTACCATCCGGAACGCCCGCGAACATGCTCAGCAGCTCACCGGGTTGGAGGTGACCCATATAAGCGGCGACGGGGCCCCGGTCGGCCCACGCAAGGTGGTCTTCTGGCAACCCCCTTTGGTAGAGGATCAGATGAACCTCAGGCGCAGCGCCAACAGTGAGGCGGCCGAGCTCCTGAGCGAGTTGGTGCGCTGCGGGATCCGCTCCATCTGTTTCACCAAGTCAAGGCGTAGCGCGGAGCTCATCTACCAGCAGACGGTCGACCGCCTGAAGGAGACCGATCCGCATTTGGCCGAGCGTTTGTCTCCCTACCGGGCCGGCTACACGCCGGAGCAACGCCGGAGCATCGAGACCATGCTGTTCGGCGGTCAACTACTCGCTGTGGTGAGTACCAGCGCCTTGGAGCTCGGTATCGACATCGGAGCTCTCGACGCCGCGATCACCGTCGGCTATCCGGGCACCATGGCCAGCCTGTGGCAACAGTGGGGACGGGCGGGAAGGGGGAAAGGCGAAAGCCTGGCCGTTTTCGTCGCCGGCAACGATGCTCTGGAACAATTCTTCATCAAGCATCCCGACGAGCTCCTCGGCAGAGACGTGGAGGCCGCCACCGTCGACTTCGCCAACCCGTTCATCCATGGCCTGCACCTGGCCGCGGCCGCTTACGAGAGCCCCCTCATGACCGATGATCGCCGGTTCTTCGGGCCCGCTTTTCCCACCGCGCTCTCCCGCGCCGTCGAAGAGGGCCTTCTGCGGCACAGAACCGGAGTCTGGTACTCGAGCGACACCGACTTCCCGGCCGGCAGGATCGGCCTGCGGTCCACCGCCGGCGAACAGTACACCATCGTGGAGCAAGATACAGGCGACATCATCGGCACTGAGGGCGCCGAGACCGCATTCTCGGCCCTACACCCCGGAGCGGTGTACCTCCACATGGGCGATACCTACCTAGTGACGGAACTGGACATTGACGGCCACCGTGCGTTCGTACGGCCCTTCTGGGACACCTACCACACCATACCCCGTAGAGAGGCCGATACCCGTATCATCGCCGAGAGGATGCAGACAACCGTCGGGCCGCTCACGCTCCACCTGGGCGAGATCGCCGTCAGCACCCAGGTCGTTGCGTACCAGAAGAAGCGGCTGGGAAGCGATGAGGTCCTTGGCACCGAAGAGTTGGACCTTCCCCGGCAGGAGTTCGTGACCGAAGCCATGTGGTTCGTGATCCCTCCCGAGATGTTCCCCACGGAAGGCGACCTCATCCGCCTACCTGGAGCCATCCATGCCGTGGAGCATGCGCTCATCGCGCTTCTGCCCCTCTATGCCATGTGCGATCGCTGGGACATCGGCGGCCTCTCGACTCCGGTACACAGCCAGACTGAGCAGCCCACCATCTTCGTGTACGACGGGCATGCCGGCGGAGTGGGCATCTCCAGACAGGGTTTCGGGCGTTTCGCCGAATGGGCCCGCGACGCCCGCGATCTCATCCGCGACTGCCCCTGTGAGAGCGGCTGCCCGTCATGCATCCAGTCTCCTAAGTGCGGGAACTGGAACGAGCCCCTGGACAAGGAGGCCGCTCTGCGGCTGCTGGAGGCCATACTCTAGCGTGATGCTATCCTAGCCCCATGCAGCTCAAGTACGTATCGGTCATCGGTGGAGGTCGCTGCGACGCCGCAGATTATGCTCTCGCCGAGGAAGTCGGCCGGTTGGTGGCCGGAGAAGGAGCGACCCTGGTCTGCGGCGGTCTCGCCGGAGTCATGGAGGCGGCGGCCAGGGGGGCCAAAGAAGCCGGCGGCGTCACGATCGGCATACTCCCCGGGCACGACCGCGCGCCCGCCAACCCCTACATCGATCACGTGCTCACCACGGGCATCGGCCATGCCCGCAACTTGGCGGTGGTCAGTTCGGGTGACGCAGTCATCGCCGTGGGCGGCGGATATGGCACTCTGGCCGAGATCGGCTTGGCGGCCAAGATCGGCCGCCCGGTCGTGGTTCTCTCTGGTTGGAGGCTTGAGAACGACAAGGGCACCCACGGCATCTGGTACGCGACGTCCCCGGCGGAGGCGATCGCCTTACTCAAGAGCCCTCTGAAAGAAAACGAGCGGCCTTTCGAAGGCGAAATGGCAAAAGACTGATGGGCCGGCCTCCCTCGCGCGACAAGGAGACCCAAGAGCTTATCCGGCGTTTCCAGAGCAGGCGGGCGCGCAGAAGACGGCTCAATGTGGCCTTCGCGTGCCTTGGTGGAGCGGCGGTGGTCGTAGTGGTGGTCGCGGCCGTGCTCTTGCTGAGCGGCGACGCCGGCAACCGAGCGTTCTCCGGCTCTTCAACCGACACGCCGGGCGAACCCACAACGACTCTTGAAGAACGCGTCATGACGACACTTCCCCCATCAACCTCCGACTCCTCGCTCAACGCCGTTCCCTCCATTACTGCGAGCAGCGTCACCTCCACCCTCCCACCCACGACCACATCGCAACCGCCACCGACCACCACTACATCACAGAGCCCACCTACGACCGCACCCCGGGCGGCAGGGAAGATTGTCGTACTCGACCCGGGCCACCAAGCCAAAGGCGACTTCAACACCGAGCCGGTAGGTCCGGGTTCGACCGAGAAGAAGCCTAAGGTCAGCAGCGGCACGGCCGGGGTCGTGACAGGCACGCCCGAAAGTGTGCTGGTGCTCGCCGTCGCGCTCAAGCTGCGTGACTCTCTCGCGTCACATGGGATCCAGGTCGTCATGACCCGCACCACTCAGGACGTCAACATCTCCAACATCGAACGCGCCCAGTTGGCCAACGAGGCGGGCGCCGACTTGTTCGTCCGCATCCATGCAGACGGATCCGACAACTCGGCCATCAACGGCATCCACACTCTCTACCCCGCCTCCATCAAGGGCTGGACCGACGACATCGCGGCGGCCTCGAAGCAGGCGGCGGAGCTGATCCAGAAGGAACTCATCGCCGCCACGGGCGCCCGGGACCGCGGCCTCGACGCGCGTAGCGACATGACCGGCTTCAACTGGTCGGACGTGCCAACCGTCCTCCCCGAGATCGGGTTCATGACGAACCCCGACGAAGACCGTCTGCTCGCCAACGGGGCTTATCAGAACAAGATCGTACAGGGCTTGACCCGAGCCATTCTTAGCTTTCTAGGGGTAGGGTAGACTATCCGCAAGACTTGGGAGGTTCAGCGTGAGCAGACTGACCGTAGTGGGCGCAGGCTACGTGGGCCTGGTGACCGCTGCCTGCATGGCAAGGCTTGGCCACCACATCATCGTTATGGACGTCGACGCCGACAAGATCGAATCACTCCGGAAGGGCAAGGTCCCCATTTACGAACCGGGACTCGCCGAGTTGATAGCGGAATACCGGGAGCGGATTGAGTTCACCACCGACCACGCCGACGCTTACAAGAGTGGAGAATTCATCTACCTCTGTGTGGATACACCATCGACGGCCTCCGGAGACGCCGATCTCTCCCGTATCTGGCAGGCCATAGACAACCTTCCCCCCGATGAGGGCGAGCACATCATAGTGACCAAATCGACTGTGCCTGTGGGCACCGGCGCTTTGGTCAAGGCGGAGCTCGACCATCGAGGCTACCGGCACATCATGTACGCCTCCAACCCCGAGTTCCTCCGTGAAGGCACGGCCATAGCGGACTTCATGCATGCCGATCGCGTGGTCGTCGGAGCGGACGACCCGGCGATAGCGGCCAGAGTGGCCGCCCTCTATAAGGGCATTGACTCCCCCGTCCTCGCGACCGACGTGGCGTCCGCCGAGATGATCAAGTACGCGTCCAACGCCTTCCTTGCGACCAAGATCAGTTTCATCAACGAGATAGCGAACGTCTGCGAGGCTACCGGCGCCGACGTCACCATCGTCGCCAAAGGCATGGGGATGGACCGACGCATCGGACCACACTTCCTGCAGGCAGGCATCGGTTACGGCGGCAGCTGCTTTCCCAAAGACGTATCCGCTTTGAAGCAGCTGGCCGGCAACTCCGGTTACCACTTCCAGTTGCTGAATGCCGTGATAGAGGTCAACGAGTTGCAGAAGCGGCGTGTGATCGGCAAGCTGAAGCGTTACCTGGGCGAAGAGTTGCGCGGCAGACGCATCGCCCTTCTGGGCCTGGCGT